>NZ_LR134380.1:2529375-3162500 GCF_900637585.1 Legionella pneumophila subsp. pascullei
GAAAAAGAAACGGCGGGCTCTTCCTATTACATTGAAAAAGCAAAACTGCTTATTCCTGAATCTATAAGGAATTTTCTTTCTGAAATCAATTCTTCCAATGACAACACCTTATTCAATTTTGTAGCTGCGGAGGTCTTTTCCCTTGCTTTAGGCAAATCAATTACCGACCTGTTATTTGATTACTTCAATAATGAATTTTTAGGAGCGCCAGAGAATGTCCAAAAAGAGTTTAATGAAAACCTGGAAAAACAAACTGAATTATCCAATTTGATAAAGAAAGAATGTGAGCGCATCTCCATAGAAATTATCAAATTATTCCATTTCAGAGAAATGCTCCTGCTTGGAAAAATAAGCAAATCACCCATCGAACCCAATTCCAGAGAGGAATTCATTGCTAAAGCAAAGATTGCAAACCAGTCTGGCGAATCCATTCATTTAGCTATCGAAATCTATTTTGCACGTGAATTAAGTCGTATTTTTAACTCAGGTTTTAAGTCACTTTATCAAGTCCACGATGTGGAAATTCAAAGTGAACATCAATCGCCTCTGGTCAAGTGGATCAATCAAATGTCAGAGTCTGAAAAAGTTCGCTTGGCCTTTACCCAGGAAATCCAGTTGAAATTCATGATCCTGGCAAGAGATTTTTTACTGGAAAAAATGAATCAGAAAGGAATACTCGCAAGATACCCTATCATTTTTTCACTCTTTGCGGGAGTCATTATTGCTCCAATAGTCGGTGTGACTATGAGTATTATTACTGGCGGTACTTTTCTATGGGCTATAGCAGCTCTGGCTGTCCTGGTTTTTTCTCTCTCTTGTATAGCAACACACCTCCTAATCAATAAACTCAGCGTATTAACCTATCAACGTTCTTCTGATAATAGAGCTCATATTCAACAATCTATCGATATGATAAACGGAGAATTTTTACGTTTGAAAAAAGAGAGTTTATTAAAAAAAGAAACAACCAATGAAGTTATTGAAAATACAAGAGATTTTGAAAAGATCAACCAGAACTTTCATTTAGTCACGATTGGTAAAAAGGTAGCCAGAGGCTCAGTATCCGGATGGTTAAGAGAATATGCTTCTCGATACAGGCATAGTAAAGCCATCGAAATCGATTTGGGAGATGAATACAAAGAATTAATTACGCAAAGCAGGATACAAACTCAAGAGTTGATTCATTCGATTAACAAGAAAAACTCCAAATTATTGATTAAATGGATTCACGACACCATGACTTATTTGAGGGATGAAAAAAATCAATCTGTGATTGAAGACTTTGAGTTAATCCCCAAAATCAAAGAGCAAGTTCTTGAGATAGTCTGTCAACTCAATTATATACCTCCTGTGTTATTGAAATTCTATTCAAACTCCAGAGAGGAAGGCGGCCTTGGAGGTAATGAATCCGATTTTTCTCATATAAAACGCTTGTCCCCCATTGATGCATCAGACAAAGCCAAGCATAACCCCTATCATTATCTCTGCGATACAGCCCTGAATTTGTTTAAAAAACATGAGCCATTATATACTTCAACTTGTATTTTTTTAGGAGATCCTGAATACCGACAAATGTTAGGTATCGCCAGAAGAGATGCAAGGGAACCTGTAACAGCGGAAAACATCAATCGCTATCTTGATAACTCCTACGCCTTTTTATTATCGCTTTGCCATAAAATCAAACCTGGATTAGGCCTGGATCCCTTGCAACAATCAGCACGTGTCACGGATGAATTCGTTCTCTACAGAATGCTGTTGCTAAAACAGCTTGCGGCAATTTCCGAATCTGACAGCAAAGAAATAAGCAATGAAATCAAATTCAAGATTAGACTTTTTATTCAAAAATACTTTAATCAGGATACCAAAATTATTTTTGATGATCTTGAAAACCAAATGTTTTTGTTAAACAAGGAAGCCCCAAATTCCCATATCTATAAAAACAGCGATCATTTTGAGGTAATCGATACGGAGTTGGATAACATTTTTCAAGCCATCACGCTTGATATGGCTTATAACTCCAATAATTTCAGATTCATTGATATTCTTGACTATTTCATTAATAAATTTATTAAAGAACAGGACTCTCAGTCCGCAACAGTATTTGCATATGGAAAAGCCGAACAGGAAATCAATCCTCAGGGCACAAAATATTATCTTAAAACTCTTGCTGAATATTGTAAAAATACGGCTGAATTTTTAAAAAGCGCTCAAACCAATAAAACATTGACAGCCACAAATCTTCTTGATTGTTATCGATACAACATCAGCTTGCAGGTTTGTAGAACGCAAATTCGGATTATCTGCAGCATAAAGGAAATCAATAAGTTAAGAGTGACGAACGAGACTACCGAACAAATAGCCTTTCTACTCAAGTCCTTTCAACAACTTGCAGAATTTGCAAAAACCCATTGTTACTCATTAAAACCTGATTCCTCCTGTGATCGATTGTTTAAACTTATTGAAAACAAAGCCGTGCAATCCAATTTATCCAGAGATTGGATAAAACGACTTGATGCAAAGGAAGCACTCTTTTACATGATGGATGATCTGCCTAATCAATTAAAACTTTCTTCGGATTATAATGTTTCCAGTTTATTTTTTAGTTCGACAAATCAAGATAAAAGGAAAAAAATCGAAAACTTGGAAGACATTATAGCAAGACCAGCTAAGCTGGTTTAAGGGTATTCTTTAAAATAACTAGAAACACAATAACAAGGACACTGGATACCCTACATAAGGACATCCAGTTTTTACTATAAGCTTGATTTTTTTGACGGGTTACATGATTCCTTTCGCAATAGAACAGGACTTACATCCCACTAGCATAAACATTTTTGGTTTCCGATTGCCCCTTTTCTTGCAATTCAAATTGAGTTTTCTGGTAATCCAAAGATTGTTGCCACCTGGAAATAATAATCGTGGCGATTGCATTAGCCATCATATTAATAATAGACCTGGCTTCATTCATAAATTTATCGATACCCAAAACAAGAACAACACCTGCGGCAGGAATGTGCCCTATCGTAGCTAATGAGCTGGCTAACACAATAAATCCACTTCCCGATACCCCTGCGGCTCCCTTGGAACTAATGATCATGACTCCCAGAAGCGATAACTCCTGCCAAATTGTTAAATCAGTATTGGTAGCCTGTGCAATAAACATGGCTGCCATCGTTAAATAGATTGCCGTCCCTGCCAAATTAAAAGAATATCCTAAAGGCAGAATCAAACCGACTACAGACTGCTCACATCCCAATCGTTCCAGCTTCTGCATCAAACTCGGCAATACAGTCTCGGAGGAAGCGGTACTCCATACGATTAAAAGCTCATCCTTTAAATACCGTAGCAAATGCCAGATATTAATTTTGCAGTACCATTGCAAAAGACTTCCCAAGATAATCAATATAAAGAAAATGGAGGTCAGATAATAACAAGCCAATAATCCAATTAAATTAAACAAAGGGCCAACTCCAAATTTCCCAACACTGAACGCCATAGCAGCAAAGGCAGCTACAGGTGCCATATACATTACAAAATGAATGATTTTAAAAAAGACATTAGACAGGATTTGCATTCCAGTAACCAATGATTTCCCTATATTGCCAGTAAGAATCAGACCTACAGCAAACAATATCGAAATAAAAATAACTTGCAGCAGCTCACCATCGACAAAGGCGCTAATAAACGTTCTGGGGATTATATTAATCAGCAGTTCAGTAACATTAGTTATCTTATGTGCACCCTCAAGGTAAGAGCTAGCTTCTTTGGCATCCAGGGAATTGGGATTCACATTTAAACCAACACCAGGCTTAAAATAATCCGTGGCCAGAAGACCTATCAGCAAAGCCAGGGTTGTGATGAAGGTAAAAAAAAGCAATGCCCCACCTGCCAAGCGCCCAACCTGCCTCATATCGTTCATTGCTGCGATTCCAGAGACCAGAGTGAGAAATATAATAGGAGAAATTAACATCTTAATGATTTTGATAAAAACATCAGCAATGGTTTTTAATTGAATCCCTACATCAGGCAAAAAGTATCCGAGTAAAATACCAATGAAAACACCCAGAAGAACTTGTACATATAATTTTTTTAGAAAATTCATTTTTATTCTCCAGGTCGTTTACTATAAACAACTATTCAAAAGCAAAGCATGAAGCACAAAAACTCTTTCCCTAGACAAATCATTATTACATGAATAGTTTAAATTATTCTAGATATGATCAATATTGATATATTTTTTCAATTTTAACTATTATTGCAACAATTTGAAGAGATTTTGAAAAATAAAATTGCAGAATCGATTATTTCAGGTTTGCTTGATGCATCATTATTATTGGATAAACCCGAATCCTCTTAGACTGTATCTGAGCAATCGTTAAGAAATGAGCCAAATGAAAGGAGTAAATTGTATACTCAGAGCCTAGGGGTTGTTGTATAAAAATAAACCATTTTCATCGTTGCCATTACTGATGTCACAAAGCCAATCGATAATTAATACGCTTGTTCCTAAAGCGGGATCATAGAAATTGACATGCAAAGTAGCAGTATTATCCTCGAAGACATTCAAACGGCCAGAAACAGATAAAAACACGCCAGGCGAATGTTCAAATATCTTGCTTGATACGGTAGTGACCGTATCTCGCAATTGATCATTAATTCTGGTTCGAAAATGCAAATACTCTGTAAAATTGAATCTTGTGGAAGCGCCATCCAAATTTTGTACTAATTGAGTTTGCAAGGTGGGATCTGTAATTTGGCACCGATCCAATCGTATAATAGCCTTGACATCATCACCTCGCTCAACCGCCCTAACCAATTGCGTAAAATTAGTCAACAAAGAAGTAACGGCATGGGCATGGCCTATAAATAAAGACAAATAAATTAACAAGAGAAACTGATTCCATTTCTTCATAACGTCCCCTCTTATTGATTAATTATTTGCTTAATCTTTAAGAACAAATATTATATAAAGTGTATAACCAATAATCTCTATTTACCAGAAAAGTACCCATGAAATTTCTTAAAGAATTGGATATAAGACTTTTAATAAAAGAATTTGGAGAATCTAATTGATCAAATTAAAAACATTTTCGCCATTAAGAACATTGGGTATTTTAAGTAAGTCGTGTAGAATTTGGTAGAGGCTAGAGTGTTCACAAGCCCTGTATTTTTAAAATGGATATCCTGTTGTTTCATCAGGGTAGATACCTTAGAACTCGCTTTGTACATTTAACTGAAAGAGACAGTATGCAAAACATACAGCACATGATTGACTACATTCTTCATATCGATGTTTATTTAAATGCCTTTGTATCAACATACGGTTTTTGGACCTATCTTGCCTTATTTGCTGTCATCTTTTGTGAGACAGGCCTTATCGTCACTCCTTTCTTACCAGGAGATTCACTGTTATTTGCTGCTGGAAGTATCGCCGCTCAACCAGGAAACCCTATGAATATCATGCTGTTGTTTGTCTTGCTATTCATGGCTTCAATATTAGGGAATCAAGTGAATTTTCTTGTTGGACGCGCAATAGGTCCCCGTGTCTTTACTGCCAAGCGCTCCTGGTTACTGAATCCCAAACATCTGCACGATACCCATGCTTTTTATGAGAAACATGGTGGTAAAACAATAATACTGGCACGTTTTATTCCCATAATACGCACATTTGCGCCATTTATTGCAGGTATTGGTAGTATGCGATCATTGCATTTCACGCTTTTCAATCTGATCAGCGGGATACTTTGGATTGGAAGTCTTCTAAGCCTGGGATATTATTTAGGCTCTATTCCATTAATAAAAGAGAATTTTTCATTAGTTATCTATGCGGTCATAGCGATTTCAATTTTACCGCCCATCATTGCATTAATTAGTAAAAAATCAACGTCCTCAATTAAAAAGTAATAAACTAAATGACTCAATTAAAAACATTTTTAACGAAGAGATTGGAGATTTTCGTAAATTCTGACTTTATGAGGATGTAAAAGACCAAGCACGCCTTTTACATCCCGCTCTCACTAGGGAACGTATCTGTTGGCAAACAATTGCACTTCTAAAACAGAAGCTAATTTATTTAAAGAAGAAGTAAAGTGCCTGGACAAATATTGTAAATCTTTTTTATTGTCATGATCCCCTTGTAATTCATGCAGTAACATTGTTCTATAGGAATGCGGGTGCGTATTTCCATTCCTGTTGTCATTTAAATAATGAACCAAGGCTTCTTTGGCTTGATTGTAATCTGTTATTTTAGAAAATGTTTTACAGAAATTATTAGCCCGATCCCGACCTGTTTGACCATGGTAATGAAAGAAGCAAAACCAGATACTTTCACTGTAAGTTGTATAAGCGAGCGTCGCATTGGCAACAATTCGTTTTAGTTGCTCCAATTTTCTTTGGTCTTCACTAACCACCGGCCTATCATGGAAAATCCCTTTACCGATTGGTTTATTGGTTTCATTTCCTTTCCTGTTATGAGGATTAGTTAGTGTATCAAAAGGAGGTACTATAAAGTCTCGAGCTGATTCTTTTCCAAGAAGATCCTCGGTAACTGTTGGTTGATCCATTGTTCTTTTAACTCCACTTAAAGGGGAGTTACGTGCCAGAAGCATTCCTGTAGTGGCTCTCGCCGTCGTAATTTGGGTAGTCCAATGTGTATTATTGCTATTAGTTAAAGTAAGAGTATGTCGTTCTGGAATATCGACAAATTCTTGAATTGGACTATCATTCCTTAGCACATGAAGATTCACCTCAAACGCTTCGGCTAAATAATCTAAATCCAAATGAGTTCCCCAGAAAAAATCCTGAGTGATGTTATTCATAGCAGTAATGATAGGTGACTCACTCCTTGGCTCTGTTTCCAGAGTAATATTGGCTGGATTCGTGGTTTCGCCATACAATAAATTCAAAAAGAGAGGAACCAAAACATCATTTTCATGCCCTGGATGTACACTGTCTCGATCGATCTCTGCCATTTTAATCAGTATAGGAACAGAATCTGCAAAAGGATTGAAACGGGAGTCCGTATCCTGAGGATCACCATAATATAAGGCTGCAAAATTAACAAAATTGCTGTTTCCAGTTAAGCGATTATAATTTCCATTTCTAAATACACAAACATTTCTTAATTCCCGTATTTGATATTGATAGGTCACTATTCTTAAGGAGCTTTGCAACCTGTCCAGTAATTCTTTATTGGGATCTTCAAGATTAAGTTGCAAAATCTCGTCGTATAGCCCTGAAATTGACCTATCGAGACCTACCCATCGCTCAAACATGGTTCTTCTATTATATTTTGCCTCTTCCTGAATTATATTCACCAGACCCATTGCAAAGGCATAAAAAGCACAATTGCCAAGGCCAGGATTATCAATGGTTCTTTCTCTTAAGAATACGCCAGGCTCTTCTATCAAATCCAATTGCTCAGATGTTGGTGCGCTGACTTGTTTATCACCGCGATAAGCCTCCAAAGACGTCATTTTCAAGTGTGGAGGCGTCGAATCCAGAAAACGCTCATTATCTTCTTCATTACACAACACATTCCAATGCTCTTCCTTATTCTCTAATCTGATTTTGATTCGGCTGTCCGTAATGTCTTCTTCTCTATTCTCAACCAGACTGATCGATAAAGCATCTGTCATACCCTTTAATTCATTGCAACTATAACCCCTTTGAAAGGCATGAGGATCTGAACTGATTTTTTTCTTTAAAGCAGATAGTAATTCTTTTGCTCGTTCTGTCAGAAATTGTTTTACATTTTCACGTGTCAGTTCAAGTGTGTAGTCTTTAAGAATTTCTCGTAGTTTATCCAATAAGGGAAGCCTGTCTTTTTTCAAATCCAGATTTTCCAATTTGGGAAAAAGAGCCTCGCCCAAATCCCCTGTGTTCTGCAATTGAAACCAGGCGTGTCCATTTTCAATACTGACCTTATTTTTCCATACAAGATTTGTTAATTCATTGAGAATTTCTTCATCCAGATGATGTTGATATTTCTGATTCAAATTAAATAATACAGGAGCCAAAATCAGCTCAATGTCTCTGGTATCGTTGTAATAGGCTAGCCACTCTTTTAAAGTTTTCCAACTTTTGGGGTTAAATTGCGGGTGATGTTTGGCAAATTCATCCAGTAAGGCCTGATAACCGGGTGTATCCGACTGCGAATCCAGTCTTCCGCTCAAGATCTCGATACTCAGCCCAATAGCCACTGCATTAAATAGACAAGCACCATCTCCAGTAGCCTTAATTGTCTTCGCCATACATACTCCCGATAGTTCTGGTCAGTGAATAAAATTAATGTTCACATATTGTACGCTAAGGGGGTATAATAATCAATTAAAAACAGCTCATCAGGCTTTTAAAAAATTAATTATCCACTGGGCAATAATTGTGTCATCCTCATGTAATTCAAGAGATTTCATCCCTTTTGCAAATTCAATTTCATTGACCGAATCCTCGCGAGAGACCATCAAATCACGAGAATAAGATTTAGTAAACTCAGGATGCCCCTGCACACTAAAGAAAGAACCAATTTGCATCATATAATTTGGACAAAAATCGCTTCCTGCTAATATCTCCGCACCGGTTGGTAACTCAATCACCTGATCTTGATGGCTAACCAATAAATTGAAGCAATTTAGAGATGGTTTCATCCATTCTTTAAATTGATAAATTTGATTTTGTGACATACCTACCCCCCAACCCTTGGGAGATTTAATCACTTTTCCACCTAAAGCTTTCGCTATTAATTGGTGCCCAAAGCAAATACCGATTAATTTTTTTTGAGAAGCATGCAAAGTACGAACAAACTCTTCAAGCTTTCTTATCCAGGGATAATCATCATTCACTCCATGTCGACTTCCTGATATCAGATAAGCGTCTACGGCATGCATATCCGTTGGCAGCTCCCCACGTTCCGCATCAAATACCGTAAATTCAAGAGTAGCATCTGCCGGGCGTAATAGATTGGCAAACATCTCAGGGTATTGACCATGATCTTCGACAAATACTTCACTTACCTTATCACAAAGCAAAATACCAAGATTCATTTAATTCACCTAATTAATTATCTCAAAATTCTCATCAGCTGGATTAGGGTTAATTTCAATATATAAGTCCTTTCTTTCTGATTTCTACCTGACTAAACCACCCGTTTCTGCACTTTTTCCTTTAAAACGATTACTCACCAATGGCTTTGCTCAATAATTCTTTGTATTGTTCGACTGAAAAGTGAACAGGATTAGAAGATGCTGCTGCATCCTCAGTGGCCATTTTTGCTAATCGGTCTATCTGAGAACAATCAATACCCAACTGGTTTAAAGTGTTTTCAATTCCCAATTCTAATCTCATTTGCTCTATCCAATCCAAAAAACCGTCAAATCCTTTGGATATTGACAAATAATTTGCCAGTCGTTCTATCTTGTTTTCAATTTCACTACGATTAGCCAATAAAACATAGGGCATCAAAATCGCATTAAGCCGCCCATGATGAACATCATAGATTGCGCCTAATGGATGAGCCAAGGCATGCATCGCTCCAAGACCACGCTGAAAGGCGGTAGCTCCCATTGCTGAAGCCACGAGCATATGTGTCCTTGCCTCCAGATCACTACCGTCCTTATAAGCCCTAATCAAATTCTCCCTGATTAATCTTATTCCTTCCAAGGCAATACTTTCTGCCATAGGATGATAATAAGGGGCACAATAAGCTTCAAGACAATGCGAAAGAGCATCCATACCTGTTGCGGCAGTAAGTGATTTGGGAAGTCCAACTGTTAATTCCGGATCCAGAATAACCATAGCAGGCAACATCTTAGGATGAAAAATAATTTTTTTAACCTGTTTTTCAGTATCGGTAATTACAGAAGCTCGCCCAACCTCTGAACCAGTTCCAGCTGTTGTTGGAACGGCAAGAACGGGTGCCATGGCTGAAACATTCACGCGGATCCAATTATCACCTACGTCTTCAAAATCCCACAAAGATCTATCCTGGCCAACCATTAAAGCAATGGCTTTGGCGGCATCCAAAGCCGAACCACCTCCGAAAGCAATCACACCATCGTGTTGACCAGCTTTAAAAGCATAAACTCCATTCATCACATTGTCGCCGGTGGGATTTGTTTTAATTTGGCAAAATAATCCTGTTCGCAAACCGGACGCCTGAGCCTGTTGTATGACTTTAATCACCATTGACGACGAAGCCAATCCTGGGTCTGTGACTAACAGCGGAGCATCCATTCCCAACTCACGACATGCTTTCGCTAATTCATTGATGCGTCCAGCCCCAACCAGGATTCGTGTAGGGTAATTCCAATTGACAATGAATGATTGGTTTTTCATGTGTGATCTTCCTTTAATTTGAAAAAGACCATTCTAACTGATAGCGAGTACCTTTTTGCGTGAAAGATTAGGTCTTTTTTATAATTTCATTTTGAGCTTTAAAACATAAGAAATGGTGTCTACCAGGCTTTAAATCTCAATTCTAGTTCTAATATGAAATGATTTGGGGCGTGTTAAATACTCATAGCCTATGGTGGATAAGGTGCAACCCCTGCCTGATTTTTTTACTCCTGTCCAGGCCAAACCCGGATCAAGATAGTCACAACGATTGATAAAAAAAGTACCCGTTTGTAATCGCTCGCCAATTGCTATCCCTTGATGAATATCCTGAGTAAACACAGCAGCAGTCAAACCATAATCACTATCATTCATCTTTTCGATTGCTTCTTCATCACTATCAACCGACATAATCCCTACGACTGGACCAAAAGTTTCTTCTGTCATAATTCGCATGCGATGGTTAACGTCGGTTAAGATTTGCGGCGCCAGATACGGCGTACCAGGCCTATCCATTGCAAAATCCTTGGTATTTATATGGGCTATTGCTCCTTGGGCTATCGCTTCTTTGATTTGCTCTCTGACAAAGTCAGCTGATGAAGCGCGTACGAGTGGACCAAGAGTGGTTTCAGGGTTATCAGGTCGTCCCAATTTATATTGTCTAATCAAATTAACCGCTTTACTAAGAAATTTTTCGTATATCTCTTTATGAACATAAATCCTTTCTATACCACAACAGGATTGACCTGAATTAAAAAATGCACCATCTATGACTGTTTCTACCGTATGGTTCAAATCAGCATCTGCCCTGATATAAGCCGGGTCTTTTCCACCTAACTCCAAATTCACCGGAATAAAACGCCCTGCCACTATCTGTTCTACTCTTTCACCGCCGGCAACTGAACCCGTGAAAGCTACAGAATTAACCACTGGTGATCTTATGACGGACTCTGTGTCCTCATGCGTCAAATGCAAATATTGAAAAACTCCCTTGGGTAAACCTGCTTTTTTGAATGCTTGATCGAAACGTTCAGCTACTAATGGCGTTTGCGCGGAATGCTTCAAAATCACAACATTACCTGCCATAAGTGCAGGAATAATGGCATTGACCGCTGTGAGATAGGGGTAATTCCACGGCGCTATAACCAGGATAACTCCCAACGGTTCTCGTTTGATGTATCTTATAAAACCTTCTTTTTCAGGTAATTCCACAGAAGCCAGAGAGGGTTCGGCCTGTGCAATCATATATCTTGCTCTCTCTTCAAACCCATTGATTTCACCCTCAGCATAGCGAATTGGTCTTCCCACTTGCCAACAGATTTCCTCTGCAATAGCTACTTTATTAGCGACAATCTCATTGACAGCAGCCAAACAATATTCCTGACGTTCTGCCAAAGAAGACAAAGACCATAGATTTTTGGCCGCTTGTGCTTTGCTTAAAACAAATTTTATCTCTTCTTGATTCGCATATTCTCTTTCAACATAAAGAGAGTTATCTACAGGAGAATAGGTTTTTAAGGTAGCAATCATTTTTAATCCATAAGTTTTATAAAATCTGTCGTTTCAATTAAATAATTTCAAAATACCTATCCAGTTCCCAATCAGTGATATGTTTTCTAAATTCTCTCTCTTCCCATTCTCTTGAAGCAGCAAAATGCTCAACAAATTCCTGACCAAATAATTCATAAGCAGCTGACGAGTTTTTTAAACTTTGTGCCGATTCCCATAATGTGCGCGGCAATGCCAAGTCAGGGCTATGATTTTGTTCGTAGGAATTCCCTTTTACCTGAATATCAGGCTCTAACTTATTCTCAATGCCATATAATCCTGATCCTATTGCAGCAGCCAATGCCAGATAAGGATTGGCATCTGCAGAACCCAAGCGATATTCAATACGTTGCGACTTGTCATTACCTGGAATGACTCGTAAAGCGGTGGTACGGTTCTCAACACCCCAGGTTGCCTCTGTTGGTGCCCAATAGCCAGGAATTAATCTGGAATAGCTATTCACAGTCGGCGATAACATAGCTAGAAATTCAGGCATTAACTTTTGTTGCCCGGCTAAAAAATGGCGTTGAGTTTTGCTCATGTTATATTCTCTGCCCGATTCATAAAATGCAGATTTACCGCCATCTCTATCTCGTAAAGACAGATGAATATGACCACTTTGTCCAGGGTAATCTCCTGACCATTTAGCCATAAAAGTTGCTATTTTATTATTGCGTTGCGCGAGAATTTTCATAAATGTTTTAAATAAGGCCGCTTTATCTCCCGCTGCCTCAGCCTCATCAACGGCTATTGCGGCCTCAAGGACTCCCGGGCCTGTTTCGGTATGTAAACCTTCAATAGGGAAATCCATTTTTTCTGCCATAGTGAGAATTTGATGATAAAATTCAGCGTGGACTGTATTTCGAATAATCGAGTAACCAAAATTATCAGGAGTAATAGGCTTCAGGTTACGAAATCCTTTCGCACGCACACTGTCAGGCGTTTCATCAAATACAAAAAATTCATATTCTAATGCGGCATAAACATCATACCCCATGCCCGCTGCTTTATTGATCACACGACGCAAGATCCCGCGTGGACAAATGGCTTCTGCTGCTTGTGAAAATTCAGCCATAAACAGCAGCTGATTTTCTTCAAATATTATTTCTCGACAAGTTGAGGGAATAATTCGCACTGAGGCGTCAGGATAACCTGTATGCCAACCAGTATATTTCACATTATCATAGAGCTTATCTTTAGAATCCCATCCTAAAATGACATCACAAAAAGCAAAACCATGCTCCAAAGCCGAAAAAAACTTGTTCCGGCTCATATATTTGCCCAGCATAACACCATCGATATCAAAAAGACCAACCTTAATATGAGTCAATTGTCTTTCTTCCACGATGCGTTTTGCATCTTCTATGGTCCTGACCTCTCTTGGGTTTAACATGGCATATCCTTATGTCGTTCTGTCAATGTAAGCTTTTTTATTTCTCAATGCCTAATTATGATGAAGACGACACTGAGACAATAACCCATTTTGAATCCAGTTTTTTAAATAAGACGCTGCTTTCATTCCGACTTCTTCAGCAGGTATCCACTGGCATAATCCCTCACAAAGTACCCCAAAAGAGGCTCCCTGAATCAGAGCGTCTAAAGCCCAGGCCTCTTCTTCCGACAAGCTGTAATATTGAATAGTATAATTTTGACCTCGCCATAACACCCAGCCAGTAGCAGCAGAACCCTCGTTCAATTCTGGAATCTCAAGGTTATTGACCAGAGCTTGCCACAATGGAAAAACATTCCAATAAAAATTAAGCCTATGGACTGATGAATGAAGCACAAACCCCATCTCTGCCCAGGATTCAGGTGGCACTGTTGCCATCTCTTCTACATTAAGCACCGTATTATCTGCAGCATCAAAGGCTAAGGTCATTTTCCATTCCAGTTCAGCCAGTTCATACAAATAATAGCAAGACTTCGCATAGTACTTTTTTATCAATTCAGGCAATCTATCACCATACCATCGGATTGAACGGTAAGGAGATGGGTAAGAATCAATATAACGAGTACTTAACTTTTCAAATTCCTTGGTACCTAAATATGCATATAAAGCGGGGTAATTTGCCGCTAAACATTCAATCAATCTCAATCGATAACCGTCTTTATAAATATTCAAACGAGTTTCTGATGAAACCAACTTTGTTGGCACTATGGATTCTTTAATTGAGTCCTGTCCGGAATAAATGAATTCTTGAAATTGGGATTGTAAGGTCAAGAGGGAATTCATACGGCTACCTTTTCTTTTGCAGCTTGTATGGCAAGGTGTTTTGCATGATTAATTTCACATAAAAGCTCGCTAAAATCTGGCATGTTATCATCACGCTCAATCATAGTTGATACAGGACCAAGTCTCTGTATGGTAGCTTCATAAAGATCCCAAACTGGCTCAATTACAGGAGCATTGTGGGTGTCTATAATGTAATCACCGTGATTAGTGTGACCCGCCAAATGGATTTGAGCTACTCTTCCAAGCGGCATGGAATTAATATAATCCATTGGATCGAAATTATGATTGAATGAACTGACATAAACGTTGTTAACATCCAATAACAAATAACAGCCCGATTGTTTTACTATTTCCAGAATAAAATCCCATTCTGACATTTCTGACTGTTTGTATGTAAGATAACTTGATACATTTTCAATCAAAAAAGGACGTTTTAAGAAATCTTGTATTTCTTGAATACGGGATACTATGTGCTGAATAGCTTCAGTTGTATAGGGAACCGGTAATAAATCATGTGTATTTAATCCATGAACGCCAGTCCAACATAAATGATCTGAAATCCAGGCTGGTTCAATACGGGAGGCTAATTCTTGTACCTGCTTTAAATAATCCCAATCCAAAGGATCAGTAGTTCCCAGGGAAAGAGAAACACCGTGCATGACAATAGGATAGTGTTCGCGAATTTTGTCCAGATAATAGAGGGGCTTGCCTCCGGGAATTAAATAATTTTCAGTTAATATTTCAAACCAATCCAAATCAGGTTTGCTCGTCAGGATTTCTTCATAATAATTTGGCCGTAATCCTAGACCAAAACCTAAATATGGTAATTTTTGAGCTAATTTATTGGGGAATACTTCCATAGTAGACCATAAAATAGAATGGGGACCAGGCATGTTTCTTCTCCATGCCTGGTAAGATGCGACTGAAATTAATTGCTATTACTCAGCAACAGTACCACCTTGTTTTTCGCAATCTTCTTTAGACATCTCAAGAATGCCTTTGCCTTTGCAAGAATTTTGACCTTTGCAAGCGTTATCAGCAGTTTTACAGCTGCCTTGACCTTTACAAGCATTAACACCTTTACAGTGAATAGTGGTAGCTGTAGCATCAACAGCAAATGCAGGAGCCAAAGCAAACATAGAAGCAGCGCCAACAGCTAAAGCAGCACCTGTTAATTGTAATTTATTCATAGCAATTCCCTTTTTAATTAAATGAAAATGATTATAAACCCGGCAAATATCAATCGTTTTGCCAATAGCATTTTAAGAATCAATAATCAGAAAAGTCAAGATTATCCAAACCGATAAATAATTATTTTTTCAAATAGTTAAGTAAATATATTTGAGCACACCACGAGTTTCTGAAAATACTTTATATCATCAAAACCCGGCCATTTAGTCAAACAGGCTCGGGAGCCAGTTAAATCAATATGATTGTTCCTAATTTTCTAACTATCTTTAGCTCTTATTCAAAATATTAAATCAAATATTATTTTGGGGATTCATTAATCCAAATTTACCTTTTCAAGATAGTCAGGTATCTTGCAATTCCATCCTAGTTCCGTTTCAATATGTCCCTTTAATCCCAATGCCGCTTGAGGCTCGCCATGGGTAATAAAAACCTTCTTTGGGGCTTTCTCAAAATGTTTTAGCCAAGTTAGTATTTCCTCATAATCTGCATGAGCGGAGGTATTGGTTAGCATTGCTACCTGGGCTCTGACTGGATAATCATCACCATGGATTTTAACGGTCGGTTCGTGATTTAACATTTTTTCACCTCTCGTGCCAACAGCCTGGAATCCGGTCAAAAGGATAGTGCTTGCAGCATCAGGAGCATATACCTTCAAATGATGCAAAACCCTGCCTCCAGTCATCATACCACTTGCGGAAATAATAATTTTAGAGCCATGTTCCCAATCCACTGCCATTGATTCGTCAGGGGTATGGACATAAGTCGCTATTTGACAAACAGCTCGACACTCCTCTGCACTTAAGCGATGCTCGTTATGATGTTTTAATAATAATTCAGTGGCATTAATAGCCATAGGGCTATCCAGATAGACTGGAATATCCGGAATTAATTTTTTTTGTTTTAAAATATACAAATAATACAACATAGTTTGTGCTCTACCGACTGCAAAAGCAGGAATTAGTACTGTTCCCCCTCTTTTGCAAGTCGTATTGACTATGTCGGCTATAAACGCTAAAGGATCGGTTTTATCATGCAAGCGATTCCCATAGGTTGATTCAATCACCAAATAATCGGCAGAGTTCATTAACGCGGAAGGCTTCATAACAGGATCATTGAGTCTTCCTATATCACCACTAAATAATAACTTGATTTGCTTTGTTTGGAATTGA
This sequence comes from Legionella pneumophila subsp. pascullei, assembly GCF_900637585.1. Classification (NCBI taxonomy): domain Bacteria; kingdom Pseudomonadati; phylum Pseudomonadota; class Gammaproteobacteria; order Legionellales; family Legionellaceae; genus Legionella; species Legionella pneumophila. The sequence goes on from NZ_LR134380.1 coordinate 2,545,846, forward strand.
ATAAACGCAGATCCTAATATATGCCCTGCCCTATGCCAGCTCACTTCGCAATCATCCATTAAAGGATAGCTTGTGTCATATTCTACAGATTCAAAATACTTTAAAGTATTATTTGCATCTTCCTGAGTATATAAAGGTAAAGCCGGATGATGCTTACTGTATCCGTATTTATTGGCTCTTTTGGCATCCTCCTCATGCAAAAAACCACTATCAGGCAGTAAGATAGAACATAAATCGGTTGTTGCAGCAGTTGCATAGATGCGGCCCTTAAATCCTTGTTTCACCAATAATGGCAAATAACCGCTATGATCAATATGTGCGTGGGTCAAAACAACGGCATCTATCGATTTGGGAGATACAGGAAGGGGGGACCAGTTTCTAAGTCTTAATTCTTTTAATCCCTGGAAAAGTCCGCAATCTACTAAAATCTTTTTATTATTTGATTCTACCAGGTACTTAGAACCGGTAACCGTACCAGTGGCACCTAAAAAAGACAATTTCATAATAATACCTTGTTGTATGTCATTATCAGTACTGTAATGAATAACACGACCTATTGCCAATTTATTTTAAGTCATTTGGAGTTTCAAATTGTCAATATTTATTCCGCCCATTCCTTTGCGCTTATGGTGTGGATGCTTTTATAAAACTGTTTTTCAAGTTTTTTACCCATTTGTCCCGATTCTCTTTAGTCATATCCGATTCTTTAATTGCATAATGAAGTACATAAATTCCATCCTTGCCCTTGGTAATTTTCAAAATTTCGTCTTGTTGCAGATTAGCAGGTTCTTGAACTTTAAATTCAAAAATGAGCAGATCGGGTTTTTCTTCAATGACATTGACCGTATATTTTACCCCTGATTTATCCAGGTTATATAAAAATTCATTTCCAAACTGAGCTGGCGTCATGTTAGTTAAACCAGGCATAAATTGTGTGGTAATCAACTCTTTCCAATTATTTATATCATCTCCAACAGGAATATATTCAACGGTAACTACCTTATCTGTTTTCTTTCCCCAAGCAATCTTCCAAGGTCTGTCATCAAAACGAACCATTTGCTTCTCATAATTGATAACTTGTGAATCAACTGATGAATCAGCCAAAGGGACAATACTGCAATAGAGTTCTTCTTTATAGGTTACAAATTCCACGCATTTTGGGTTATTTTCTTTATTGACTTTGATTAATCCTTCTGGAAGAGAAGAGCTATAAGGTTCCGCGTAGCAAATAACCGAGCCTAGTAACCCAAGACATAAGCCAATGAAATAGTTCATGCTTTTAATCCAAAAAGTGGATACTATTTAATTGTAGACGTTGAAATCTATAACCCACAATTTTCATTAGATATACTGGTATATAATTATATTAGAGAGCTAATAAGGAGATTGCCATGAATGGTTGTAAAATCAGTCCTGTTGGACTAGGTCTTTCATTAGGAGTTTTATGGGGATTATCCTTATTAATCATGGGATTAATCGCCCATTTTTATACCTATGGCAGACCTTTTGTTGAAGCAATTGCCACCTTATATCTTGGCTATGAACCTTCCATCCTGGGAAGCGTCATTGGAGGTGTCATTGGCTTTATTGATGGGTTCGTCACGGGATTCCTTATCGCCTGGCTTTATAATTGCTTTAGCTGTTGTTCTTGTTGCAGAGGCAAAGAAAATAAAAAGGAATGAGCCTGCTAACAATGAGAGGTCATGCTGTCAATGACGTAAAGATCAACGTCATTGACAAGGGAAGTTAATTTGTTTAAGACAAATCGTTTAGGGACGAACAATAATATGGTTCTCAACTGACTGAACCCCCTGCACCTGTCTGGCAATTTGTTCAGCAATATCACTCTGGCGAATTTTTTTCACATAACCACTTAATATGACCACATTTTGATTGGATTCAACATGAATTTGATTGATCACAGGATCATTGCTTTCCATTAGTGAATTTTTTACCGACTGAGCCAAAGTCATTCCTGATGGATTAGATGGAGTAAACATGTTGCTGACTGTATTGGTCTGACAACCCGCTGTACACAAAATTAAAAACACAATGATTACACTGGATAAATATTTTAGCATCACAATCTCCAAGATAGAGTGGATTTACCTACACTGAATTAAAAGAGCCGAATAATAGCACAACTCCCCTTGTTTCTACAGTAAAGTCAATGCATTTGAATCATCATTTAGCAAGATAAACTTAAGCCTTTTCAAACGATAACTCAGATTGAATTGTTATTTATGGAATGCTGCTATACTATTTTTTATAAATCAAACACCTACAGGATGCAAGGTATGAAAAAAACAACTGAAAAACCTATCAATAAAACAAACGAAATGCCTGCCTCCTCAAAAAAAGAAATCCTAAGCCCACTAGAACAAATACCTGCTCCTGAACAATCCGATCCCATTTTCAGATTCATTGATAAGTTATACCAGGCTAATCTGGGAAAGTTAACTGCCGGTATAAGTCCTGCCGCACTGGGTACAGCCTATTACTCCTGGTTTGCTCAACTGTTACAATCACCTGGGTCAATGCTAAGGCTGGCTTATTATCCGCTGTTGCATGCTAACGATTATCTTTCCAACCTTTTCAAGTATGACAATCCCAGAGATGGCAAAGACGTCCGTTTTCATACTGAGAACTGGAGCTATTATCCCTGGCGGCTTTGGGCTGAGCAATTTCTCCAATTCGAAGATTGGTGTTTACAAGCCTCAAGCAAAGTTCCAGGTATACCACTTCATGTCAAAAGAACGGTAACCTTTTCCACCAGACAGATTCTTGATGCCTTATCACCATCCAATTTTATTTGGACTAATCCTGATTTGCTCCAGGAAACAATTCGCTCGAACGGGCAAAATTTAATTCGCGGAACAGAACTTGCCTTTCAGGATTTTGTAGAAAAGATAACAGGTTCTCCTCCTGCCGGTGTTGAGAATTTTATCCCGGGGAAACAAGTCGCTATAACAAAGGGGAAAGTTGTTTATAGCAATCATTTAATTGAATTAATTCAGTACGCACCCCAAACGGAAAAAGTATATAAAGAACCGATCCTGATTTTACCTGCCTGGATCATGAAGTATTATATCCTGGATCTGCTGCCGGAAAATTCTTTAGTGAACTGGCTAGTTAGACAGGGACATACCGTATTTATTGTATCCTGGCGCAATCCGACTAAAGAAGATAGAAATCTTGGACTGGATGATTATTATAAATTGGGCGCTATGGATGCAATAAATGCAGTGAGCAATACCATTCCACATACCAAAATCCATTTAATGGGTTATTGTCTTGGGGGCACAATGGCTCTTTTAACTGCAGCCGCGATGGCTCATGATCACGATAACCGTCTTAAAACCTTATCCTTGCTCGCTGCTCAAGGCGATTTTATTGATGCCGGAGAACTACTGCTCTTTATAACCAAAAGTGAAGTATCCTTTTTAAAAAGTATGATGTGGGAGCAAGGATATCTGGACACAAAACAAATGTCTGGAACTTTTCAAATGCTCCGTTCATACGATTTGATTTGGTCTAAAATGGTTCAGGATTACATGCACGGAACTCAAAGAGGAATGATCCCTTTACTGGCATGGAACGCTGATGCAACTCGTATGCCATATAAAATGCATAGTGAATACCTGGAAAAACTATTCCTTAATAATGATTTTGCCGAAGGTCGATTTATTCTGGACGGGAAACCTGTAGTAGGCGAAAATATTCGGATACCTGCTTTTGTCGTAAGTACAGAAAAAGATCACGTGGCTCCCTGGAAATCAGTATATAAAACCCATTTGCTGATCAATTCCGATATTACCTTTGTCTTGACTAATGGAGGCCATAACGCTGGAATAGTCAGTGAGCCAGGGCATGAAGGACGTTATTATCGTATTAGGGAAAGAAAAATGGATTCAACCTATCTTGACCCAACAACCTGGTTAAAAAAGGCTGAATCAAGAGAAGGATCCTGGTGGATTGCCTGGCATGATTGGTTAGTTAATCACTCATCCCAAAAACTGGTGCCTGCGCCTAAACTGGATAAAAACTTGCCCAATGCTCCTGGAAAATACGTATTACAAAAATAAAGGGATTAGTAATGAATAATGAATTTCTTGAAAATGTCACCTATGAAGAACTGACTTTAGGGCGTCAGGCGAGCTTAAATCGTACATTAACTCAGGATGATATTAATTTATTTGCTGCTATGTCTGGAGACATCAATCCCTCTCATGTAGATCCTCAATTTGCTAAAAGCGATGTATTTCATGGCGTAGTCGGACATGGTATGTGGTCTGGGGCTCTAATTTCTACCCTGCTGGGCACCGTCCTTCCCGGGCCTGGAACTATCTACCTAGAACAAGATATTCAATTTATAACTCCTGTTCGCATTGGAGACAATCTTACAATTACCATTGTTGTTCGTGACAAGCACCCAGGTAAATCCATTGTTCATTTCGACTGTATGGGTGTGAATCAAAAAGGAGAAACAGTGATTAAAGGTCTTGCTAAAGTCATTGCTCCGACTAAAAAAATGAAGGTACCCCGAACTGTTTTACCTCTGGTGCAAATCCATCACAATGATCATTTTAATAAAATCATTGAAGCTTGCAGCAATTTGCCGCCAATCAAAACCGCAGTCGTTCATCCCGTCACCGCTAATGTCCTGGAAGCCGTTTATGATTCAGTCAAAGCTGGCTTAATCACCCCTGTATTAATAGGCCCTATGGCAAAAATCAAATGTGCCGCAAATGAAGCTAAAATTGATTTATCCAATTGGGAAATGATTGACGCAGAACACAGTGATGCTGCTGCTTTTAAAGCGGTTGAATTAGCAGCATCAGGGAAAGTAGATTCCATCATGAAAGGTGCCCTGCATACTGATGAGTTGATGTCTGCAGTGGTACCTGCCACTTCTGGACTAAGAACCAAATACCGCATCAGTCATGCCTATGTAATGGATGCTCCAACTTACCATAAACCTTTAATCATTACCGACGCAGCCATTAATATAGCTCCAAACGCGGCGGATAAAGCAGATATATGTCAAAATGCAATCAATCTCTGGCGTGTTTTATATGGAGAAGAAACAAAACCCAAGGTAGCTATCCTTGCAGCCGTTGAGATGGTGAATCCCAAGATGCAGGCAACCGTTGATGCTGCTATCCTATGTAAAATGGCTGACCGAGGTCAAATAATTGATGGCATACTAGATGGCCCGCTCGCTTTTGATAACGCCATCAATGAACAAGCCAGTAAGGATAAAAACATTATTTCTCCTGTAGCCGGCGATGCTGACATTTTGTTGGTACCGGATATTGAGTCAGGAAATATGTTAGCCAAACAACTCACCTTTCTCGGGCATGCTGACGCAGCAGGAATAGTTCTCGGCGCAAGAGTCCCTATCATTCTGGCCAGCAGAGCTGATTCATTAAGAACGCGTTTATTGTCGTGTGCTGTAGCAACCAAGATAGCCGCGGCTCGTAAAGCAGGCAAAATAAAATGAGGTATTCCGCACTGTTAATTATCAACTCAGGTTCCTCCAGTGTTAAATTCCAAGTGTTCTCCAATACCGAGAAACTTGATCTCCTTGCTAAAGGCAAGATTATTAATATTGGAGGAAAACCATCTTTTACAGCAGTTAATACAACGTCTGATCACCAGAGCACTCCAATCACTTTAGAAAAGGATTTAACGCATGAGCAAGCCATTCATAACATGCTGGATTGGATTAGCCAACAGCAACAAAACTGGGAAATTCATGCTGTCGCCCATCGGGTCGTTCATGGTGGAGAATACTTCACTCAGAGTGTCCTGGTTACCCCGCAAATCATCAGCCAATTGGAAACACTGAATTCTCTCGCGCCCCTACATCAGCCTCATAATTTGGCCGCCATAAAAATAATTAACCGTATTAAGCCCGAATTACCACAGATTGCATGCTTTGATACCGCTTTTCACGCACAGCACACTCGATTATTCACTGCCTGTGCTTTGCCAGAATATTTAAGACAACATGGGATTCGACGTTATGGTTTTCATGGCCTTTCTTATGAGTGGATTTCTCTTGTTCTAAAACAAGATTACCCTGATTTGGCTAACAGTCGAATTATTATGGCCCACTTAGGCAACGGGGCCAGTTTGTGTGCGATGCATAAAGGAGTCAGTATCGATACAACCATGAGTTTGACAGCTCTCGATGGTTTACCGATGGGAACGCGGTGTGGCAGTTTGGATCCGGGGGCTATCATTTATATGATAAGAGAATTGAATCTTACACCATGCAAGGTGGAAGAATTACTCTATAACGAATCCGGCTTACTCGGTTTATCAGGGCAAACCAATAATGTGCAAGAATTACAATCCAGCTCTGATAAAAACGCTCAATTTGCTTTGGAGTATTTTTGCCTAAAAACAGCCCAATTTATTGGAATGATGGCCATTTCGCTAGATGGAGTAGATGGTATTGTATTCACAGGAGGAATAGGGGAAAATTCAGAACTGATCAGAGCAAATATCCTCAAGAGGATACAATGCCTACGGCCTTTTTCTGTTATTGTTATTCCTGCGAATGAAGAAAAAATGATGGCTATGCATACCTTGACAGCCCTCAGGACGTAAAGGCGTATTTTTACTGGCATAGGTAATGAGTATAAAAATGGATAAAGACTACTATAAAATAATGGGAGTCAGCCAGGATGCTTCTGAAAAGGACATCAAAATGGCTTACCGAAAATTAGCCCGCAAATATCACCCCGATATTAGTAAAGAACCGAATGCGGAAGAACGATTTAAAGAAATGGCAGAAGCCTATGAAGTCCTGAAAGACCCTAAAAAAAGGTCTGAATATGATCAATATCTGAAATACAAAGAATTCAATCCCCAAAGCCATGGATTTACCGGACGAAGAACTCAAGAACAACCATTTCAGGAATTTCATTTTGATAGTGACTTTTTCGAAACCTTATTTGGGCACTCTCGCTATCAACAGCAACCAATGACCGGTCAAAATTATCATGGCAAAATCACTATTAGCCTAGAGGAAGCTTACCATGGAGCGGTTAAAAACTTACAAGTTCCTGTTGATCAAGGCCCAGAGACTAAAATACAAACCCTAAAAGTTAAAATCCCTGCAGGGGTTAAATCAGGACAACAAATTCGCTTAGCAGGACAAGGAGGCAGTGGAAGCGGTGGAGGTCCTCGAGGCGACCTTTATTTAACAGTCGAAGTGATGAAACACCCTATATTTGATGTCATGGAGAATGATATTTACCTCACCCTGCCTATCACGCCGTGGGAGGCTGCTTTAGGAGCTACGGTTGTCGTCCCTACCCTGGCAGGAAAAATCGATTTAAAAATCCCACCAGGCTCACAAGGCGGACAAAAACTCAGAATTAAAAATCGAGGTTTACCCGGCTCAACCCCTGGCAATCAATATGTGCTATTAAAAATTATTACGCCTCCTGCACAAACGGAAGAAGCGAAAGCTTTGTATAAAAAAATGGCAGAGATAATGCCTTACAATCCTCGTAAGACTATGGGAGTATAAGCGTGGGCAAAGACAATCTTTTAATAGGCATGCTTATCGAAGAAACAACCACGATTTCTTTTGTAGAAGTATGCCAGAAATATCATATTCCTGAAGAATTATTCATTGAAATGATCGAACAAGGTTTGTTTCCAGATCAACCAACCGATCCCCAAAAAATCGCACTAGGCCAAAAAGAATTGCGTCGCCTTGAATCTGCCTTTCGGTTACATAGAGATTTGGGCATTAACCTGCCTGGAGTCGCTTTAGCCCTTGATTTGCTGGACAAAATCGATCGCATGCATCATGAGCTTGAAATTTTACGCAAGCATTTTTAGGCATCAGAATCTTTAGGATTATAATCAGGTATCTCTTTAGGGCGATAACCTTTGATCGTCCTAAAAAACTCGATAATGTACTGAAAATCCTTTTTAATATCTCCTGTGGTCCAAAAAGGTTCATGAATTCTGATTTCTTTAGTGGAATAATCAGGGCCCACCATCACTATAGGAATACCTGCTTGCCGGGCAATATGATAAAACCCTTCCTTCCATCTGGTCACTGGACTTCTGGTACCTTCAGGAGCCAGGCCCAGCTTTAATTCATCAAGTTGGCGAAACAACTCCACAACTTTCTCAACCCTGTTTCCCTTTTTAGAACGATCAACAGGAGTACCTCCGACAGCACGCAAAAAATAGCTCAAAGGGAAAAAGAATAACTGATGTTTAGCTAAAAAATTGATTTTAACGCCAACAACAAAACGGGCACACAAACAAATGACAAAATCCCAATTACTGGTATGAGGAGCAACAATCACAATATATTTTTTTTCATTAGGTAATTCACCAACTATCTTCCAACCTATCAGTTTAAAAATAAAACGACATATTTTTTGCATGACAAAAATCCATTTTTGTTTTAACCCCAGTATACTGGATTTTGATATTCATATAGAAGAAATTGTTATTTCAGATCTTCAAGGTACAATATTCTTTTTTTCGAAACAACTTGCCCTATGCTATATCATGATCCATTGATTTCAGAACACACCATGAAATGGGTGCGGACATTCATTATCAATCATACGATTTGTCCTTTTGCAAAAGGGCCTGTCAATAAAGGCACATTAAGGATAATGACTTCAGATACCCAAAAAAAGCATCAGGCACTTAAAGATGTAATCACCGAAATTCAATTTCTGGAAGAAAACCCTGCTGTTGAAACGACTCTGCTCATTTTTTCTCGAGCGTTTAAAGACTTTTTTTCTTATCTGGATTTCATAAACCTTGCTGAACAATTAATTCAAAACTTAAATTATGAAGGGATTTACCAACTCGCTACTTTCCACCCGGATTATTATTTTGCTGATACTCATCCAGATGATGTCTCCAACTACACAAATCGTTCTCCTTATCCCATGATCCATTTATTAAGAGAAGATAGCCTGGACAAAGCAATCGCTGCTTATGGTGATACCCAGACTATACCAGAAAAAAATATAGCGACTATGAACGAACTTGGTTTAGAAAAAATTAAACAGTTATTGGCTTCCATTTCTATGTCCTAGCACAAAAAATAGATCAGTCAGGACTTAGGAAAAACCCCAATCTCCTCGTTAAAAAATGTTTTAATTCTGTCATTTAGTTTATCTAAACTCCCTCATTAAAAACATTTTTTGCCTTGACTTTGGCGTTTTTTGTAAGTCCTTTAGAAATTAAGCTATTGTAATACCACCATGCTTTATAATTCATTCTTATAAATGACACCATCTTTCATAATCAATTTAAGGTTTTCATCCGGGTGGAGCAGAACATTTAAATTGACTAAAGGATTACCATCTACCACTAACAGATCAGCATAAGCTCCTTCGCTTATGACGCCAAGTTTCCCCTTTTGCATTAACAATTCTGCATTGACTACGGTAGCTGAGCGAATGATATTGGCCGCTGAATCAAGCATCTTGCGCATTTCAAATTCTCTTAGCTGATCTCTCTGTGCCTCAGGGCCCCACAAATCTGTACCAAAAGCAATAGGAATCTTATGTTTTAAAGCATATTCATAAACCTTTTTGCCTTTTTCAATAGTATTTTTCAAATTGGCGACAATAACATCAGACAACCGGTTTTGTTCAGCACTTTCAATTCTTTGCTCCAATGAAATAAATGTCGGATCGTAAAACACACCATTTTCCGACATTAACTCTACAGTTGGTTCGCTTACAAAATTAGCGTGCTCAATGGAACGCACACCCGATTTAATGCACTTTCTTACTGATTCATCACTATAAGCATGAGCCATGACATAAGTATTTCTTGCACGTGCCTCTTCAACGATAGTCGATAATTCCTCCTCGGAATATTCATACAGTGTTGGATTGCTAAGGGAAGGGAAAACAACCCCGCCTGAAGCAAATACTTTTAATTGTGATGCTCCTTTCCTTAACTCTTCTCGAGCCGCCCTCCTCACTTCATCAATCCCATCTGCAATAACAGACATCGTCGAGAAAGAACTGATATGCCCGCAAGGATCAATCTGTTCATTCGGTTTTCTAAAATCAGCTCCTCCACCCGTTTGCGTTAATGCTTTGCCGGAATAAAATAATCGAGGTCCAGGAATACTCTTATTATCCAGTAATTTCGCTATTCTAAAATCAGCGCCTCCAGCTTCTCGTAAAGTCGTAAAGCCATAAAACAAGCTATTTTTCAGATAATTAGCGGCAGCCAAAAATATCTCTGCTTCGGAATAGAAGATATTTTTTGGGCTCAGGGTCAATCCGGTAATATGAGCGTGAGCGTCGATTAAACCAGGCATTAATGTCTTCCCTTTGACATCAATAATGCGCATTCCTTCGAGAGGTTGAAGCGGTGTTTGCGACACTAGGGAAATCAAATCATTTTGTACCAGAACATCAAAATTTTTTCGAATCTCTGTAGACTCTCCCAAAATAACATTAGCATTTTTAAAAAGAATTGAGTTCATTATAATCTCGAAGTCATTAATCTAACTTACTCTATTTATAGTCTATTTTGAGAACTCCGATTTGATCTCCATTTTCCCTATCCTGCTTTTTCAAAAGTATTTAATTTAACAGAGCCCAATAGAAAATTAATAAAACTTAAGTCCACATTATTAAAATAATGTACTAATATTTATCATATAGAACTCATTGTCAGGTGCATCATGAACACACAAGATCCAGCACTTTCGATCTCAAATCCTCGATTATTATCAGCAATATATTTTGGTTTGTTATCAGTCGTTGGCACGATACTGATCAATGCGTTTCTCACTTCGATTGGAATTGAGGAAATTATCCCAGTCTATCAATCGGTTATTCTGGGAATGGTTGTAGCCTCCTGCACTGGAGCCATTTTTGGAGAAGCCATTGTTCACTGTAAAAAACCTTATAAAAGAAAAACCTTTTGGTTGGGATTCAGTATGGTTATCGCCTCACTACCCGTCTTCGATCTTGGCCTTGTCTTCTTGATGTCAGAAGCTAATGCCAAGCTTTTTGAAGTAACCGATTTAAGTAGGATGGTTTTGTTCTACCTGGTTGTTCTGGCTTATAGTTATGTGCTTTTTGGTATTTTGCTGGCTGTCGCATCCGGGCTTGCTGCTATGTATTTAAGAGGGCAATTGGTATACGATATTCTGCATACCCAAACTCGACGTCAAAACAAACACAAACATGCATTGGCAAAAAGTAAATCAGAAGGACACCCCCATAAAGTTCACCGATGAGCTTAAATCAGATGAGCTTTATAATCTATTGTCTCAAGGAGCGATCGTTATTACTCCTAACAATAGATTAAGCGGGGCAATTCTTCAGAATTACTTCTCTTATTGTTCCAGAAAAACGATTATTAAGCCAAGGTGTTTGCCTTTTAATACATTCCTGGTTAAATCTTATGAACAACTCAAATTACAAAAACCAGATCTGAAACATCCCATACTTTTAAACTCGGCACAATGCCAACATTTATGGCGAAAACTGATTAAATCTCATCCTGATATTCTTTATACGCAAGGTTTGCTTAAAACAATAATACAAGCATGGGAATACTGTGAGCAATGGCAACTTACACCTGAAGAGCCTGCTTTTCACTACACACCACAAACGCAACAATTTCAACAATGGTGGCAATCTTTTAATAAAACACTTAAAGAAATCCCTGCTATTCATCAGCATCAATTAATTCCTTTCCTGCTTGATTCCAATTATCAGGGATTAGTAAAAACTATTGTCTGGATGTGCTTTGATGACTTTAATCCACAGCAATTATCCCTGCAAAATTATTTCAACACGCAGGGAATAACCCAATATACTTATGATTTAAAAGAAAATCAGGTAATCCCTACAGTTTTCTCAGCTAAAGATAAAAGAACAGAATATCAAGGATTGATGACTTGGTTAGAAAAAAAAATTCAACAAGGAAAAAAGCAAATTGGAGTTGTTGTCCCTAACCTTGAACAGGAATCACCGGTTCTGAAACGAATTTTACGCGACTGTTTTGATCCCAATTTATTTAATATTTCTTTAGGCAAACCATTAAGTGCTTTTCACTTGATCTCTCATGCTTTCATTTGGCTGAGTCTGGATCACAATCTGTTAAATAATCATCAAGCGGCTTTGTTACTCCAATCACCCTACCTTAGCAAGGCAAAAGATGAGTTTCTTCAAAGATCGCATTACTTACAGGAAAGCAAATTATTGCAAGATTACTCTTTCCCCACAAAATTATTTATTGAGGACATTACCTACAATACGCCCAAACTGGCTGAATTGTTAAAAAATATGAATTCTTACCCTGAAAAAACAACCATTGATGAATGGATCGATTTATTTCAGGAACGGTTAAATGGCATGGGGTTCCCTGGAGATTATGTTTTGAACTCAGAGGATTATCAATGCTTTAACCGCTTCACAATGATTTTTGACGAATTAAGACAATTAAGTCTGCTAAGCAATGACTTAACTCAAACAGAGGCATTGGAAGCTTTAAAATTACTCATAGACAACACCATTTTCCAACCTCAAAAAAGTAACTCGCCAATTCAAATTTTGGGATTGTTAGAAGCATCAGGTTGTGAGTTTGACAGCCTTTGGGTCATGGGATTGACCGACCAATGTTTACCACAACAAACACGTTTGTCTCCCTTTATTCCAGCCGAATTACAGCGCGAACTGGGTATGCCACATAGCATCCCCGCAAGAGAACTCCAGTATGCCAAACAAATATTGCAAAGATTACAACGAGGCAGCCTGGAAACTGTTTTTAGTTATCCACAATTTGAGGACGACACACCTAATTTACCTTGCTCATTGATTATTCATTATCCTGCTTACATAAGCCAATCTGCTGACAATAAAACAAATTTTCAAAGCGATTTGGTTCCTCTTGAAGAAAACTATGAAGTGCCCGTCAAGCCCGATGAATCCATTTCTGGTGGTACCAGCTTACTAAGCAATCAAGCCAAATGCCCCTTTAAAGCATTTGCACAACACCGACTTAAAGCCAATCCTGCCCTAAAAACTACAGATGGAATGGATGACATGGAAAAAGGTCAATTGATACATAAGATCCTGGAGTTACTCTGGCAAAGATTAGAAAATCAGGAACAATTAATTAAACTAAAATCCGATGAACTCGAACGTTGCATTGATGAAGTAATACAGGGCGCTTTGAATCCAATTAAGCAACGGCATAGCCACGCTTTTCCTGACTTGGTAGCCAATGTTGAATACATGAGATTAAAACGAATTATCTTGTCTTACCTGGAGTGGGAAAAACAACGCCCATCGTTTAAAATCAAGGGCTTGGAAGAAAATCATTCGATTAATTTGGCCGGACTCGATTTTAAAGTGAGAGTGGACAGATTGGATGAAGTTGGTAATAAGCAATGGGTCATCGATTACAAAAGTACTCTTCCTGGCGGTAAACCATGGAATGAAGAAAGACCGATGGAGCCCCAATTATTACTTTATGCGCTGCTTAACGAACAAATTAATACTTTGTTATTAATTCAATTAAAAACCGGAAAAATCAAGCTCAGTGGCTTTAGTGAGGAAAAGTGGGAAACCAAAGAGATTCATACTTTAAAAGAAGATGAAAATTGGGAAGAGTATCGACAACGTTGGCTAGAACAATTAACCCATTTAGCAGAAGAAATTAAGTCCGGCCATTGTCCGCCACGCCCTCAAAATCTGACCATTTGCCAGCGCTGTGATTTTCAGAACTTATGTCGCTTTCAGACTAAACAATAAACCAGTTTTAATTTATTGGAACTACTTATGCATCATTTAATTCTTGGTTATGGCTATTGTGGTTATTACCTGGCTCAAGAGCTTCTTGAACATCATCAACAGGTAACCGTAGTATCACGACAATTAAAAAAGGAATTGGAACTTTCGAAATTACATCATATAACCCATGATCTCGAATACCCATTTCATTGGAACGAGCCCGATTCCATTATCTACTATCTAATTCCACCTCCTTCTCAAGGTACCTGCGATACTTTCTTAGAAAAGTTTTTAAATCAAAATTCATTAAATGCAAAGAAAATTATTTACTTTGGTTCAAGTGGAGTCTACGGAAACCACCAAGGAGCCTGGGTTGACGAATTATCAACTTGTCTTATTGATTCTCCACGTCAACAAAGACGATTGGATGCCGAACAACAATGGTTAACTTATTGCCAGCAACACAATAGAGAACTCTCTTTATTGCGTATTGCCGGTATCTACGGACCCAAAAGAATTCCAGTCGATGCAGCCAAATCAAAAACTCCGATAATAAAATCGACTGAAGCCCCTTTTACCAATCACATTTTTGTCAGGGATTTGGCTTTAATTGCTTATTTACTTGGCCAAAAACAAACGCCATCGGCTGTATACAATGTTGCCGATGGCAACCCAACGCCCATGGGCGAACTTCAACAAACAGTAGCAAGCGTATTAGGAATTGAATCCGCTCCCTATGAACCTTTTGACCAAGCTTGGGAAAAAGCGAGCCCTATGAAAAGAGAGTTTATGCAAGCTTCCAAACGACTGAAGATTGACTTGTTAAAAACTATATTGGGTAAAGATATCCGTTTTACCAGCTTGTATGATGCAATAAAACAAAGCTTATGACTTTATGTTTTTGTAAAAAACATTCTTGATAAGTTAAACTTTAATTTTCTTTAAAATATGGTATTATGCTGCCACATTGGTTATATATAATCCAATAATTCGTTATAAATCAACAGGATTTTAAATTTATAATTATAATTGAGGTAAACTATGCCTTCTTACAACAATGCCCGGCTCTTGGAAAAACGCTTGCAAAATTGTGATACACAATTAAATCAACTTTTTAATGGCCAGGAATTATCAAGAAAATTTCTCCATCAGTTAAATCAAATCAAGTATTTTTATAATTCAGCTTTCAATAAAACTGATAATGAAGACGATGGTATCGAAGCCATAGAAGAATATGAAAATTTCATCTCGTTGGTCTCACAGGTAAAGTCTGGTCAAATCAACGCTGATAAAGCAATTGAAACAATAAAAGATACGACAGAATCCAAGCAGGCTGATGTTATTATCGCCAATTTCTTTAAAGTCTGTGAACTGATGTTCTGGGCTGCTGCAGCATTTTTCAGTTATTTGGCTTGTGTATCAGTAGGTATCCCCTTAACTTTTTGCGAGCCTATCCTGGGTATTACCGTCTCCTTGTCTACCTTTTTGATGACAGTCAGTACAGCAAGCAAATTTTTAGATTGTTTTGATGAATTCGAGTCTTTAGATAAGATTAACGAACATGATCAAAATCAAAAAGATACTATTCGGTTTTTCAGTAAAACTTCAAACTCCACTTCATCAGTACGCAATAAAGAAGTCGAAGTAGAAGAAAGTTCACAGAGATTATATCCGAATTTACAAACCATCTAAATCAATAAACCATGACACATCAGACCAAAAATTATTTTGGTCTGATGTTTTGCCTCCAACCAAATCAATATTAATCTCCGATGTTTACTTATTCATCCTTAATCACCAAATAAATCATCACGGCTAAAATAGTAATGAAGATATGGAAAGCTGTGGTAAGAGCTGAGTTGAGCATGGGAGACATCCACATACCAAACCATTCCCCTCCTATGGACATAAAAATCACTTGCCAGGTTACAAAGCCCAACGTGAGGCCTCCGATAGCCCAATTCTTGGAATGATTAAAAACAGAAGCACTTTCATTTCTTGCCTTAAACAATTTCCACGCACCAATTCCGCAAAATATGGCGGTTAATAGTTCCAGGATAACAATGATAATAAATGCAACATAATGCAGGGCAGGACTAGTAATTGCTCGATAAGTAATTGTGGAATTAGGAAATACATCGCTCATGGTTAATACTTTTACTACAGCAGGAAAATTGGCAGAGTAATCCGTGATGTTTCCAAATGCAGTAAGTAAACAAAAAAAAGAAACCGCAACAACAAGCAACACCTTTGAGAATCTAATAATCATCATTTCATCCTTTGAAACAAGTTAAAAAAATATGCATCACCTAATTGATAAGAACCTTCATGAAAGAGATGCCCATGCTCTTTTCTACCCAAACCAGGTTCGCATTTTTCTAGCTTTGCTAGCCAAACCGATTAATCAAAAAATCTTAACCCAAACCCCTGCTCACGTTATCATCAACTACCTTTTCTCTCTGAGTGTTTCTGGCAAAACGCAAGAGGATATGATTCGCTCTGATTGTTGCCTCGTTCAGTGCTTCTTCAGGGCTCATCAAATCTGCAAACATTGCCTCCAGAACTTCATCATTAATTCCACGAATTTGATTTTGTGGTCCCATGTGTTTATACGGTTTCTCAGGCAAATTGTCTTCCAGATCTGTTCTGGCTAATAATAAAGTAGGATGTTGACTTGATTGCACAATGTTAGCGTAAATTCCTTTTAACCCCAAGGGCAGGTAACCTGTGTGCTCATGCCAACGCTTTTGCACTTCCGGTTTTGCAATGAATGCAAAAAATCTTGCAATTCCTCGATATTGCTCTTCTGTTTGTCCTCCGACAGCCCATAGAGCAGCGCCCCCTGCCACATTAGCATGTCTTATCAAACTAGCTTCAGTATCCAAAGGCATCGTTGCAACACCCAAATGAAATGGAACAAGGGCAGACAAACTGTTATAAGCACCCGATGATTGGCTAAACAGAGGGCAGACACTACTGGTAAATAAAATAGTGGCATCATCGACACGGCCGCCATAACGAAAATAATGCAAATCATGCCAGCGCTTTAGTCGTTGAAAATGAGCCATTAATTGGGGAGTATGGAAAGCAGCACGAGCAGGATTACCTTGAGTTATGGGCAATCCATGGATAGCAAGAAAAGATTCAAATAACACCCATCCAGGATAAGCCGTGGTATAAGTACAATCATAACCCGCTTTTTTAATTTTTTCTGCCATTATTTCCATTGCTGACCAGGTTTGAGGGAAGTTATGTTTGCCATATCCCACCTTGGCCAAAATGTCAGCATTATAGTATAGAACTGGTGCCGAGAGATTGAAAGGCATCGCCATTAATTGCCCATCTCTGCTATAAAACTCACGCACTGATTGAATAAAATCTTCTTTAGGCAAACTGATAGCCTGCTCTCCCATTAACAAATCAACGGGTTTGATCACGCCGGTAGGAGTTAACATGATTGAAGTACCCACTTCAAAAATTTGAACTATTGATGGCGCCTGGCGAGCTCTGAATGCAGCAGCAAAATTGGTGAGAGTTTCCGTATAGTTTCCTTTGTAAATCGGTTTGACTCGGTATTCACTCTGACTTTTATTAAAATCATCAGCGAGCAAGCGGACTTCATCACCCAAATGCCCGGCCATCGCATGCCAAAAAACCAGCTCAACTGGTTTGGCCTGAGCAGGCATGATACTTAGAAAAATTAACAAAAACAAAAAGAGTATTTTCATTTTAACAGGTCTGGATAATCACTAAAGAGTGCATCAACACCCCAATCAAATAACTTTTTGGCCAAACGTTTACGGTTTACAGTATAGGCGCATACCACATACCCTTGATTTTTGACTGCCTTCACTCGATCAGCGGTTAATATCTTTCTGTTAAAATGTATTGAGTAACATTCCAATTGTTTCGCTTTCTGTAACCAGTCATTATCCCACTCATGCAGCAATAACCCCAAAGGCATTTCTGGAGCAATACTGCGACATAACACCAAAGCATCCCATTCAAAACAGGAAACGAGAGGTAATTCTTTATTTTGAGGCCAATAGCGATGGATATGACTTAGCACCGCTACAGTGGTTTGCTCAACAGTTCCGGGATAAGGTTTTATTTCTATATTCGCCTGGACACCGGAAAAAGACAACCACTTTAACACGTCAGTAAAGTGTGGGATTTTTTCTCCCTTATACTGTTTTGAATACCAACAGCCGGCATCAAGACTGTGAAGATAATCTGCCTCCATCAGCCCCACCTCTCCTTTTCCATTCGTGGTCCGTTTCAAATTGTCATCATGAATGACAAAAGGTTCACCATCAAGGCTGCACATCACATCAAATTCAATGAAACGGCAACCTAGAGACAATGCTTTATTAAAAGCCGCCATCGTATTTTCCGGAGCATAGCCCGATGCTCCCCGGTGACCAATAATTTTTTCAACTACCAACAAATTAATCTCCCTGCTTACGATTGGATGCTGCCTCTACCATAGCGGTCAATATCAATTCATTACTTACTGTCAATGGTGCCGGAGCAGCAGCCATAGTTAAAGCATTCATTTCTTTCGCTTGATAAGCTCTTGGTTGCTGGGGAATACTGTCTCCTTCGACAAAAACCAGGTTACTGACAGAATAATTTTGTTTGGGATAGGCTTTATTCATACGATCTAGTTCATCATTCACTTGCTGGTAAAGCTGTTCACGAATCTTGGCACGTACAACCTGAGTCTCTTCCAAACTGGGTTTGAACTCTACGCCACTGATCTCATATTGAGCTCCCGGTTTACTGACTGATTTGGCATTTTGGTAAATATTGGTCAGAACAGATTGATCGACTCGTGCCTGAGCTTGTACATAAAGTTTCTCAAGACCAGAACTATCCTGAGAACGATCAAATTGCACCAAATGCCACTCCCCTTTAGCAATTTTGTTTAAGCTATCCATTATGTCAGCGCGTGCTTTCACTAAATCAGCATTACTTAGTGTGGCATTGATACTGACATTTAATAACGCTGTTTGGGTAGTAACCCATTTTTTGGCAGAAACTTGAAAAAAAATCTTATCAAGCACCAAATCAGGTGTCTCATCATCAGCCCAAGCAAAAGGAGTTAAGACCATTAAACCCAGCATCCAGGCGATTTTTCTCATAATATGCTCCATTCATAATGTTTCTATTGGAATTAGTGTATACCAGCAAACCAGAAGACACCACAGCAGTTTGAACCATAATCACTTAAATTAATGAGGCGATTATCACCCAAAATCAAATCCTATGCGGCATTTCTAGGAAACGGTCGGATTTGAGTGCACGTTGAGAAAACAAACAGGGTAAAAAAGCGCAGTATACATTGAGGTACATGAGCATTTTTTAGAATGTTTTTTTCTCAAGATGCGCCAAATATGGCATCACCAACAAACGGTCGGATTTGAGTGCAGGTTGAGAAAACAAACAGGATAAAAAAGCGCAGTGTACATTGAAGTACATGAGCATTTTTTAGAATGTTTTTTTCTCAAGATGCGCCAAATACGGCATCACCAACAAACGGTCGGATTTGAGTGCAGGTTGAGAAAACAAACAGGATAAAAAAGCGCAGTGTACATTGAAGTACATGAGCATTTTTTAGAATGTTTTTTTCTCAAGATGCGCCAAATACGGCCGTTTGCTAAGAATTACATTGATTTAATTGACGAATAGATCTATAACTTCTCCCAAAATTATTGCAAGAGGAGCTTAAAAAATGATGTCTGTTGACAATATTAAAAATGATAACCAGGTTTTGGCTGAAGAAGATTTCCTCGAATACGCATTGTCTCATGGATTTGGTGATTTACATTTTAAGGTGGATCCGCAAACAGGTATGAAGGCTATGATTGCAATTCATAGCACCAAATTGGGGCCTGCTTTGGGTGGTTGTCGATTTATTGAATATCCTAGTACTGCTGCTGCTTTGAAGGATGCTATGCGTCTTGCCAGAGGAATGAGCTTTAAGGCTGCTTCGGTCAATTTACCTTTGGGTGGTGGAAAATCGGTTATTATTAAACCTAAGGGTTTGTTTAATCGAACTGAGTACATGCATCGGTTTGGTGAATTTGTCAATGAATTAAATGGCAGGTACATCACCGCTTTGGATAGCGGTACTGAATTAAGTGACATGGACATTATTGCTGAGCATACTGACTATGTCGCCAGCTTATCCAGATATAATGGAGACCCGTCTCCTTCTACCTCTAAGGGTGTGTTAAGAGGAATTCAGGCTGCTGTTGCCTTTAAATTAGGTAAAGACTCGCTTAAAGGTCTGCATATTGCTATTCAGGGTTTGGGGCATGTTGGCTATGCTCTGGCAAGGCAATTACACGAATTGGGCGCGACATTAACTGTTGCTGATATTTCACCTGCTGCTGTGAACATGGCAGTTCAAGAGTTGGGAGCCAAGGCAGTCAGCACTGACATTATCCATAAAGTACCATGCGATGTATTTGCTCCTTGTGCTTTGGGGGCGATTATCAATGATCTCACTATTCCTCAGTTACAAACCAGTATTATTGCTGGAGCTGCCAATAATCAGCTCGCACACACTTACCATGGCAAGATTTTACACGAAAAAGGTATTTTGTTTGCTGTGGATTATGTTATTAATGCAGGTGGCTTGATATTTGCTGCCTCTAAATACTTGCAAACCCCTGAAGATAAGGTAAGCGAGCAAATTGATAGCATTTATACCTCTCTGACTGAAATTTTTACCCGCTCTGCTAAAGATAATTTACCTACTAGCGAGATTGCTGATACTTTGGCTAAGGAAAAATTGGCTTAATTTGGATACCGTTTATGAAGCATTTATCCCTTACTCCAGAGTTGTATGAATACCTGATTGATGTTTCCTTGCGTGAACATCCTGCTCTTACAGCATTACGCAAAGAAACATCCACTATGGAACTCGCCAATATGCAGGTAGCTCCTGAGCAAGCTCAATTTATGCAGATGCTCATACGTTTGATTGGCGCAAAGAAGGTATTGGAACTTGGTACATTCACAGGTTATAGTGCCTTGGCCATGTCCCTTGCTTTGCCTGACGATGGGCAACTGATCACCTGTGATATTAATGAGGGCTGGACAAAGCATGCTCATCCTTATTGGCGTGAGGCAAAGCAGGAACATAAAATTAAATTATGTCTTGGACCTGCCCTGGATACTTTACATTCACTACTTACTGGAGGAGGAGAGCATCAATTTGATTTCATTTTTATTGATGCTGACAAGACCAATTATCTGAATTACTATGAACTGGCTTTAAAGTTGGTTACACCTAAAGGATTAATTGCCATAGATAATATTTTTTGGGATGGTAAAGTAATTGATCCAAATGATACCAGTGGTCAAACCAGAGAAATTAAAAAATTAAATCAAGTGATTAAAAATGACTCAAGGGTCTTTGTCAGTTTGTTAGCTATAGCTGATGGGATGTTTCTGGTGCAGCCCATTTAATCTGTAAAATCCCCGGCAAGCAATACACTGCATTGCTATGTAAATAAGTACAAGGAGAATCTGATAATGCAAAATAACAACCCCTGCGGATTAGATGGCTTTGCCTTTTTAGAATTTTCAGGCCCTGATAGGAACAAATTACATCAACAATTTTCTGAAATGGGATTTCAGGCCGTTGCCCACCATAAAAATCAAGACATTACCCTTTTCAAACAGGGGGAAATACAATTTATAGTGAACGCTGCTCCTGATTGCCAGGCAGAAGCCCATGCTTCAACTCATGGCCCAGGCGCTTGTGCAATGGGCTTTAAAGTAAAAGATGCCAAAGCCGCTTTTCAATACGCTATTGCGCATGGCGGTACTGCATTTCAGGATGCTCCTCATGCCAATCACGGTTTGCCAGCTATCCAGGCTATTGGCGGTAGTGTTATCTATTTTGTGGATGAGGAACACCAACCTTTCTCTAATGAATGGAATATGACCTCATCAGAACCCGTTGTTGGAAATGGCCTGACCTCAATCGATCATCTCACCCATAACGTTTATCGTGGTAATATGGATAAATGGGCCAGTTTTTATGCTTCCATTTTTAATTTTCAGGAAATTCGTTTTTTTAACATCAAAGGAAAAATGACTGGTTTGGTCAGTCGAGCATTAGGTAGTCCTTGTGGCAAAATCAAAATTCCTTTAAACGAATCCAAAGATGATTTATCACAAATTGAAGAGTTTCTTCATGAATATCATGGCGAAGGGATTCAACACATTGCTCTCAATACCAATGATATTTATAAAACAGTCAACGGCTTAAGAAAACAAGGGGTCAAATTCCTGGATGTGCCGGATACTTACTATGAGATGATTAATGACCGTCTCCCATGGCACAAGGAGCCACTGAATCAACTCCATGCTGAGAAAATTTTAATCGACGGAGAAGCAGATCCCAAAGACGGCTTATTGCTACAAATATTCACTGAAAATATCTTTGGACCAGTCTTTTTTGAAATTATTCAACGTAAAGGCAATCAGGGATTTGGTGAAGGGAATTTCCAGGCTTTATTCGAAGCCATTGAAAGAGATCAAGTTCGACGTGGTACTTTAAAAGAATTGACCTAGAAAAACCGTTGAAATGTAATAATGATGTTTTTCAGGCATAAGCCAGGAGATTGTTATGAAACTCGCCAGTTTGAAGTCAACTCGTTCTCGCGATGGAGAACTCTGCATTGTCAACAGATTATTAACTACTGCAGTACGCGTTCCTCATATCGCATCAACACTTCAATATGCTCTGGATCATTGGGATGTTGTTGAACCTAAGTTACAAATGGTTTATCAACAGTTAAATGATAATCAAATTGAAGATGTCTTTGCTTTTGATCCCGAGCGATGCGCCTCGCCACTACCCCGCGCCTATCAATGGGCCGATGGCAGCGCTTATGTAAACCATGTCGAATTGGTTCGTAAAGCCAGAGGGGCAGAAATGCCCGCTGATTTTTGGACTAATCCACTCATGTATCAAGGGGGTTCTGATGCTTTTTTGGGGCCTCGTGATCCTATTTTAGTAAGCTCAGAAGCCTATGGGATTGATTTTGAATCTGAGGTAGCCGTTATCACCGATGATGTTCCCATGGGGATTAATCATATAAACGCTACCCATCATATAAAACTTTTGATGCTGGTTAATGATGTCTCTCTGCGTAATCTTATACCGGATGAACTGGCAAAAGGCTTTGGGTTCTTCCAATCAAAACCTGCCAGCAGCTTCTCCCCGGTAGCGATTACTCCAGATGAGCTGGGTTCCTGCTGGGATGGTCAACGCGTGAATTTGCCATTGATTAGCCATTTGAATGGACAATTATTTGGCCAACCCAATGCCGGAATTGATATGACCTTCTCTTTTCCTGAACTGATACAGCATGCGGCTAAAACAAGGTTTTTAACTGCAGGCACGATTATAGGTTCAGGAACTGTATCCAACCTCGACCGCAGCAAAGGTTCATCTTGTATCGCTGAAAAGCGAATGCTGGAAATGATAGAGTTCGGACAGGCAAAAACACCCTTTATGCGATTTGGAGATCGAATTCGTATAGAAATGCTGGATGATCAAGAGTATTCCCTATTTGGCTCCATTGACCAAATAGTGACAAAATACGATCTGGATTCCTTATGATACTATATGATTATTTCCGCTCTACTGCATGCTATCGAGTAAGAATCGCTCTTAACCTAAAAAAAATTGCCTACGAAAAAATTGAAGTGCATCTGGTTAATAATGGAGGCGAACAGCATAGTCTTAAGTATCATCAAATAAACCCTCAAGAACTCGTTCCCAGCCTGGACATCAATGGACATATCCTGAGCCAATCAATGGCCATCATTGATTATTTGGAAGAAATCTATCCAGAGATACCATTGCTTCCTCAAGACCCTTTTATGAAAGCCACTCTCAAATCAGTGGCTTTAATTATTGCTTGTGATATGCACCCTCTCAATAATTTAAGAGTGCTAAATCGCTTAAAAGAGCAATTTAAAGCCAATGAAGCACAGGTACTTGAGTGGTATCACCATTGGTTAAAAACAGGATTTGATGCTTTTGAGGAAAAACTTGGAGCTTTGGAGCGCGACAAGCCAGTCTGCTTTGGAAGTGACGTTAGCCTGGCAGATGTTTGTTTGATCCCCCAGGTTTACAATGCCCAACGATTTCATTTTGATATGGTGAATTACCCAATAATCAATGAAATCAATGAGTATTGTCTAACTCTACCGGCATTCCATGATGCGGCACCAGAAGCCAAGTCATCCTAAAACCATGCCCTTCGCAACTCCACCGTGATCACCCCTTTAGGGGTTTTCTCCAACATACTCCAGGCTGTTTTACATCGTTGCAGGTAACCAATTAAAACATTTTGATTGCTGCAACGGTACCTTACAGGCATTGAATCATATTGTTCATTAGAGTTTATAGCCAAACAATACTCGCCATTAACCAATTCAATAGCCCAGGGAAAAGCGCGAGACATATCCAAGGTCTTATGATGTTCGTTATTCAAAGGTAACGCTACGTTAATTTGCACACTATCACCAACCCATGGTGATTGAGGGCATACAGCCTCCATTTTTTTACTACCTGCTTTCACAAAACAGGGATCAAATAATTGGCCTTCAGCCTGACAACGCCACGCATCTTCACGTATAATTATCCGGGATTGTTCATAACATTGACCAGACATTATTTTTTTAATGACAGGTGGTGCTTGTTCAAAAACTTCACCAAAAGGCCTGTATAATTTTAGAACAGTATCGCTGGCACTGGCTAAAAAAGAAAAAAAACATAGCAATACGAGTAAAACTCTTTGCAACATGGTGTTCCCCCACGGATTTTATTTAGTGTATCATCACATTTTAATTCAGGGTTTAGGAAATACTGCAAATGGGAGCAAAATCAGCCCCTCAAAGGAGTGGAATATTTCCTAAGCCCTGAATCAATCGTTTTCGATTTTGGAGTATATAATGACAGAAGTCTTTACTATAAAACAATGTCTCGACGGCGAAATCAGTATTGATGAAACCGTTACGGTAAGAGGATGGGTGAAAACCCGAAGAGATTCAAAAGCTGGCTTGTCCTTCATCAGCCTTCATGATGGCTCTTGTTTTTCTCCCATACAAATCGTCGCTACCGATCAGTTATCCAACTACCACAAAGAAGTTATAAAATTAACTGCTGGCTGCTCAATGATAGCGACTGGAAAATTGGTAGCATCACAAGGAAAAGGGCAATTTTTTGAAATCCAGGCCGAATCTATTGAAGTGGTGGGATGGGTTGAAAATCCCGATACATACCCTATTCAAGCCAAACGCCATACTCTTGAATTTTTAAGAGAAGTGGCTCACCTGCGCCCCAGAACCAATACCATAAGCGCTGTCACCAGAGTGCGCCATTCATTGGCACAAGCCATTCACCGTTTTTATCATGAACAAGGCTTTTTTTGGGTTCATACACCTATTATTACTGCCAGCGACTGTGAGGGGGCAGGAGAAATGTTCAGAGTATCTACTCTGGATTTATTAAATATACCTAAAAATGATAAAGGACAAATTGATTTCAGTAAGGATTTTTTTGGCAGAGAAACATTCTTAACTGTTTCTGGCCAATTAAATGTCGAAGCCTATTGTATGGCCATGTCCAAAGTCTATACATTTGGACCAACATTTCGAGCGGAAAACTCCAATACAAGCCGACATTTGGCTGAATTCTGGATGATCGAACCAGAAATCGCTTTTGCAAATCTCGAAGATATTTGTAAACTCAGCCAAAATATGCTGCGTTATCTCTGTAAAACCGTTCTTGAAGAACGTGCAGATGATATGGACTTTTTCAATCAATTTGTTGCTCCAGGATGCATAGAGCGCATGGAACATATTGCGGATTCTGAATTTGAAATTATGACCTATACCGATGCCATAAAAGCACTTGAGGCGAGTGAGCAAAAATTTGAGTTTCCAGTGAGCTGGGGACTAGATCTGCAATCAGAGCATGAACGCTACCTAGCTGAAGTACTTTGCAAAAAACCTGTCATTGTGACAAATTACCCGCAAGAAATTAAAGGCTTTTACATGCGCCTTAATGATGATGGGAAAACGGTAGCTGCCATGGACGTTTTAGCTCCGGGTATTGGGGAGATTATTGGTGGCAGCCAACGCGAAGAGCGCTTGGAAATACTGGATAGACGCATGGACGAGTGCAACCTGAATAAAGAACATTATCAATGGTATAGAGACTTGCGTCGTTATGGCACTGTTCCTCATGCCGGATTTGGATTGGGTTTTGAACGCCTTATCAGCTATGTTACTGGAGTATCCAATGTGCGAGATGTAATACCATTCCCTCGCACACCAGGCCATGCCGATTATTAAATCGATAAGGCGCTTAAAGAATCTTCCTCAACTTCAGCTGTTTGTTGTTGAGGTTGGTTCCCCTCAGACAGCAATCGCCGTCTATTTCTTGGCGAAAATATTTTTTCTAACATCTCATCCTCCGGAGTTCTCGCAAGCGGTCCTCCTGCATCCACTGTATCATAATATTCCCTATTGAAATTAGAACCGGGTAGAAATCCTTTGTTACTTGTCTCTTGAGAAGCAGGATCTTTTGAAGGGTCGCCTGAGGGGGGTAAAAAAATAGAAAACCCTCTTCTATGCGACCTTACAGGTATACTACACTTGGGCTTTGATAATGGTTTGACTTTTTCTTTATCATCAATAGTGCTTGTAAACTCTTCCTTCTGAACTGTTATATCTATTTTTTCATCCATTATTAACACTCCTTATCTTATTTTTATTCTCTCGTATACAACACACCTTCATGCAAAATTAATACTCTGTCCATTCGTTCTGCAATCCGCTGATCATGGGTCACTATTACCAGAGCGGTATTCATTTTTTTATTAAGATCCAACATCAAATCAAACACCTTCCGGGCTGTTGCCTCATCCAAATTCCCAGTCGGCTCATCAGCCAGAACACAATGTGGTTGATGCACCAAAGCTCTCGCTATGGCAACTCTTTGTCTTTCTCCTCCAGACAACTGAGCAGGTTTATGCGCGAGCCTTGGTTTAAGCCCTACCTGTTCCAGCATATTAATCGCTTTTTCTTCCGCATTTTTTACCGCCATCCCCCCCAGTAATAACGGCATCATCACATTTTCAAGTGCCGTAAACTCAGGCAACAAATGGTGGAACTGATAAACAAATCCTAATTGTTGATTACGCAATTGACAACGCTGCTTTTCATTAATTTTTTGCCAATTGACATCGCCAAGGGTAATGGCGCCACTGGTTGGTTTATCCAGCCCCCCCAATAAATGCAAAAGAGTGCTTTTTCCAGAACCTGATGGTCCGATAATAGCGATTCGGTCCCCTTTTGTTATAGTTAAGTCAACTCCTTTTAATACTTCGACTGTAGAAGTACCATCATGATATGACTTATACAGTTTTTGACTGGTTAAAATGATGTCATTCATAATGTAAAGCCTCCGCAATGACTGTCCTTGATGCTCGCCAGGCGGGATAAATGGTTGCAGCAAAACTCATTAATAATGCCATGGCACAAACTTGCCACAGATCACGAAACATAATTTTAGAAGGCAAATAATCAACAAAATAGATGCTTGAAGACAACACCTTCACCTGGAAAAAGGACTGCAACGCATTAACTATCTCCGTTGCATTATTAGCCAACACCAAACCTCCTAATAACCCGAGAACCGTGCCAACCAGACCAACCATCATTCCCTGTACAATAAAAACCCATAAAATGGTAGAAGGAGTAGCGCCAATAGTTCTTAAAATAGCAATTTCTGCTTGTTTGTCATTGACTACCATCACTAGAGAAGACACCAAATTAAAGGCTGCTACAGCGATAATAAGCAATAAAATCATAAACATCATTGTTTTTTCCATTTTAACTGCTTCAAAAAAAGCCCCAAATTGCTGGGTCCAATTGCCTACTTGATACCCTTCTCCCAAACGATCAGATAATTCATAAGACAATTCAGGTGCTTTATAGACGTTATTGATTTTCATCTTTATGCCTGAAACATCATTCTTGTCGAATTGCATTAATTTTTGAGCATCTTCGATATTTATAAATGCTAATTTTGTATCGAAATTAAATCCTGTACCCGCAGAAAAAACGCCTACAACAGTAAAGCGCTTGAAACGAGGAATCATCCCCGCAGGAGTTACCGTTGCTTGCGGGATCATTATCGTAACCTTATCTCCAATCATCACTCCAAGACTATCCGCAAGGCCTTTTCCAAGAATAATCCCAAAATGTTTCAGATTATTCATATTACCTGCCAGTAGTTTATTATTAAGATGGGTTACTGATTGTTCTTTCTCTGGCAGAATACCCGTTAGAACGATAGGCAAAACCTGACCTTCGTGAGTCAATAAACCTTGACTTCCAACATAAGGTGCAATTGCCTTTATCCCTGGAATGGTTTCAACCTTTTTAACCAGTTGCGGCCAATCACTTAATTTTTCATCAGGACCTGTAATGGTAATTTCGGGTGCCATCCCAAAAAATCGACGATGAATTTCCTGATCAAAACCATTCATCACTGATAAAACAGTGATTAATACCATCACCCCCATGCCTATACCTAACATGGAACTTAGGGAAATAAAAGAAACAAAGTGATTTTTCTTGCGTGAACGCGTATAACGTAATCCGATAAAAAGAGCCAATGGTTTATACATAATCGTATCAAGCTGGATTAAAGTTAGTATTGTACAGCACTTACAGAAAAGGCCAAGATTGAAGCCTAAAGATTTTAAAAAACTTATTAATAATTCATCATCAGACAACCCACATACTTATCCACAGAATCTGTGGATATCTAATAGCTGGAGTTTCATAATTATGGGATTTTGGAACGGTTCATATTATTCATTGTCTTATTTTGATACAATACATTTTTTAAAAGAAAATATACTCTATGGATACATCCAAAAACAAAGCCGCTTCCGTTTCAGCCACTCAAGAGCTAAGAGCATTGTTTGAAATCGAAAATACCAACAGACAAGATGCTTGGTATAATCGTCTAATAACGTGCCTACCCCACGCTATCTTCACTAGTGGTGAACCTCAGATTATCTTTAATTCCGCAGGTCTCACCTACTATAACCTTGAGTTTACTGAAACCATCCCTGAAGATGGCAGCAACATAACAAGCTATACCATTCCTGAGCTCATCGATACGTTCTTAATCAACGAAGGGGTTGGCATAGCCATCGAAGCACGTAATCCAAAACATGCTATCGATCTAAGTTATGGCGACGTCTTAGGTTTCCATCTCTATCGTACGTTTGCTGAACCAGAGAATCATCCCTTCAAAACAGATAAAGCACATGCACATATTATCCGCGAAGGAACTGATATCCTCATCAGCGATGTTCCAGCGAAGATCCTGCCCAATACCTCAATAAAATTACTTGAAGCCATCATGCAGCATTTCGGTATCAACGACGCCAAAATCAAGCTCGTCTATCTCCCAGAAACCGAGCAGAATGAGTTAGTCTTCTCAATTGACAAGAATCAATTTACACACAACAAAATACAAGCACTGCTTCAAAAATTAGGCTGGTTTTTACCAAGGTATTACTCATATTTGGCCTGTGATCTGAACAATGTATCCCCTATAGTTGAAAAACACTAAAACCAAGTTAGCATTTTGCGCATTGGTTTCATTTATGTGTGATTACGCGTTGCAAATTCAATTATCATGGATTTTTAGACACCCTGGCCTGGCAGCATTAAACTGATTTGTCGTGTGTAATGTATCCGAGAAAGCCAAATCACTGGTTATAATTGCTTTTTGCATATATCTATGAGTCAAGGAATTGTCGGGCCAAGGCCCGACCTACGCTTGCTGAAGGGTTTCATCGAAAGATGAAATTGATTCAACGCCGTGCTTATGGGTTTGGAAATTTTTAAAATTATAGATTAAGAGTTAGAGTGCTTTGTGGATGAGTAAAGTGCCCCCGGATTTGGGGAAAAGCCAAAATTTGGTGCCCAGGGCCGGAATCGAACCGGCATGGTGTTACCACCGAGGGATTTTAAGTCCCTTGCGTCTACCTGTTTCGCCACCTGGGCATTCACTATTTTTTAATGGAGGCTGAGGCCGGAATCGAACCGGCGTACACGGCTTTGCAGGCCGCTGCATGACCACTCTGCCACACAGCCTCAAATCTATATACTTCGCTATTGCTCTAAAAAAAAAGCGACTTTGATGTCGCTTAAATTTGGAGCGGGAAACGAGACTCGAACTCGCGACCCTAACCTTGGCAAGGTTATGCTCTACCAACTGAGCTATTCCCGCGTCTCTACGGGATGAGATTCTACCGAAAATAAATACCCTGTCAACAGCAAAATTAACTTTTTTTCATTAACTCTGGCCAGGCAATAGCCAAATAAATCACCATAGACCAAATCGTCAAAATAGCAGACACATAAAGAAGAACAAACCCTAAACTCCCCCACCAGGAAACAAGGGGATTAAATGCCAGCAATAATACCAAAGCGATCATTTGTAAAGAAGTTTTAACTTTCCCTATATATCCAACTGCAACGCTAGCACGGCTTCCAACTTCTGCCATCCACTCGCGTAAGGCTGAAATTACAATTTCTCGTCCAACGATTACGATAGCAGGTATAGTGATATAATTAATATCCTTTGCTCCAACTAACAATAACAAGCTTGTCGATACCAATAACTTATCAGCGACGGGGTCAAGAAAAGCACCGAAATGAGACATCATTTCAAGTTTACGCGCAAAATAACCATCCAACCAATCGGTAATGCTTGCAATAGCGAAAAGAACAGCAGCAGTAGGATGAGCCCATTTGAATGGAAAATAAAATACCATGATGAATATAGGGATGATTGAAATCCGCATCAAGGTTAATATATTAGGCAAACTGGTTAATGTACTCACTGCTAAACATCCCCCTATTCTATTCTTCTGGCAACATCAGATAAGCTGACAATAACTTATAATCATCAAATACAGCTAAAGCACCCGCTGCTTTAAGCTCTTCCTCTTGCTGATGGTAAAAATCCATGCCTATAGCATTAACATTGATTCTTTTTGCCATTTCCATATCCGTTGCAGAATCCCCTATCATCAAAGTTGATGAAGGATCTCTCCCGAATTCCTCCATAATTTCCTCAAGCATTTGCGGACAAGGTTTTGCCGGTACTTGTCCAGCAGAACGTGTCACTTTAAATATTTTATCAAGCCCAGTTGCCTGAAGAGCACGGATTAGAGAATTGTGGCCTTTATTTGTAGCAATAGCCAAATCAACCTTTGCTTGATGAAGCTGCTTGATAAATTCTAATACCCCAGGTATTAAACGCACTTCTGTAGGTCGAGAAATCATCGCAGACTGTACCGCTTGTAACAGATCTTCCTGTTGCCCTGCAGTTAGATTGGGCAATGTCTTTTTTACTGCTTGAACCAAGCCCAAGTCTACGTATTTTCTTGCTTGATAGGGGTCGATATCACCAAAGCCCAACATTTTGGCTTCAGTAGCAACAGTATGTAAAATCACTCCCAATGTATCAGCAATCGTGCCTTCCCAATCAAAAATTACTAATTGATATGCACTACTCATAGCTCAATAAGCTCCTTGCACGTAGTTGCTTTAAAGTATTTCCAAATCCGTCGTCTACATCAGCTTGAAATACCTGCATTACTCCATTCAGATTGAATTGAATAGACCTTGCATGCAGATAAAGACGATTCTGTTGATAGTCTACACCATCCACCTCACCCACCTTAGCACCATATTTTTCATCACCAACAATGACATGACCAAAGTAAGCGCTATGAACGCGAATTTGATGTGTCCGTCCTGTTTTAGGAGAGGCTTCTACCCAACAGGCCTGATGATAATTTTCCAACAATTTAAAATCTGTTTCTGATGCCTTACCATCTTTCTGAACGGAAACAACTCTTTCCCCTGATTTCAATGTGTTCTTCTCGAGAGGAGCTGTAATTGTGATTTTCTTTTTACCGTCCCAATGATGCGTTAATAAAGCCCAATAAGTTTTTTGCACTTCGCGGGCTTCCAATAGCGCTTGAATAGCTCGTAATGTACTTCGTTTTTTAGCTAATAAAAGACAACCGGAAGTCTCCCTATCCAATCGATGTACCAATTCCAAATAGGATAAATCGTGCCTGGTCTTTCTTAAAGCTTCAATAACCCCCAGGCTTAAACCACTACCACCATGTACTGCAATACCTGCTGGTTTATTAATTACTAGCAAGGAAGAATCTTCAAAAATGATACTATCCTTCAAGCGTTTTGCCAAATTATCACTTACAAAAATTTCTTTAGAATCAGTCATTCGAATTGGCGGTATTCTTATACTGTCTCCAATTTGTAAGCGACTGTTAGCTTGTGCTCTTTTTTTATTAATCCGAACCTCGCCGCCACGAATAATCCTATAAATATGGCTTTTAGGGACTCCTTTTAAAATTCGAATCAGATAATTATCCAAACGCTGCCCATTCTCTTCAGAGCTAATTTCTTTATAACTTACTTCACTCATTGTCAATAAACCTGTTTTCTGAGCGTGATTTTTTTGATATGATTAGATATCGTACGGGAAAATCCCTTACGACCGAATTATAACGTATAAATAGAAAAATAGTTTAATAATCGATTCATAATCGATAAAAGATTTGTAATTAATTAGTTAAAATACTTGCATTCATCTTAATTTTTCATCATTAATCAAGAATGAAAAATTAACAGAATAGCATAAATTTAGCTAATTTGATAGCAAATCAAACTAAAGAAGCAACTGCTCAAGCGAATATAAAACAGGTTGGATTCAATAAGAACTTGAACCACAAGTTAAAGAATTACCCCTGTTTTTTCATCTTGATGAGCATGAGCAGATGCTTGGAAGAAAAAACAAGATGCGCTTCCATTTAAGTCGAAGATATAAGGAAGCGACCCAATACCAGAGTAAAATTGATAATTATTTCGACAGATACCTACGCATGCCAGACATGCTTTATACCAATTACGAATTATTGCCGGGCTTTTGCACGCCTGATGAAAGGCCTTTTTTTTCCAACCCACTTAATCTGTAAACGGTACATCATACAGTGTGCACCTTTAACTATTGAGGTAACATGCGTACGGTCTGTCAACAAGGTCATGGGTCAGCTTAAAGTTCCTCACCCTACCTGCTCAATAAAATTGTATTTCAAAAACAAAATTGAGCAATTAGGAAATAGGCTGTTATCGTTTCGCCAGAATAATAGAGACCAGGACATTAATTTTCTGACTCCCTCTCTCAGCACATTTAATATGAATGCAAGATGTGGAACCAGGAAAATTAACTTGGTGGCAAGAAAACTGTAGAAATGATCATACGCTTTATAGAGCCTTACACTATCTCGATGTAAATGCATGCGCCCTAAATATGGGGTTATACATGGAAAAAATGCTAATCAATGCAATGCAAACAGAAGAAATTCGTGTTGCACTCATTAAAAACAATCAATTATTTGATCTGGATATTGAATGCCCAGGAGAAATAAAGAAAAAAGGTAATATTTATAAAGCTATTGTCACAAGAAGAGAACCTAGTCTTGATGCTGTTTTCGTTGAATATGGTTCCAAACGTCAAGGTTTCTTACCCCTAAAAGAAATAGCGCCTGAATATTTAAGCAAAAACCCGGAAGAGTTTGGAGATGAGAAACCTCCAATTACCAGCCTTATCCGTGAAGGCCAAGAATTACTTATCCAGGTGGATAAAGAAGAAAGGGGGAATAAAGGA
Source organism: Legionella pneumophila subsp. pascullei (assembly GCF_900637585.1). Lineage (NCBI taxonomy): Bacteria > Pseudomonadati > Pseudomonadota > Gammaproteobacteria > Legionellales > Legionellaceae > Legionella > Legionella pneumophila. The sequence goes on from NZ_LR134380.1 coordinate 2,579,446, forward strand.
GCAGCTCTGACGACTTTTATTACTCTGGCAGGTTGTTACCTCGTTTTAATGCCCAACAACCCTCATTCTGGAGGAATATCAAGACGCATTGAAGGTGAAGAAAGAGATGAATTACGTGAAACATTAAATGCTTTAACCCTTCCTGAAGACATGGGGCTTATTATTCGCACCGCAGGTGTTGGGAAAAGCCTGGAAGAGCTGCAAGATGACTTAAACATGCTTTGCAATCAGTGGCAATCCATCAAGGAAGCTTATAATTCAGAACTGGCTCCTTGTCTGATTCATCAAGAGGGCGATGTCATTATTCGTTCCATACGCGACAATTTGCGAAAATCCATCAGTGAAATTATTATTGATGATCAAATCTCCTATATCAAAGCAAAACAATATATTGAACGCGTAAAACCAGAGTTTTTACCTAATCTAAAACTCTATAACAGTAGTATCCCTCTTTTTAATTTCTATCAAATTGAAAGCCAAATTGAAACAGCTTACCAACGCCAGGTCATGCTTCCTTCTGGAGGTGCCTTAGTCATAGATAGAACTGAGGCTCTGGTATCAATTGATATTAACTCTGCCAAGGCTACAGGCGGTGCCGATATTGAAGCGACTGCATTAAATACCAACCTTGAAGCAGCTGATGAAATTGCTCGTCAGCTTCGCCTGCGTGATTTAGGTGGCCTGGTAGTTATTGATTTTATTGACATGAGTTCAAGTAAAAATCAAAGAGAAGTTGAAAATCGGCTCAAAGAAGCGCTGCAAGCCGATAGAGCCAGAATTCAAGTCGGACGAATTTCACGTTTTGGTCTTCTTGAAATGTCACGGCAACGCCTCCGATTATCATTAGGAGAAACTGCCCAGGAAGTTTGCCCTCGTTGTGAGGGAAGAGGAACTGTACGTAGTATACAGTCTCATGGCTTATCGATTACCCGCCTTATTGAAGAAGAAGCGCTCAAAGAAAAAACAGCTGAGATTCAAGTGCAATTACCACCAGAAATGGCCACGTTCATTATGAATGAAAAACGCAATTTTATCAGAGATATTGAAAAAAGGCATAGCGTCAGTGTCGTTGTTATTGCGAATCCTTATTTGCACCCCCCACAATATACGATTACTCGTCTGAAAGAAGACAATGTAGGGAAATCTAAAAAACCAAGTTACTCTTTGATTCAACAACCTGAAGTACAGGTTCCCAGCAGTGATAAAGAGCCGGCGTCCCATGACGAACCTGCTGTTAAATCATTTGCCGAGCACAGGGCCATCAAACACCCTCATACCAGTTTCATTAAACGATTATGGACCAGTTTATTTGGCGGTCATTCAGCAGCTGCCCATACCGCAACTCAAGAACCCGGTAAAAAACATCATCATCGCGCTCAAAATCAAGGAAAACACACGTCTTCCAAAAACTCAGGAGGAGACAAACGTCAACAAGGCAGCAACCCAAATCGTAGACGTCGTTCAGGCGGAGGTCAGCAACGTTCTTCCTCAGGTAATACCAATGCTACTGCCAACACAAGCCAACAACGAAAGAAATCCAACACGAATCAGCAAAGTCATGGTGGCCAACAAGGCAATCGTTCAATCCCTGCAAAAAATGAAGGCAACAAAAAAAGGGAAGCCATACTGGCTAAAGAGCAAGAGGAGAAATAGGGTATATTAATTATGTACCCATTCATTATTCAATGAAAATTTATCCGCAAAATCCAGGCAACCTCTGGATTTTCGGATAAAACAGGGTGCATTTTATTGTCAGGATACTGATTTTAAAATTGTAACCTTTAAAAGAAGCCTGGTTCTTGTTCCTTATGCCCTTCTCTTAATTAACTAAAGCAATAGTCTGATTATCTTCTACCACCTCTACTTTAGGTTGGGAAACTTTACCTTTGGGTGAACTATAAATTCCATGGGAAAGCAAACCTGCATGAACAGGGTCATTGCTGGGTTTAACATTTTCTTTGTCTACTACTTTATCCAATCTATGTACTTTATCTAATTTAGGTAAACCCAATTTTTCCAAGCGTTCAACTTGTTGCTCCTGACGCTTTAATAATTCACTATAGCGCTCATTGCTTTTTCTTAATTCTTCTTTGACTGTTTTAAGTTCTTCTTCTGCCTTACAAATTCGCTCCGCAACTTGGTCAAAGCTGACTTGCTTCTCATTAAGGAACCCATCCAGTTTCTTTTGAAATGTGACACGTTGCTCTTCATCAGCAATAACTGTTCCTGTCAATGTCTGGACTGTTCCCTCCAATGTTCTCGCCACTGTTTTAGCCTTTTCAACTTCCAGACCTAAGGACAATCTGACTTCATGTAATTCAGCTATTTTTTCGGCCAGCTGCAATTGGCTTTTTTCGTATTCCTTTCTTATTTTTGATAGCTCTTTTTGATTCTTTTCCAATAAATCCGTTTGTTTTGTGGTAGATTCTTGAAGTTTTTTGACGGTTTTCTCCATTTCACTTGTATCTTTACGGAGCATTTTCTCAATTTCAATATATAACTCTACTTGAGCACTCAGTGATTCCACTTCATTGCCCAGCCTATCGATGTTATCAGTTAATCTGAGATTTTCATTCTTAAATTTCTCTATTTCCTCGGCAAACTTTTTGCGAATTGAATCCAATGCCTCAATCGTAATTTGTAACAGATCTGCCAAACCAAAAAGTCCTTCTTTTAATCGTTTGGCAATATTCACATTGCAAGTATGGTGGTCATCCAAAACAATTGCACCTGCTGTATAGGTTATTCCTGTTACTCCCCCTATTACTAATAAAACACCGATGTGGGCAAATAATCCTACTGCCAAAGTAGGTGCTGTCAGAACAATACCACCTGTAACTTTCTGCCACATAGGTAGTTCACCCCAGGCAGAGGCAGCACGAGTAATTAAACTGGGATTCTCAGCTATACTGTCTACTATTGATTCCAGGCTTTCTTTAACCTGGCTAAGTTGTTTTTGGGTATCAATGATTTGGGCGAGACTACCGTTTTCAACTTCAGGAGTGTCAGTACTTGCCTTAGGATCTTTTTCAGTACTGTCCAAGCTAGAAGTAGTGATTGTTGATTTGCTATCATGTTGGATCAATACTTGAAGCTCTGTTTCATTAGTAGCCATATTTACTCCTTACGATTAAAAATCTTCCTTAGATGTCCATTTTTAATCATAAATTATCAATAAGACAAGTAATTCTTGCATTTTTTACAATTAAATTTTATTTTAATAAACCAACCAAAAAAAAGTTCTGAAAATTCAAATACTAAGTCAAAATGAAACATTATCATCTTTTGATTTTTTAATGTTCTTTATGAATTAATATTCTTCATACCATATCAGATGGCATAATATTTTTTCTTTTATTTAAAATTTCAATTTTGTCTTCTCAAACAAACAAAATAAAAATAACTTAGTCTATTTGTCGCCAAAATTATTTCTGTAACTTATATCAAAAATTGATACAATCACGCATAAAAAGATACAGTTCATTTTTGATTATTTAATAATGAGGAAGTTTCTCTAAATGACATTTTGCATTGGTCAACGCTGGATAAGTAACACCGAATCACAACTGGGTTTAGGTATTATTACTGAAGTAGATGGCAGACAAGTTTCTATCAGTTTCCCGGCAGCTGGAGAGGATAGAATTTACGCTATAGATAATGCGCCACTAAGCCGCATAGTCTATAAAACAGGTGAAGAAATCCTTACCAATGATCAGCAAAAAATAAAAATAACTTCCATCCAGGAACAAGATGGTGTTTTACTGTATACAGGAAACGACGACTTGGGAAATGTGACTCAAGTTAGTGAACTGGCACTTAACTGTTTCATCAAACTTAATTCCCCGCAACAAAGACTCTTCAGCGGATTATTAGACAAACTGAACGCCTTTAAGCTTAGAATTAAAACCTTAGAGCATTTAGGTCGATTACAACAATCTAAAGCAAGAGGTCTATTAGGTTCACGAACAAACCATCTTATTCATCAAATCTATATCGCTTATGAGGTAGCTCAAAGATTTGCACCCAGAGTGATGCTTGCTGATGAGGTTGGTTTGGGGAAAACCATTGAAGCGGGAATGATTTTACATTATCAACTGCATACCGGCCGTGCTTCACGCGTGCTGATCATTGTTCCAAATTCATTGCTTCACCAGTGGTTTGTTGAAATGTTAAGGCGGTTCAATCTGCATTTCTCTATCATTGGTCAAAATCAATACGATGTCGTAGCAACCACGCATGATGAGTCAGAAGATAACAACAATCCAGCTGAATTAGCATCAGAGGATGGCAATCTGTTTGAAGGCGAACAACTGATATTAACTAGCCTGGATTTCCTTATGGAAAATGAAACAGCACGTCAGCAGGCATTGGCTGTACAATGGGATCTTCTGGTAGTAGATGAGGCTCATCATCTCTATTGGTCAGAAAACTCACAAAGTCCTCAATATACCTTCATTGAAGAATTATCCGCTCGAAGCACAGGCCTGCTTCTTCTTACTGCCACTCCTGAACAAGTTGGAATAAAGAGCCATTTCGCTCGTCTTCGCCTTCTTGATCCGGCGCGTTTTTATGATTTTTCAGCCTTTGTAAATGAAGAAAAACAATACCATAAAATTAATAAGATAGTTCAAGATCTCATTGACTATAAGGAAAAAAATGGAGTAGATGAGTTAAACTCTCAACTCCACTCTCATTTAAAACAACTCTTGGGTAAAGAGGCTCCTACTGGCATTAATGCTGCCATCAAAGAGTTACTTGACAGATTCGGTACAGGACGAGTACTTTTCCGCAATACGCGAGCCGCCATCAAAGGATTTCCTGAAAGAATAGTGCGCCCAGTAGGATTAACCTGCCCAACCCTTTATTCCGAGATAATTAGGGAATCCAACTTAATCCACCTTTACCCGGAAACTTTGATTAATAATGACTCCTGGATAGAGCATGACCCCCGAGTGAAATGGCTTGTTAATAAAATTAATGAATTACGCCCGGAAAAAATTCTGGTAATCTGCGCAAAAGCAAAAACGTCCATCAGTCTGGAACAATATTTAAAATTAAAAACGAGCATTCGCAGTACTGTTTTTCATGAAGGACTTACCATTATCGAGCGAGACAGGGCGGCTGCTTATTTTGCAGAACATGAAAATGGTGCGCAAGTTCTTGTTTGTTCCGAGATAGGAAGCGAGGGAAGAAATTTCCAATTTTCTCATCATTTGGTTTTGTTTGATTTGCCATTAAACCCTGATCTGTTGGAACAGAGAATCGGACGATTGGATCGCATTGGTCAAAATCACCCTATTGAAATTCATGTCCCCTATTTAGAAGGTACAGCACAAGAAAAACTGTTTCGCTGGTATCACGAGGGAATCAATATTCTTCAACAAAGCTGCTCCGTTGGCTTTTCGATTTTTGAAACTTTTGAAAATCGACTAACATCTATTTTGTCCAATCCCATGCAGGAGTCGAGCGAGCACACATTAGAGAAGCTTATTGCAGATACCCAATTACATACTTACCATATCAAAGAAGCCCTTAATGCGGGAAGAGATAGATTATTAGAGATAAATTCTTGTAACTACGCTATAGGGAAAGAACTAATTGAAGCGATAGAAGCAGAAGAAAATTGTCTTGAACTTGAAAATTACATGTCGCAAGTGTATCAGGAATATGGAATTGATCAGGAATATCATTCTGAGAACGCCGAGATATTACGTCCTGGTAACCACATGAAAACTGCTCACTTTCCGGGGCTAAAAGAAGACGGTATGACAGTCACTTATTCTCGCTCTAAAGCCCTTGTTCGTGAAGACATGGAGTTTTTAAGTTGGGAACACCCGATGGTTTATGACACGATGGAAATGATTCTAGAGTCAGAGCTTGGCAACACCACCATGACCACCATTTCAATCAAAAGCATAAAACCTGGGACTCTTTTCCTGGAAACTTTTTATACCATAAATTCCTCAGCCCCTAAATATTTACAACTTGACCGATTTATTTCTTCATTGCCAATTCGAATTTTGATGGATACGACTGGTAAAAACTTATCAAACATTTTAAGTTATGAACAGCTTAATAATCTATGTCAACCACTTAAACGTCATCTGGGTTACCCTGTTATTAAACAAGTTCGTGAAGAGATTGAATCTATTCTGCAACAAACCAACACAATCGCAGAAGTTCAGATGAAATTACTTGTTGAAGAAGCAAAATCAATGATGGAGCTAACGACTTCTCAAGAAATTAATCGACTGGAATCCCTGCAAAAAATTAATCCCGCCATTCGGCATGAAGAAATTGAGTTTTTTAAAAAGAAAATTTCAGAGAGTAATTATTTCATTAATAGCTCTACTTTAAAACTTCAGGCTATTCGGGTTGTAATTAATATCAGTTAGTTAATAATCCCTTGTCAAATAGATAAGTGATTAAGGGAAATTGATTGCCTTGCAGCTTAGAAGCGGGGCTCATCAAATCAACAACCATTAGATTATTAACGGAAAATTTCTGTTTATAGACCCGTTGCAACAGGATTAACACCAATATTAGGATTAATTCCACAATCGTCCAGAATTTTCAATAAATTATTTCCTTTACGGGTTAAGCGTTTAATACAGTACTCTTCCAGATAACTGCTCAAAACATAATAATATTCATCTAATATCAAAATATTAAGAATTTTCTCTGCTCTTTCCAGATGATGCTTCTTACCATGATCACAAGCCTGAAACAAAATACCTCCCAATATTGCAGCAATACTTGCCTTGCGTTCTGGACTAGCTAAATAAAAGCGTTGTATGCATTCATCAAGGGCCCTGTCTTTATCCCACTCGACCCATTCTTCATAAAGTGATAAAGCTATGTCAGGATTAAAATTTTCTAAACTGGTTAGCTCTTGCATAGCATACGCGACTGGGACAACCGCCTGTACATTAGCCCAGGAACAATTTCCGCTGATTTGAGAACTAATTGGCATTTGAGCAAAAGGAAGCAATCCCAATTGCTGATTGATCACTTGATGATAATATCGTCTGTTTTGTTTTTTATATAAAAAGTCATGAATAAAATTGACGGTCAGTGCCTCTGGCCTGGTTATTCGGTAAATGTTAACGCTTCCTTCTTTCAAACTGTTTTCACCCCTGTCAATTTTTGCCCACCACTGGTGATAACGGACAAAACATAAGGCATGACCACGACTTGCTGCAGGAAGAATCAGCATGGGGGTTTTTAACAAAGCAGCGATACGGTTGAAATGCTGTTCGCCAAGTCTGGGATGATGTTGATATTGCAATAACTCTGCCGCGTCAGTAAAAGCATCCATAATATTATGAATATAAGGAAAATAATCCCTTAAATGTCGGGTTGAATAACTACTGATGAATCTCCGCAATGAGTCTTTTACAACAGCAACTGTGAATTCCAAAATAAACCCTTCATAATCAAGTTCGATGAATTCACCTTGCGCATTGACAATATCCACATCACCTTGCAATTCAAATCGATGGCCAATCAATTTGGCATTAATAAAATCAAGAGCAAAATCAAGTTTCGCACCATGATGATACAACAACTGCTTTATTGCATCTTGGCCACGCAAAACCGGGTAAACCAAAACACAAAGACCATTGCGAGTGTAAGCATTAGGATCAGCGCCATAGGTTAACAAAAGTTTGGTCATATCCAAATCATTATTGTCCACTGCCCAATGTAAAGGAGTACGTCCTGTGACATCTGACTTGTTAATATCAACTTTTCGAGCGATTAACTGCTCCGCTATTTTAATTTGTCGTGTAATGGCACACTCTATGAGGGGAGTAAAACCATATTCATCGATATCATCCAAAGACTCCCCTGCGCGCAGATAAGCATCAAAATCAGGCATTCTATGACTGATAATATCGTTTGCAATACTCATTTAGGGCCCCCGGGGGGTAGGTGCTGTAGTAAATTTTGGCATATTGCCTAAACGTAATTGTTTTTCTTTATCCTGTTCTCTTCTCTCATTATCAAATTCCCTCCGGGCTTCAGTATTGAGCGGCGGTTCAGGGTTTAAATTAGGATCTATTCCATCGAAACGCTGGCTGTTCAATTCGGGATGTTGCAATATACTGTTTTGCAACTCCCCCTCTGGAGCAACCTTGATTTCTTCTTCAGGATGTTCACGTGCTTTAACAGAAGCAAATCTCCTCTCTCCCTGCTGCTCAGCCAAACGTCTGCGCCTTTCCATTGCTTTTGTTTCAGCCACTAAAAAAGTACTTTCACTTCGATTGGAAGGTAAACGTGTGGGTAACTCGACATGAAATACTGAGCCCAGCAAGACATAAACAGCCGCAGAACCACCATCCTTGGGCTTGGCACTATGAAATGCCAATACGTCATTGATCTGAGGCAACCACCGATTAACCAGATTTTTCATTAAAGGCGGTTTGTCCTGAGAATTATCCGCGCCATGAATAATAAGAATGCATTGTTTATTACTTTTTATTTGAGTTTGGATAAATTGATATAAGCTCTTACGCGCAGATTCAACGTTTAAACCGTTTAAATCCAGTTCCGCTTCCCAAGGAATTTTCCCATTTTTTAAATCATTGAAGCGTTTTGATGATAAATCGGACCGAGAGTAAGACAATACAGTACTCGCGAGTACTATCTCTTCGATCTCATCGGATAAATAATATTCTTTGGCCATCTTTTTCAAAATTTAACAGTCATAATAGAAGTATAACTTAGGATATAAAAAGTATGGCATTTTTTCTAACATAACCTGCATGATCATATGGAGGACATACAGGTTTGCTATCAAGCTGCTGAATCTCTGTTATTATGTCAACGGAGGCTTCACAGAAACTCTCTTTGCAGTATTTCAGCAATCTGTACCGCGTTAGTTGCCGCACCTTTTCGGATGTTATCTGCGACTATCCACAAATTTAGTCCACAAGGATGAGAAATATCCTGTCTTATGCGCCCTACAAAAACATCATCATGCCCGACTGCATTCTTAATTGCTGTGGGATAACTTGCTTTAGAAAGATTATCCACTACGGTAACGCCAGGTGCTTTTGCTAAAAGCGCGCGGGCATCGTCAGCCGTCAAAGGCTTTTTTAACTCCAGATGAACCGCTTCAGAATGCCCATAAATAACAGGAACTCTGACGGCTGTAGGGTTAACCATAATGCTGTCATCTTCCATAATCTTGCGAGTTTCCCAGACCATCTTCATCTCTTCTCGGGTATACCCATTGTCTTCAAATTGATCAATATGAGGAAGCGCATTAAAAGCAATTTGCTGAGGATAAACTTGAACATTGGCTGGCCTGCCATTTAAAAGATCGCCTACCTGAGCAACCAGCTCGCTGATAGCTTTTTTGCCAGTCCCGGAAACAGACTGGTAAGTCGCTACATTGATACGACTGATACCAACAGCATCATAGATTGGCTTTAGAGCAACTACCATCTGAATAGTGGAGCAATTAGGGTTAGCAATAATACCTCTTTTAGTATAATCAGCGATTCGATGAGGATTAACTTCAGGGACAACAAGAGGAATATCATCTTCATAACGAAAACAGGAGGTATTATCAACCACCACACACCCTGCAGCCACAGCTTTTGGCGCATACTCTTTTGAAACAGCGCCACCAGCAGAGAATAAAGCGAGATCCACTTGGCTAAAATCAAATTCTGCCAAATCCAAAACATCCAATTCCTGATCTCGAAAAGTCACTGTCTTGCCTACTGAGCGAGAACTCGCTAATGGATAAAGGGATTCAATTGGAAAATTTCTTTCTTCCAAAACGGTTAAAAAGGTTTCTCCAACAGCGCCTGTTGCCCCTACAATAGCTACATTCAAATGTCTGCTCATTATGACCTCATCTTACCATCAGTTAACAATGCGTTAGTCAAGTATATCCCCTATTTACGAAGCAAAGTACTGACTACGACACGGATAAATTTTTAAACATTCTAATTTATTATTTACACTGTGCTTTATGTCGTAAATAATGATCCATTAACACCAAAGCCATCATTGCCTCTGCAATTGGTACAGCTCTTATTCCCACACAAGGATCGTGCCGTCCCTTGGTTACTACAGTGACCTCTTCACCTTCAGTATTAAGCGTCTGTCCTGGAGTCGTAATGCTTGAAGTGGGTTTTAGAGCGATACTCACTTCGATGGGTTGTCCAGTCGCTATGCCTCCTAAAATGCCACCTGCGTGATTACTCAAAAATCCCTTCGAAGTCATTTGATCCCTATGGCTACTTCCCAGCTGCTCCACTGCATTAAAACCAGCTCCTATTTCAACACCTTTAACAGCATTAATCGACATCATGGCATAAGCGAGAGTCGCATCCAGTTTATCAAATACCGGATCTCCCAACCCTATTGGCACTCCCCGTGCCAGTATCTTCACTCGGGCACCAACGGAATCGCCCTGGCGTCTCAAGCGATCTATATAATCAGCCAGCTCGTGAACTTGCTTATTATTAGGGCAAAAAAAAGGATTTTTATCGATTTCATTTTCATTTTCAAACTGCAACTTCAAATCGCCCATTTGTTGCAAATAGCCAACAATATCCAGGTTTAAATAACGCTTTAGATACAATCTGGCAATGGCACCGGCAGCAACTCGTGCGGCTGTCTCACGAGCGGAAGATCGCCCTCCTCCCCTATAATCTCTGTGCCCATATTTATGATGGTAGGTAAAATCAGCATGCCCTGGTCGGAACAAGTTTTTAATGTCTTCATAATCACGGGAACGCTGATCAGTATTCTGTATCACTAATGCAATGGGAGCTCCTGTTGTTTTCTCCTCAAATACACCAGATAGAATTTGTACCTTATCGTCCTCTCGCCTCTGGGTGGTGTATTTGGACTGGCCCGGTTTGCGTTTGTCTAGAAAAGGTTGGATATCTGCTTCATTTAAAAGCATTCCGGGAGGACAACCATCGACTACACATCCGATAGCGGGACCATGGCTTTCACCAAAGGTTGTTACAGTAAATAACGTTCCAAAGGTATTCCCTGACATGCCTTACTCGCTTATTAAAAAAATTCTTCTAATTGCTGTTTTGTTAATAAAAACACCCCTTGCCCGCCGTTACTCATTTCCAGCCAGGTAAAAGGAACCAAAGGATAGGCTTCGCATAAAGCTTGTTCACTATTACCTACTTCCACGACCAAAACTCCATGTTCACTTAAATAAGCATGGGCATTCTTTAAAATTTTTTCAATAATAGCTAAACCATTATTTCCTGTTTCCAATGCCAAAACCGGTTCATGGCGATATTCATCCGGCAGGGTCTGCATCTCTTCCTTACCCACGTAAGGAGGATTGCTCACGATCAAATCGTATTGTTTCCCTGACAGTGCTGTAAAACAATCCGATTCAATCAGTGTCAATTGATCGCCTACATCATGTCGTTCACAATTCATGGTAGCTACAGCCAACGCTTCATTAGAAATATCCACGGCATCAACCTGAGCCTCAGGGAATGCATAACAACAGGCAATCGCTATACAACCACTCCCGGTACACAAATCCAAAACATGATGTACTTGTTCTGCTTCTATCCAGGGGGAAAATTGATTACTGATTAACTCTCCTATTGGTGACCTGGGAATAAGCACTCGTTCGTCAACATAAAAAGGCAAATCGCAAAAATAGGCCTCCTTGATTAAATAAGGTACGGGGACCCGTTGATTAATTCGTTTATCCAGTTGATTACAAAGATGTTTACGTTCACTGGTTGTTAAACGTGCATTTAACAAAAAAGGATCAACATCGTAGGGTAAAGACAAACTTCTCAAAATCAGGGATCTCATGTCATCCCATGCATTATCCGTACCGTGACCATAAAATAATTGTGCGTTTTCAGCACAGGACAAACTAAATCGTAAAAAATCCAGAATAGTAACGAGTTCTTCTGTTTCCTTGATAAAATAACTGCTCACGAGCTTATCAACCATAACCATAGAAAAAGTACAAATTGTACACTAAATTAAAACATATGTCGTGCATTCTTTAATTCAAGGGATGTGATCAAAAGAGTGCCTTTGCATAGCTCGATTCTCACCTAAAGAATTACTCCAAATTAAGTTATAATTAAATATACTCTTTTGATTCCTGTTAAAAAATGACTGATGATTTCCTGACTGATGAGGATAAAGCCCTGTTTCGTCATCATATGCGTTCTGTAAAACCATTAAACGAAAAAACAAAGCGAGAGAAAACCTCGACTTTGCACACCCATGAAAAAAAAACCACAACTTCCAAGAGTCACTCCGTACCCAAAGAAGAATATTTTTTATCCGATTTCATTCGTGACGCTGTGGAGTCTGATACTGTTTTGTCTTTTTCAAATTCCAGTATACCCAATCAGCGATTCCGAGCGCTAAAAAATGGACAAATTCCGTGGGAAGCGAAACTAGATTTACACGGATTAAAAACTGAAACAGCTCGTCAAGCTCTTTATGATTTTATCCAGACTCAATCTCTCAATAATAAACGCTGCTTACTCATTATTCATGGCAAAGGAGGCCATCAAGGCGCTCCTCCGGTAATAAAAAATCTAATCAATCGCTGGCTGCCGCAATTTAGTCAAGTCCTGGCATTCCATAGTGCTCTTCCAAAGGATGGAGGCTTGGGAGCTGTGTACGTCTTATTAAAAAGAAATAGAGAAAAGGATGAATAAGGCAATTACTAGTAACACTTTACTTGCGTTAAAGCAGTAATCTTAGGATAATTCGTCAAATTAAAAAATATCTTGAGTACAGCTATGGAAAAATTAGGTCAGTTCATCATGAATCATTGGCAACTCTGGCTTGCCTTTGTTGTGGTTATATTTTTAATTTTCATTAATGAAATACTCTCTCAAAGAAAGAAAGCCAAGGAGGTTTCACCGCAATCCTTAGTGGATTTAATGAACAATGAAAATGCCATCGTAATCGACATACGCGACAAGGAATCATTCAAAAATGGCCATATCATTAATTCAATGAACGTAAACCCCGATGATTTTGATCAACAAAAAATGAGCAAGTACAAAGATAAACCCATTATTCTGGTCTGTGCCCGAGGCTTACAATCTCCAACCCTTGCAATGAAAATCCGCAATCAAGGCTACCAACCCCTAGTGCTGAGTGGAGGAATTCAAGCTTGGCAAAACGCTGATCTTCCTTTAGTCAAGGGTAAATGAACAGATGAATGAAGTCATACTCTACACTACGGCTTATTGTCCTTATTGTATCAAAGCGAAAGAATTGTTAGATAAAAAGAAAGTTATCTACAGCGAAATCCGCGTCGATTTACAGCCTGAATTACGTGAAGAAATGATACAAAAAAGTGGTCGACGTACAGTGCCTCAAATATTCATTAATGGCCAGGCAATAGGTGGCTGCGATGATTTATATGCCCTGGAAGCCCAGGGAACATTAAATGAACTTTTAAAAAAATAGGAATAAAACATGACTGAACAACTGAATACTAATCAGCAAAATGATGAAGCTCAATTCATGATTCAACGAATCTATATCAAAGATTTATCCTATGAAACACCAAATACTCCGGCTGTTTTTCAACAACAATGGGAACCAGAACTCAAACTGGATCTCAATACAACAACGACTCAACTGGATAAAAACGTTTATGAAGTGGTTTTAACTGTTACAACCACTGTGATGAATCAAAAAACCACTGCGTTTTTGGTTGAAGTAAAACAAGCAGGCATCTTTACTATCCAGGGTGCCGCAGCAAGTCAGTTGGATCACTTGCTTCATAGTTTCTGCCCCAGCATCCTGTTCCCCTATGCACGAGAAGCCATTACTTCTCAAGTCATTCGTGGCAGCTTCCCCCAATTAGTACTTGCACCGATTAATTTTGATGCTTTGTATATGCAGCAGCTGGAAGAAAAACAAAAAGCAGCCGGGGCTAAAGACGAGACCGTTTCTCACTAAGATGAATAAAAAAACCATTGCCATGTTAGGTGCCGGCTCCTGGGGCACTGCTGTCGCAATTCATTTAGCTAAAATAGGGCATAAAACGCTGTTGTGGAGCCATAATCCACAGCACGTTGCCCGCATGGCTAAACAGCATTCAAATCCAGCTTATCTTCCTGATATACCTTTTCCGGAGAATTTAATCCTGTCTGATGATTTAATTCAATGTGTTCAAATGGCAGATTACGTCATCATAGCGGTTCCATCTCATGCCTTTGCGGAATTAATCAGTAAAATCCCTAAACCAAACAAAGGGTTAGCGTGGCTTACGAAGGGTGTTGATCCAGGAAGTCATCAATTATTAAGTCAACTGGTTGCGAGTCGATTTGGGATTGATTTTCCCATAGCAGTTATTTCAGGCCCTTCCTTTGCCAAAGAAGTAGCCCGTTTCCTGCCTACAGCACTCACTTTGGCCAGCAACAATATGAGCTATCAAAAACAAATGCATGAATTATTTCATCACGACAACATTCGGGTCTATTTAAGTGACGATTTAATAGGTGTGCAATTGTGTGGCGCTGTTAAAAATATCTTGGCAATAGCCTGTGGAATCAGCGATGGCCTAGGGTATGGCGCCAATGCCAAAGCAGCGCTTATCACCCGTGGACTTGCTGAAATGACTCGTTTGGGATTAAGCATGGGGGCACGTCAAGACACTTTTCTAGGCTTGGCTGGCGTAGGAGACCTGGTATTGACTTGCACCGATGATCAATCACGCAATCGCCGCTTTGGATTACTCTTGGGTCGTGAAGTGCCTATTACTGAAGCTGAACAACAGATTGGCCAAGTAGTTGAAGGGAAACACAATGCCGCGCAAGTTTGCGCTATAGCTGATAAAAATCAGGTGGAAATGCCAATTTGTGAGCAAATTAATGCGCTTTTACATGGTATGGTTCATGCCCAACAGGCCGTTAACAACTTGATGAGTCGTCCCGCTAAGGAAGAATAACCTTAACTCATAGCATCAATTAATTCAATATCACTCAAACTCAATTGCTCGCCTAAAAATATCTCACCTACCTTCTGGAACCTATTAATAGAATCTGTTACCAAATAGTTGATTTTAGGGGGCACAACCAAATTGTCATTGTGTAGATTTTGATTTTGCAATAATTCATAAAGAGAAAGTGCAGTCGCCTGAGCAGAATCGACAATTGCTACACCTTCAGGTAATAAGCTGGATAACAATGGTTTAAATACTGGAAAATGAGTGCATCCCAACAACACTGCATCTTCATCGGAAAAATCGTCGAGATAATGTTTCAATGCCTCACGAGCAACGGAATTAGTCACCATGCCTTCTTCTGCCAAGGCGACCAAAACACTACAAGCCCGACTGCTGACAACCGCCTCAGGCAAATTCTTAATGATCAAATCATGATAGGCTCTGGAAGCAATGGTTGTTTCTGTAGCCAGAACAGCAATACGATGATTTTTTGTAGCAGATACAGCAGCGGCTGCACCAGGTGCCACCACACCCAGAACTGGAATGTCCGTTAACATGCTCTGTAAATGAGGCAAGGCAGCCGTCGTTGCGGTATTACAAGCAATGACTAAAGCTTTTATGCGACGCTCAACCAGAATTTTTGCCATTTGCATGGCATATTGTTTGACTGTGTCAGGGCTTTTCGTACCATAAGGCAATCGGGCCGTATCTCCCAAATAAACAAAAGACTCATGAGGTAACTTATCGCGCAGAGCCCTTAAAACCGTAAGCCCCCCCATGCCTGAATCAAATACGCCAATAGCCAATTCCTTATTAGAGTTCAATTGAGCACTCCTTATTGTCATTTATTTCTTAGCCCTGTCATTTGGCAAAATAACGTCGTTCTACCAAAAATGAGAACCAGAGTCATTATTATTTACTTACGCATTCCTGTACTTGGCGTTTCAGGCGCCGGTCCTTCCTGTTCAATGGTTCTTTCAGTTGTTTTATGTACCGGATTCAGTTCCTTCTTCATCTTGCTTTGTTTATCAGTGATCTCTTGTACTTTGGAGTCCACTTTTTCTCTTTCTTTCTGAGGACCAAATTTCTCATCAGTCATTTGTTGCATATGTTTTATTTTAGACTGTATTATGTTCTGGGTCTCGGTCAATCCTGTGTTAGTAAATACTTGACTATATAATGAATTGCTACTAAATCCCCACAACCGTCCCTTTACATTATCTGGATGGAATACCGCAGAATTTACCTCAATCGCGTCACGGCTAAACTTGAATTTTGGATTTTTTTCACCAAGTATCACCAGGGCAGTGTACAAATATTCCAGCTCTTCAGGATTAGATCCACGTAATCTTATCGGTTTATCCTTGGTCGGAGGACTATCCAGACTCGCTAAAATATCAGCTGCCATCGCCATAGAAAAATTGACTTTAGCTTCTACCAGAGGATCACCACTTCGACTGGTTGGAGGCGGAACTTGAGTCGGAAATTGTAAAATCTCAAATTTACTTCCGGGAACCTTGCTTATTTGTCCTTTTTTACTCGTTACTTGATCGGGAACGTTGTTATCCTGAGTATACCGTCCTATCGTTTCAACAGGAGCTCCGGATTTTGGTGCCGTTTTATGAGACACATCAACAACAACGATCTGTCCTTCCGGTATTTTTTCACCAACAAGAAATTCTTGTATCTTTCCAGTAGAGCCAGTGATGGCTGTTGTACCAGATGATCTCAAGGAAGGATTGGGCACATTGGGTAATGGAGGTATCTGATCGCGCGAAACAGGAGGATGGCGTTTGATACCCTCAGACTGATAGTAGTAATGCATCTTCCCTTTGGCTGCGACATCCACTTCTTTTACAATAGTCTCTAACTTTCCCTGTATTTTTTTATAAAAATCCAAATCCTCGCGCACCGCACTCAATTCCGCTTCCAAATCAGTACGCAACTTTTTGATTTCCGCTTTTTGCTCCAGGGTCAAACCAGCGGCCTTAAATTCATTGTCTTTGGGCAGACTTTTCAAATGGCCTTCGAGAGCGACCACCTGACGCCTTAATTGATCAACAACCAATCCACAATCCCTGGACAAACCTTCGTATCTTTCTTTCATTTGAGCCGCTTTCACTCTGGCGGTACCCTGAAAGGTTGGGTTGTATAAATGAACCGGATCAATATCATTGATAAATTTTAATTTATCTGTGTTTGTTCTTATTGGTTCTGTGATTCCTTTAATAGACTCTAATTCAGTACTCAGAACTTTGATTGCTGTCATCACATTAGCAGGATTGGTATCTAACAGCTCCTGCTTCCTGAGATCATTTTTTATCTCGTTAAATAAAGTAGGGGTTAGTTCCCTTAAACAATCTTGTTTAAGTTTTTTAAGTCCCGAATCAGTCGGATTTTCGCCAAATAATAAATCGGTGTATTCTTCAACGGTTTTACTGGCCTTTAGACGTTCCAAAAAATAATTTGTTATAGGTGAGCTTGTAGGTGTTGATGGCTTTCCTTCTATTCCAAAAATTACAAGTTTATCCAAACTTAATAAGACACCTAATAGTTTTTTATTTCCTGAGTTGTCAGGGTTATTGTATTCAATGTACAAATTCTTATTATGTTCTTGCTGTTTAGCCATCCCATCTTTTCGAGGAGTTGAACTGGTAAAAGCACCGCCATTATCATTTAGATTAAAAGCATTATAAAAATCTTTCTCATTTACAGAACCAGATTGAGTTTTAATCGCATCAATCAAGATCTTATAGTCAGCGACCTGAGTATAGGTATTGGGATTAGAATTGGCGGTGTTTAATGCCCGATTAATAGCAGCTACTTGCTTGTCATTTAAAGTGATTTCAGGTTTAAAATTAGCCAAAACTCTGGCTACCTCGGCATTGTGAATGGCTCTAAATCCCTCCAGCCTTTTATTTTCTGTCAAGAGCTCGGTTAGCCCAGGTGCATTTTTTCCGAGATAATGCTCTGCTACATGAGGCTCATAAGCATTCATTAAATGGCGTAACTGCTGGGGCTTGGCCAGAATTTCTCTTTGTTTTTCAACTGGAAGCTGGGTCAATGCGCTCATTAATTTCGAATGAGCCCCACTACCTAAAGAAGAGATCCTGTTTATTTCAAGTTCAAACTGGCGCGCTCTCGCCCATTGTTTCATATCCTTCAAGTCGCTGTCTTTTACCCAGTCTGCTGGAGTAATACCTAACTTACCCAGTACCTCTTTAAATTTATCCAGATTTTTAGCCCCATCCAATGCCTTTAAAGCATCCAGTGCCTTTAAATTCGTTTCATCCTTGAGATTTTTGATAAAGCTCTGCATCATGCTTTTTTTGAGCGAACCTAAATTTTCTTCTGTCACCGCTTTATCAATGTAGTCATGGGGTCCCAAAAGGGCAGGTTTTTTTAATTCAGCGATTAGTGCACCGGCTTCTTTGGCGTTGAGAGCATCCTTCAGATTTTGAGTTCCTGATGATAAAACCGCTTGAAGATAGCGAGTTCCCAATACCCCTTTGGCTCTCTCCCATTCCGATTCCGGTAAATACGTCTTGTAAGGTTCATCCAAACTGTCTCTAAAGTTTGAAAATGTTGTGCTTTCTAACCCGCTTTTTTTGGTTAAAAGTGCATCATGAGATAATGATTGGACATAACCATCAAATCCTCTCTTGGCAGCTTCCTGTTCTAACTTTTCAACTCTTTCTTCCAGAGCATCTATTACATCGCTGCTCAAAAACAATATCCCATTTCCTTCAACAGGAAAACCAAGGGCATTCGCAGCACGCTCAGCCTCGGGTTTAGTCCTGGCATCACGCAAATCTTTTAATAATTGAGTATTTTCAGAACCGTTAATTAATTTAATTAATAACAATTCTCCAGCTTCTTTTTTAATTCTATTAATCGCCTCATCAGGCAAAACATCAGTGGATTTATTAATTGTCACCGGAGGATTCGTTGAAGTATATTCATCCTTTTTCCAACCGTGAACATTTTCTTCACTAAAATTACCCAAAGCAGGTTTTTTGGATGCAATATACGCCCTACATTCATCAGGATTATTTTTCAAAATGGCAACTAAAGTATCTACATCAGATTTCACCAAATCAAATTTGATTCGTTGCTCAGCAGCAAATTGATGTAGCTTTTGAAAACTGTTTGTAGTGTCATTCGAATCCAGGAAATCGTCTGATTTTAAATATTCTTCTGTACTGGGTCCAAAAATTAATCCTTCATTAAACTCCATTAAACCGGGATCATGCTCATCCCAAAAATCCTGGTTATCCACTATTATTTCTCTAAAAGCCTCAGGATCAGATGGATCTGTTTTCAATATATCATCTAAAACATTTATAGTATCATTCCGAAGAGTTTCATCACTTTTTGCTGATTCTGCAATCTTTTTCAGTGCATCAAAAAATTCTTTATTTTTGGCCATACGGATGTACTCCTCGAGAATCATTATGTGTTCATTTTAAGCCAAAAAACTTAAGTTATCCTTAAATTTTGCCGATATTAATACCACAGTGTTTTAATAGATGGAAACTTAAGCCAGCTTTATAAATAGAAGTATAGCAAGAATAAGGTGAATAGAATGAGAATAAAAATAATTCTTTGTGGATTAATTCTAACAAACCTAACGTATGCCCAAGGTTGTATTGTTGGCGGTCAGGCTTCTCAACCCAGGTATGTCTGTTTTGATGGGCGAACGTTGGATCTGACTGAAACAGGCCTTGTATGGAATGCCAAACGGGGATGTTTTATCAGCTCAGTACCTTGCTGTAACTACAATGCCACTCATTATGCCTATTACCCAAACCCGACCAAAATAGGCGGAGCCTATGCCCGCTGCAGGCACGATTATCCGTTTACTCTTGGTCAAATGCAAACGCATTAATGTTTAAACCAACAAAAATCGAAAGTTTTTTTGAATTTCATTTAAGTCAAACTGGTTCAAATACAGAGAGAAACTCATCCATGCACTTAAAGCAGCCAAATCCTGGAAAGGAGGTGGAAGATACACTGGATCCGTTAAAATCTCGCGCTCTTTTAACTCCCCTAACAAAGGTAAATCATCCAAAACCAGCTTGCCGGCAAATAATAGTGGGATTGTGTCGACTCTTTTTTGGCCTATAGCAAAGCGTATGTAATTGTAAATTAACACAAATCCCTTGGCATAGGATAAATCCTTGGTAAATGGGCCACCTGTTGGTGTGCTGCCTCTAAAGATACGTACTGATTGATTATAGCTGTCTTCCTCTGATAATCCGCATTCCAGGAAATAGCGATAAATATCAATAAAATCCGCTCCTTGAGTCACCTTATCCAGGGCAATCACCCGGTTTGTAATTTTCAACATCCGACCTGGATAAGAAGAAAATGTCACGACTTCAGTAATGACTGCCAAGCCCTCCTGAATCACGCTGCTGGAAGGAGAACCTTTAGACAGGAAAAAGCAATTCGGTTGCAAGGCTCCATTGAGAGTCGTTCCCACATGAACCCAGCCCTCATGAACTTCCAAATAGCGTAAATCTCTATCGCTAAACATAGCGTTCTGGCTTAATTTGATGCTGTCAGCTCCAGCAGAAGCGTCAGCAATCATATCATCGCTGACCATAACACTCACTCGGCCAGGATGCTTGTCAAAAAACTTTCCTAATCGCTCCTGTAAAATTTCCTGAGCCTGTATCGGAGTGTAGCGCTTGATATCAGCTTGGGACTGCAATTGGACCTGGAGACTCTTTAATACATCAAATAGCAGGGAACCCATTTCACACATACGCGGTCCACCCACATAAAACACATCGTCCGGGCTACCATACAATTCCATAGCCATTTCACTAAACGAAGGAGTACCCCGCAAAGATAACATCTGGGCCGCGCGACTATACTCCTCGCATTGACGCCTGATTAAGCGAGTTACGGTGGAATATTGCCCTAGCTGATTCTGGGCATCACGCAAAATGATACGGAATTCTTCCTGCTTGTCTTTTACTTTAAATGGCAGTGGCTTACCGTCATAATAAGCCTTATCAATAGAAGGGAGTTTTTTTCCCTTGAACTTAAAAAACTCCTGCTTTACTGATTCATCCCATTTGATGCTATCAAGAATCCTGATTTGACGCTGCGCCTCCACGATACGCTGAGACAACTCCTGTATTATTAACAACTCTCCTGATTCTGATGGCGTCATGATGAATCCTTATGAAGTTGTGATATCTTCCACAGGAGGCACTATGCTGACCCGCGCATCCTGAGTTTGTTGAGGTAAATCATAAAAATTACTAATATTGGCACTAGTCAATGGAGGCGGTACTACCAAAGCTTCACCATTACGGCTCTGTAAATATAAATTCTCTCCATTACTGGCATAGCGAGAATTACATGCTGTTAGTGCCAGTGCTGCCAAGACTATAAAACTCAATTTTTTCACAACAAAATCCTCAGTTATATCAACTCTAAATTCTTCAATACCTTTTCCAAAGCCTGATGATGTTTTTCAGACAACTCCGTCATAGGTAATCTTAATTCCCCTCCAATCAATCCCATTTTTTTCATAGCCCACTTCACTGGAATTGGATTCGATTCCACAAACATAAGTTCATGTAAAGGCATTAATTGTTCTTGAACACGCAAACATCCTGCTTGATCATCATCCATTGCCAAATCACACATTTTTGCCATCAATTTAGCGGCCACATTTGCCGTGACTGAAATAACACCTTTAGCCCCGGCCAACAACCATTGGGCAGCTGTCAAATCATCGCCACTGTAAACATCAATACTCCCTTCACACAAGCGCAAAATTTGCTGCAAACGAGTCATCTGTCCGGTTGCTTCCTTTATTCCTATTATATTCGAGATTTTAGCCAGTCTTGCTACCGTTTCAGGCAACATATCGCAAGCTGTTCTACCTGGAACATTATATAAAATAATTGGAATAGCCACAGATTGAGCAATATGACTGTAGTGCTGATACAACCCCTCTTGAGTAGGTTTTATATAGGCTGGCGTCATAATTAATGCAGCATGCGCCCCATATTCCATGGCTTGTTGAGTTAGTTCAATACAATCCTTGGTCGCATTCATAGCAGTACCTGCAATCACTGGCACTCTTTCTTTTGCCTGTTCAATGACTGTTTTGATAACCAGAAGTTTTTCACTATGTGATAAAGTACCAGCCTCACCAGTTGTACCAGCCGCAACCAAGGCATGAGTTCCCTTGGCTATGTGAAATTCAACCAGCTCTCGCAGATGATGAACATCGACGCTGTCATTTCGCATCGGGGTTACCAAGGCTACTATACTTCCACTGAACATGTTACCCTCAAAAAATTAATGATCCATATTCTTATATTACTGGAAAACAGACATCCGAGTAAATTTTTAAATAACACTTTAGTCAACCATAACGCTCTATCAGCAAACCTTATCTCGAACAACACGCCTACATTTGAATAATTTTTTTACATATTTATCTTTTTTTGTACTATCCTTGATATGAAGGCAACAAATTACAAAAGGAAGTTTACTATGAAAAAGATTATACCAATGTTGTTTTTCATAGGGATATCAACCACTATGATGGTAGGTTGCACGAATACTCAAGTTGGAACAGCAGTTGGAGCAGCTGCAGGTGCTGGTATTGGCTATGGAGTTTCTGGAGGATCAGCATTAGGAACTGCGATTGGCGCAGGAGCTGGTGCATTGGTAGGTGGCTCCATCGGTCAAGAACAAGACAGACGTGAGTATTATTACTACAGCGGTTACCCCTATTATTACTACTAATCCTACTGGCTGACTAAATTTATTCTTTTTAATAATTTTAGCGCTCTGATAAGAACCTGGTCTTTTCTAAACATAGGGAAGATCAGGATATTCTTTATTTGAGTAAAACTATTGGAGAAACGATAAGGAAAAGAAACGATTACTCCTTTGAAAAAATCCTGCCACTAAAATTAAACAACTCATCAAAAATTTTTGTTAACAAATAATAAGGCATTATTAAAAATCCATTGCTATAATCAAGTCATGGAAAACAATGACAAGGATAGTAAATATGAAACTGAAGAATAAAGTCGCTATTGTAACAGGGGCAGCAAGCGGAATTGGTAAAGAAATTGCCCTTGTTTACGCTAGAGAAGGGGCAAAGGTAGCAATCGCTGATCTGAATCTTGATCAGGCAAGTCATGTAGCAGAGGAAATCAAATCATCAGGCGGACAGGCAATGGCTGTTGCCATGAATGTAACCGATGAAACACAAGTCAATCAGGGTGTGGATAAAGTAGCCAATCACTTTGGAGGAGTTGATGTTTTAGTCAGCAATGCTGGCATTCAAATCATCGAATCAGTTGATAAATTAGCCTTTTCAGACTGGAAAAAAATGCTCGCTATCCATTTGGATGGTGCCTTTTTAACTACTAAAGCTTGCTTAAAATACATGTATGCCTCAGGCAATGGCGGCAGTATCATTTATATGGGCTCTGTGCATTCCAAAGAAGCCTCTGTACTCAAAGCACCTTATGTGACTGCCAAACACGGTCTTTTGGGCTTATGCAAAGTAGTTGCCAAAGAAGGGGGCACTCACAAGGTCAGAGCCAATGTTATATGCCCGGGATTTGTCCGCACTCCTCTCGTTGATAAACAAATTCCAGAGCAAGCAAAGGAATTAGGCATCAGTGAAGAAGACGTCATTAAGAAGGTGATGCTAAAGGAAACAGTTGATGGGGAGTTCACCACCACAGACGATGTGGCTCAAACCGCTTTATTTTTTGCGTCCTTTGAATCAAATGCGCTTACAGGACAATCATTGGTAGTAAGTCATGGTTGGTTCATGGAGTAAACAACCATGACTCGAACTAAAAAGTCTGCAACACAGGTTGAGTATCCCCACATTGCATGCAGCTTTCAAGGCGGAGGCGCTTTGGGCGCTTATCAGGCAGGAGTATTGCACGCTTTAAATGAAGTGGGATACCACCCTCATTGGTACGTGGGAACCTCAATTGGAGCAATTAACGCTGCCATTGCTGCAGGTAACTCTGATAAAGAGCGGATAGAAAAAATGTATCAATTCTGGGAATCTATCGCTACTCCTTCTGCCGTCAATGAATCAGCCCTTCTCGATGATCAGATAAGTCGAAAAGTTCAACACTTAATTGCTGCTCATTCGGCTTTACTCCTGGGCCAGCCCGGTTTTTTTGTACCTCGTTTCCCTTCTCCGGATTTCGGTTGGCATAACAGTCCTGATTTATTAAGTTATTATGATACTTCTCCCCTGCATAACAGTTTGGAAAAGTTTATCGATTTTGATCGCCTGAATAACAATAAGGTAACACGAATCAGTGTAGGAGCCGTTGAGGTAAGTAGCGGCATGATGACTTATTTTGATTCCTATAAACAAAAAATTGGGCCTGAACACATTATGGCGAGCGGCGCGCTTCCTCCTGGCTTCCCGGCGGTTAAAGTCGATGGTAAATATTACTGGGATGGTGGCATATCAAGTAATTCACCAGTCAATTATATCCTCAATCATAACAATCAAAAACAGCTGCTTTGTTTTATGATTCATTTGTTTGATTCTTTTGGTATGGTTCCCACCTCAATGGATGAGGTATTAAAACGTAAAAAGGACATTGAGTTTTCAAGTCGGTTTATAAAATTAATCAACCTTCACAAGGAAATTTATGATTTAAGAAACACGATTCATATTTTATCAAACCATATTTCTCCAGAGGAAAAATCAAAACCTGAAATAAAGGAATGTATTAAAAAGGGACACCCTTCCTCTATTTCACTGATTCGATTTTTATATGAGCACGATGAAACGGAATTGTCTTCAAAAGATTACGAATTCTCCATGAAATCCATTCATGAACGCATTCAAAAAGGTTATGATGATGGTAAAAAAGCGATAAAAAAATCGCCATGGAATCAATCAGTCCCAATGACTGAAGGTATAGCACTGTATGACATGTCTACCAAAGACACTATGAAAAAATATCAAGATTAATTAATTGGACACCAGGTACTATAGGATAAGGATATGTTAATTATAGTAGGCTATATTGTAATACTACTCTGTGTGTTTGGTGGATTCAGCCTGACAGGCGGCCATCTCGCCGCTATCTTTCAACCCGTTGAATTATTGATAATTGGAGGGGCCGCTATAGGTTCCTTTATCGTTGGTAATAATATTACTGTTTTAAAATCTGTGCTAAAAGCTCTGCCTGCTACATTTCGCGGTCAGAAATCAGCAAAGCAAGCATCCAGTGATTTGTTAAGCCTTCTATATCATTTACTCAGCAAAGCACGGCAACAAGGATTAATGTCACTGGAAACTGACATTGACGAACCAGATAAAAGCCCCATTTTTACCAGTTATCCTAATTTAATGAGTAAACACCATTTAATAGAGTTTATTTGTGATTACTTAAGATTGATTATTACTTCAAACATGCAGCCGTTTCAATTGGAAAGCTTGATGGACATGGAGATTGAATCTCACCATGAAGAAGAAATGATCCCGGCCAATGCCATCACCAAACTGGCTGATGCCATGCCTGCTTTTGGTATCGTTGCAGCAGTATTAGGTGTTGTCCATACCATGGAATCCATCAGCTTACCTCCCTCTGAATTGGGAGTTTTAATCGCCCACGCGTTAGTGGGAACCTTTTTAGGTATTTTAATCGGTTATGGTTTTGTTGGGCCTATCGCTACCGCCATGGAACAAAATGCCAATCAAAATCAATTAATGCTGCAATGTATAAAAGTTACCATACTGGCAAGTTTGCACAACAATCCCCCTATTATTGCTACTGAATTTGGCCGTAAAGTATTATTTACGTCACAAAGACCTTCATTTAATCAGTTAAATGATGAAATAAAAAATGCCAAAACCGCTCAAGCAACAACTCAAAACTCTGAAACAACAGAAGCTACGTCCAGTTAGGTTACAGCCATGAGCGAAATAAACGATATCAGCGACCCAATCAAAGATGATCTGGAAAAAAAGGACAAACGGGAAAAAAAAGAAAAAACCGCTCACTTTACTCCTGTCATTAAAAAAATCAAAAAAAATGATCATAAGCATCATGGTGGTTCATGGAAAATAGCCTTTGCTGATTTTGTAACTGCGATGATGGCCTTCTTTCTGCTCATGTGGTTAGTTGCTTCATTAAACAAAGCCCAAAAAGCAGGTATTGCCGAGTATTTTAAACAACCAATGAAAGTAGCACTGTTTGGTGGAGAAAGTATGGGGAATAGAAAAGCAACGATTAAAGGAGGAGGCCCTAATATTGAAGACACAGATGGCCAGGTTTCTGCCACTAATAAACCTTTAATCAATGAGAGCATAGCAAAAGATAAAGAAATTGTTGAATCTCAAGCGAATGAAATAAAAAAACTTGAAGAGTTGAAAGCAGAGATCAATTTAAGCATGGAAAAAGATCCCTCTCTTGCTGGTCTAAAAAAACAACTCCTGATGGATGTGGTTTCCGATGGATTGCGTATTCAACTGATAGACAATCAGAAAAAACCGATGTTTGATGTGGGCTCTGATAAAATCAATCCCGAAATTGAGCCCATCCTTGCCAATATCGCAAAACTACTCAATTCTGTACCCAATAAAATAACCATTCAAGGCCATACTGATGCCAATCCTTATCATAATCCTGATGAGTTGGAGTACACCAACTGGGAATTATCTGCGCAAAGAGCAAATGCAGCAAGACGCGCACTGATAAAAGCTGGCATGGATGAAAACAAAGTCATGACTGTCACAGGTTATTCTTCCACTGTTCTTCTCGATAAAGCAAATCCCTACAACCCTGAAAATCGGCGTATTAGCATCATTGTCATGAAAAAAGGGGCAGAAAACAAAATCAAGGTCAATAAATAATTTGGCATCCGCTCAAGATTAACCCTGCTTTTGAGAATTTGTCATTAAAATTAATACTATTTTCTTTGCAAATTAACATTCACAATATCAGAACTCATAATGCATTCACCATCTTGATTAATCATAAGATAAATTCTGGTATCACCATTTTTATACAAATGAAAAATAATTCGATAAATGGTTACCTCCCCCCCTTCAATCTGAACTGTTTTGGGCTTCATATCCGACATAAATGCATAATAATTACTTAAACCGAGCGGATGCAGTGTTTCGCTCCACTTCGTCGATTGTAACTGCCTTAAATGAGCCAGCCCCATATTTCGCTCAAAGTTATAGTCATAATCAACAAAAACCTTTGCGCTATGCAGCAAAGCCGGGCATGAATCACTACGCTCTGTATTGGCTAGAGTAAAAAGAATGCTTGCTTGGGATGGAAGTAAGTGAGAAGGATAGGCTGAATTCAATAAACTCCATGCGATCATAAACAAAATGATTCGTTTCATAACTACTCCATTAATTAAACCTGTTCAAGAAACATTCTTATTACAATACGAATTCATTTGCAACAATTTAAAAGAATAAGATCGGAATGAGCCTTGTGAATTATTAAAGATGGCAAGGCCAGTTGCCTTGTTTCTTACCTTAAATTAATCTCTTGCTTTGTTCGTTTCAGTTGGATATGATTTAGGCCGCAACTGTTGAAATATTGTCTTTGTAGTGTTAATATTGATCAACTTGTGGGGCGCTATTTTACTAGTATTAAAACGAGGATGTTTTTCATGTCATCAAATGAATCTGCAGCTATAGTATCTCCGATAGTCAACGAAAAGCTATCGCAATGGAAAAAACAAGATACGATTTGGATGTTAAGCCTCTATGGCACAGCAATCGGTGCCGGAACCCTTTTTCTTCCTATAGATGCTGGCCTTAATGGCATTTGGCCATTAATCATCATGACAGTTCTCGCCTTCCCCATGACTTATTACTCTCATAGAGCTTTATGTCGTTTTGTCCTTTCAGGTTCATCCTCACACAATGACATCACCGATGTTGTAGAAGAGCATTTCGGCTCATTTGCGGGTAAAATGCTGACTATCCTGTACTTTTTTGCGATTTATCCCATTTTGCTGATGTACAGTGTCGCAATAACCAATACCACAGAAAGTTTCCTGATTAATCAAATGGGAATTTCCCCTCCACCACGAGCTCTTTTAGCAATCATATTAATCCTTGCATTAATGGGTATCGTGCGTTTAGGACAAGAAATTATTGTCAAATCGATGTCAGTATTGGTTTATCCATTTGCCACTATTCTATTTCTGCTTTCCCTTTATTTAATTCCAAATTGGAATAATGCAATTTTTATCCAAAGTAACTCTTTACATGCTAATGGTGGCCATGGCTTATTAATGACTTTATGGTTAATTATTCCAGTGATGGTCTTTTCCTTTAACCATTCTCCTATCATTTCTTCTTTTGCTGTGAATCAAAAGCAGCAATATGGCAAGCAAGCTGACGAGAAAAGTTCATTAATTATGAAATATAGTCACTTGATGATGGTATTCTCTGTGATGTTTTTTGTATTTAGCTGTGTGTTGAGTCTGTCACCTCAAGACCTTTTGCAAGCAAAGCAACAAAATATTTCCATTTTATCTTACCTGGCGAATCATTTTAACACTCCTATTATGGCCTATATTGCGCCTGTTATTGCATTCATAGCCATTTCAAAATCTTTTCTGGGACATTATTTAGGTGCTAAAGAAGGTTTAAGTGGGATTATTGTTAAATCATTAAAATCAACAACAGGCAAAACAATTAATAAAAACTCACTGCATAGAATCATTGAAATCTTTATGATTCTGACTTGTTGGGCTGTTGCTACAATTAATCCTAATATTTTAAAAATGATTGAAACCTTAGGAGGCCCCATCATAGCTGTCTTGTTATTTATCATGCCAATGTATGCCATTGCTAAAGTACCAGCCATGAAAAAATACAGCAATCAAATAAGTAACGTATTTGTTACCATTATGGGGATTATTTCTATCTCAGCCATCATTTATGGCTTAATTTAACAATCAACCCAGTATCCATATATTATTAAGGCGTATTATGCGCCTTAATAATATTGCTATAAATTAGTATTTTGCCTCAATACAATGAACTTAAATTTTATTTTTTGATAGTGATATATCCAAAAATACATTATCCAAAGTACTGCTGTCCCTGGAATCAAATAATGAATGTCTTTTTATATCTTTAACGTCCAGGCGTGCCAACTCCTTATCAATCATATAATCAATCTCGCCTTGCGTTGTAGACCATCCATATAGTCCTCTGATTTGACGAACAATCCATAGCCGACTTCTCAATTGACGTATATACATTAAAGGCGCATTTTCTGATTTTGTTCCCTTACCATCTACTTCCTTTTTTAATTTTAAAAGTATTCCTCTTAAACTGAGATTGTTTTGATTGGCCTTTATAAATTCAGAAATACATTCCACTGCCAACCTCTTTTTGAATTTCAAGCAATACTGATGGTCTTCACCAATATCCCTGAGCACCTCTTTCAGTTCATTATAAGTTTTAGCCTTAATGGCTTTGTTTAGATAAGGAGTATGAAATTGATAGGATCTGATATTTTCAATTTTATCGAATTCTTCAAACTGTTTTGTCCGATTGGCTCCATTAGCCAATAAATGTTTCATAATAAAACGATAATCTTTACGCACATCAGCAGGGTGAGCTTTAGACTGCCCAGCCATCTGCAAAGCGATATCCAAAGGAGTTTTTCCTGAGCTATTTTTAGTGTTGATGAATTGTCCATACATGCCAATCGTCTCGTCATAACGATAATCGCCTAACTTCATTGCTATATGCAGTGGAGTATCCCCATCCTCAAAAACAGCGGAACAACAAAGGTTATGGTTATAATCTAAGGATTGTCTAATTTCATTTTCAAAAGAATATCTCTCTTCTTCTGGCAAGTTATTCAGGATTTCATGACATAATAAATCTCGTTCTTTTCCATTTTGGGAAAGAATAAAATCACGAAAGTCTTGTAGAGAGAATAGCATCGCCTTCAAACGCGCCTGTCTAGCCAGCATCGCTTGAATGACTAGAGAAATATGTGCCCTGTCTGAAGAATTATTCTCATCAAAACAGGCCTTTAAGGTGACCTCCATTTGAGACTGAGATATTAAAATATGCTTGTAAAAAGACCGCCATTTAGCTTTGTTAAATTCCTCCACTTTAGCTAAGTCAGCAAAAGCCTGAATTTCAGCATAAGTACGATAATCTTTATTATCCCAAGGTTTATAAAAAAAGCTGGTTTTGGTTGGCCAATAACCATTAGCAGAGTATTTTAAATTAGGAAATTTCAACAAGTCTTCTTCAGTGATATCAAAAGCACCACATCCATCAAACAAATGGCAGAATCTTCTTGTTGTAAATGACATGATGCTGTCAACAAACATTAAATCATGATCGATTTTGAAAAAGACAACTCGCGGTTTTCCTTTTTTCTTCACCAAATAAAAACCAAAATTCCCTTTATGCAAATCATCCTCTTCCAACGTGTACGAAGTTGCCAATATACTTGCCAAAGAGGCATAATCTATGCTCAATTTATTATTTTTTTCTGCCGCCAGTAATTGATTAAAAAAACCTTGAGGCAATTTATCCAGGAAATAGAAAGGTATCTCATTTGAGCTAGTCACCTGCTTTTCAGTATAGTCACACCCATTCCTTGGAGCATTCAATGTATAAAACGGCTGCTTCAATCCTTCTTTATTTTCAATCACATAATTTAAATGCTCTACTATCAATCCCTGTACTTTATTAGCATCATTCACTACCATTTTTTGAAAAGAAGTTAATCCATTATCTAAAAATAATCGAGCTAACTGACTAAATGCCACTTCCATGCGAGATAAGTTAGCATTACCAAACTTATTTTTCTTATAAATAACTCTAAAATGTTTTTCAGACGGATCAGAAGGATAATAAACCGCATCAAGATAAACTTCATGCCCTGAAAAAGAAGGGGCACCCAGATAAATATCTTTAAGATTATAAACTCTAGGCATAGACCGGAATAAAAACCAATAAATTAGACTATAATTTTATCACAATGTTCCAATCAAAACAATGTACAAAAAAAATACACAAGGTATCAAATTTTATCCAAATCATCGGGTTGTATTTGTAGGTTCTCATCTTGGACATTAAAGTTTTTTTCTTCACCCAAGCGAATTTGTAAACCCACATTATTTTTTGAATCAGCGTACTTAATCGCATTCTCTTTGGTAATTTTTCCTTCTTTATATAAATTAAACAAAGCCTGATCGAAAGTCTGCATTCCTTGTTCCGTACTTCTCGCCATAACTTCTTTAATATCGTCTATCTTCCCTTTTTCAATCAAATCAGAAATATATGGAGAGTTAATCAAGATCTCCACCGCTGCGACACGCTGATTATCTATTCCTGGTATCAAACGTAATGAAATGATTGCTTTTAAATTAAGAGATAAATCTAACAATATTTGTTGTCTTGCCTCATCAGGGAAAAAATTAATCACTCTATCCAGCGCCTGATTGGCGTTATTGGCATGCAAAGTAGAAATGCACAAATGTCCTGTTTCAGCATAGGCTATGGCGTGTTTCATTGAGTTAAGATCACGAATTTCACCAATTAATATCACATCAGGTGCTTCTCTCATTGCATTTTTCAACGCATTGTCATAGCTTAGAGTGTCAATACCTATCTCACGTTGATCAACTATTGATTTTTTATGCTGATGTATATATTCAATAGGATCCTCTATTGTTAAAATGTGCCCCCTGTGATTTTCATTGCGGTGGTTGATCATTGCGGCCAGAGTAGTTGATTTACCTGAGCCCGTAGATCCAACAACTAATACTAAACCTCGTAACTCCAAAACCAAAGACTTTAAAATTTGGGGAAGATTTAAATCTTCTATAGAAGGTATTTCGCCCTTGATGTAACGCACTACCATAGCCACTTCACCACGTTGCCTGAATAAATTGATGCGGAAACGTCCTACCCCAGCTAACGAAAAAGCCATATTGAGCTCCATTTTCGACTCAAATTCTTTTTGCTGTGCGTCATTCATAATAGATAAAACAATTTCTGCCATTTGATTCGATTTGATAGGTACCTGGCCAACAGGTGACGTGACTCCTTCGATTTTAATATTCGGCGGCGCCCCGACACTGAAAAACAAATCTGAGGCACCTTTATCCACCATGAGCTTAAAAAAAGGAGTAATATCCATAAGTTAACTCAAAATATTATTATATTCTTAAGTTTAGTAGAGACTCCTGAATTTGCTAAGTTCTGTTTTTTGATTATTTTTCTGATTGTTTAACTCAATAGAGGTACAGGGGTTTCCAGTTGACTGTTCCTATGCTCCAATTCCGCCTTACAAACTTCTAAAAAACCTTTTTTTGCGGTAAGAGCTTCTTCTGAAGACATGCCCATCCTCGATACCTCAGCATATAATTTACTTAAAAACTCAGCGCACTCGAGATCAGAGTGCTCTTCATGCAACCTCTCCACACGTTGCTCGTTTTTATCGTTATCAATTAATTGATTGCTTAGTACACTTGGAGATAACATGCCTTGCAAATAAGGAGTATAAAAAGGAGACATGCTCAGACGCTCAGTACCATCGTCCTTTCCGGGAGTGCAATAGAATCTCTCCAATGCCTGCTTATACTTTGACACCCTCTCCACACCCAAAAACTGATCATAATGAACTATGCCCGCGGGAAAATTTTTTCCCAAATGATTTCTGGGAGTAATATTCATCTCTTTTAAGAAAGACATGAATCCCTTTTCAAAATTTGTAATCCCTGGTGCTTCAGGATGAGTGACTACGTCTATCGCTAAAATACGCTCTTCATCTGACGAAGTAAAACTGGTTGATAATCCGCCGTTAGTACCCTTAATATAACGGACATAAATCGCATAAGTGACAGGAAACTCCCCTTTACTACCCGCCTCGTTCAACATGGCTTCCATTTTTTGTAAAATCAGCTCCAATTTTTTACCTGCTTCGTCGTCTTTGACTGGAATCAAATAACTCACATCCCTCATCTCTTTTGGAAAAGCTACCTGGGGATGGGTAATATGATTTTCATAATCTACTTTGGGTGCAGTACCACGAGTACCTGTGACTACTGCTGCGGACAGCAACATAAAAGAAGGTAATAAATGCTTTAATCCTGAATCCAGTAAAAAGTCCATCACTGAGGCACCAATACGAACTTGTAACTCTTGAGCAAAAGAACGAATGTCTGGATCATAGGGCGCTTTTTCCTTTTTGCCTGGTTTGTCTGTCGTATAATTCCATTGACGAATTTGCCATTTGGAAACCAGTTTATCCGATTCTGGACATCCGTAACTTGGCATTCCCATAATACTGATGTATTGATTATTCTTTAATATATTACTTAACTTGCCTGTCATTGCTTTGGTATTGGGGAATAATTCTATTGTTTCACATAAATTGAAGGCCTTAACCGTCCGTAATTTCATGCTGACGACAATGCCCAACAACCCGCTATGACCACCTATCAAATCTTTAAAGTCAGGATGGTCGGAATTTATTTCACGCAGATTGCCATCCATATCACAAACTGTCACTGATTCAATTAAGCCACTGAATGCCGGTTCATCACGCCCCGTACCATGTCCCGCTGTTCCAGCCAAACCAACAGGAGTCACCCAGGAAATCATGCTCACAGTTGACAAGGATAATTGATGATTTCGCAAAAAATCGGCAAAATCAGCCACTTGCATCCCTGCACTCACTTCCACCAAAGTCACAGGAAGTTTATGGATGGGATTGTCTGGATTAAAAACAGGAGGGTTCTTTAATGGGCCAATCACTTTTGCGTGATGAAATTTTTTTGCAAAACGGATAATTACATCGGTACCTGCCGTATCAGGAAATGCTTTACCCCCTACAACTTGAGAAAAAGAAAACCCTTCATTGTACTGACTCTCTTGAGCTTCGCTCCAAGGAAAAAAACAACAGCTATTACCGGGTTTATCAGTCCATCCAGCAGTAGCCCGCACAGTCACCTTCTCTTCGGGTTCCCTGTCAGAATTCAATTCCTTAATCGCTTTAATAACTGTCTGAACCTCTTTTTCATTCTTAACTTCGACTACAATAGCAGCTGGATTATTAACACTCTCCATGTAGTTAGACCAACCAACAGAATGAGAGATCTTGTTTTGATTCAGAATTTGAATGAACTTGCTTTTTAACTCCATAGGTAACGTCATAATTACTCCTTGTAATATTAATCCTCAAACGGTTAAACATGGAAATAAGGGATGATCCATACTTGTGCCTGCTGGTAATTCGTCCGTCAAACCAGGAAAATCAGGTGAAGTAGTCCATGCCCTGGGAGCATGCGTAATATCATCACCTAAAAAACGCACAGAAAATACTCTCCTTCTATGCCTTCCCTCGACTCCTCTTGCCATATGTAAAGTCAGCATATGAAAACAGACAACATCTCCGGGCTCAATTTCCCATCCAATAATTGGATACCTCGCTCGTGCCTCTTCTATAGGAGGCAACTCCTGCAAACTTCCTTCAGGAAACCATTTTGCCTGATTGTCTAAAAAGGTTCTTGGCATTAACCAGGGGCCCAAGTGAGAACCGGCTACAAACTCCAGAGTTGAAGAACGACTGACAGGATCCACCGGGATCCAGAAACTGCAGTTTTGTCTTCCCTCAATATTATAATAGGGTTGATCCTGGTGCCAGGGTGTAACCTGACGTGTCCCTGGTTCCTTTACCAACAAATGATCATGATACAACCGGACTGTTTTGCTTTGCATAATTTGAGCGGCAACTGCTCCTAAATTCGTGTCAAAGATAATTCGCTGATAAAAAGGATTTTTTTGCCAGGTACAAAAATCCTCAACAAAATAGCCAGGATCATCTGGTCTGCTAGCTACCTTGGCACGGGAACTTAAGGAAGATAAGTTAAATTCTATGCCTTCCTTTAGGATAGCAATTTCATCCGCATTTAAAAATTGGCGAAGACACACAGCACCATCGTGATTAAAATCGTGGATGATGTCTTCATTCACCTTGTATTCAGGCATGCTTGCTTTTTGATAACTCACATTTTCTCCAATACATCTCGCAAATGTTTAACCGGCTCTATCACCATAGAATCCAGTTGCTGCTTGGGGGCATTGGCAAAAGGAACTATAGCACGCTTGAATCCATGTTTTATAGCCTCCTTAATGCGTTCCTGACCACTTTGCACTGGTCTGATTTCTCCTGCCAATCCCACTTCACCGAATATGATGGTTTCACTATCAAATATACGATTACGCAAACTGGAAATCACTGCCGCCAACAACGCCAAATCACTCGCTGTTTCCGTTACCTTTACCCCCCCGACTACATTGATAAAAACGTCTTGATCGTAAGTAGCAATGCCTCCATGGCGGTGTAAAACGGCTAACAAAATCGCCAGGCGATTATGCTCTAGCCCTGCAGTAACGCGTTTCGCTTGCTGGCCGTGGGCCTCATCAACCAATGCCTGTACTTCTACCAGCATAGGCCTTGAACCTTCCCATGTCACCATCACTGCACTGCCTGGTGTAGGTTCAGGTTGACGAGATAAAAAAATAGCTGAGGGATTGGCTACTTCCTTCAGACCTTTGTCAGTCATGGCAAATACACCTAATTCATTGACTGCGCCAAAACGATTTTTAATGGCGCGAATGACCCTGAAACGGCTATCGTTCTGCCCTTCAAAATAGAGAACACTATCCACCATATGTTCTAATACTCGAGGTCCAGCTAATGTTCCTTCCTTGGTGACATGACCTACCAGGAAGACCGCCGTATTGCTCATCTTGGCATAACGCACCAATTGTGCCGCTGATTCCCTCACTTGACTAACTCCTCCCGGCGCAGAGCTTATGGCTTCAGTAAATATGGTTTGTACCGAATCGACGACAATAATGCGCGGTCTTTCCTTTTGAGCTTGAGCAATGATGGATTCAACCTGTGTTTCTGCTAATAGCCGCAATCCAGCCAAAGGCAATCCCAATCTTTGGGCACGCATGGCAACTTGTTGTAATGACTCTTCCCCTGTCACATACAATACTGTTTCTTGCATGGATAAATTAGCGAGAGTTTGCAGCAGCAAGGTAGATTTACCGATCCCCGGATCCCCTCCAATCAAAACAACCGAGCCATAAACCAGACCGCCTCCTAAAACCCGATTGAGCTCGGATATGCCACAGTCCATACGCACTATTTTATCCATGACGACGTCTTCGACGGAAGTAATGACAGAACGTTGATTTGCCCATTGCCCACTTCGTAAAGTCCTGCTTTCTGGCACAATCCCTTCTTCAACAATGGAATTCCAGGCACCACATTGAGTGCATTGTCCTGCCCACTGTTTAAAAACGGCCGCGCATTGATTACAAACAAATTGGGTTTTCACTTTCATAATTTTTGCCTTGATTAAAGCATTTGATTTGATACCATTCATGATAACTCGCGTTGAAAATATTTACCTTAAATAATTTTTTAAACGAACCAAGACTTATCTCATCTTGAATAGCCCCTTTTCTCTTATTGCACTCAATTTACGAAATATTTATTAAAACTTTACTTTTCAAAAACACTATCTTGCCTTATTATTTGCCGAAGTGATTTTTTTATAAAAACCGAGGATAAAATTATGGCAAAATTCACCGTAGGTCAGGATCCAGTTAAAGGTTTAACTGAACTTAAGGCGTACATGGAAGAGCAAACATCAAAAATTAAAAAAGCAACCACAGAACAGGAAATAGATCAGTTACTCGTAGACACTTTGAATGAGTACGATGATAAAATGGGTTCACTATCAAAAATTTACAAAGGTGGAAATGAGCAAGTTGAACAGCTAAAGATTGACGTAAGAAAACTTTATGAACCTTTACGTGATCAATTTAGTCATAACCATCCACAAACACTGGTTGGTGAATTTCAAATAAAATTAGAAGAGCAACGCAAACAGGCTAAAGAAGAAATGCGTAAGCTGGAACAACAGCGCGAAGAACAATTGAAACTGGAAAAGCAACTTGAAGAAGAAAAGCAAAAACTTGCTAAGCAATATGAAGAAGAAAAACCTACGCTTGAAAATCAACAGGAAGAAACTATAAATCAAGCTCTCCAGAAAGTTGATGGAATTCTTCAAGAACTCACACTCAAAATAGACAGAGTCGATCAACACCAGTATAAAAAAGCACACGACACAGCAAATACACTGCTCAAAAGTCTTATAGCTGCTCGCGATGAGTATGAACGAGACTTAAGAGCCAATGAATTTTCTCAAGAACTTGCTGGAAGAAAATTTAAATTAGCTTGTCAAGATGCAGTAAAAATAGCTAAACCGGTTTTAGAAAAAGACTTAGGCTGGGGGGACTACCTGAAAAATCTTTTAAAGTGCTTAGGCAATGCTGTGATTACCATCTTTACATTTGGTGGTCAACAAGGTTTCTTCGCTTATGCACGCCCAGATTCAGCTAAAGCGGTAGAAAAAGCTGAAGAAGATTTGGGGCTTCGTCAAACTGCTTCATCACCCCAATAATTAAACCTCAAACAAAAGCCTGACATTCGCTTGGCTTCACGATGTTTAAATGCGAATGTCAGGTTTTTTTATAGAATCCAATCTGCCTCTTGACCAGCAAATGCCAAAAAGATCTTGCTCTCCAATTGCGCCTGATTCCCGCAGACTTATCCGACAAACAATATGACTTCATTTTAAATTGATTAATTCAATACCCAGCACTATGCATTAATACTTATCTAATAAAAAAGAATATGAGAATATTTGCTTTTCAATTGTTTGTTTTTGATTTAACTTAACCTAAGGGATTATTTTAAAATGTGAGGTCAAAATCATGCCTGCTTTCAAAAAAGGACAAAATCCAGTAACAGAACTTACTAGATTAAAGGAGTATATGGAAGACCAAATAGCGAAAGCAAAAGAGTCCTCCTCTTTAACAGCGCAACTAAAATTCCTGGAAAACGCCCATACAGAACACTTTGTCAAAATGGGTTCTCTAACCACAATTTACAAAGGCGGCAGTGAAGTGGTTGATCGCTTGAAAATTGAAATCCGTGCTTTGTATGAAGAAATGATTGCGTTAAAAGATCAATGTCGAGACCAGATTCAACAACACGATACATCTATGAAACACAGCCCCGCCTTCTTCACTACTAAGAATAAAAATACAAAGACTGAGGAAGTTGATATAGATTTTGACAAGGCATTCGGATTTTAAACGCTGTTCACTACTCAATGTTGGTCTTTGATATTAAGTAAGCAAAGCCCAACATTAAGCACTGGATTTCCTTTATCAAACCAGAAGCTGCCAGCAAGCTTTCCTCGTTGATTTTCCATTTACTTCCATTCAGAAGTTGAATCCTCATATTAACTCAGTATAATCACACCTTTTATCGCCTTGGAAAACAGTTATGAGTAAAGGCATACATTTCGAACAATCAATCACTGAACTCGAAGAAATTGTCCGGCAACTGGAAAAGGGAGAGCTTACCCTTGAAGAATCGCTGAAACAATTTGAAAAAGGAATTAGCCTTGCAAGACGTTGCCAAAATGCTTTGAATCAGGCAGAGCAAAAAATTGAAACCTTAACCAGTACTGATTCCAACTTTGAACTCGACCCAGATGAACAAACAAGTGATTGATAACTATACCCAAAGACATGAGCTTTATCTCAAACAACTGCTCGATGAAACGATAATACCAGCTCCCAAAATTCGCTCCGCACTGCATTATGCTTTATTTTCAGGGGGCAAAAGAATAAGACCCATTTTGGTTTATTTAGCTGGGGATTTAATTGATGTTGACCAGGAAGTTCTGGATATTATTGCAGCGGCGATTGAATTAACACATTGCTATTCCCTGATTCATGACGATCTTCCGGCGATGGACAATGACGATATACGCCGAGGTAAGCCCAGTTGTCATAAGGCATTTGATGAGGCAACTGCTATTTTAGTTGGTGATGGTATGCAGGCTTTTGCAATTGAGGTCGTATTGACCAGATTATCGCCCCTGCTCCCCGCAACACAAGTCGTAGCCATTACTCAATTATTAGTGAATGCCAGTGGAATCAGTGGAATGGTTAGTGGTCAAAGTCTTGATTTATCAGAACTGGCCAATTCATCGATCACTGAGGAGCAATTAAGAGAAATTCATCTTTTGAAAACTGGAAAATTGATCCTGGCATGTTTTGACATGGTTTTAGCAGCACAGCATTTGGTATCAGAACAAATCAAATCCGCACTAAGAACTTATGGAAAACATATAGGGCTTGTATTTCAAATGCAAGACGATTACCTGGATCTCTACGCTCCAACTCAAATATTGGGTAAAGGGCGCTCTTCGGATCAAGCAAACCAAAAAAACACCTTTGCTACCCTATTTAGCAAACAACAATTAGAAGAAGAAATTGCTGTTCATTATCAAATTGCAATGGACTCTCTGCAGTTATTTGGTAGTAAAGCGGCTGCATTAATTGAATTAACCAAACAATTACAAAATCGCAGCAATTTGTCTTGACACCATTGATGTACTGGACAAACCAAGCTATATCTGTGTTAAACTAGGATTTTTTGGCAATACGTGAAACAGGAATCCAGGTTTCTATGCCTTGCTCCATTTTACGTTGCTCACCCTTCCAGGCTTGCCCATAAACCACTTCATAAGTTAAGGGATATTTCCCGTTAGCAGTTCGCATGGCAGCGTATTGTGTTTCAAATTGTTGCCAAGCACTTTTACCTGTCAATCCATGATTTCGTTTAGGATTAATATTTCTGACCCCTTGAGTTTTTAGGGCCAAGAGCAATTGGTGTAAAGTATCGTAATGTATAGAGAGTAATTCCATGTCCATAACCGGATCCATGAAATGCTCTGCAAGCAGGCAATCTCCAATATCATGCATATCAATAAATTCATTAACATGGGCATATTGATTAGCAGCAGACCAGGCTGTTTGTAATTCTTTGAAGGTATCAGGGCCTAATGTAGTAAACATCAAGCATCCGTTGACATTCATTACACGATTAATTTCCCGAAAAACAGATCCTAATGAGCTACTCCAGTGAATGACCTGGTTAGCAAATACCAAATCAAAAATGCCAGTAGCAAAGGGCATTCGCTGCATATCAGCAGTAACTAAAGGCCACTTACGACGCCAACTCTGCTTTTTCCGGGCTTGTTCTAACATGGCGAACGACAAATCCATTCCAACAATCTGCGCTTTGGGATATAACAAAGCCAATTCTTTTGAAAAAAAACCCGGCCCACACCCTAAATCCAGAATTCGTTGAGGAGTAATTTTTAAATATTGTAATCGTTCAAACAAACGACTGCCTATTTCTTTTTGTACTTTGGCAACACGCTCATAGTCATCGGCATGTTTGCTAAATGCCTTGCTTATTTCTTTGTTGACCGTCATTATAAAGACCAGGGAAAAGTTATATGCTGGAAATCCAACTATCGTGCTCCAAAAATTCTTAAGTATAACACAGAACTTACGTTTGCCTTCAATATGCACTCTTTGCAACCAGCTTCACAAAAGCCAACTTGCAATTTGCTCTTATTGCATGGAATATATGAAACAACTCGGACCTTCCTGTCAATACTGCGCCTACCCCCTTTCTGATGATACCTACCTGGTTTGTGGTCACTGCATTAAAAAAAGGCCTCTCTTTGATAAGGCCTATATAGCGTATCGTTTTGAAGAACCTCTGCGTAGTTTAATACACCAGTTTAAATACCATAATGGCCTTTATCTGGCCTCGTTTCTAAAGCAATTGCTTCTTAATGCCTTGCCACAAAACGCATTTAAACCAGACTGTCTAATTCCTGTTCCCATGCATCCCAAACGATTAAAGCAAAGGGGATTTAACCAAGCTGCTGTATTAACCAAATTATTAGCTCGTCAATTAAAGATCCCTTATGACTTATACCATTGCCGAAAAGTAATCAATACCGCTTCACAAGCCAACCTCGATGGAGAACAACGAAGGAAAAATTTGCATCATGCTTTTTATGTGTCGCCTGTAACTTATGAACACGTCATGATTGTAGATGACTTATTAACCACAGGAAGCACAGCCAATGAAATGGCATATACATTAAAAAATGCCGGGGTTAAGAGAGTAGATATATGTTGTTGCGCAAGGGCTGTAGCTAAAAATTAAAAGATAACACCATGTTCATAAGTAAACTGTCAATGGTGCAAATATCGATTCAAATCATTCATTAATAAATGCACTAGCAATACACAAAATAGAATGACCATCAAACGATGCAACAAGACTTCCATAGCAACCGAGACGGGTTTTCCGCGAATTTTCTCTATAACCGAGTATAAAATACTTCCTCCATCAAGGCCGGGTATAGGAAATAAATTGACCAAGGCTACCGCCAGACTCAAAGTGGCTATGAACAAGAGAAAAACGATAACGCCTTGAGTTAAGG
This sequence comes from Legionella pneumophila subsp. pascullei, assembly GCF_900637585.1. Lineage (NCBI taxonomy): Bacteria > Pseudomonadati > Pseudomonadota > Gammaproteobacteria > Legionellales > Legionellaceae > Legionella > Legionella pneumophila. Next base: position 2,620,841 of record NZ_LR134380.1, read on the forward strand.
AGGCCACAGAAACAGAAAAAATAGCCAAAGGTCCAAGTAAAATAGAAAAAGGAATAATCCCGAGAAACAATTGTTTCAAAATCATTATAAAAAAGTACATTGTATGGATTATCTCATCAAACGCCTTTTGCATTGAAGCCAGTAGAGATGGATAACGCTTCAGACTAGAAACTGCTGACAAATCAGGCTTGATCCCCATACTCTCTAGCAAAGAACCATCTTTTGAAGTAAATTCGATCTGACTTAAATCAAGACTCAATTTTTTTAATTGCTGATTCGCTTGTCTTAAAACAATTTGAACATTCTTTTGCCCCCAATGAATCACCAACTGCATACCCACCCCCTGCCAGGAATCAGTAGGGTAACTCTCTACAGCAACCCATTGGTCGCCTGCTTGAATGCCTGTCTTTGCAGCAAGGCTATCCGGTTTTACCGATTGAATTTGGGGTAATTTATAGCTAATGCCAATATAAAAAACCAACACCAAAGCTATCCATGCAGTAACAAGATTTGCAATCGCTCCTGACAATAAAATCACCACACGAATCCAAACTGGTTTCTTATCAAAACAATAAGCATTTTCTTGCGGCTTTACTGGGCTAATCCGTGAATTCAGTAGTTGAACATACCCTCCCAAAGGCCACATTGCCCAGATCCAGTTACATCCACTTTGGGTTTGCCACTGAATTAATGGTTTTCCAAATCCTATAGAAATTTTACTAATTTTGACCTGAAACAAACGGGCTGCCAATGCATGCCCCAATTCATGTATACCAATCACCAAAATTAACGTGAGTATTATGGCTAGCAATGCCATAATCATAATGGACTCCTTATCCAGAATATGAGGCTTATTTAAAAAGCACCAGAGAGAATAATCTATTTGTGCGTATTATCAACTACCAACTGCAACATTGGAATCCCTTTTCTTCCAGCCAATTCATATCCTTTACGATAAACCTCAAAAATTCGATAAGGTTGATTCGTCTCACTATCAACCAACTCCACCTCATCACCCTGTTCATCAACTAAAGTCACAGTCAAATGTATCTCACGAAATCCATCAACCTGGTAACGCTCTTTAAATAATTTCAGAACCCTCTCCAGACTCTCAACGGTTTCAATAGCATTATGTTGACCTTGAAGGATAATGTCCATTTAAAGCTCCTATTGAAATGACACATGTTGTGCAATGTGTGGCTATATATGTTGGCGGCAAAACTCAACAGGACTTTAGAAAGACACTGTTTTATATATTGGATATGAGTCCGTTTGGGAATAGGAAGTGAGTTGAACCCTTGTCACTTAATTTCCCGAGACGGGACAATCGTGAGAAAGTAGATGGGTGAAAAATATACTATAAAATGATTTCAAGAAATAGAAATACAAGGAACCTTACCTTTTTCTCTACAAATTTTACAATGAATCGTTTACAATTCGTTAATTCTCTTAAATAAATAAATCAAGATTCTATGGTATTTGTAGCTTGCGGGCTTAATCATAAAACTGCTCCGATTCATGTGCGTGAAAAAGTCGCTCTGCAGCCAGCCATGCAAGATTCTCTACTGAATAGTCTTCTTGATTTACCTGAAGTCAATGAAGCAGCTATTTTATCCACATGCAACCGGACTGAAATCTACTGCGATACCAATACCCCTGAGGTTCTTGGAAACTGGTTAGCCCATGAGCACCAGTTATCAGAAGAATTATTATCTCAATTTTTGTATATCCATCAGGGTAAAGAAGGAATCAAACATACCTTGCGTGTTGCCAGTGGCTTGGATTCCATGATGATAGGTGAACCACAAATCCTTGGTCAAATGAAACAGGCCTATCAACATGCCTGTCGTCTTGGCACAGTAAAAACACAATTACGACCTGTATTTGAATATATTTTTAGAGCTTCCAAACGCATCAGAACCCGCAGCGGAATTGGCGCCAATCCTGTATCGATTGCCTATGCTGCTGTGCAACTGATAGGGCAATTATTTAAAAACTATCATTCTTTAAGTGTCTTTTTAATTGGTTCCGGAGAAACAGCCTCCCTAGTTGCCAAATACCTGCATCAACAAGGTGTTCATCGTTTTTTGATAGCGAGCCGTACTCTGGAAAATGCTCAAAAATTAGCTGAAACTTTTGGTGGGAAAACACTGTCCATTGGTGATATCCCGCAATATTTACCTCTGGCTGATGTGGTTATTTCTGCTACAGCATGTCCGCTTCCTTTTATCAATAAAAGCCTGGTTGAACATGCCTTAGAGCAAAGAAACCGTGCTCCTATGTTTTTATTGGATTTGGCTGTTCCTCGAGACATTGAAGAAAATGTCAATGAATTGGAACAAGTTCATCTCTATAACGTAGATGATTTACAATCCATGATAGAAAAAGGGATGGATGAAAGGCGAAATGCGGCATTGCAAGCAGAACAATTAATAGAAAGCGAACTGGATAACTACATCAGATGGCATCGTTCGCTGAGAGCCAAAGACGTCATTTGCGATTACCGCAATCAAATGCAAACTTTGGCCCAACAGGAATTACAACGTGCTTTGAAAAAAATATCCGCTGGTCAAAATCAGCAAGACGTTTTAAATGAATTTAGCATGCGTTTGGTCAATAAATTAACTCATAATCCCACCATAGGTTTAAGGCAAATGGCATGGGATGACAGGGAAGACTTACTTGCCCTCGCACGATATCTTTTTGATACAACAGCCAATCAATCATCTTATGAAGAAATCTCTTGAGTTAAAACTGCAACAAATGTTGGAACGATATGAGGAAGTAGGTCGCTTACTATCCGAAGCATCCATTATTGCTGATCAAAATCAATTTAAGTCTTTATCAAAAGAATATGCCCAACTTGAACCCGTTTCTCAATGTTATCAATCGTATTTAGAGGCAAAAAATAATTTAGATTCTTTAAACGAATTATTGGAGGGTGATGATAAAGACTTAGCGACTATGGCTGAAGAAGAGATTGACACCGCCAGGAAGCAAATTGAGGAATTGGATGAACAATTACAATGGCATCTCATTCCTAAAGATCCTGATGATGAACGCAATATTTATCTTGAAGTCAGAGCTGGTACAGGCGGCGATGAAGCAGCCATATTTGCCGGGGATCTCTTTCGTATGTACAGCCGTTATGCAGAAAGTCAGGGTTGGCAAATTGAATTAATTAGTGCCAGCCATGGTGAACATGGGGGTTACAAGGAAATAATTGCCAAAATCAGTGGGCAAGCGGTTTATTCACAACTTAAATTTGAATCAGGAGCTCACCGAGTCCAGAGAGTACCTGAAACTGAATCGCAAGGTCGTGTCCATACCTCCGCATGTACGGTTGCTATCATGCCTGAAGTGGATGAAATTAATGACATTCAGATAAATCCTGATGACTTGCGCATTGATACTTACCGATCCTCTGGTGCCGGGGGGCAGCATGTTAACAAAACAGATTCAGCCATTCGTATCACACACATCCCTACTGGAGTGGTTGTAGAATGCCAGGATGAGCGCTCTCAACATAAGAACCGTGCCAAAGCCATGTCCTTGTTAAAAACAAGATTATTAGACGCTGAATTAAGTAAACAAAAACAAGAACAAGCTCAAACACGTAAGTCACTGGTTGGGACTGGTGATCGCTCTGAGCGCATTCGAACTTATAACTTTCCTCAAGGTCGACTCACTGATCACCGCATCAATCTGACTATCTACCAGCTTAGTGACATCATGGAAGGAAATTTATCCCTGGTTATTGACCCTTTAAAACGCGAATACCATGCTGAACTTCTAGCCGATTTAGGTCGACATGATTGATATTCGTTCATTACTGGAACAAGCCCTGCAACAATTAAAAGTAAAAAACCAGGAAACAAAGCTAGAAGCCGAACTGTTACTCTGCCATGTGTTAAACAAGAACCGAGCTTATCTTTTTGCCCATCCGGATGCCTTGGTTAGTCCTGAACAGATTGAAACCTACTTGCAGATGATTAAACAACGTGCTGAAGGTGTACCTATAGCATACATCACTGGGCAACGCGAATTTTGGTCTCTTTCGTTAAAAGTGACATCCAATGTCCTTATTCCAAGACATGAAACTGAACGTCTGGTAGAACTTGCACTGGAGTTAATACCTGACAAGGAAAACACTTCTGTCCTTGATCTGGGAACAGGAAGTGGTGCTATCGCCCTGGCTCTTGCAAAAGAAAGGCCTCAATGGCATATTGACGCTTGTGATTTCAGCAAAGAGGCATTGGAGTTAGCCAGTTATAACGCTAAAACGCTCGGGTTAAACAATATTAATTTCTATCACTCCAACTGGTTTAATAATCTCCCTCAAAAACAATACCATGCCATTGTATCCAATCCGCCCTACATTGCCGAAAATGATCCTCATTTAAAACAGGGAGATGTCCGCTTTGAACCTGCAAGTGCATTAGTCAGTAGTCAAGATGGATTAGCTGATCTACAATACATTATCCAGCACAGTTACGAATATCTTTCGCCTGATGGATTGCTCTTGGTTGAACATGGCTTTGAACAAAAAAATGAGATACACGCTATACTTAAACAATTAGGATATAAAAATATACACTGTTGGCAAGATCTTCAAGGACATGATAGGGTAAGTGGAGGACAACGTCCAAATAATCGGAATAACAAACCTTTGTAGAGGTTATTTTTTTGTTGATGATACTGACGTTTTTTGGTATACGTAGCGATTTTGTATAAAACTCAGTTTCAGATACAGAATGAAATATAGGGTCTGGCATGACAGGACAATTAATTGATAAAACCAAAGAGAGATTATACAACGTGAAAAACGATGCAATAGGAAATATGGGAATAGCGCCATACCAGGAGACTGAGGGCGAGGAATATATGAATGAAAAACAGCTGGCACATATTGAAAAAATATTGCTCGCCTGGCGCCAGTCTTTAATGGAAGAAGTAGATCGAACTGTCTCGCACATGAAAGATGAAGCAGCCAACTTCCCAGATCCCTCCGACAGAGCAAGTCAAGAAGAAGAATTTAGCATTGAGCTGAGAACTCGCGACAGAGAACGAAAACTCATTAAGAAAATCGAAGACGCTCTGGAGCGATTAAGAAATGAAGATTTTGGATATTGTGAAGCCTGTGGAATTGAAATTGGTTTGAAACGTCTTGAAGCAAGACCTACTGCGACCTTATGCATCGATTGTAAAACCTTATCTGAAATCAAGGAACGTCAAAATCAGGGAGCCTGATGGTTTCTTGCCTCTGAGCATTAAACAATAAATTCCCGCCTGGCGGGAGTTTATTATTACAACCAATCGATGTTTTTTATGTATTATACCAATTATGGCTACAGATTAAATCAAATCAAAAAAGGCTCAGGTAAACACTGGCTGTTTCTGCCAGGTGGACCCGGACTTGGTTCTGAATATTTAGCCAGTTTTTGCAGCAACCTGACTTTGCAAGGCACTGTGCTCCTTGTTGACTTTCCAAAAGATGGAAACAACGGTGAAGGCCAACTTGATTTTATATCTTGGCAGGAAGGCCTCATTTCATTACTTAAGTCTTTGAATAAACCTATCCTCGTTACCCACAGTTTTTCAGGAATGTTCACGCTGAATTTGCCAGAAATTGAGAATCATTTAAGCGGGCTTGTTTTAATGAATACAACAACAACCAACAGTTTCTTTCAGCATGTTAATGAAATGCGCCAAAAACATAATTTGCCGGATTTAGTCCCCGCTGCGAGTCAATATCATTTATATCCATCCAACGAGACCTATAAAGAATTTTGGGACACTTATAAGCATTATTGTTTTACCCAAGAAGAACTACCTATCGGTGAGCAAATGATGGAGTTATTTGCCTACAACAATGAATCCTATCATTATGCGATCGAGTATTTTTATAATGATTTTCACTATAAGTGGCATCCCCAGACCATTCCAGCCATGACCATTGCCAGTGAGCTTGATTACATTTGTCCACCTGCAATATTTGTTCAGGATAAGAATTTTCAAAATCAAAATGTAATTAATAAAATAATTTATAAGGCAGGCCATTGCCCCTGGATATTACATCTTGAGCAAGTCCAAAAATGTTTTGACGAATTTTCTGGCATGATGCAAGAAATAAACACCGAGAGAACTATATAACAAACGATTATCCCAAAACTGCCTCAATTTTCTGCAAATACCTCACTACAGAACCCTTATTATTTTCAAGAACTGAACTGGCGTTTGTCACCATAGCGTTTTGAGACTCTTTATCCTGGTATAACCTGATAATTGCATCAATTAACTCATTAACATGATGCACTAACAAAATGGCCTGAGCTTCCTTAAGCTCTCTACAAATTGTTTTAAAGTTATGTACTTGATCCCCGCTTAAAACAGGAACATTCATTGCGATTGGCTCTAATACATTATGACCGCCAACCGGGACGAGGCTGCCGCCAACAAATGCAAAATTACTAATTTGATAAAATCCTAAAAGCTCACCCAAACTGTCCAGTATAACCACTTCATTTTCTCTGGAAAGCGTATTCAAATTGCTACGACATCCAGTATTAAATCCTGCCTGAACACTCAACTGATAGACCGTTTTAAAACGTTCTGGATGGCGCGGAGCAATTAATAACACCACTCCCGGAATAGCCTCCTGCAGCCGAGGTAACTGAGATAAAATCTGAGACTCCTCGTCGTCATGAGTGCTTGCTGCAATGACGGTAAGCCTATCCTCTCCCCAATGACTTTTTAATTCCCTGTATTTCATGCTATCAACAGAATTAATCTGCAAATCAAATTTCATATTCCCTAATACATGCACTAATGCAGCATTTGCACCCAAGGCAATGAACCTCTCAGCATCTTCATTGCTTTGGGTCAAAATCCCTGAAAATTGATTCAAAACCGGTTTAAATAAATATTTGAGCTTTAGATATCCTTGCAAAGAGCGATCAGATAAGCGTCCATTCGCCAGGAATAATGACACTCCAGAAGCATGAGCCTGATCAATTAAATTAGGCCACAATTCCGTTTCCATAATAATCCCGACACGAGGTCTCGTCTTTTTAAAAAATCGTTTGAGAATCCAAGGTAAATCATAGGGTAAATATTGATGCGCTACCTTATGACCAAATCGCGATTTGACTCGCTCAGAACCTGTAGGGGTCATAGTGGTGACTAACACCGACCAGCGTTTGTCAAGCATCGCATCAATCAAAGGTGTTGCCGCAATCACTTCCCCCAGAGAAACAGCATGAACCCATACATCAACTGGTGCATACTCTTGTAATCCCAGACAAAATCGTTCCCCTATGCGCTGCCTGTATGCTGGTAATTTTCTACCCTTCCACCACAGGCGAAAAAGCAAATAAGGCGTCAGTAAATACATTAAAAAGGAATACACAAAACGCATAAACAGGTACCAGACACAAAAAGGTAAAGTATATACCTAAAACAGTTCCTTGTGCGATATGTTACAATTCAATTAGAGGCTATGTTGTCCTCTGTCAGTATTAAATTAAAATTTGAAATCAAATTTAACATACATCTTTATAGGTAACTTCTGATAATGAACTTACGTGATTTCTTTATAATAACAACCTGGTGGGGCAAAATACTTGGCGCCTTCTTTGGCTATTTAACCGCTGGACCAGTAGGTGCTTTATTCGGCATTCTTGTTGGTAACTTTTTTGATCGCGGCCTTGTCAGCTATTACTCTAATCCACATTGGCTATATCATGCCGAAAAACAAAAAATTGTCCAAAAAGCCTTCTTTGAAGCAACCTTTTCCATAATGGGGCATGTTGCGAAATCAGATGGCCGTGTTTCTGAAGAAGAGATTAACATGGCTAAATCACTGATGAGTGAAATGAAATTGAATAAGGAACAAAAAGATTTGGCAAAACGATTATTTAATGAAGGGAAACAACCTGATTTCAATGTAAGTCTTGCTCTTATCCAATTACAAAGAATCTGCAAGGATAACCGTGATTTGTTAAAGCTTTTTGTAGATATCCAGTATAGAGCCGCCCAAGTCGATGGATTAAACAGCCAAAAAATTCATGCGCTTGATAACATTTTTACTCATCTGGGATTCGCCCCCTTACACAAACAGTATCGTTTTTATGAAGATTTTGGTTCTTATTTCCAACAAGAACAACCAAAACAGCACTATCATAATCAACAGGGATACCAGCATACATCCTCTTCTCAAGGACAAAGAGGTTACAAACCTCAATCACCCCCTAATGCTTTAGCACATGCTTATGCTTTACTTGAAGTAAGTCCGAATGCAAACAAACAGGAAGTTAGAAGAGCATACAGACGTCTCTTAAGCCGTAACCATCCGGATAAATTAATTGCTCAAGGCTTACCCGAAGAAATGATTAAATTGGCTAATGATAAAACCCATCAAATTATGAAAGCCTATGAATTGATCTGTGAAACCAAAGGTTGGTAATCCAATTCATCAATTGACAAAATCAAACTTGCAGAAGAATAAACCGGTTCCAGATAAGAAACCAGTATTGGGGGTGGTTGTGGCTCAAATTCTGGAAGCTTTGCCATCCAGCCATGAACAAAAGCCAATAATAATTGTTGACTGTATTGATAATCATGAGAGGCACCAGGTATATCAATAGCTAAATAAGTATTCTGTTTAAACCTCTCTTCCCTGCTCTTTCGTTGTTGCCTGACTAGGTCATAATCGAACTGCCCCACAATATCAAACAGTGGAAAACGTAAACGAGGTGCTTTTTGCAAATTTTTATTTAAATCGTAGGCAGACAACATCACTAACCCATTGATCATCTTGGATTGCGGTTTGCTAAAATACTCCAGAGATAGATTAAGTTGATCGCCATAATGGACTAAAACGATTCTTTTATTATTATTCTGCCTTAAAGTACTGATGACTTCCGGTAATTGATTAATCCAGAGAGTCGAGTTATTTTTAGTACAATTCAACAATACAACTGACCAGCCATTTCGAGATAATCCCTTGGCAAACTGTTCCAATAACAAAGACCATTGTGCAGTCTCTCCACCGCTAACAATGATGACCGCCCCATAGGAAACAGGCTTTGATATCCAATAAGGTAAATCGTCCTTTTTTTGCTCGACTGTTATTTCAAGCTTCTCTGCAAAAACATTGGAAACAATAAGACAAAATAGTAGAGCTATCCATTTAATTTGATTCATATTTCCCTATAAAATTGCCTGTAATGGGCAATATTCATTAGTCAGAATAAGAGTACAGGCAAATATCAAATAAACTATCCTCTCATCAGGCTCCATTCAATCTTAAAAACCTCCTTCCCTTGGAATTGTGGATTGATTTGTTGAATGATAATGCGAGTTGCATTTAAAGATATCTCTTAATTCTCAGCGAACTGGACTCCAGCCTCATCTAACATCAAACGTGCTTTTTCTGCCATTATTTTATGCGCCAAAGCCGTCGGATGGACTAAATCAAAGAACAAATAACCATCACATGCGTTTTCTGTCAATTCTGGTTTCACAGACGCAACCATCTTCAAAACGGAATTTTTAGTAATCTCATCTACTATCGAATAAGAACAAGTACCCGTTATATTCGTAAATCCATACTCGGAAGCATGTTCTATCACATGGTCAAAATGACTACCCGTATCAAAAAATAACCATTCCACCTCAGGATAAGTTTTTTTAAAATAATCCACTGTATTGGATAATGCATTATTGTGTTGTGTTGAAAAATAAGTCATCTCTTCAACAGAACCGAATTCCAGAGCGGCAGGAGTTCTGCCCAAATCAGGTAAATTGAGAACTAAAATATGCTTCGCACCCTTTTCTACCAGACGTTGTATGCTATCCGTAATCCCACGGTTAACATTTTTAAGTGTTTCCTCCACTTCAACAGGCATACCCAGGTAATTATTTGCTCCTATCCAAATAACAAAAAGACTGTCAGGACTTGCTTTATCCTGATGTGCTAACAAATAAGAACTCACTTCTCTTCTTAAGGTAAAAAACACCTCATCATCTTCTTCATCGACAGAGACTCCTGCTCCACCAAACGCATAATCCAGTAAATGAGAATTGGGATCATTAGGGAAATAAGAGGCGACTAAACGTTCTATCCACACTGGACCATTGGAGAAACGACCTTCAAAATAAGGGGGGATTGGGGAAGTTGGTGTTTCATGTATTCATATAAGTTACCGTTATCCGACAAGCTATCACCAAATACAACTATGTTATTAAGTGGTGTCGCGCTAACCACTCCCGACAATAAAAAAGCACACAAAGATGCTAATAGTTTCATGAAACCCCTTAAATAATAGATTGATTTTATATCATTAGGTTCATTCAATTATATAATGATTTATCAATTTTTCCACGGCATTTAACACATTACCGCATATAAATTTTTTGTTGATCTAAACCCGAAACCTAATTATAGTAAATCCTGTAAACACTTCCCTGACTCGATTCATAATGCGTTGTTTTTTAGTAATTAGGATATAGAAACTCAATGTCTTGCAATCGATTCAGCAGAAATGTCATCAGCCCCTATCGCTTTATGAGAACAACAATCATGACTAAATTTGAAAGAAATTTCCTGATTAATAGCTTGATGTTTTTTGAAACCATACTCTCCGTGGACAAAAAACTGGAAGATGCAATTCACCGTTTTACTCAAGGCCATTGTGAGAACCCCCGCTATCAAATTAATTCACGCATAACTGATGCTGATGACTGGTCGAAAGAAGATAAGCTAAAATTCACTTCTGCAATCGCGGAAGCCATTGCTCTAGTGTCGGAGAAATATGAAAATCCAACCAGTGAGATTACAGAGCAAATACAGGGTGCCCGAAACATATTATTAGATGATTATGTTCCATTGCTTACCGCGAACACCAATCCTGAGAATAGATTAAAATCCGTGAGAGAAAATAGTATCCAGATAAGAAAAGAGTTAATTGCCAAGCTCAAGGAAGAAGTACCCTACAAGAGTCAGTTTGAAAATCCCTATGTTCTTTTTCCATTCGTTGCTGCCACTGTAGCTGTAGCAGCTACTGCTGCGTCAGTATTGTTTAGCAACAAACCATAAAAGTTGTATTTAATACACTAATGAAGCCTCTTGTTGGGCTTCATTAAATTCAGCACTAAAATAATGATTACCTAATTCGATAAGCAGATTCATTATGAATATCGTCTAATGCTTCTCTTACTTCTTCCTTTATTCGCTGTTCAAACTGGCCTCTTGTTTTTTGACTGAAACCTCGTGACTTGTCAGCTCTCCGCATTGAGCAATCAGGCTCATATCGATTGCTTTCAATCCCTTTAGTATGGTTTACTTCTCGATCAAAAAAACCGGTTTCATATTTCTTTTTCATAATTCAGCCCCTCAATATTAAATTTCAGAACACCAATCCATATTAGGGGTATTAAATTAGAAAAACAAGCTAGATAAGGTTAGCCCTTAACCGTTTTAGAAAATGATTAAAGGCTAATTGAAGTGTTGCTTTACTACCGAGGTGTAATTCAGGCACTACCAATTAATGTCAAATTCAATTGACGGCCGCAAACCCAAGCCTTGGTTAAGTCTTTCATCACTTCTTTGGGCATACCTTTTGGTAGGCGAACGGTAGAGTGATCTTCATGAATTTTAAGGCCGGTAATATATCGGCTTTGCAAACCTGCTTCATTAGCAATAGCCCCTACTATGTTACCGGGTTTCACTCCATGAATTTTGCCCACATCGATGCGGAATAAATCCTGAGCTACCGGTTCTAGATTAACGGCCTTCCTGCCATCATTAAATTTTTTTCTTTCATTAGAAAAATCTTTAGCAAAATCTTTCTTACTTCCTCGCGCCCCTTTCCGGTCGCCAGAAAAACCTTTTCTCTCTTCTTTAAATCGACCACGTAAATCCAATCCCTTTTCTCCAGACCGAGTTCTCTCTTCCTTGAAGGCAGAAGCTGCTTTTGGTAAATTCAATTCTTTTTTCCATGGCATATCTTTATGCAGCAATAAAGCAAGAGCAGCCGCAACGTCAACCGCTGATACATCATTTTCTTTCATGTATTCTTCTACAATCCTTTTATAAGAATACACATGCTCATGGTTCAAACGAGCAGTAATGTTAGACATGAATCGTTGTTGACGAGCCATCTGTATCATATGGTCATTGGGAACTTGAACTTTTTCAATTCGTTGCCTGGTATGGCGTTCAATGCTGGAAATTAAACGAGATTCCTTGGGCGTTACAAATAAAACCGTAACACCAGAACGCCCTGCCCTCCCTGTTCTGCCAATTCTGTGAACATAGGTTTCATTGTCATGGGGCATATCATAATTAATCACATGAGTAACTCGTTCGACATCCAAACCGCGTGCAGCCACATCCGTCGCCACAAGGATATCAATAGCCCCTTGTTTAAACTGGACAATAATCCGTTCACGCAAAGACTGAGTAATATCACCATGAATTGCCATTGCTCTTAGTCCATGTTGTTGCAATAGCTCTGCCACTTCCTCAGTACTGCTTTTAGTGCGTACAAAAACTATAACCCCTTGATAATCCTCCACTTCCAGGACTCGGATTAATGCATCCGATTTTTGATGTGCAGAGGCAAATAAAAACCGCTGTTCAATAGACTTGACTGTCGCAGTTTCCATACGGATTTCTACTGAGGCAGGGTCATTCAAATAAGTATTGGCTATTTGACGAATTCGATAAGGCATGGTTGCTGAAAACAATGCCATTTGTTTTTTTTCAGGCAATTTTTCCAAAATGGTTTCTACATCTTCAATGAAACCCATGCGTAACATTTCATCTGCTTCATCCAGAATAAAAGTCTGTAAATTATTTAGCAGCAAGGTACCCTTGTCGATATGATCGAGAATACGTCCTGGCGTTCCAACAACCACTTGCGCGCCACTGCGCAATTGTTTTAATTGACGGCCATACTCTTGTCCGCCACAAAGAACGGCGATAGTCACATTGCGTTGGTACTTACTTAATAATTCAAATTGTTCTGCAACCTGGATTGCTAATTCACGAGTAGGAGCTAAAATCAAAGCCTGAGTGGCAGGTATATCAGGAGACAGATTTTGCAAAATTGGTAATGCAAAAGCCGCTGTTTTACCTGTACCGGTCTGTGCAAGAGCAATTGCATCGCGACCTTGCAACATCAAAGGAATGGTTTGGGCCTGAATAGGTGATGGAGTAGTAAACTTCATATCTTCTAACGCTTTATTTAAAGCATTAGAAAAATTAAAAGCGGAGAAGTTTGATATTTCTTGATTCATACTGTTCCTGAATATAATAAAGCGTCTTTCTGAAAAGGCTAACTAATATAAAAAATGTGCATTATAATAACAAAATTAACAAGATGATGCACTATATTTATTAATTTTATCAAGACAACACATACCTTGATAAAAATAATTTTACCAAAAGAGCCCAGTTTTGACCTTTACTATTTATTTTTAAACAATAAGAGGAAGCGTTTCCTCAATTAACTCAAACTGTGCTGGTAACTGACCAATGCTTTCACCATCGGCTTCAATTTCTATTTTACTTCCTTCCAATGGCTCAATTTTAATTTTTTTAGCTTGGACATAATGAACATTATTATCCAACAAATGCCCACCTGAATAAATTTTATATAACTTAAACAGTGCGTTTAGCTTTGAAAAATCATTAAAAAAAACCACATCAAATAAACCATCATTCAATTTTGCCATCGGTGCTACATGCATACCTCCACCGAAATATTGTCCACTACAAACAGCCATTAATAGCATCGTGTTTTCAAAAGGTATAGCATCATCGATCTGAATCTTCACTTTGGTGTTATGATAGGTCATCAATCCAATTAAAGAATGTAACAAGTAATTCAGAGTGCCGCCCAGCTTTCTTAACCATTTGCTTTTAGATGCACGCAAAACCACCTGTCCTGACAAACCACAGCTGGCAATGTTAATAAAATATCTCGAAATTTGATTAGCAAAAGTAATTTTTCCAATATCACAATTGATAAATTGATTATGACTTAACCTATCCAGGAACTCGGTCATTTTTTGTTTGGGAAATTGTCTTGTAAAATCACCACCACAACCTGCGTTAAAAAAGGCGATTTTTGTTTGCGGATTTTTTAATTTATCTTTGTCAATTAACCCATTTAAAACATGATTTAAAGTACCGTCTCCGCCAATTATTAACAGACTGTCAGGATTTTCAGCAAGAAGTCCGGCTGTGATTGCTTCAAGGTCATTAACCCTGTTTGATATTCTGTAAATAGTTTGATCGAATAGTGCATGTAACCCAGGCTTTAGAACTTTCCAAACTTTTTTCCCGCGACCACCACCTGCTATAGGATTTATCACAACAGCAATTTTACTCATACCAACGCGGCCAACCGGCAAGCCTGATCAATAGCGTGACGTGCATCAAGCTCTAAAGCTTTATAAGCACCTCCTATTAAATGAACCAATTTACCTGCCATTTTTAAAGGCTCATACAAACTCTTTAATTCTATTTGACCTGCGCAAATCACGATAGAATCAACTTCCAAGACTTGAGGTTTGTCGTCAACAACCAAGTGCAATCCCTGATCATCAATGCGCTCATAATTTACCCCTGAAAGCATTTTGACTTGTTTATGTTTTAAGCTGGAACGATGAATCCATCCGGTAGTTTTTCCCAATCGTTTACCCATTTTTTCTTTTTTGCGTTGTAATAAATACACTTCACGAGGGCTCGGTGCAATTTGAGGTGGTTTTAATCCACCCCTATGTTGTCCGCTAAGATCAATCCCCCATTCATTGTAAAATTCCTCAGAGGTCAACTGATGGTCATGAGTTAAAAATTCAGCAACATCAAAACCAATTCCTCCTGCCCCAATAACAGCAACTCGTGATCCAACTGGTTTGTTTTTAGTAATCACATCAATATAACTTACCACTTTTTCGTGATCTATACCTTTAATCTCAGGAACTCTGGGTATAATTCCACTTGCCAAGACCACTTCATCATAGTCTTTCAGTAATTCCACAGTAGCTTCAGTATTCAAGTGTACATCCACCTTATACTTTTGGAGTTGGTAAGCAAAATAATTCAGTGTGTGCTGAAACTCTTCTTTTCCAGGAATTTTTTTCGCTAAATTAAACTGTCCGCCAATCTGATTTGCTTTTTCAAACAGAGTAATTTTATGCCCTCGTTCAGCTGCCGTTACTGCAAAAGCAAGGCCAGCCGGTCCAGAACCAACTACAGCAATAGATTTTGGTTGATTTGTTGTTTCATAAATCAAGGTTGTCTCGTTACATGCACGAGGATTAACCAGACAAGATGCTGTTTTGTTCACAAAAACTTGATCAAGACATGCTTGATTACAAGCAATACATACATTAACCGCTTTGCTTTCGCCTAATTTTGCTTTTTCTGCAAAGCAGGGATCCGCTAGAAATGGTCTGGCCATAGAGATCATATCAGCGACTCCATCTTCCAATAATTGATTGGCCAACTCTGGTGTATTAATTCGGTTGGATGTAATCACTGGTATTTTAATTTCCGGCTTTAAATGCTGAGTTACTTGAGTGAAAGCAGCTGATGGAACCATCGTTCCTATCGTTGGAATTCTTGCTTCATGCCAACCTATACCTGTATTGATTAAACTGGCACCAGCTTGCTCAATGGCTTTAGCGAGGCTAATCACTTCCTGCCAATTACTCCCCTCCGCCACCAAATCAAGCATGGACAAACGATAAATGATAATAAAGTGCTCTCCTACCGCCTCACGGATGCTGCGAACTATTTCAATGGGAAATCGAATGCGATTGGAATAACTTCCGCCCCATTCATCCCTGCGGTGATTGGTATGAGTTACTATAAACTGGTTTATCAAATATCCTTCACTTCCCATGATCTCAACCCCATCATAGCCAGCCAATTGGGCTAGTCTGGCACATCGAGCAAAATGTTTGATGGTTTTGATAATTCGTCTTTTACTCATTTCCCAAGGCTTAAAAGGGCTAATGGGAGATTTAATACTGCTTGGTGCTACAATAAAAGGGTGATAGCCATAACGTCCAGCATGCAATATTTGCAAAGCAATTTTCCCACCTGCTTCATGTACAGCCTGTGTAATGACTTCATGTCGATGTTGCTCTTTGCTATTAGTCAGCTTGGCAGCAAAGGGAGCCAGACGGCCAGCTCGGTTAGGGGCAAAACCACCCGTTACGATTAATCCAACTCCGCCCTGAGCCCTTTCTCTATAAAAACTTGCAAGGCGATTTAAATTTTCTTTATCTTCCTCAAGTCCAGTATGCATTGAACCCATTAATAAACGATTCTTAATTTGGGTAAAACCCAAATCCAAAGGCTGAAAGATGGCTTTAAAAGGGGTATTATCAATTCTCAATTCCATGAGGACTCTCTGTTTAATAAAAGCTTAAAACATAAAGTATAAACCTTGCTTATTATACAGCAATCATTTTTTACTGATTCAATTAATTTAAAATTCTATCCCAAACTGGATTTACTAAAATGTCGAGGCTGAGGCAATGAGGGTTTGAACGCGAAAATCCGGATTAACCAAATGACTGAATTAAAAATATTTTTAAACCAAAAATTGAAGTTTTTTGTAAATCCTGTGGAATAAATGCTTTTCTTAGATAATACTAAAAATATTAACAGGTTTTGAATAATGTCAGGAAATGATATGAACAAATCAGGAACAATATTAGTTGGAACTCTTTTATTCTCAAGCATGGCTTTTGCGGATGATCTTTCAGCACCAATTTACACAACTGGTCCAAAACCAGTTGCAATAGGTAAAGTAACCTTTACGCAAACCCCATATGGTGTTTTGATTACACCTGATTTAACTAACCTTCCTGAAGGCCCACATGGTTTCCATTTACATAAAAATGCCGATTGTGGCGACCACGGAATGCAGGCTGAAGGACATTATGATCCTCAAAATACCAATAGCCACCAAGGCCCTTATGGTAATGGGCATTTGGGGGATTTGCCTGTTTTATATGTCACAAGTGATGGAAAAGCGATGATACCTACTTTAGCCCCTCGTTTGAAATTAAGTGATATGCACAATTTAGCTGTCATGATTCATGCCAATGGAGATACATACAATGACAATCCTCCACAAGGAGGCGGTGGAGACCGAATAGCCTGCGGTATCATTAAATAATTATGGGTATTTGAAGCAGGTAACCTGCTTCAAATACTGTTATTCATTTAATTCGCCCACAGACATGAACCGCATGTATAACAGCGGTAATACGTCCAACTCGTGCAAGGCATGCATCGGATAAGCCGTGCTCTTTCAATTGACGCGCGTGAGAACTAACACAAGCCCCACAACCATTAAGAGCAGAAACCGCAAGAGACAATATTTCAAAAGTTACCCTGTCTACCCCAGGATTCATCATTCCTTGCATCCGCAATCCTGTAGGAATGTGCTCAATTTCCTTAATTTCAGTTAAATGAACAAAGCGATAGTAAATATTAGTCATCGCCATAAGACTTGCCGCAAGTTGTGCTGCATGCACAATCTGTTCGTTGTGAACCAATTCTTTAAGTCCTTTAATTAGAACCTCATTGCCTAAAGAATAACTGACTGCTAATGCAGAACCTAAAATTTGCTGCTCACTCAATCCATCACT
This sequence comes from Legionella pneumophila subsp. pascullei, assembly GCF_900637585.1. Lineage (NCBI taxonomy): Bacteria > Pseudomonadati > Pseudomonadota > Gammaproteobacteria > Legionellales > Legionellaceae > Legionella > Legionella pneumophila. The sequence continues at coordinate 2,638,520 of NZ_LR134380.1, forward strand.
TTGCTCCAGATCCAGAACCTTACTCAAATTCAAGCGAATATCTTTAGCCACTTCCGGTATGCTTTCTTTAACATTCTCTAACATGATTGATGCCTCTTATTTCAATTTATTTAATATGAATTGTTTCTTCGCCTTTTTTCCAGTTACAAGGACAAAGTTCATCGGTCTGCAAAGCATCCAGAACTCGTAATACTTCTGCCGGGTTACGCCCTACGTTTAAATCCGTAACCATCACAAAACGAGTAACTCCCTGGGGATCTACAATAAATGTTGCTCGTTGAGCAACCCCCTCCTCGTCATCCAATATACCCAAATTAGCTGTCAATTCTCGTTTAACATCAGCCAGCATAGGAAATGGCAAGTTTTTTAAGTCCGGATGCTGATTTCTCCAGGCCAAGTGTACAAATTCACTGTCTGTGCTTCCACCTAGAATTTGAGCATCCCGATCGGCAAACTCTGAATTTAACCTTCCAAACTCCGCGATTTCGGTAGGGCAGACAAAGGTAAAATCTTTAGGCCAAAAAAATACGACTAACCATTTACCCTGATACGTTTCATTAGAAATAACTTGAAATGCATTGTTGACCTCATTAGCCACTGTTGCTTTAAGTTGAAATTTTGGAAATTTGTTGCCTACCGTAATCATAAATTTTCTCCTCATTAAATTAACACAATTGTCATTATTAAATTTAGGTGAAATCATTTAATAAATAAAATCAATTGTTTTTATTAAAACAATAAATATTATCAATTGAACCAAAAATTATTAATCCATTTTGCAAAATATTTGGCTTTTGTGTTTTTATAAACTACTTTTAAAGAAGGGCCGGTGGAGGAATATTGGTATGGAAGACCCTTTTTCTGTATTGCTAAAATCACTACAATCAGTATTTCATTTAGAAGCAATGAGAAATGGCAAATATACCTTTCCCGCAGTTCAACATCTTAAGGAAGCTACCGAGAACTACGATCCAAAAGCCAGAAATACTTTTATTGAACTGCTTAGAGCAATTAGAGAAGCCCTGCCCTATATTGAAAAATGGCGGATTAATTTTAATATAATCAGAAAATCCATGGATGCTCTGGCCAAATTGCACCACATGCCAACCATTGACTGGAATCAAGTCTTATCTCATCCAAAGGTATCTCCACGATTTCAATTCAGTGCACTGAATCATTCTCATCATGAACATGATTTAATAACCTGGCTTGCAAAAAAGACAGGGAAGCCCTTTACTCAATTGGATCATACTGAATTAACCCAAACACTGGTTGACCACAGGGATAGGCTTGGGTTTAGCCAAAGATTAAGCAATCACTTAAAAAAAGACCCTGATTTTTTATATAATATCATTCTCAGGTCAGAAAGAAATTTCATCAAAATTTCTCAAACCCGCTTAATCCTCTACTTAACAGACGAACAACTCGCCAGAGCTATAATTAAGCATATTCCCGTTTTGACTCATAAACGAAAAGAACCCTTCGAACAAATAGAACAATTGATTCATACCCTCAATGAAATATTATCCAATGGTCGTTCAGTATCAACTCTTTTACGAAATGCAGACGCTAAACTCATCCTGGAGAATTCACCGATATTTCAAATGTATTTGAGTGAGGAATATAAAAACAGACATCAACATCCCAATAAAGGCTCTGATTTACAAAAAAACGAGTCATTGAAACCAGGTTTATAAAACAAGAATTATAACACCCTGCCCTGAAAATTCAGAAAGCAGGGTAATTAGCAAAAACAACAAGATAAAATCTATTAATAATTGATCCAGTCTGATTAATCCAATAATCCCAAAGATTTGACCGTGTCGCGCTCACTTCGTAATTCGTTTAAAGTGGCATTAAATCTCTCGTGCCCAAAATCATTGAACTCCAGGCCTTCAACTACTTTTAATTCACCACGCTCTCTGCGGCATGGGAAAGAGAATATCAAACCTTCATCGACTCCATACTCTCCCTTTGAGCGACGGCACATTGAAAATGATTCACCAGCAGGAGTATCAGTAACCAAATGATTAACCCCAGTAATAATCGCATTGGCGGCAGAAGCAGCAGAAGATGAGCCCCGTGCCTTGATAACTGCGGCTCCTCGCTGTTGAACGGTTGATACAAAAGTCTCTTTTAACCAGGTTTCATCATTTATAACTTGCGCTGCAGAAATCCCATTGATTTTTGCGTTATAAAAATCAGGATATTGGGTAGAGGAATGATTACCCCAAATCGTCATTTGAGTCACTGCAGTAATATCTACGCCTGCTTTTTTGGCCAATTGAGTACGGGCTCTTAACTCATCCAATGTGGTCATTGCATAAAAGCGATCAGAAGGGACATCTTTCGCATGATTCATGGCAATCAGGCAATTGGTATTGCAAGGATTTCCTACAACAAATACCCGGACATCATCACTGGCATAATCATTAATCGCTTGGCCTTGTTTGGTAAATATGCCACCATTGATTTGTAATAAATCAGAACGTTCCATGCCTTGTTTCCGTGGAACTGAACCAACTAATAAGGCCCAGTTAACTCCATCCATTGCCTTATTCAAATCTGCGGTACAAACAATGCGTTTTAATAAGGGGAATGCGCAATCATCAAGCTCCATAGCCACTCCTTCCAGAGAGGGGAGTGCCGGCTCAAGTTCAAGTAAATTCAATTCCACTTCAGTATTTGGCCCAAACATTTGACCGGAAGCAATACGAAACACCAAGGCATAACCTATTTGCCCTGCTGCACCTGTGACAGCAACTCTTACTCGATTATTTGTCATATTATTTCCTCTTATTCAACCACTCTTTAACTAAAAATAACGCAGCAATACTGCGCGCCTCGGTAAAATCTGGTTTTTCCAATAGCTCATTAGCAGCGTGTAAAGGCCACTCTACTGTTTCAGGAGGTTCGGGCTCATCGCCTGGTAAGGGCGAGAGGTACAAGCCCTCCGCAACAATGAGTTCAATGCGAGCTCCAAAATAACCCGGAGCCAATGACATAGAGCGTATCCAGTGCAGCTCTCTTGCTGCAAACCCCGTCTCTTCACGTAACTCTCTGTTCGCTGCCTCTATAGGGGTTTCATTTCTGTCTATAACTCCCTTGGGAAAGGACAATTCATAAGAATCAGTACCTGCGGCGTATTCCCGGACTAATAATAATGATTCTCCAGGAGTCAATGCAACTATTAACACTGCCCCATGACCATGACTTTTAATCCGCTCATAGACCCTCTGAGCCCCATTGGAAAATTCCAGATACATTTCTTCAACTGTAAACAACCGGGATTGGGCTATCACGGTTCTTTGCTTACATTTTGGTTTATTCCGCATCAATGGTCATCACTTAATTTTGTAGCAAAATTGCTACCATGATACTATTGCATTCCCTAACAAGCCAGTTTAAAAATTGTAATGCTTCCGTTATCCTTGTACATTCATATTCCCTGGTGCATCAGAAAATGCCCATACTGTGATTTTAACTCACACAAAAGCCCTGATGTTTTACCTGAACACCAGTATATTCAAGCCTTAATTGAAGACCTTAAAACCGATATATCCTCATACAATGCCCGTGAAATTAACTCCATTTTTATTGGTGGAGGTACACCCAGTTTATTTTCAGCCGAAGCTTATAACAACTTATTTAATGAATTAAAGTCCTTACTTCCCTTTGCAAAAAATATTGAAATCACAATGGAAGCGAATCCTGGTACTGTAGAACAACATCGATTTACTGATTATAGACAATCAGGAATCAATCGTCTTTCTTTGGGAATTCAAAGCTTTAATCCCAATCATTTAAAAATTCTTGGCCGTATTCATGATGAGAAACAGGCTCATTCAGCCATAGATACCGCTCGTAAAGCCGGTTTTGATAACCTGAATCTTGATATCATGCATAGTTTACCTAATCAAAGTGTGGTACAAGGATTACTAGATCTTAAGACTGCTTTATCCTATCAACCTGAGCATTTATCATGGTATCAATTAACCATAGAACCGAATACTGTATTTTACAAGCATACTCCTCCCCTGCCCTCTGAAGAAGAGGATTACTTACTGGAGGAGCAAGGATTTGCCCTGTTATATGATTACGGATATCAACGCTATGAGATTTCTGCCTTTTCCAAGCCCGAAAAACAAGCCAGACATAATATCAATTATTGGCTGTTTGGTGATTATTTGGGCATAGGTGCAGGTGCTCATGGGAAAATAACAAGCCCAAACGAAGTAATACGGACCCGTAAGCATCGCCAACCAAAAGATTATCTGGATAATGAAAAGCCTTTTCTGGCTGCTCGGGAATCCATTAAAGGAAAAGAATTGTTATTTGAGTTTATGCTGAATACAACCCGGCTTGAGCAATCCATACCCTTTGACTTATTCACTACTGCGACAGGATTAGAACTTAATCAGCTTTTACCCTTACTTGAATTAGCCAAGAACAAACAATTGATAAGTTTAACAGAGACTCATTGGCAAGTAACGCCATTAGGCAGGCAATATACCAATGATTTGCAATCCCTGTTTCTGCCTTAGTTCTCTGCTTCAAAAATAATTAACCTTCACTTCATTGTAGAGAACGGATAAGGGCAGGCGGTTTATATCCACCCATTAATTGCTCAACTCGTTCTGCAATTGCCAGTGCGGTAGTATCTTTCCAGCGATTAGCGGCTATTAATACATTAATGGGTAACCCCTCAGTTGAAGTTCCACATCTTATGCTGACCGTTGGAAATCCGCTTAAGTTGTGTGTCATCGCGTAGGAAAAATCGCGGATTTCTTTAATCCCAATCCCATGAGGTTTTGCTACTTTTGGAAACACTGGACTGATCAACGCATCATAATCTTGCATAAATGAGGCTAATTCCAAACGAAATAAATCGATTTCACGCATACGTTGTTGCAATTGAGTCACCGAGAATTGAGATTGTTCTGCTTGACGCAAGAACTCTTGTAACTCCCATGACAGATTGTTAACCCCTAACTCCGATAACATATTTTTAAATCCTGCTCCTCGATCACCCCCGAGAAAAAGCTCCCAGTGCAAATCAAAAGCCTTACTGACACATTGAGGTCGTAACTCCCTAACTATGGCCACATCATCTTGCAAAACCAAGGCAGCTGATTGAACAACTTCTTGTATTTCCGCATCAACCGGCGTAAAACCATTTTCTGTGAAATAGGCTATGCGTAATTTTTTAAGTGGTATAGCTGGGGTAACAGGAACAGGATTTGTATAAGGATCATATTGATCAGGACCAGCAAGCACGGAGAGTCCTAAATAGATATCACTGACAGAACGAGCCATGGGCCCGAAAGAAATTAGACTGCCTATAAGACCATAGGAATCTCCACCTACAGAGCCTGTATGAGGAAGATGGCCATGTGTTGGCTTCAATGCAACAATGCCACAACAATGAGCAGGCTGCATCAAACTACCCCCTCCATCAGAACCCAAAGCAAAAGGAACGCCTCCTGATGCAATCAAAGCAGCCGAACCTCCACTGCTTCCTCCACTGGTTCTAGTCAAATCATAGGGATTATTGGTTCGTCCAAAGATTAAATTATCCGAATCACCTCCACGACATAATTCTGGAACATTGGTCAAGCCAAGAATAATTGCGCCTTCCTTTTTTAGTCGAGAAACCAATGTCGCGTCATGTACCGCTTTTTCTCCCTTATAAAATCCTGAACAAGCCGAAGAACAAATTAGCCCTTTCACATACAAAGCGTCTTTTATGGCAACTGGTAACCCCATTAGCCTGTTCAAACTTTTTTTCGACGCGATACTCTTGTCAATTTCTTTTGCCTGCTTTAAGCATTCCTCCGGGGGAACACGTTCCGTGAGCGCATTGATTACAGGATTGATCTTATCAATATGGTTTAAATGCGCCACCATGACCTCTACGGCCGAGAGTTCCTTCATTTTAATGCGGCGAATGATTTCTGTTGCTGAAAGGAGATGAATGGCATCCATAGCTTTAGTAAAATTCCCTTAAATAATGAAACAGATTGTTAGTGAAACATCGAATAGGCCTAAAAATCAACTTTCAGTATCCGTCTCAAACTATTGCAAATAGCTCAAATTTTATGGAACATCCACTTTTTTAGCAATATGGACTATCTTTTTGGTTCAAATTATACCAACCATGTCTTCAGTTTGCATAAACAAGTCAATTCCCACACTCATTCCAGCATTAATCATGGAATTAAATTGAAATAACATGAAATGAATTCTATTATCTAGTCTTGGTAAATTTTCTATCTTAAAATTGCCTGTCAATTAAGATTGTTTGATAATAAAAATTATTCCCGAGTAAGGAGAGATCGGTGGCGCTTTTTATATTTCTAATATTAGTTGGTTATTTAATGGGCTCCATTAATTCAGCTATCATCGTGTGCCGTACGTTCGGACTACCCGACCCAAGAGAAGAGGGCTCAAAAAACCCAGGGGCTACTAATGTACTTCGTCTTGGAGGGAAACAATACGGCATCCTGGTCATGGTATGCGATGCTTTAAAAGGTATACTTCCTGTAATCATAGCCCAATATTTAAGCGGTGAACCTGTAACCATTGCCTTTACTGCCTTAGCAGCAGTTGTTGGTCATATGTACCCTGTTTTCTTTCATTTTAGAGGTGGAAAAGGAGTTGCTACAACAATAGGAGCCTTGTTGGCGTTTCATTTTGTAATTGGGGTCATGGTTGGCGCAACCTGGTTACTGGTAGCGAATTTCTGGCGCTATTCCTCTTTAGCATCAATAATTTCTATCACTTTAGCTCCCTTTTACTCATTAATATTGGTGGGTAATCTCAATATATTTCCCCCCTTATTCATGATAACCATTCTGGTCCTATACAAACACCGAGATAATTTTAACCGTTTGATAGATGGAAAAGAACCTAAAATCAAATTTAAACATAGTGTGATAGAAGAAATAATGGACGCTTCACCGGCCACTTCTGTAGAGCAGGAGTTTCCCGGCAAAGAAGTCATTGATACGCATATCGAAGAAACAATAAAGACAGAACAAGCTGAGGCCGTAAAAAAGCCGAAAGCCAAAAAAACTACAACAAAAACAAAAAAGACAAGCAGCACAGAAGAAACAGCTAAAAAACCGAAATCAACCAAGCCTAGAACGAAAACTGTCAAAGAAAAGGAATAAGGCACAAATACTCTTCTTAATACACAAGCATTGTAACGGATGATAATGAGCATCTGCCAAGATGCGCCGAAGACAACCTGCCCTTGAACGCCCGTATTCGAGTGCAGGTTGACAGATCATTACGACTAAAAAAGCGGAGTGTACAGATTGGTACATGAGCATTTTTTAGGGTAATGATCTGACAAGATACACCCAAGACGATTTACCCTTGAACGCCCGTATTTGAGTGCAAGTTGTCAGATCATTACGACTAAAAAAGCGGAGTGTACAGATTGGTACATGAGCATTTTTTAGGGCAATGATCTGGCAAGATGCGCCGAAGACGGGCGTTCAAGCGAGGGGCCAACGAGGTTTGACTACAACACCCCACCCCTCATCACTCTCCCCTCGCAACATTCGTAAACATCCCGCATAAGCAACCATTGCACCATTATCTGTGCAATATTCCAGGGCTGGGAAGTACACTTCCCCTTGAATGTCTTTAATCCATTTTTGCAAAGCGCTACGCAACGCTTTATTGGCTCCTACCCCACCTGCTACCACCAGGCGCTTCGATTGAGATTCTTTGATGGCTCTTTTGCATTTGATGATTAATGTTTCGACTACTGCTTGTTGAAATGCTTTTGCAATTTCTGAACGGTCGTTTTCTTTTTTTGCACTTTGATTCCAGGTATTTAAGGCATGAGTTTTTAGCCCGCTGAAACTAAAATCCAAACCTGGCCTGTCAGTCATGGGGCGGGGGAATTGGTAGGGTGTTGATAAGCATTGATCGGCTAAATTTGCCAACACGGCTCCACCAGGATAGGGAATCCCCATCAGCTTGGCTGTCTTGTCAAAAGCTTCTCCTACTGCGTCGTCGAGAGTGTCTCCTAATAATCGATACTCGCCAATGTTGTTTACTTCTATCAGTTGACAATGACCGCCGGAAACCAACAGAGCAATAAATGGAAAATCCAGAGATGGAGTTTCCATTTTTGCGGCTAAAAGATGGGCTTCCAAATGATGAATTGCCAATGCTGGAATATTTAAGGCATAGGCGAGACTTTTGGCAAAGCAAGAGCCAACTAACAAAGCACCAATTAATCCAGGTCCTGCGGTATAGGCTATTCCGTCCAATTGGTTTTTACGAATTTGCGCTTTAGTTAGTACCTCATCAACCAAAGGAATTAAATAATTCACATGATCTCTTGAAGCCAGTTCTGGAACAACACCGCCATGGACACGATGAGTAGCAATTTGTGAATGCAGGGCGTGGGATAATAATCCTGATTCTGAATCATAGACAGCAACACCTGTTTCATCACAGGAAGACTCTATACCCAATACAAGCATGAACTACCTCAATAACCGAAATCAACTTTCCAGATCTTAATCATTTTTCAATTATATCACAGACAAAAGATACCATTAAACTAAAGAACAATGTCTTGATAATTTGCTAAAATAGCAAGAAACGTATAGATTAATCTTGACGAGTGGAAAATCTAGCACTAGAATTGCCCACCTATTAAGATTAAATAACCAGAGGACTAGTTAATGCCTACCGTTCGTGTAAAAGAAGGCGAAAACCCAGAATATGCACTACGACGTTTCAAACGCTCTTGTGAAAAAGCCGGTATTTTAACCGAATTACGTCGCCGTGAGTTTTATGAAAAACCAACCGCAGAGCGTAAGCGCAAGCAAGCTGCTGCAGTAAAACGTCATCTTAAAAAAATATCTCGTGATGTTAGCTCAAAACGAGGTGTTGGTCACCGACGTAAAAAAAGCACTACCTGATCTAATTTTTCAAGATTGACTGCACTAGAAAGCAAGTTTGCATAAGGCACTTAAACAGTGCCCTGATTTGGAAGCTCTGTTATTTTTAATTGTTTTTATTTGAAATTGGCCTTCGTGGCAGTTTCGGTAGTAAATCGCAGCTCGTCCTATATTACACCAAGGTCACATCGTATGTGACCTTTTGTTTTTTAAGGAATTAAAATGACTATAAAAGAACAAATCAATAATGACATTAAAGATGCTATGCGCGCAAAGGACAAAAACTTGCTCAATGCTTTACGCTTAATTAGTGCTGCTGTAAAACAAATTGAAGTCGATGAGCGCATTGAAGTAGATAATGAGCGCATGTTAGTCATCCTGGACAAAATGTCCAAACAACGTAAAGAATCTATTGCCCAATTTGAAAAAGCAAACCGGGACGATCTGGTTGCTCAGGAACAATTTGAGTTGGATGTCATTGCAAAATACCTGCCTGAACCTTTAACAGACGATGAAATTGATGCGTTAATCAGCGACGCGATTAAGTCTACTGGCGCTGAAAAAATGTCTGATATGGGTAAAGTCATGGCTATCCTTAAGCCAAAATTACAAGGACGAGCGGACATGGCTCAAGTCAGCGCCCAGATAAAGGCGAAATTAAGCTGAGATCCAATATGTCTGGCTTAATCCCACAGCCATTCATTGATGATCTATTACACCGAACTGATTTGGTGGAATTGATAGACGGCTACGTTCCTTTGAAAAAAAGAGGCAACAGTCATATTGCGTGTTGCCCTTTTCATAATGAGAAAACCCCATCATTCAACGTCGTTGCGAAAAAACAATTTTATCATTGTTTTGGTTGTGGTGCCTCAGGTAACGCCATCAGTTTTATCATGAATTATCTGAATCAAGGTTTTACCGATGCCGTGGAAACCCTTGCGACTCGCTTAGGCTTAAGTGTCCCAAGGGATGGTACAGGAGAGAAACATAAATCATCTCTCAATCTCTATAATCTCATGACAGAAGTCAGCCAATATTACCAAAAAAAATTAAAATATAATGGACAAGTGGCAATTGACTATCTTCGCAGCAGAGGTCTTAGCGGGGAGATTGCCAAGCGATATCATTTAGGCTACGCGCCTGAGGGTTGGCATAACCTGGAAAAAGCTTTCCCCAACAATCAACGCGAACTATTGAGCACTGGTATGCTCATTAAAAGCGATGACGGTAAAATTTATGACCGATATCGTAACAGGATTATGTTCCCTATCCACGACAGGAACGGGCGTGTAATAGGCTTTGGTGGCCGTGTACTCGATAAAGACCAAAAACCCAAATACCTTAACTCACCCGAAACAGTACTTTTTCAAAAAAGTCGTGAGTTATATGGCTTACATCAAGTCCTGTCTCAGCAGAAAAATCCCGACAGTATTATCGTTGTTGAAGGTTACATGGATGTCATTGCCTTGGCACAGCATGGCATTTTTAATGTGGTCGCAACCCTGGGAACTGCCACCAGCACATTCCATATACAACTACTGGCAAAACATACCAAACATCTTATTTTTTGCTTCGATGGCGATGCTGCGGGCAGACAAGCAGCCTGGCGGGCATTGGAGAGCAGTTTACCGCATTTGAATGCAGGGCTGGATGCTGGATTTATTTTCTTGCCTGCTGAGCATGACCCGGATAGCCTGGTAAGAAATGAAGGAAAAAACGGTTTCCTGGAACTCTTGCGGCAAGCAACCCCGCTCCACCGCTTTTTCTTTGATACTTTAAGTAAAGACATTAATTTGTTGAATCCCGCAGGAAAAACGCAGCTGATCAACGCCGTGAAACCCTATTTACAAAAAATGGTTGAAGGATCATACAAGCAGTTGCTTATTGATGACTTGGCACGTTTGACTCATATCGAAAGCCATCGCTTAAATAATTTGATTACTGAAAAATCTGAAAGCAAACCAGAAGTACAAGCCGCTATTTCTCGCTCGCCTCTACGTATTGCTATCGCGCTCCTCTTACAAAACCCCGAAATTTATTCTGTAGCAATACAACAAATCAACCCCGAGCTGCTCAATGAACAGGAGCATCATATTTTATTGAAATTATTGCAACAATTAAAAGACAATCCCAATGCCAATACTGCTACACTCATTGAATTCTGGCGCAATAGCAGTTATTTTGAATTGATAGTTAAATTAGCGGCCTGGGATCATCAAGTACCAGACCAGGAGTTGATTAAAGAATTTATTGATGTCTTATTATTTTTACAAAAGCAAAATCGTGAGATATTGATACGGCAATACATAGAAAAATCCAGAAAAATTGGTTTAACAGAAAATGAACGGCTCAACTTACAAAATTTGTTAAAGGAAAGACATGGGCAAGCTGAAATTGAAAAATAAAAATACTGAAATGCTGGTATGTTGGAGCTACCCAGTTTATAATTTAAAACTTTTTGTAATTTCCCATTGTTCCAACAGAAGTGCCTATGACCATGAATGACCAAGATCAGCAAAGCTCACAAATTACGAAAGTCATTAGCCTGGGTAAAGAGCAAGGTTATTTGACTTACAGTCAAATTAATGACTTATTACCTAACATTGTGGATACAGAGCATTTTGATGTAATCATTAGCATGCTGGAAGGCATGAACATCAAAGTTTTTGAGCTTCCACCCAGTGAAGATGAACTTGCGCTCTTATTAAATACTGAAGAAGTACCAGATATTGAAGAAGCAGCGATGGTACTCGCCTCTGTGGATAAAGAAACAGGTAGAACAACTGACCCGGTGCGTATGTATATGCGCGAAATGGGCACAGTAGAACTGCTGACTCGTGAAGGTGAAATCCGCATTGCCAAACGCATTGAAGAAGGAATATACCAGGTTCTAAAATCCTTGGCGCATTATCCGGAAACAGTGCAACTGGTTCTTGAGGATTATGATCGTTTCCTTGTCGAAGAAATTCGTCTTAATGAAATCATTAGCGGTTTTGCTGATGTTGATGAAGAAATAGCACCAGCCACCAACATTGGTTCCATGCTTGATGAAGAGCAACAGGAAGATATTCTTCTTGATGTGGATGAGGAAGATGAAGACGGAGAAGGCGGCATCTCTGATGTGGATGACGGACCCAATCCTGAGCAAGCAAAAGCTTACTTTGATGAATTGCGTGAAGCCTTTGACAAGGCAATGAAAGCTCTTAAAGAGCACGGCCGTACGAATAAAAAAACGGTGGAGTTGCTCGATTCCATGTCTGAATCTTTTCTGAAGCTCAAATTGACTTCCAGACAAGTGGATAAATTAACTCGCCATTTTCGCCAATTGCGTAATCATATCCGCGAATTTGAGAGAAGCATTATGCGTCTTTGTATCGAAAAGGCACGCATCCCCAGAAAATTGTTTATAGATACCTTCCCTGGCCAGGAAACTGACCTGAGCTGGTTAGAAACTATTATCAGCAAACACGCCAAAAAACTTGATCTTGAGCGTATTGAAGAATACCGGGAAGAAATACTACGCTTACAATCCAAGCTGGCCTCGTTTGAAATAGAATATGGTTTAACAATCAGTGAAATCAAAGACATTAACCGCAAGATGTCTATTGGCGAAGCCAAAGCAAGGCGAGCTAAAAAGGAAATGGTTGAAGCTAACCTGCGTCTTGTGATTTCTATCGCCAAAAAATATACCAACCGTGGTTTGCAGTTTCTTGATTTGATCCAGGAGGGCAACATTGGCTTGATGAAAGCAGTCGATAAATTCGAGTACCGACGTGGCTATAAGTTTTCTACCTATGCAACCTGGTGGATTAGACAGGCGATTACACGATCCATTGCCGATCAGGCTCGTACTATCCGTATTCCGGTTCATATGATTGAAACCATCAATAAACTCAATCGTATTTCTCGCCAAATTTTGCAAGAAACTGGCCGGGAAGCAACACCGGAAGAATTGGCCGAGAAAATGGAATTGAGTGAAGATAAAATTCGCAAGGTTCTGAAGATAGCCAAAGAACCTATTTCCATGGAAACCCCTGTCGGTGATGATGACGATTCTCATCTGGGTGATTTTATTGAGGACAACAACATTGAATCCCCCATCGATATGGCTACAGCAGAAGGTTTAAGAGAAGCCACTTTAGAAATACTGGAAACTCTGACCCCACGCGAAGCCAAGGTTCTCCGTATGCGTTTTGGTATCGAAATGAATACAGACCATACACTGGAAGAAGTCGGTAAACAATTTGACGTAACCCGCGAACGCATTCGCCAAATCGAAGCAAAAGCACTACGCAAATTACGCCATCCTTCACGTTCAGAAAAGCTAAGAAGCTTCCTTGAAGGAGATGAAGGTTAATTTAATGACTGTTTTTATAAACAGTCATTAAAAAAATATAAAAAATAGTAGAAGATTAAATAAATTAAGTTTAAAATGACCCCCTCTCCGGGCCCATAGCTCAGTTGGTCAGAGCAGCGGACTCATAATCCGTTGGTCCTAGGTTCAAGTCCTAGTGGGCCCACCAATAAAATCAAGTAGTTACGGTAGTTTTTTGAAAATTCGAAAAAGTCGTGTAGACGCAATGTAGACGGATTCTTTAGGGAAAAAAATTATGAGACGTGACTGGGATGTCATTAGAAATATCTTAATAAAGATTGAAAACCTAGAAACTAATACTTATTTACAGCTTAAAAACTTCCCTGAATCAGAACATAATAAAATTTCCCATCATATTGAGTTGTTATGTGATGATAACTTGATTGAGTGTAATATTCATAAAACAACAGCTGGTCGACCCTATGATTTCCATGTTAGCAGACTAACATGGAGAGGACATGAGTTCCTTGACTCAGTTCGTTCAGATACAGTTTGGAGCAAAACAAAAGAAGTGTTTAAAAACAAAGGTGTTGATATGGGATTTAACCTGATAATCGCTACTGCACAAAAAATTGCTGGAACCTTGTTATCTTAGAACTATAATAGCCAATCAAGTCTAGTGAAAGCTAACTGCTATGCTTACAACTGATAAAACTAACGCTCCAACGGATAACCAAATACTTGTTTTAAACCTTCTGTGATCATTTAAAAGTTCCGCTAGTATTGACACCATTAATGGAAATTGAATTACATGAATATCTGTACCCAGCTTAATCTCAAATAATGGGGTTTTATCAAAACTATGTTTTTTATTCAGATAGTGATAGATACGTCCAAATATCAATTACTCATCCGTTCTTAAAATTTCTGCTATTTTTTTAATCTCAATTGGAAGATAAATTTTTTCCTCGCGGGTTTTATTTTCTGGAGAATAATTGAGAAAATCTTCTAAATATAAACTGTATATGGTTTCCAGAATTTTCATATCTGTGGGGATACCATTTCCACCAAATTTATTTTTTAACCAGCAATAAATCTTATTTGTCCCTTTTTTGATTTGACACATTATTATTCCTTTATCTATTTGAAAACGCTGTTAACCCATTGCACAAATTCAGTCATGTTCATTAAATCGATTCTGCGCTTCGAAACATCTAACTCTCTTAAATTAAATTTTTCACAAGATTCACGAAGCCATTCTATAGCCCCAGGTTTTGCACCACCGCCATCAAGTAAAATAATAATATGAGGCTCAATCATTTTTTCAGAGCAGTTCAAAAATAAATAAGGAAGCTTTTCGTCAACGCTCCCTGAAACCTGTTGCCATTTACATTCAATCCTAGTGTTCAAATTGTATGCTTTGGACATTAATACAAATTCTGTAGCACTAGCATGCTTATAAAGCCCTTCATAGGGAACATTTTTCAATAATAGTTCATCACCATAGCTAGATGGATTCAATTTCCAATCTTTATAACGGACAACAGTAAATCCCTTTTTGGTGAGAGCGAACTCGACTAGTCCTTCGAGAACCCCTCCACTACTATTTGCATATGAACCGCCTTGTTTCATAACACGCCCCTAATTAAATAAGGCAAGTACTTCACGTGCTCGACCTCTAGTACTTCCGTTACAACTTATACTACGTTGCACGTCAAAACTTAGGATGCTTGATCCTTGATATAAATTCTGAGTAAACGCCGTATCATGATTCGATAAAATGACTGGAATTCCCTTAGCAGCTAGTTCTTTTGCTAGCTCAACTAATCTTCTTTGGTCTTCTGATCCAAAGTCAGTAGAATGATATTTTGTAAAATTTGCCGATGCAGATAACGGTACATATGGGGGATCACAATAGACTACATCTCCTTTTGTAGCTTCATTCATAATTAAGCTATAGTCAGCACATTTAAACTCTGCCTTTTCTGATTTTTGAATGAAAGTTAGCATTTCGTTTTCTGGAAAATAAGGCTTTTTGTAATCGCCAAAAGCCGTATTGAACTTGCCAGAACTGTTGTAACGCATTAGGCCATTAAAAGCATGACGATTAAGGTAAAGAAATAATGCAGCCTTCAAGTAGCTGTCTTTAGTAGAATTAAACTCCGAACGCAACGTTAGGAAAGTTGATTTTTTATTAAATTCATCACTAAAAAATTGCTTACAAAAATGAATAAAATCATGCCGTTCAGACTTTAAGTGCTCAAATAAATTAATGAGATCAGCATTGATATCAGCAAGAAGAAACTTGTCATAGTCCATATTTAAAAATACCGCTCCAGAACCTACAAACGGCTCAATCAAACGAGCCCCCTTAGGTAGGCTGGCTCGAATCTTATTTATTATCTGAAACTTACCACCAGCCCATTTTAAAAATGGCCTAATAGGAACTATTAAAGCCTGTTCATTGTTTTTTCTCATTATTTGTCCTTTTTATCTAATTTTAGTCTAGTTTAGAAAATCAGGACTCATTTGTGCTCTATAATTAAACAGTGGCGTCTTGCCTTATTATTATTTTTCCTCTGAGCAATTGCTGTGATGAAGGGCAATAATGCTCTAAGAGGGCTTGGACTAATCCAAGAAAATAATAAAGGTGTTTTATGCTGAACAAGCTAAAAACCGTTTTTGTAAGACAACATTGGAGAAAGCTATCAAGCTTCCCTGTTCATGTTCGTGCTTACTGGCGGTCACAATCAAGTAGGCGTTAAGTCTACATAAGGCGTTTTCGCCACCCCCTTTGGGGCAAAGGAGTCAATAAATATGGATATTATTGCAGCGAGTAGCCTGTTTGCGTGCAAACGGGAAAGCCAAACTAAGATTTCTAAAAAACATAAGGTATTATTTGCAACCCTTAAAAAATTACACGGGACAAAAGGGACAAGTGGGTCACCCGCGCTAGGACTGGGCTATAGCCGTCCCCACCTCAAATTACCTACGTGGGGCATAGGGGACATTTTAGATTTGGTTATTATCATCAACGATCATAAAGTAAAGCTTTTTCCTTCTGTTTGTTATAGATACTTTGTATCTTTTGATAAAACTCTGGATATTGACTTTTAACTTGATTGGCAACGGCCTTATTAGTTAATAATTGTCGTGACATCGTTGTAATTTGTTTATCCGCTTTTTCAGCAAAGTAACCAGTCATTCGCTGTCGCTTATTGATAAGGGTCTCAAGCTCACCGAGTTGGGGAAAATCTTTCTTCAAAGTTTCAAAGGATTGATGTGATATTTTGTAAGCTTTATTCTCAGGCATTGTTGCATCAACTTTAAGTGCTTCCTGTCTAGCATCTGCTCTCGCCTCCCCAATATCCTGTAATTTACCCTGTTTCCTTGCTTTCAAAAGATAAGCCTCATAATTAACGATAAAGTTATAAGCTTGTTTTATCTTATGCCCTACTCCAACAATATGATTCACGGCTCTACTAATTAATGAATCAGAATCAAAACCTGCTCGAGTAGCAAAATCCAGAGGCCAGTCAATAACGTTATCTTTGGTACTGCTACGGGATAAAGTTTGTTTTAATGCCTGTACTGTTGGGTGATTTTCTTGATCTGCATAGATATTCAATTGTTCTTTATGTCGTGTCATTGCAACAAAACTTAGATTTCTATCCCAATATTTGCTATCGATGAGAACGCGCACTTTCTTGGCGGTCATGCCTTGGGATTTATGAACGGTCAGCGCGTAGGCATAATCTAGGGCCTTATATTCTCTAGGAATAGTGAGTAACTCACCGCTATCTAATTGAACGCTCATTTGCTGGGAACTTATTTCTTTAACGGTTGCTGTGTCTCCATTCCGAACACCTAGAACTTTGTTGTTTTCTCTAAACAATAATCTCTCACCCGTTGATATCTTGAGGCTCCGCTCTAATCCTTGATAGACGATGTTTTCTTCACCAAGTTTATTCTCAGCAATTAACGATTCACGAGCCAAATCATTGAGCTGATTAACTGCTTTTCTGGTATAGGACAACATGATGGTGTCCGCCATATTCGTTATCTCAAGATCTTGTTTCCAGCCTGTAACTACTTGCTCTATAGCTTGCAGCTTGGTATCGGTAATTGTTATAGCGCCCTTGTCCTGATAATGTTGAATGGCTTTGTCTATATCTCCTTTGGCTAAATCAAGGCTTGCTTGCCTATCCCCCAAATCTTGTTGTCGTTTAATATTTTCAATCTCAATATAACCCGTGCGAGCAGCTATACCTCTGAATATTTCACCCTTTTGAATGGGTTTTAATTGATCTGGATCACCAATCAACACCACCTTGCTGCCTGCCTTGTGTGCTTCTTTAATCAAGTACGCTAGACTTGCAAAATCAACCATACCAGCTTCATCGATAATCAGGACATGCTTATCACTTAGCTGCATCATATTATTGGCTAATCGATAGGATAACGACTTTATAGTAGACGATTTAATGCCTGTTTCACTTTGTAACGCTTTGGCAACTTTGCCTGATAATGCCGCACCAATTACTAGTTGATTAGCTTGCTTATAAAATTCATTTACTGGCTTTAATAGATAGCTTTTCCCAGTTCCAGGGCGTCCTATAACAACCGCAATATCTGGGCTTTGGGTAATGTAGTGAAATGCCTCTTTCTGCTCCTCACTCAAAGTGTATTGCTGAGCAAGGTAATCTATCGATTGATTATTACGGTGCTTATTAGAGCGCATCATGTTTTCTATATCATCTAATAGGCCCGCTTCTTCGAGAAAATGACTTCGAGTTGTATAAGAAACTTTTCCCTTACTATTCTCCCCTAACAAAATTACATCCTTATCACTTAAGACCTTTTCAACAAACTGTAAATATTCTTGCGGGTTATTAGATGGACTAAAGGTCTTAAATAAAAGACGCTCTACGTCTCTTCTTGTAAATACACTATGTTGTGAAGACAGATGCTCAATCACATGGTTAATATTATCCCGCGTCATTTCCATGCGGGCTTGTTGAATCAATTGATTTTCTTCTTGTAAATAATGCGCAGATGAATTACGTTGTTGGCCTCTGTGCCTCTCGGAAATTAAATGATTAGCATCCACTTCTAAATCAAGATTCTGTTCAACAAAATATTCATTCTGCATCTCACGCCACAACTCACCCCAATAATCATTTTCTACAATAAAGCCTTTTGCAAAAGTAGGATTCAGATCACGTGCTTTATATTTAGAAAATTGTTTTCCTTCAAGTCGACGAGTGGGAATTAAAATATGAGCATGCGGATTACCATCACCATGATCATGAATAGCGATATCAGCTGGCAAACCATTCTCAACAAAATGAGTATGAGCAAATCGTCGGGTTAAATCAATCTGCTGTTCTCGATTCAATTCTTTGGGCAAAGCCAAAACAACATCTTTACATAGCTGCGCATCAACTCTTTTTTCAGCAGTCTCAACAGCACTCCACAAAATCGAGCGGTCTGAAAATGCAGAATCTGAATTGTTAGGCAGTAACACTTCTGAAAAAACGACATCCTGACGATGAGAAAAATCGTGAGTTAGTCCGGTGCGTTCATCAACTAACTTGATCCCAGCCCGATAAGAAATCGCAGCAATTGCACTATGACCTTTTGATCTGGAATGAATTGAAACTCTAGCAAAAGCAATAGCCATGAATACACCTATTTTAAAGTGATCCATCGGTTGCTTTTAAAAAGAAAAACCCTTGTCCATTAAGGATTTTGTTTTGACCTGATTTTTATAATCTAGCAAACATTCGAATGAATGTATATTGCGCCCTTTGCTTTTCGCTTCGGGATAAACAAATCAGATACTCATACCTTTTTTGTAGATCAATTTATTTGCCATTAGACTAACCGTAGTTTTCATGTAAATTAATTAGTTAATATATTAGGAAATTTAAAATAGATAAATTAACCAGTCCATCAAACTAGGAATGCTATAATACAAACTAATGTGTCAAAGATTCCTATCAAAATTAATTAGGGGAATCATTGTAAAGTGACGACATATAAATAAAGCAGCACTAAATTGAAACTTTTATCTTTCAGTTATCTTAAATAAGGATATTTGATGAAAAAAAATAAACGTTATGAGAGAACTAAATTTCCAAGCAACGTTATTATTAAATGTATAGATATAATTAAGACCGATTTACCAATATACCATTCGGTCTTTTCAGTTTCTTTTGATAATGAAGAATGGGAATATGACTCTTTTGATGAGTATGTTTCCGATTACAATAAAGATTGTTCACGTTCTTCTTTATTACTCATCTTTCAAGATGAAAAATCAACAAATAGAGATGTGTTCAATCTAAACTTTGATGAGGATAGAACAAGAATTTCTTTTGAATCTAACTCACGAGACCAGATAATTAAAATCTTCAATATATTCGAAGAAAATGCAAAATCATCATTATTACCAGAGTCAAAAAATAATAATATTATTAAAGATGAGTTAGTTGTTTATATTGGACATGGACATGATCAAGATTGGAAAATAGTCAAAGAAGAATTACAAGACAAGCATAATATAAAAATAGAGGCATATGAAACAGGAGCTAGAGCTGGCCATACGATTAGGGATGTTTTAGAAGATATGTCTAATAAAAGTCATTTTGCAATTTTAGTTTTCACCGGAGAAGATGTTCAAAAAGATGACAAGATACGTGCAAGGCAAAATATAATTCATGAAGCTGGTCTCTTTCAAGGCAGACTGGGATTTAATAAAGCAGTAATAGTTATGAAAGAAAACGTGGAGATGCCTTCAAATTTAGATGGTATACAGCAAATTAGATATACAGATAATATTAAAGAAACGATCAGTGAGATATTGGCAACTATTTCTAGAGAATTTTCTTAATATTTAGCACACAAAGTTAATCGAATTGCTGCTTAGTAATTAAGAGTTAAGCGCCCGAATTGACGAGACAGGAAAAATATTTTTGTCTATTAGTTAGTGATTCGCGCATAGCGAACCACATAGTTGGTTAACAATAAAAACACTACCCACCCCAAATCTTATCTGTAAACTTATACAACCTAGGGGTACCGACACCTTTAATACGAGGTTTATGAGTTGCCTTTCCATCAGGAGCAGGAATAATCCAACCCGCATTGAGCAAAGTTCTGGTTACCATTTTCTGCTCGAAGCCTTTACAAAGCTCATTTTTATAAGCTTCAGGTAGCACCATAAACTGGCGATATTCCGCTTCATCTACCTCATAAAAACCAACACGGTTATGAATGCGCTCGTTATTTGGGTCTTTTACATTATCAAAACGACTGGTACCATAAGTTTCGAAGAATGCGCGTACTTGGGAGAATATTGCTCTGTCTTCTCGATTGCCTTCTGTGCCAAAGGTTTCTTGCCATGATTCGAAACATTTTTTTGCAGCACTGAAGGATTCTCCGCTTTGCCATCCCGTTAGGCCAAACTGGGTGGCAAGCTCTCCTGCTGTTGCTACTAGGGCAAATCGTCTAGCAACTCGGATGGCTTGACCTGTAGGTTCTTGTCCTACTACCTTATCAACAAATTGCTTAATGATATTGCTTATCACAGGAATAAGCGTCTTGCGATTGGATACTATGTTTTGTAGCCATGCCATACCCACCGCGCCATAACATTGAGCGGCTGATTCTTTAAGAGCTAATGCCATGGCTGCCGGATTGATGTGGCTGTGGATCTTATCAAACAATCCCATGCCTAAACCTGCATCGGCTTCAATATCTGCAAGACGTATTTCCTGACCTGCATTAGCTCGAAGCCCCGCTTTTGCCATCAAGGAAGTTAATGACTCTTCGCCAGCCGATAAAAAAATCAATGACCAACGCGAGGATTGCTTCACCGTTCCCGCGCGTGATGCTCTAGTTTTTCCTTGACCATTAGCCAGCAGATAAGCAGCCTCCCCAACCTCTCTTGGGTCAACCTGACTCAGCTCATCAAGTATCAGTAATCCATCATTATGCAAGGCGGCTAATCCTTCTAGGCCATTGGTAGTACTGCGCCATAATCGACAATAATTTTCTGGGTTTCCCCAGACTGATGCTGCTACTTTTAAAGCGGTACTTTTCCCAGATGAAGAGGCACCTCGCAAATGAAAACCGCCTGAATCTTCCCCTACTAACTTTGCTAAACTAGGCGCAAAGGCGGCGGCAATAGCAAAGATTAAACGCGAATTACCTGATGCTAAATGCCCAATTGAATCTCGCCATTGCTTTACTGTCCCCGATGAAGATAATGCGGGTTCAATAGCATTGGTGTTTTGGAAAACTATTTTTTCTTCACTGTTGCCAATACATTCATTGGCAGTAACGAAAATATCTCCATACCAGCCTAATCGTTCAACACAACGAGCGCGATCTTCAACCGGAACAACCTGTAAATAGGAAGTCATTAAATCTCGCGCCAGTTTATTGGGGGATATAGCTAATCCAAGTCTTGCCAATTCACGCCTGACATCAGAGGCATCACCTTGCAACAAGGCTAATGGCATGGCCCATTGATGGATAACCCCATCATCATCGAGCCATTCGAGTAAACGACCCCATTCCCCACTTTTGGCATCGCGAGTTTTAGCAACAACATGCAATGGGGAGCAAATCCAACGAGGCGACAATTGACTGCCATCCTTATCAGTACCTATGAACCACAGTCCCTTCTCGTTTTGTCTGAAATGACCGCCACCGTATTCACAAACGATTGGGCGATTTTGGGAAATATTGGCTAATGTTACCACTTGATTTTGTGACATAAGAAAATCTCCAACGCGAGTTCGAAGAAGGAGTTATGTTAGATAAACAGTTCCTTCTTTGAATCGTTAAAAAACAAAAACCGTTATACGTTAACCGCTGAAAGCAATTGACCTTCGTCACTGGTTGAACGATACACTCGTTGTTGTTGGATAAATTCTTGAACCTCACTTTTGCGATACAAGACCTTGCGACCAATTTTCAAATACGGAATACCCGTACCTGCCCATCGATTGCGTTCGAGTAACTGAGTTGAGCAGCTCAATACCGCGGCAATGGTTTGTTGGCTAAATAAAGCAGACTCTGGAGCTGATTCAAATTCGTTTAATAGATCTAGGCGAGATATATTTATTACTGACATAGTGGAACCTCTTAAAATTGATCATTCATTGCAACTGTATGTTGCGCCTATCCTGCATCCTGCTGCATCCAGCGTAATGAATATCAACCTTTATCCAGCTCCATCGCAGATAAATTGTTTATGGTGATATACGTTTCCATTAATTCCTAAGCTTTTACTTCTACCGTTCCATTTACGGCTCATTAAAAGCTTGTGAAATTTTTACTTGAATCATAAAACTATGTCAAGCGAGTTCAGGTATTTTAAAATGAAGTGAGTTTAAATGATACTAATTGAAATATAAAAAGCACTTTTGTCCCATTTGCCCCACCAGCATATTATGGGGTGGGAACGCTAAGAACCCAGAAGTGGTAAGGGTTTCCCACTTGTCCCCTTCGTCCCTCTCATTTTTATAATCCATAATAGACGAACTTATAATCCATATTGGACGAAGTTAAAATCCACTTTAGACGATAGTTTGGCTAACCAATTAAGTTCAAAAACAAATAATTTCCCAACACAAATTAAATGTCGCATGAATAAACCACACAATCATTCAACCTTTTTCATTATTTATTTCATGATTTACTTGGTCGCTTTAGGATCTCAATCGATGTTCCCGATCGGTAACATTTTTATTTAATATGCAAAAAAACATCCTATTATTACCGATCGGGAATATTTTCTGGAATTTTCTTCAAATAGGGTATAAAATTACCGTACGGGAACATTATGAGAAAAATGATGATTCAATCCTCAGAAAATATAGGACGTTATATTCGCAAAGTTCGTAAAGAACTTGATGTTACTCAAAAAGATCTAGCTTTAACTGCCGGAACTGGATTACGTTTTATTATTGATTTGGAAAATGGAAAGCCCACTTGCCAAATTGGAAAAACACTGCAAGTACTGCAAGTACTAGGGATTCAACTCAACTTATCTCATACTGAGTTTGAAAATGAAAAATCATAACTTGGATGTCTATCTTAACCAAATACTAGCAGGTCAATTAAGTATTGATGCGCATGGCGACATGTCTTTTGTCTATGATGATAGCTATCTTGAAAACAAGAATAATTCCCCTTTATCACACTCGCTTCCCGTTAAAAAAACCCTTTATTCAATGCAGCAATGCCGACCGTTTTTTAGTGGTCTATTACCCGAAGCCCATATGCGTACTGCTATTGCTCGTCAATTGGGTATCAGTGAAAAAAATGATTTTGCCTTATTAGCCGCTATTGGAGG
The DNA here is from genome assembly GCF_900637585.1 of Legionella pneumophila subsp. pascullei. Taxonomy (NCBI): domain Bacteria; kingdom Pseudomonadati; phylum Pseudomonadota; class Gammaproteobacteria; order Legionellales; family Legionellaceae; genus Legionella; species Legionella pneumophila. The sequence goes on from NZ_LR134380.1 coordinate 2,662,134, forward strand.
TGAATGTGCTGGGGCTGTGATGATATTGCCTCAAAATACCTCCATAGTTCAGCTAAAGCCAGACTATAAAATTATTCAAAAAAAGGACATATTAGAAATACTGCAAACCATGCACCAAAGACCTATGATAGTCGGTGAGGATGGAATCCGTTTATCCCTTGCTGGAGCTCAGGACAAACTCCCAGTAGCTATTATTGAAGGAAATCTCGCAATACCAATGAATGGTGCACCCAGTACTCACATTTTAAAACCAATCAATCGAGACTTTCCCACCCTAATTGAAAACGAGTGTTTCTGCCTTAACCTGGCTCAAAAAATTGGATTAAATGCTGTGGATGCAGTCATCCATTACGCTGATGATACTCCTTATCTGTTGGTTAAACGTTATGATCGGATTGAGACAGAGCAAGGAATCCAACGTCTTCATCAAGAGGATTTTTGTCAGGCAATGGGCATAAGCCCTGAGATGAAATATCAGCGAGAAGGTGGCCCCCAAATTAGTGAGTGCTTTGGTTTGATAAGAGAGATATCAAGTCTCCCTGTCTTTGACATTAAAGAATTATTACAAGGGATTCTGTTTAATGTGATTATTGGCAACAATGATGCACATAGCAAAAACTTCTCTTTGCTCTATCATGGTTCTAAAACTCGTTTAGCACCTTTCTACGATATGATTTCAACCGTATATTATCCTACTCTTTCTAGTAAAATGGCGATGAAAGTTGGTAGTAAATATGATTTTGATGGCCTCTTCCCACGTCACTTTACACAAATGGCAGAAGAGGCTCTTTTATCTGGCGCCCTAGTACGTAAAGAAGTCTTGAATCTAGTTAGCAAAATTCAAAAAAACATAACGCCTAGCCCATTTACCAGCATCATTTTGCAGCGTGCTGACAAATTATTTCAAAGGTTCCAGAAGTCTTCAGCAGAATAATCTTTATAATAATAGTTAGGGACGTCAAATACATTCAACTTAACTCCGCAGTTTCCATCATATACTCAAGTATAAAATTAGTAACCTGCTGCATTGGCTTACGCAAACGCTCAACATCTTTCATGATATATCCTGCTGTAACATCATTGTTCATTTTATGATTAAGCAATCGCTTCAAGGCATAAGCAGGTAAATCAAGACTATCTGCAATAGTGGCGAATGTTCTTCTTAAATCATGCAAAGTAAATGGTACGCCAGATAACTCAACCACCCTATTCACCGCTTTTTTAGGCTCATAGATATAACCGGTTTTACTTTCAGCTGGGAAGACAAACTCACTGGTTTTATTCCTACTTCTGCGTTCCATTAATTCATAAACAAAATCAGACATAGGCAGTGTATGGATTTCGTGGTTTTTGGTGTCTTGCAGAGTGATAGTTTTGGATTTGAGATCTATATCCTCCCAGCGCAAAGAGGCTGCTTCCATTTTTCGCATGCCGGTGAATAAGAGTAATAAAAAATAATCATGCCACAGTAAGGCATTGCGGTAGTTATTAGTCTCCACCAATACGATGACTGCCTTATACCAGTCAGCTAATTGATGCGGTTTGATCACTGTTTGTTTGCGATCCACTCGATACCATGCCCGGGTATGCGATAGGTATTTGACTGGGTTAATAGTAATAATTGGATGACCATTGCCATCTTGATATTCATACATGGCGTAATTAAAAATGGCTCTTAATACCCTCATGGCATTATTGGCACGTGCTTTACTATTTGCCTGACCATGCTTGCTATGACGTTTGGCAATCATTTCTCGGGTGATATTCACCAACGGTTTATCGAGCCAGTCAGGTACAACTTCATGCAGCACACATTGGTAATCGTTTAAGGTGCGTGGCTTTAAATCTTTTCTTGCTTTGAGGTAGTCATTCAACACCTGTTGTAAAGTCATGGCATGAACTTTTTTGGTTTTCTTCTCAGCAATTGGATCATCACCTCTGGCAACACTACCTAAAAGACTCTTGGCCTGTTTTCTCGCTTCTTCAACAGTCAGGTTGCCATATTTGCCTAAAGTGACTCTTTTAACCTTCCCACTGATTCTGGTTTCAACGATGAAACTTTTAACACCACCTGAGGTGATTCTTAAAGCAAACCCTTTTAGATCATTATCACGATAAAACGTTTGGGTCTTTCCAGAAATATGCTCGAGTTTATCAACGATAGTTTTAGTTAATTTGATTCCATTTTCGGTTGCTGCCATTTTCACCCCTAAAATTCCATGTAGACGCCATGTAGACAGTTTATTTAAAACCAAATATTTGTCAATAAAATTAAAAATAGCTTAATATCGTTGATTTTAAAGGGTTTTTAAAAGAATTTAAAAATTGATAAAAGTGGCTAAAACCCCTATTTTACAGACTCATAATCCGTTGGTCCTAGGTTCAAGTCCTAGTGGGCCCACCAATAAAGTCCTTTAAATTCAATAAGTTACAATTGATTCTCCAACCCCTCAAAAACCATTGTGGGGATTTTGTGGGGCACAGTAGATACAAACTCATAAACTAACTACCTTACGTCTCTGAGCTGTATCTTTTTCTTTTCTATTATTTGGATTACGAAGCAACGTGAGAACCACCCCACTTTGTTGCTTTTCGCAAACCTTGTTTCCAGCTTCATATAGATTCTGCAATTCAGCTGATGAGTAATGCGTTGTAATACGACCTGAACGATGCCCCAGCAGATCTTGCCTGTCTTCAAAGCTAACTCCAACAGAACGTAATGGCTCTTCCCCATTTCCGGGGGCACTAATCAAGAACACAAAACTTTAACCCTTAACCTGTAATTTTCAAAATTTCTAAACCCATAAGCACGCCGTTGAATCAGTTTCATCTTACGATGAAAGCCTTCAGTAATGCCGTTGTTTTTAGTAAACCGCCACATTCTAACCACTTCTTCCCGCCATTGATATAATGTTTTACCTAACGTTTTGAGTGATTCAAAAGGGCTTTCCTTCAGACTGGCAACCAATTTAAGAAAGAGAGGTATTAAACGCGTACACTGTTTTGCGGTACGATGTTTTCGCATGAGAAGCCGATGTAATCGCTGTTTAAAGTAATATATTGCAGCAATGACAGGCTGCTGTTGCAAATAACGTTCTCGTCTATTGAGTCGCTTTACCGTGAGATTATTAGGATTAGTTCTCAATGCGGCCAAGAGGCCTCGCTGATACTTTATTTCGGGATCAATCTGCTGATAAGTCTGCAAACAGAATTGATTCAATAAACGAATCACATGAAAGCGATCGGCAACAATCATGGCATTGGGAAAGTAATGCCTGATCAACTTGCGGTAACTCGAGCTTAAGTCAATACAGACTACCTGTACCTTCTCTTTTCCTTCCAAGGTATTAAGATAGCTCTCTAAGTCCTTTTCTGAGCGTCCCTCAACTACATCAAATATTTTATGTTTGGCCAAGTCACAAAAGGTTGTAGCATAACCCACCTTTCTATTAAATAAATGCTCATCAAGTCCTAATACTCGGGGGCAGGAACGAGTAGCTATCTTCTTATAGCGAAGCTCATAACCGTAATGATACCAGCGCTCTACCGTCGATTTACCCAGCTTTAAGTCGCGCGCCAAATCCTTTTGACTGACTCCTTTGCTATGATAGTGAAACACCTGTTTACGCAAACTCTCGCTGGCTCTTTGATACTTACCTATCCCCGGAAAGCGTTGATTAAAATAACGTCCGCAAGGAGGACAATAATATTTATGGGCTTTGATGCACAAGTAGCTGCGACGTAAACCAATAGACTCATGACGTATACGTCTTATAAAACTGTCTTTTACGCGTAATTTCTTATTACCACAATGAATACAACGAACAACACAACGATAGTTTACTTCAATATAAACCGGGATAAACCGGGTTCTCTCCGCTCACTTTTTTAATAGAATATCCTGGCAAATTTAGGATACAATCTTTCTTAGGCATTTTAATCTTCCTTTTGACCGTCAAATCAAAGGGTTAGTCTAGACTAACTTGATTAAAATGCCCCCTTTGTTGGGGTAGAGCCTCAAGAATTAACAGAATTATAAAACAACTCTACGATCAAGAAGCAAAAGGCAAGATCTGACCCCGTATTCCGTGCTCCGTATTCTCGACTAATTCACCTTACTGCATAAAAAGCAATTTTGACATGTTTTCTCCTGAAGTAGCGCACCAAAAAATGTTAAGCGCATCTTCATGTTGCAAGGGTTTGATAATACAACCAGACGTATCTAAATCAATTGAAGCAAGCTTTTCTTCCGTATTGTAAGCGCCAGTAAGCAGAAACACTTTAACATTTATAAAATTAAAGTCCTTCCTTAATTTTTTTAAAAAATCAAGTCCATTCATTTTAGGCAAATTAAGATCAAGCAATATAACTCTAGGATTGATTTTAAGCTGACCATTTAATCCATATAACATATCAAGTCCCTGCTCCCCATCCTTAGCAATAACAATGTTAATTGGTTTTTTGGTTTTTAGAAATTCACGCTGCATTGCAATAATATCAGCTTCATCATCTTCTATATACAAAATATCAACCTTCGTAACCATATTAAAACTCCCTGCCGTTTAACAGCTTAACTGGAGTTATAAATTCTCTTTTATTATATATAAGTATAATACATACTTAGATAATATGTTGTTCTGTGAAAATACATAAAGGGGGCAGATCTTGCCTTTTGCTTGAAAAAATTGGTAAATATTTGAGGCTCCACTATTCAAGAATTAACAGAATTATAAAACAACTCTACGATCAAGAAGCAAAAGGCAAGATCTGACCCCGTATTCTGCTAATTAAAAACTGCTCCTTAATAACCACTGTATTTGCGAATGGAGCCTTTTTAGTATTAGAAGCACAAACTTGCCCCTTGTGTTGGACTGCACTGGTATAGCGAGCCCTACGTATAGAATAAATATGAAAAAATCTATTGCTCAAATTTTTTTACTTTATACCACTTTTAACATTCCAATAGGGCTCGGTTGGGCCGAATCTATAGTAGTTGAAACATCTTCAATTTCTTTACCCTACCCTGCGACAACAGGCCCTCTTGTTGTTAACTCTAATCCGTTTGATATCGAAGCAGGCGCACTCGGAAATATTTATATCAACGGCATCATAAGCGGTCTTGGCCTATGGCAGAATAATCCTGTAGCAGGAAATCCCAACTCACTGCTCGATTTGGATAATGGCCAGCTTTTTATTCAGAATAATAAAGGTTTGTTGCAGTTTTATGTTCAGGCGGGTGGTCATTCTTTACCATCTCTTGGCACTACTTATCTACGTATGGACGATACGACTCGTGATTTTTTCGGTCCCGTTCCAGTGGCTTTTATCAAATTGGTTCCTAGTGATAATTTTTCGATAATGGCAGGCAAGTTATTCACACTTATCGGCGCTGAAAGTACCTTTACCTTCCAAAATTTTAATATTGAACGTGGCTTGCTGTGGAATCAGACTAATGGGGTTAATCGCGGTGTGCAAATAAATTACAACCAAGGGGCTTTGAGTGGCTCGGTTGCTATAAGCGATGGTTTTTATTCGGGACGGCTTAACTGGCTTTCAGGGTTGGTGACTTATGCTATTAATTCAAAAAATAGCTTAAGCATAGTTGCTTCCGGCAACATCAAACATGACAACGAATCCACTTTAGTAACTCCATTGGTTCAAAATAACAGTCAGATTTATGATTTGATTTATTCTTATACATCCGGCAGATTGACGATAAGTCCTACATTACAATTTACTCATGTCCCAAAAGATCCAAGTATTGGTCTACTGGACTCAGCATCGACTTATGGCGTTGCCTTAGCGACAAAATTTGCTTTCAATACCTATTGGAGCATTACTGGTCGCGCCGAATATATTGACACAACAGGTGGGACCAACGTGGCCTATGGTCCTGGCAGTAATGCCTGGTCGCTAACACTAACACCAACCTACCAACGAGGCATCTTTTTTGCGCGCGGTGAGGCATCCCTTGTAGTGGCGGATAATATTATTGCGGGTTCAGCCTTTGGTGAGGATGGTACAAACCACTCGCAAGGGCGGTTGCTTATTGAAACAGGAGTGTTGTTCTAGAAGGGGTTGCACTATCGACAACATTAATGAATCATCGGGGTCAGTAATGAATCATCGGGGTCAGATCTTGCCTTTTGCCATCAACGATATTTCCGAGCGAAAGGCAAAATCTGACCCTATAACCTGTAAGATTCTCCTATCTTTCCCAATTGGTGATTTTCATGAGTCAATAAGTCGCATCTTCACTTTTATTTGATATTCATTTGGTTAACTAGGAGGTGATGTTATAGGGTAAAAGACAAGACTCGATCCCATTGCCTTTTTGAAAAAACAAGCCAGAGATCACTTTTAATGATTAATTAATAAGCTATACTAAAAAAGAACATCATTTATCTTACTTTGGAGATCCCATCATTGATTTAACTGATGGAGAGGCGCATGAAATATGCATTTATTGGATTATTATTTTGTGGATATATTGATATCGCAGTGGCGGATGAACCCTATGTCACTAAAGGGATTGATGCTGGTATAGAACAATATGATGACAAGATCTCAGAAAGTTCATTTTATAACGCTTGTCTTTTGACCTGTACACATTCAGAAAACCTAGACTGCCCTGATAAGTGCAAAAAAATAGCGAAGGACAAAGCAGCGGAAAAAAAATCGAAATGAAAAACAATAAGTAATCTCGGAACAATCTAAAGCACATAAAGGGGTAAGATCTTGCCTTTTGTTTGAAAAAAATTGGTAAATATTTGGGGCTCCACTATTCAAGAATTAACAGAATTATAAAACAACTCTACGATCAAGAAGCAAAAGGCAAGATCTGACCCCGTATTACGTTTGACTAACACCCTCTGTATGATGGTGAAACACCTCTTTACGCAAGCTTTCTGTGGCTCGCTGGTATTTACCTACCCCCGGAAAACGCTGATTAAAATAGCGTTTGCACCCATAGCACTGAAATTTATGCGACTTGATAATTAAATAGCTATAACGCAACCCTATCGATTCATGACGTATCTTGCGTTCAAAGCTATCCTTCTTTCTTAATCGCTTTTCATTACAGTAAATACATCGCACTACTCGGTTATAACTCACTTGTATATAAACAGGATTGTTTCCTGTCACCTTGACTATTGAGTAGCTAGGTAAATTTAGGATAATATCTTTTCTCGGCACTTTAATCCTCTTTTGATTGCGGAATCAAAGACTTAGATTACTATAATCCGATTAAAGTGCCCCTTCATTTGGGGTAGAGCCCAAATCCTTTTGACTCACTCCTTTGCTGTGATAGTGAAATACCTGTTTACGCAAACTCTCGCTCGCTCTTTGATACTTGCCTATCCCAGGAAAACGCTGATTAAAATAGCGACCACACGCAGGACAATAATATTTATGAGCCTTGATACACAAGTAACTGCTTCTTAATCCAATCGACTCATGACGTATGCGTCTTATAAAACTGTCTTTTTTACGTAACTTCTTATTACCACAATGAATACAGCGAACAACACAACGATAAGTTACTTCGATAAAAACTGGGTTTTCTCTACTCACCTTTTTAATAGAATATCCTGGTAAATTTAGGATACAATCTTTCTTGGGCATTTTAATCTTCCTTTTGACCGTCAAATCAAAGAGTTAGTCTATACTAACTTGATTAAAATGCCCCCTTATTTGGGGTAGAGCCAAAACTTATAAACGATAAAATAAGGAGCAAACTATTGAAAAACGAGGCTATTGAGAAGATTTTGAATCACCAATTGATTGATTTGGATTTACCGGCACTTCCTGCAAAACATAATCATCATGGCTGGGAGGCTTTATATCGACTTTATTTTCCAGAAATGCCAGAGGTAAATACGAATTTTTATAATGCCTTTAGCAAAGCCTACGCACAGATTTTCCGTGACGGGCTTAATTCATCACCCATGTTGCAATATCGTTCGAAAGCTGTTAGAAGCGATAAACGGCTTGTTTATCATGTGGTATCTTTTTGTGGTAGTGAACTAAAATGGGCTGATGACCTCCTTCAAAATGATAAGGAAACGGTATTGGCTGCGGTTGAATCCGATTGTAACGCATTAGAATTTGCCTCTCCTTTGATGCAAGACGATGATGATGTAGTATTTAAAGCCATAGGGAATAAACGAGGCTTTGCAATACGGTATGCTTCTCCACGTTTGAAAGAAAATAATGATATGTGTCAATCTGCCGTTGAAGAAAATGGTTTGGCATTGGAACATATTCCTAGCCAACACAGGGATCTTAACTTATCTCTACGCGCATTACGCTCAAATTTTTTTGCGTCATTGTATTGTACTGCGAATGTAAGAAAAACAATTGAATACCAGAAAGTGCATGAGCTGACCGATTATCAAGAAAGGAATCAGCTTATTACTTTCTTTCTCGCCAAGAGCTCAGCGACGAAAAATGCCCGCAAGACTATTACCGCAGAGGAACCTAACGAGTCCATAGAAACATTAGACTTGTAATTAAGCAGATTAATTTTCTATATTTAATCTGAATTAGTTTTGATTTAATCTGCCCATAGTCCCGTAAAGCATGCAAGGCAAGCTAGGAGCGTTCAGGGTCAGATCTTGTCTTTTGCTTTTTTATTTTAAGAAGCAAAAAGCAAGATCTGACCCTAGTCCCGCTAGTGACCCTAGTCCCGCTAGTCCCGCGCTTTGAAAAAAGATAAATTTAAAGAATTTTTGATTAATGAAGCTCGGTTATTATTATCCGAATTGATGACGTTATTTGATGGTAAATCAGAACAGGCGGAGTTTTATATTTAAGATTTGAGAGTTTGCAGGATGAACAAAGCAAAGTGTGTCCACCGGGACAAAATTGGGCTATGATCGGTAGGCACGTCAGTGGGTTCCTTTGTCCATCCTATATATCTGGTAAATTAGCTTTTAATCAATTCAAAAACGCTTATAGGCATTCATGTCGAAAAAATAATAGCTAATATTATAATTTTTTTTGTTCACATCAAAAGCATCTTCAACTAGATAATATTGCCAGGAATTAGCAGCAGACCCTGTATCTGAGAGAGAGGTTTGTATACATAGATAAGATTTATCGCCTTTATTTATTCTCCACCACTCAGAAAAACGAAGAATTGGGATATCTGGTTTAACACTTGGATTCATCGAATAGTTTTTAGCTGTTGCTGTACTTATTTTTTTATTTGCAATTATTAAATAAGGTTGGTCATCACAAACTACCGCTCCATAGAGCTGACCATTAATTTCAGAATCGAAATGATTTCTACAACCTGGTTCATTATCTTTAGTGCTGCCAAACCCATCAAGTAAGGTCATGGTTATAGAATCATTGGCTGGCTTACTGTTTTTACATGATTGTAAAAATTCTACTGGGGGCATAGCCAATACAATAGAGCTTATGAATATACAACTTAAAATTACAACCAATTTTTCCCTTAAATACATTGCGTTTCTCCTGCTTCAAGCGCCTCTTTAGTGTACTTCCAAAATATAGTTTTATTGATGCCAGATGTTGAAATATAAGTATATTCAAAATACTTATTATTTTTTCCTCTTCTTTGTAATGGTGGTAGTTCAATTACAGAAAGAACATTATGATTTTTATTAGCAAGCTTAAATCTTGCTTTATATCTATAAGCATTTTCTCCATTTACCTTCAAATCAACTCCATCCCCAAAACATGCCCCATTTGAATAATCAGTTCCATCGTTTAGAGCATTCCTGGAAGCTTTATACGCTAATTCTACCCCTGAGGAATCGATTCCACATATGATATTGTAGTAACGCTCATTCCTTATCTTGGGATCAGTAGCATAAGCAAAATTTTTATCTTTTAATATCAGTTCATTAATACTCTTAAATCCCATTGCTTTCATTCTTCTTCGGGCAGCACTTGCAATACCTGCCATTTCTTTATAATCGTTAGACCAGTGCGACTCGCCATAGGCTAAAGCAGCCAACGCTTGCTCTTCTGAAATATTTTCTGGATCGGGGATACAAGGCAAATCCTGACGTATGCAGTATTCCTTGTTTTCAGACAGTGTCCAACTTGCATCAGGACAAACAATAAAATTCAGACAATAATTATGCGGAACATTAAAATAAGCATTTGTTCCATCAGAGCAATACCATGTATCTGCTCCGATAACCATATTGTAAGAAGTGCTTGAATAACACGCCGGTTTTTCATTTTTCGAGGGTACTACGCCCCAAAAATACTGCTCGCCTGATAAATTGCAAGCTCCATGATAATCTGAGCCAATGACCATCTCGCCAGTTCTTGGATTATTGATGATGTATATTGCTTCAACAGGATAAGTGAATAGAGAAATACTATTCACTTTTTCGCTATATGCATTACTAGATAACAAGCTGAACAAAAACATCAGTACAAAAAAAACATCCATCATATGAAACCGCAATCAACTTTATTTCTCTAGATATATAGTGAAATAAAATTCATTTTTAAAAGCCAGAAAAAACAAGAGCCTCCGAAGAGGCTCTGCGCCCTAGGAGAGAAGTCCTAGGGGAAGTAGTAAATTAATTACTACTAAATATTCGTCAAATCACCATGATATTTAATGAATTATCCCCCTCAATATGCTTTAGCAAGAAGTTAGCAACCTGCTGCATCGGCTTACGCAACCGCTCAGCATCTTTCATAATATATCCTGCTGTAACGTCATTGTTCATTTTATGATTCAGCAAGCGTTTTAAAGCATAAGCAGGCAAATCAAGGCTATCCGCGATAGTCGCAAAAGTTCTACGAAGATCAGGCAAGGTAAATGGTACGCCAGACAACTCCACTACCCTATTCACTGCTTTTATAGGTTCATAGATATAACCTGTTTTACTTTCAGCCTGGAATACAAATTCACTGGTTTTATTTCGGCTTCTGCGTTCCATTAACACATAGACAAAATCAGACATAGGCAAGATGTATTTCTTGATTTTTGGGTTTATTCGCGCCTAATTTGAAATCATTTTGTTTAAATCAGATTGCAATATAAAATCTTTAAACAATTGATGTATATAAAGAACGCTTTTTTCTTTGTGATATACCATATAATACTCATTATCCACATTAAGCCAATCAGGTAATACCTTAACCAAGGTTTTGTGTTTCAAAGCATCTGAACATAAATAGTAAGGCAGAAAGGCAATACCATGATGAAGGCATGACATTTTATGCAAAAAAATTAAGGAATTACTTTCTATTACAGGATTTTTAACATGTATTTTAAATGCCTCTTCCTCCTTTTTTAAAAGCCAATCAGGCAAGGAGCTATGTTTTAGCAGCTGATGATTAAACAAATCTGCTGGACTTTTGATTGGTGAATTATTAGATAAATATTCAGGGGAGGCGACTAAGCATCGTGGCACTGCTCCAATATAGCGGGATACTAATCCCGAGTCAGTCAATTTCCCGGTTCTAAAGGCAAAATCAATGCCCTGCTGGGTTAAATCCACAAATTGATCGGTAATAATTAAACGAATCTTGATTTGAGGATAAAGTAATTTAAACTGATGCAATAAGGCAGGAAATAAGTCTAAACCTGAAATCTCAGGACAGGTAATAACCAGCTTTCCAGAAGGTGCCTTAGCGTATTCCCGCAAATGATTTTCAGCATGAATCACTTCTTTCAACATGGCTTGGCAATGTTCAAATAAGATTTCACCACCTAGAGTAAGACTTAAAGAACGCGTGGTTCTGTTAAGTAATTTTATATCAAGCTTACCCTCCAACTGAGAGATTTTTTGACTGACCCATGCTTTGGAAATCCCAGCCTCCAATGCGGCTTGAGTAAAGCTTCGCTTTTTTACTACTAATGCAAAAATTGCCAAATCATTTAGATTAAGTGAATTGTTTATCATAGCGAACAATGAGTTTATATTATTTGGTCTAATCAATTAATTGGCTAATCTATATCATTAACGCTTGATATACAATAACCAGGAGCTATCATGCGTTTTATAATAATTTTCATTTATTCATTGTTACTTAACCCCGTTTTTGCTGAAGTAATTCATTATCAGACCGATACTTTTGCAAAGATTGCGGCACAGTATAAGGAGTTAGGAGCGGATCCGAAGACCACTTTAATGGTGTTTGATTTGGATGACACATTAATTACCATGACGCAGCCCTTAGGTAGTGTTGGTTGGTGGGACTGGCAACATGAATTACAGAAACAAGGAGTAGATTCAGATAAATTATTCACTAAAGATTATCAACAATTAGTGCGCATCCAAAATATTTTATTTCAATTGGTTAAAATGGAAGTAACCGATGAATATGTACTGCCCTTTCTAAAAGACGCTGCAAATCAAGGCACAACCCTCATGGGATTAACCGCGCGTGGAAAAGAGCATTTAAGTGCCACGCTGATGCAACTTAAAGATAATCAATTCACGATAGATGATAAATTATTATTCAGAAAAAAAGGATTAAAATTAAACAACAATAAAACATCGGTAGCTGGTAATTTTCATTGCCCACAATTTAGTCGAGAAGTAGTTTATCAGCAAGGGATTATGTTTCTTGATGGAGAAGATAAAGGTGAAGCCCTACTTTGTATTCTAGCTAATACAAAACAAGATATTAAAACTATCCTTTTCGTCGATGATGCAAAAAGGAATATAGTATCTATGGATAAAGCCTTTGCAAATCGCGATGAGTTCCTGGTTTTGAATGTATTCTACACCAAAGAAAATGCCAGGGAGCTAGAAATTCAAACAAACCCACATCTGCAAGCACAAGTATTTGAGCAATGGAATTTTATCAAAGAGAACTTAAATAATGTCATTATTCAGTCAAATTTCTAAAACAACTAATATTTGTAGTTAATTCCTGCTATAAAAATTACAATATAATCAATTGCTAATTTTGGCATTGAGGGGCTCATAATCCGTTGGTCCTAGGCTCAAGCCCTAGTGGGCCCACCAATTTAATTTTAAAATCAATAAGTTAAACTTGTCCTTCCTAACCCGTTGCATAGAGTTCAAATCTCAAAAGTAGCATAGTTGCTTTTGATAATAATTCAAATCTATCAAGCAAACCTCCTTGCTTTTTAGCAGAAGGAACATGAATTTTTTCATTGTTTTAATATCGGTCCAAACTATCTCATTATTGAATAGTCATGTATTAAATACCTCTATGTTTAATACATAACAGTCATTTAGAAATAAATATTCCCCTAACCAACATGAGGTCAGAAGTATGTTGATAATTTTTTCTTCGCTTCGCATCATCAAACAATTTTCCATAGTTCTGCCCTTGATTCCTAGATACAACAGTATCAGATCTTTTAATTTGCTTGATGACTAATTCTAAACCATGCTTAATCGGCAGTGCAGAAAGCTCTTTGAGATATTCCCATAGCTTGCCTCTTAATTTTTTAAATTTAGGGGTTTTTAACTTGCCTGCCGAGTCACTCATCAATAAATATCCTTTTTGGGGATTACCTGAAAACATAAATCAATTTTTAAATACTACCAGCTTTCTCTATGACAAGTATTCTTGCAGCCCCTTTTGGATAAGCTACATGCTCACATCCTTCTTTCAAATAACATATGTCCCCACTATTTAATTCTTTTTGATTTTCTACACCACCCTCACGGTAGTGCATAATCACTTTTCCAGACAGCACAACAAAAACCTCATCCCCATCATTCTTATGCCAAATATATGGTTGATCCGCCCAATGAAGTCTAATGCTCGCATCAGATATTTGAGCAATATCTAATGCTTGCCATGCAAAATCGCCAGTAAATAATGATGATTTAATTATTTGCATATTACCTTACGCTTATTAAATTTTAGTGGTTTTAGACTCCTGCTGGCAGCCAGAACGAATAATTCTTTTTGCTCCGATTTCCCAACTAAATTATAATCACTTTCAACTTGTTCTTTCGATTCATGGCTTAGAATTAATAGACCAGGCATGGAAAAAAGGTCGACTGTTTTCTTAAGATACTTACCAGGTCGAACGTTAAGTTTAAGAGTTACAAAACTAATTAATTTTTTAATATACCCTAGATTTTGATGTTCATCTAATAAGTTGATCATCTACATCACCATTCATCCTCCAGAATTTTAATACTCATTATTAAAATTTCATTAAGACTTTTAAGAATACGCTAATTATTCATCGATAAAATGGCACGTATCAATTCAATAAGATTAAAAAATATCCACATTGAGGCGATGAATTTATTAAATAATTGTAAAATAGGAGTTATCCATGCGTAGCAGAACAGAAAAATTAAGCAGTAAACGTTCAATCATCAATCATGATCATTTAATAACTGATGAAACCTGTATGATAGGAATTTATAGAGAAGGGGGTGATTTATCAATTTATGCTGAATCATCTGAAGGAATTGAATATTTCTCTATAAATCGGGGAAACAGTTTTGATATGGTGATATTACCACATACTTTAGTTGGAACTTGGAGGCATCATCAATTACTTCGTACGGTGGAGCAAGCAGCACAGATTCGAGCATTAAGAATAAGATCTCATGATTACATCGAACAATCAGTCACCCGAACGGAACTTGAGCAATTCAAAGAGGTATTTGTGCTCGCATGCAAAGAGGAAATAAGCAATCAACCTGAAATTGAAGAGTATCTCCAAACCGCTTTGGGTAAGTTACATGGGGAACCAGAGATGACTTACAAACCAAAGTTCACAGAGCAATGCAGCATTCTCTAATTTTTATTAGAATAATCAGAGAAAAAGCTCAAGATTCAAAATCTTCGAGCTTTTTTAATATCCTTCATCAGTTCGATTAGTACCAGGCTTATTTGCAAACTGTATCGTTCTCAACTAACCTCAAACAAAAAGCCGTTAAAAATAGAGTAATTTAAAACCTATTAGGGTCCTATATATGGATGATGTTTTATGGATAAACTTAATCTCAATTTACTTCGCGCTCTGTATGCACTATTAACCTGCCGTCATCTAACACTTGCTAGCAAAAAAATGGGTATAAGCCAATCCTCAATGAGTATTTACTTGAAGCAACTGCGTGAGCATTTCCATGATGATTTGCTTGTACGTGGCCAAGGCAATATTATGCAATTAACTCCTTTAGCTAACTCGTTGATTGGTAAAGCCCGACAAGCTCTCTCACTGATTGAAACACTATTTAATACTATAGAGACCTTTAACCCCCTAATTTCAGAAAGAAGTTTCTCAATTGGCATGACTGATTTAATGTCTATTTTGTTGACTCCAAGTTTGATTAAACGATTGGAAAAAGAGGCTCCAGGAGTCAAGCTAAATATCAAACACCCTAGTTATTTAAATACGGTGGAAGTGTTTGAGTCCGATGATATTGATTTAATGATTGGTATGTTTGAGAGAGTCCCAGAAGGCTTAAAGCAACAAAAATTGTTTCAGGATGAAGCCGTCATCGTTGGGGGAAACATCCATCCAGGAATCCAAAAAGGGAAAATTTACATTGAAGAACTATTTAAGTACCCATTAATTCAATTTTCATTAAGAGAAACTCCTTTTTACAATTATTTCGATCGCTATTTACGTCAACTGGGACATGACAAACGGGTTTCTATTAGCTTAGGACAGGGGATCATGCCTTTATTTGTTCTTACTGACTCTCATTATCTTACATTAAGTATTCGAAAAGTAGCAGAAAAACTTTCCCATTTGATACCATTAAGTATTGCCTCTGTACCCTTTGAGGTTGACAGTTTTAATTGCTATCAATATTGGCACCAAAAAGATGATGCTGATCCTGGCCATCGTTGGTTACGGGAAATGGTTCTCAGTATAGCTAAGAAATCTTATCTAAAATAATCAGTTAAAACCCACTCTACGAACCAGCTATAGATTGATATAAAACACATATAATAATTAGATAATCACAGAAAAAGTCTCTTTTAATAGACCATGAACCAGGACTGGTATTACTAGCAAATCGCAAATAATAAAAACTAAATGGCGATAAAATGCACCCTGAAACCAGCATTATAAAATGTCCCCAATGCACTAAACAGGGAAATTGAGAGTAGGGACAGGGCTGGGCCAATGACTTTTTTGTTATCCTCCAAAAAATTTACCGCGATAACAGTAATTTTATGAATTTAACATAAATAAATACACGGAAAATCAGGAAACCAAGAAAATTTACCGCCATAACAGTAATTTATGACGAATTCATACAAAAAAGATGAAATCATAGCTGTATTTTTATTATTTTTACTGCTATAACAGTAATATATGATTAATTTATGGTGTTCCATGCCCACACACGAGATAGCCAATTTAGTCCATTACTACCGCAAACAAAGCGGCTTATCGCAACAAGAATTAGCCCGGTTAGCGGGTGTCGGCAAGACAGTTATATATGATATTGAAAAAGGGAAAGAATCGGTGCGCTTGAACACCTTGCTAAAAGTATTAGATGTTTTAAATATCCAAATGAAATTTGAAACGCCTTTTCCTCAAACAACGGATAATAATTCATGAGAAAAGCATATGTATCAGTGAATGGCATTAAGGCAGGAATATTAGAAGAATTACAAGGTGGAAAATATCAATTTACTTACTTTGATGATTATCAGGGTGCACCTGTTTCGCTCACAATGCCGTTGAAAAATAAAGTCTATTATTTTGACGTATTCCCTCCTTTCTTTGAAGGATTACTTCCTGAAGGCATTATGCTTGAAGCACTATTACGTAAATATAAGATAGATAGAAATGACTATTTTGGTCAATTGATAATAGTTGGCCAAGATGTCGTAGGCGCGGTGACTATTGAGGAACTAAGATGAAACGCTGTCCTATTACTTATGAAAGGATTAGTGACCAGGAAAACTACTCGCAACGTGGATTGTATTTGCTTTCTCCTCAATTAAAAAACCTTAGTCCATTAGATTTAAGTGCCGATGAGCAGCGTCAGGAAGCAATCGCTCGAGTAGGAAAGATGTCTATTCAAGGTGTTCAAAAGAAACTAAGTGCAAATCTAAAGATTAAAGAGGGATGTTTTGAAATCGTCGATCAAAATGGTCACTATATTTTAAAACCACAAAGTGATGTTTATCCAGAATTGCCGGAAAATGAAGCCATTACTATGACCCTAGCAAAAACCATTGGCCTTGAAGTTCCAGTTCATGGTTTAGTTTATTCTAAAGACAACAGTTTGACCTACTTTATTAAACGGTTTGATCGAATAGGCCATAATAAAAAGTTAGCTTTAGAAGATTTTGCACAGCTATCAGGTGAAGATCGACATACAAAATATAAAAGTTCTATGGAAAAAGTCATTGAAGTCGTAGAACAGTTTTGTACATTCCCCAAAATTGAATTCGTGAAATTATTTAAGTTGACGTTATTTAATTTCCTGGTCGGCAATGAAGATATGCATCTAAAAAATTTTTCCCTAATTACTAAGGATAGAAAAATTTCCATATCACCAGCCTATGATTTACTTAACTCAACTATTGCTCAAAAAAACACAAAAGAAGAAATAGCCTTGCCTCTAAAAGGGAAAAAAAATAATTTAACAAAGAGTGATTTTCTTAAATACTTTGCCGTTGAAAAATTAGGATTAAATCAGAAAATCATCGATGGGATCGTACAAGAGTTCCATCAAATAATACCTGAATGGCGAAAGCTGGTTGGTTTCAGTTTTTTATCTCAACAGATGCAGGAAAAATATCTCCAATTGCTAGAGCAACGATGCAAGCAATTAAATTTTTTTTGATTAACTTGATATCAGCCGTCGTCCTCATATGCTCAAGTATAAAATTAGCTACTTGTTGCATAGGTTTCCCTCAGCCGTTCAACATCTTTCATGATATATGCGGCCGTTACATCGTTATTCATTTTATGATTGAGTAATCTCTTTAACGCATAAGCTGGTAAATCAAGGCTTAGCTAGATCCCACTTCGATTTCCTTGATCGCTGGACATAGTGAGATAACCAATGTGGCATTTCTTATTAATTGATTTGCGAATGCAACATATGTACAATATGGGCGACTTTAATTCATTGGATAAATAAATTGTACTCCCTCCCCCTTAAGTCCAAATCCTTACGTTTTTTTAATCTTGTTTTCATTGCTCTGGTTCTATCTTTCTATTTATTAGCTAATGCCAATGCAACAGAAATTAAGCGTTATGATTTTGGGGAAATGGCCTCAAAAGTGACTAAAGCTTGGGATCAAGATGTTGCGTTTTATGTTGCCAGGCGTTTTGCGGCAGAAAATGGTTTTGATGAAAAGGAGATTACGGTCAAAAAATTAGATGCAGGGGCGACCAACCATTTTATATATTTGATGTTTATCAATAACCAATTGAAATTTGTTCTCAAAGGCCTGGGAACGGAAAAAGAGGCAGAAGCATTGTTTGCTTTACAAAATTACTCAAAAATTCCTGATATTCAAAATAATCCACAAGCGGCTACTGTTACATTAAGTAAAACCATCAATTCATATGAGGTTAAGAATGATCGGAAGACTTATTACTTTGCAATTTTAGAAGCAGCTCAAGGAAAAGAATTATTTAAGATAATGACTTATGAATTACTACAACATAAAGATATTAACACCTTAAAAGATGTTTTTTATCGAATAGGGCAACAGACGAGCGAATTACATAAAACGATTATCGAGAGTGATCAATTTATAACACCAAGAGATTTAGTGACCGTTATTCATGATGATTTTCACCCTGAAAATACGTTTTATAATCTTGAAACCAATGTCTTCTCATTAATTGATAATGAAAGCATGGGGGATAGTATTACAAATCCTTTACCGATTATTAGAGAATTGTATGGGTTTTATGAAGTTCCTATCATTCGCTGGCCCTCAGAAAAAATAACCGTTGACCTCTTAAGGGATGCGGATCCTCATGACATAGCCAGTATCTATTACGAGTTTGTGCTCGGCATGGCATCGGTGTATCACGATTCCCAAGATGCAAAACGAGTGTTAATTGAGGCTATTATTGATTTAAATAATATGGCCATTGCCTTTCTGAAGGATAGATATTCCGAGCCATGGATGTTTAACCCAAGCGATAAACATGAGGCACATATCGTGTGGGGCAAGTTAGCAAAAGTCGCTGATAACCCGCAGCTGGCAGAACTCTATATCAACAAATTAGCCATTATTAATACTGACTTACAATCCCTTTCGGGATTTTGATTGCAGCAGTTACACTGATGAGCCATCTGTGCCAATTAAAACGTAGCTTTTTAGCCGAAGAGAAAATTGATGCAATACATCCAGGCCTGATTGTTCCGCCCTTTTGCACCATTGGTTTAAAGATTCAATTAACTCTTTTTGAGAGGATACTTTTTTTAACCAAATCTGTTGCAATGATTGGCGATAATTATAGACAAGCTGTAATTGCTCAAAACGATTGAGCAAGATTTGCAAATGAGCATTAGCTTTTGTGGTTTCTTGGCGTAGTAGGCGTTTAGCCTCTTTAAATAAATGCCATTCTTTTCTATTTTTAATATAGTTACAGTTGCGTTTTTCATTTTTCAAAATAGGAATAGTCACCCTTTTGTAGTAATCAGACATAATTTGAAAACGGTTACTAATGATGGCTTTTACAGTATTTAAATCAACACATTGTTTGGTATCGTCTCTGGCCAATTTGGGAGGTAGTTTTTTTACCTTGGCAAGCCCTAGAAAGGATAGGCAACGTATATAAAACCAGCCCAAATCGAATTCCCACCATTTCACAGAAAATTTAGCAGACGAAGCGTAGGTGTGATGATTATTATGAAGTTCTTCTCCACCTATTAGAACGCCCAAAGGAAATACGTTTGTTGACTTATCAGGGCATTCAAAATTGCGATATCCCCAATAATGACCGAGTCCATTCACTACACCTGCTGACAGTGGAATCCAAATCATTTGTATTGCCCAAATAGTAATTCCAGGAAAACCAAACAGCAGCAAATCAATTAGAAACATAAGCAGTATACCCTTGCTGGAATAACGAGTGTACAATTTGCGCTCAATCCAGTCGTTTGGAGTGCCATGAGAATATTTTTCAATCACATCTTTATCTTTTGCTGCTTCCCGGTACAATTCAGGAACCTGCCAAAAGACCTTTTTGATACTAAAAATTTGGGGGCTATGAGGGTCTCCTTCAACATCCGTCATTGCATGATGTTTACGATGGATAGCAACCCATACTCTTGTCACCATACCTGTTGTTAACCAAATCCAGAATCGAAAAAAATGGCTTACTATTGGATGCATGGTTAAAGCACGATGGGTTTGATAACGATGCAAATAAAGAGTCACCGCGGCAATAGTGATTTGAGTTAGAACAACAGTTGCTAAAACATATCCCCAAAGCGTTAGGCTTAAAATACCAAAAAACATGAGAGCCTCATTATCTGTGCTTAACCCAACCTCCTTACCACATTATTCTCCTTATTGGATACTTTGCTTTCCTATAAATTTATTCATTATATGGCATATTCTGGTTGTTTAAGGCTATTTCCAATTAGAACCCAATAGGTACTTTACCTAGTAGAACAAGTATCAGATAGATAACCAGTATAAGTCCAATAAGACCCATCGGTGTATATCCCCAGCTCCTGCTATATCCCCATCTCGGTACGCTACCTAAAAGCAACAGGATGAGTAGAATTAGTAAAATTGTTCCTAGCATGATGGCTTTCCTTAAAGAAACAGTTCATACTTTAATTATAGCTTAATTTATGTTCAAAAAGCTGTTTTATTGATCTATAATTAAATGAATGGGTGTAAAGGTCGATAAATCATGGAAAATGAACAAATAAGGGAATCTCTTCAAGAGATTATTTGGTATCTGGAGAATTATGAAGAGGTGGAACACTTGCCAGCAAATCCTTCTCAAGCCCCCAAACAAACCCGGTTTTCCTCAATAAGAGATGTCGTACGTAAGTTAAATGAAATACTTAATTCCATACATTAATTTTATGCGCTCTCGTAACTCCATGAATCTGTCACAGCAATGGATTCGATATTTTTTATACTATAATTTATGTAAACTTAAACGGAGAATGCCATGCCCTTTCAACTTCCTTTTGAAAAAAAGAAAAACCCATTAAATCCTGTGGGGTTCTGTTCTCCAGATATTTGTTTCGTGAACCTGTCAGTATTTTCTGCTTCGGAACTATTCGCAGGAGCAGACCCTGAAAAGGTCATTCAAGAATTGACTATGGTAAGCAGATCCTATGGTTCAGCAATAAGCTATCATAGATTGCCCGTTGGTTCTATAAAAGATCTGTCAGAACATTCTAAATATTATCTTAATCTTATCGATCAGGCTATTGAGGATGTCAATTTAAGTCTGGATGACAATAGCAAGGCAACCTATTCTCTCAGATTTGCTCTATTACAACCATTACTTGTGAACCTGGTAGCGGCTGCGGAAGTATTGAAAAACGAAAAAACTCAAGAACAGGAACAAAAATCAAGTCATTCTGTAAGATTCATGTAATTCCTACCTCTTCATCCAGAGTTGGGGAATCCATAGAAAATTATTTGGAATTTTTCATTGGACGACTGAAATTTTCTTGCGCGATTTGATTAGCTTCTTCTTCATTACATAAATAGGAGTCTCGAGTTAAGCCTGCAATTATTATGCGTAATTCTCTAGGCATGGCCTCGCTAAAAAAGAATTGTCCACTATGAGTACGTTCCGCTTGAGCAAATAAACGCGCGTTTTTTCTAATTTCCGCATGGGGAGCATTTGCCAAATACAATTGGCGGTTTTTTTCATTTTCATCAATAGGCACATTATTGGCAAATATTTTTTCGTACTTGGGAAAATGACTGAGCTGTTCAGACCAATTAGATCGATTACTTATAAGTTTTTTAAAGTGCTCTTTATCCTTAATAACCATATTAATTAATGTATCTGCATGTTGAGGATGATTAATTGCAAGGCGAAGTAAATTACCCATATCTCCAACTACTAGCTTAAAGTAGTCAGGATCTTTGAGAATATGATTAATTAACCTATCTGAATATTGACGTAAATTTCTATGGAAAAGAAAGCGACATAGATTGTATGAATCTCTTATGATATGTTTGTATATCTTATTTTCATTACAAAAAATAAAATCCATTAACTTATTGGCTACACGTGGATTGAGGGCCTCTACAACTTGACCCAACTCAGATGAGAAATGAATAATCTTCTTAAATTTTTCTGGGTTACTAATAACAATATCAATCAGTTTATCGGCGAATTTAGGGAATTTTTTTGCAACAATGCTTATGTCATACGGCGACCATATTAAACGATTAAACTCCTCTTCATTATTTAAAAGACATTCAATTAATTCATCAGCCTGTCGCCAAGGAAGAGTATGAGCCATTTCACCTAATTCCTGGGCATCTTGGATATTCCTAAGACGAGTCAATGCTGGATAATAGTTGGTAAGGCTATTTAATTGATTTTTTTTCATGGCATAAATCTCTCAAACCACATTGAGCAATAAATACATAAATTAGTCGAAAAAAATACCATATGCTTGCTGGTTTGAGAATTGGTGATTTTAGAAATAATTAATTTCCAAATTAATATATTCTATAAAAGTTCTATGTAAATAATATATTCATAAAGACTTAAATTAATGTATTTATGTTAAAAAAATAACAAATGGACTAAATTTTATTAACAGGACTGATCAATGTATAAAATCCTCTAATAATGAAGGGAGTATTATTAGCACTTGGGTTGGATAGCAAGCAATGATATGCACTTATCTGGCATTTAAAAACACTATCCAGGCTTCCTTTTAGAATGGTTAGTGATGCATACAGAAATAGAAATGATTGAATGATGAAGCTTATCATAATGAATCTCATAGTCGACATTAAATTGATCTAATTCTGAAGTGATAAATGTTTTTGGTGCACGTAATACAATTTTATTGAAATGATCAAGCACATAACTGAGTAATTTACTTCCATTCGGATTAAAATGCTGCAAACGAAATTCTTCTATCTTTCTGTAACGAGGCCATCCCCATGGCGGGTCGATAAGGACAGCATCAGCTTTTATCTCAGCAGCAACATCGAAAAAATCTCCATGAACAAACGTGATAAGATGTTCAACACCATAAACACGAGCATTATTTTTTGCCATTGCTAAACGGACGGAATCCATTTCGATAGCAATGACTTTTTTACCTGTTCTTGCCAGGGCAATAGCCGACCCGCCAATACCACAAAAACCATCTACTACAATCTTCGCATTATTGAATAATTTGGCTTGAGTGAGCGCAGCCTCTTCAGGCATAACGGTATGCAAGCCTTCAGAGTCTGTCTGAATTCCCTCATCAAAGCGATGAAAATAATCGTATCGCTTATCCCAATATTGTTGTAATTTAGGGCCAAATGGGCAAATTTCAGACGATCTCATTTTTACCTGTATCAAGCAAAACCGGCAGTGCGCTCCATATGGCTAGCCCGCCTGCATAATCGCGGATTGAAAATTTTAGAGTTTCCTTGTTTGTACTGACATTCTGCATAGAGGATACCTCAATATTGTTATATTTAAGTATCCCTCGACACATAGCCACTTATTACATCAGCACCGGAGGGATCGAGAGTTGCTGAATAAGGTAACTATTAAGTTTTGCTAGGCTATCGTGCCTTGTAACATAATTCAAGTAGAGAATAGGTATTTATTTTGTAGACGCAACAGCTATTGACGTATGCCATGTAAGAAAGAGCATCCTCTAATCGAGTCTTTGAAAGGATTGCAAAAAAGGGGAAAATCTTCAATGGGTTGTTTTTTGGGCTTCAAGCTGCATCTGGTAATTAATGATTATGGCGAGTTAATGGCTTTTAAGCTGACCGGAGCCACTGTGGATGACCACATATCGAAGCTATCAGTCAGTTAATGAGCAGCTTAAAAAGCCTTCACTCGACCTTGCTCGGCAAGACCCATTCTTGCCAAGCGCTTATTTACTATAATTTGAAAAATACTTAGAGTATTGCTCATCAATAACACTACTTTTTTCATTATTATCAACAGCAGTAAAAAAAGGTATTTTACTCGTATTTTTTTGATTAGATTGTTCTAATGACTTTGCCTGTTTAGGGATTGGGTTTTGATCAAAGGGATTTGCCCATGAGTCACACCAGGATTCCACTGCATCAGCATTGTCTAGCGCTTTTTCGAACTCTTCTTGTGTTTGCCCGAGATCTTCTCTGGAATAATAGTTATCGCTAAGAAAAGCTGGTCTTATTGTATCACGTTCCCAATAGTAAAGATCTTGTGTTTTAGACGCACGGCGTAATCTGAAAAGTTGATGCAGTTCCTCTTCGCTAAGCCAATCTTTATAAATTGCATCTTGTCTTCTATTTTCCAGATACAATTCTTCCTTGTCAGAATAACACCACACCACTCTCAACATTGGATATTTTTTACATTTTTCCTCAAAAATCGCTTTGAATTCTGCTTGGTTTTTGAATGGGATGATATGCGACTGATTAATTTTCACTAATTGTCGTAATTTTTCCAAACCATTTAAACTAACCATCATATTAGTCAGGTTGTGGGAGTTGAAATTAAGAGGAGCTTTTAATAAGTCCAATCCTCCGCAAACCAAGGTTAACATCATTCGGCTTCCAATGTTTGATAGACGATTATCAGGAGTGAAACTAACCAAGCTCACAATCCTCGCCAAATCGCGATCAGTGAAACCTACCGCTTTAAATCGTTCATAATAGCCTGCCAGCATTTCTACATTAATAGCAAGTTCTTTAGAAGTAGCAGCTCGCTTTTTAAGGCGTTCCAGGTAATCTGGGTTAAAACCAAGTTTTTCTAAATCGGACCAGGGATCTTGTAGTGGAGGAAACATTTAATTAATTCACTTAAATCAGTTAAAAGGGACAAAAAATATATCACATGGTTATTTATTTTACTATTTCCAATTTCGAAACCGTTACTTTCCAAATGAGTACATTCTAAAAAAAACCAATATGTGTAAAATACACACACTTAGATTTAAATTAGGTTTTAAATATGAAAAATAAAACAAGGGCGCTAAATTTCCTTAACCGTATTCAGCGATGTATTGTACCCCAATCAAATCCTCAAATAATGAAGCAATTATTATCAGCTCTTGGGCTGGATAATATAAACACTGGTAATGAAGAATATAAATTTTTTATCGAAACAATTAAAAGAAAAGCAATTGATCTGAATCCGTTAATTAATAAGATCAAATCAGATATTTTAAAAAATAAATCTTTATGTACTTTACTTGCCTATATCGAAGAAAACGAATTAATTGATGACGCTGAAATCGAAAATGCTTCTTCTACGATACAGTTACAAATTAATTTATTATGCCTTTTAGAAGCAATAACCATCACTATGGCCAATAGTAACGATTTTGCTCATGATATTTATAAGCATATGATGAAGCAGAGAGGAGAAGGCGCCACAGGCAATCCTTTTTACAATTTTTTATTTGGAATACCTTCTCGTGCCAGCTTATTTGAAAGATTAAAGCTGATTTCCATAGATCCTGGTTTGACAAGCATTATATTTCATCGACTGATGGGGGCAAATCCGGAAACTCAGGCTGATCTCAATGATTTCGTAAGTCAAAATCGTTTATCTGGATGGAATGCTGATATCGAGCTTGCTAATTTTGATGTTGCATCAACAAGCACTTTACCTGCTATGGGAGTTAACATTTTAGAAGCCGTGTGGGAGGACTCTACAGGCCACAATAAAAATACCAGTGGTATTCCAAACGCGCAAGCTGGTTTGGGATTAATTGGTATCATGGAAGAAAAAGAATACACCACTTCTTTTAAATTGGCTGAAACTACTTTGCCTCAGGGCACTACACTTCGTTCAGATTTAGGTTATTCATTAATACCTGAGTTAAAAGTTGATAACTCACCAAAGAAAGTCTCTCAGTTTCATATCGATAAGCGATGGATGAATTTATACAATAGCTGGAATTTATGTTTTGTGATTGCAAATATAGATCCTGTATTCGTACCACTTAAATTGTTAATACCCAGTGTTTTTTCAGCAGAACCATCCAATTATAAAGAAACGAGAGTGCTCACCTTATTTCTTGTTGCCAATCTCTTCTTGAACCAACAAACTCTTAATAACCCTCTCTTTTCCAATAATTTTTCCTTTCGAAATGGAGATGCTATTCTGAAAAAATGGGGTGAAATTAATAAAAATCATGCCAGTGAACTATTGCAACAATGTTGTCCAAAAGAATGCAAAGAGCCCGAAGCTTTATATAATCGTGTACTCGGTAAGCATGCTCACTTAAACTTTGGATTAAAACTTCTCTCATATTTTCAGGATTCTCATCAGTTTAGACTCACTAAAAAAGCAAAACAAAGTGCCTTGAATGATCATTCATTTTTCTCAGGCAATACCACACCTGCGGATAATTCAGAACCACGGAATTTAGCCTCTCAACCCTCTTTGAATAAGGTATAAAAATTTTATGCTTTAATCTCATTGAACAATTATCCACAACTGGAGATAAGCGATAGCTGGTCTCCGGTTATTAGAAAACAACTCTCCTTTTTGTGGTTTCTCATGAGAATGAGTAATGATCCGTTTTAGGCTGATATTTTATAGAATAAAACAACAACAAGTGTCTCTGTCAGTGAATCATTGTTGCTGATTTACAAAACAGTCATTCAGGTCTATACCATTTAAAAGAGCTCAATTAAGAACATTTTAAGATGAATATTTTATCCTGTTTGAAAGGATTTATTGCGACCGTTGATTGCAAAAGTTTTTCAAAGGCAGCACAAAAATTATATGTATCCCCCTCTAAATTGAGTAAGCAAATAACCTGGCTGGAGGAGGAATTAAAAGTTACCTTGTTGATACGCTCTACAACACGATTAATTGTAACAGAATCAGGTCATAGGCTGTATGAGAAGGCGCTAGAGCTTTTCAAGCAATTAGAAGTACTCAAGGTCATAGCAATACCTGATACGTTTGAATTAAATGGTGAAATCAAGCTCTATCTTACTGTTACTCCGGCAATTCCCTACTTAACCTCATTAAGTATTCAATTTATGCGCAAATACCCCAAGATTGCAATAGATATTATTGTAGGCTCGGATACAAAAGAGCTCTATTCCTCTACCTTTGATCTGGCCATTTCATTTGATGATGTTAAACATTCAAAACTGGTTTGCAAAAGATTATTTTCTATCCAGAGGAATGTCTTTGCTTCACCAGGGTATATTACTCAATATGGACTTCCTCAGACAATTGACGAATTACCAAAGCATAACTGTTTGATTAATACTCTCTATGGTCTTCAAAATAAATGGGTTTTTAATAAAAAAATCATTCATGTATCGGGAAATTTAAAAAGCAATAATGCCAGTGTTTTAAAGCAAGCTGCAGTTGCAGACGTAGGGCTTCTGTGGGCTCCTTATTTTTCAGTTTATGAAGAAATAAAAAATAAAGCATTAATTCCAGTATTACCCCATGAATCCTCACCGGATATAAATCTTTACGTAATCTACCCAAAATCCATAGCAGATGAACAAAAAATAAATTTACTTTTGAGCTTTATTTGCGAAAAAGCCTTGTCAGAAAACATTGCGACATCCTTTATTGATGAAAATAATTAAAGATGGATAGACACTTTAATCTATTTTCTATTGCAAATTCAAAGAATTAGATTAATTTATCTAAGATTAAAGTGCCACTTATTGGGGGTAGCCCCTACTAAGTAGAGCCAAACTTGATAAGAGTGTCTACTCAATGCCCTCAACAAAAAACATTACACAACAGAAAGACTCAAATCCTACATTGCGAGCATTGAGTCTATCAGCCTTAGGCATAGTTTACGGAGATATAGGAACAAGCCCTCTTTATACTTTTAAAACAGTGATATTGCTGGCTGGGGGAGGAACTCCAAACGTCAATACGATTATGGGTTCAGTATCATTGATTATATGGACTCTGATAATCATTGCTTCTGTTAAATACATCCTCTTTGCTTTACGGATTGACAACGATGGAGAGGGAGGGGTTCTCGCGTTAATGTCTCTTTTAAGTTTAAAGCTAAAGCAAAAGCCTTTCATTATTGCAGTGGGACTTATGGGGGCTGCTCTTATCTATGGAGATGGTACCATTACCCCCGCTATATCCGTGCTCTCTGCTGTTGAGGGACTGGAGATCCTTTCCCCATCACTTAAGTATTATATTTTGCCTACTGCAATAATCATTCTAATTATTCTTTTTGCTATTCAACCTAAAGGTACCACCACTATTGGAAAAGCATTTGGTCCAGTAATGGCGTTTTGGTTTTTAACCATTGGTATTTTAGGAGCAAGTGGAGTTATCCAACACCCTGCAATATTAGCGGCGATTAACCCCATCTATGGTTTAAGTTTTTTATTTTCAAATGGCGCAACAGGATTTTTTATTCTATGTGGGGTCTTTCTTTGCGTCACTGGTGCAGAAGCTTTATACGCCGATCTGGGGCATTTTGGTACTGCCCCAATTCGCTGTGCCTGGTTTGGCTTGGTTTTTCCAAGTCTTATCTTCAATTATCTGGGACAAGCGGCTTTGGTTTTGGAAGGAGCATCCACAGAACATAATATTTTTTATATGCTGTGCCCAGGTAATTTTTTATTACCGTTAATACTTCTGTCCACCATCGCAACAATTATTGCCAGCCAATCCATTATTACCGGAGCATTTTCCATGACGAGACAAGCAATGCAATTAGGTTGGCTGCCTAGATTACGAGTCACACAAACGTCTTCGGAAGGTTATGGACAAATTTATATTGGAGTCGTTAACTGGCTTTTAATGCTGGCTACCCTTGGGCTTACTATTGGATTTGGTAGCTCTGAAAAATTAGCTACTGCCTATGGCATTGCTGTTTCAGCCACTATGCTCTGCACCACTGTGCTTTTATTTATTGCCCTGCATAAAATATGGAAATGGAATATTATCAAATCAGGGCTTGTTGCTGGATTATTCATGGTTGTGGACACATCCTTTTTTGCGGCTAACCTCACGAAGTTTACTAATGGCGGATATATACCAATCACATTGGCAGTCATAATCTACTCCATAATGTATATTTGGCATAAAGGCTATCAAACCGTCGCAAATCAACAAAAAGAAAAAAATATAACTATCGATTCCTTTCTGGAGAGTCTTCAAACAGAGGGGGTACTGCGTGTGGCTAAAACGGCCGTTTTTCTTACATCCAAAGAACAGGATATTCCTCCTATCCTGGTTTGGCATGTAAAGAAAAATCGTGTGTTGCAGGCAAAGGTAATTATTTTGAGAATAAACAACTTGTCAATTCCATGGTGTAAATCCGATGATCAATTACAAATTATGGAAGTAGCAGAGGGCATTTGGCGTGCTGTGGCCAATTATGGCTTTATGGAACATCCAAATATTCCCAAATTGTTAAAAAAATTACAAAATCAAGGCTTTGACATCAATGTCAAAGACATTACCTATTATATCGGTCACGAGACAATCCTTATCCGAAATGATAGCCATATTCTGTTAAAATACATTAAAACTCTCTTCGTTTTTATGCATCGCAACGCGCTTCCTATGAGTAACTATTTCCATCTTCCACCAGAATCAGTATTTGAAATAGGGCGACAGATAGAAATTTAAAGTGAGCTATAATTATAAAAAAATACCTTGGATGATAGAAATGGTTCAATTTGCCAAACCATCTATTGGCCCTCCAGCTGATTCTGGACGCATTAATCTATTGATTGATCACGAGTTAGGACCATACCAAAATATCATCCAAAAATGGATTGCCAAACTTGAAGACAATGCTAAAAACAATCCATCTAATATTTCTCAATTTAAATTTGGAAAAATTTTAGGGTATCTTTTACTTCAAAGCTTAAAGAAAGCAAATTTACATCCAGACAACTTCAGGTCTTTTAGTTCAGACCCTTGGGAAGAACCCCATTATCAATCTGGACGAATCGCTGGAAAAGTTGTGATAACTCAGGATACATACCGAATTTACTTTGGTATACCAGGAGTTGATCGCTCAGACCAGGAAAAAATAAATGCCAATAAGGAGAAGGCACAAATACATCATTTCACAACAATGACCAATGATGGCCTTATGGTTTTTTCCTTTGAAGATAAAATAGAAGAAATAGAACCTGAATTATTTGTGGAGCTGGCAAAAAATATAGAAGTAGACTCAGAGGCGTGGAGACAATTAATACAATTTACCGAAGAGAATTTTCGAGATTTTGAAGATGAGAAGACTAATTCGAAAATCCCTCAAATATTAGGTTTAATCTTACACGAAAGCATCGTTCCAGAGCATCGGGATGATATTTTTAACAAACTTTGTTCATTACTTTTAAAATCAGAAAAACCCGCCCTTAATTCAGTTACTACAAGACTACTTAAAGATATTATTCCTGATTATGAAAAGAAAGTGATGGCATTCCTGCATAAAAATAACAATCCAATGCGTTATGGCGAAAGCGATATCAGCGAACAAGGAGCTATGTTAGGTCTTTCAAGTGAAAAAATTGACACAGTAAAAAACGAAATGAGAGAGCGTAAATCATTGGAAGTACAAAATAGCAATCGATCACAAGCCATTGAACTTAGAAAAACTCTAATTGGCGCCGTGGATGAATACCTAAGATGGCGCAATAATGAAAGCAAAGAAACAGATTATCAAAAAAGCTCAGGTGCTTTCACCTGGCTACGTCATTACACCAATTTTGGCAAAAATCGAGCTCATGATTTAAAGAATGAGCTTAATAAAGCACAAGATTTAAAGACCATGCTTGATGTTTTACAAAAACATTTCGCAAATAACTCCCGATTACATAATCATTCTCTTGACAGCTACCTGTTAAGAGCTATGTACAAAGATTGTAATAAATTTAATTCAATATTTAATTTTGAACATCTTACAATTAAAAATGATACAGATGCTAATCGTGAATGGCTAAGAAAAGAAATGTTGCAGATGGCAACAAAAACAAACATGAATATTACATTAGAAAATCCGACAGGTAGTAGACAAGAGAGCCCACCTCTACCCAATAAAGCAAAAGTCCGTATCAGTATAATGAAAATACCTGCCAATGAAAGAGAGGAAAATATTTTGGCAGTCTACACAGTACTAAAGAATGTTGAATTGCTGAGAAATAAAGGTGGTTCAGTTCCAACTATCATAAAGGAAATACGAGACATAGTAGGGAAGATCGATCCGTCCAATGAAGAAAATATAGCCAATGCTATTATTGAAATCAAAAGAAAAATAGCTGACAACAGCGACAATAATTATAATGAAAATGCGCACGACATCGTTAATGCATTAAATAAGCCAAGTTGTTGCGATTTTCGAAAAATCCGCGCTGCCTTAACGGCCAACCCAGCAATGGACGAAATAATGAATCCTGTCAGAATAGGAATGCAGCCAAACTAGTTCAAATTATTTTGTCATAGATTATTTTTCTACCTCTCAGCTATGCTGCTAGCAAGACGGAATTGTTCGGATTTACCCAAAGACTGGTTAACACAGAAACAACCATGATTCGAAAAATCCGCGAAGAACTTTTAAATACTATAATTTCAGCAATATCAGTTGAGCGTTGGACCGCCAACAAGAAGAAAAGGGAAAAAAGATAATGGAGGAACAACAACATATTTCAGCTCCCAGTTGGCATGAGCAATCAGTAGAAAAAACACTTGTTGCGCTAAACACTACAGAGCGAGGGATAAGTGAGCAAGAATCTAAAAAGCGATTAGAGTATTATGGTTTCAATCGCTTGCCAGAACTAAAAAGAAAAAGTATTTTTTTACGCTTCTTGCTCCAGTTTCACAACATACTCATCTATGTGCTAATAGGTGCGGCTGTGGTGACCTCCCTCTTGCAACACTGGGTAGATACCGCCGTTATTATAGCTGTTGTTATTATCAATGCCCTGATGGGTTTTATCCAGGAAGGAAAAGCCGAAAAAGCGCTGGATGCGATTCGAAAAATGTTGTCCCCTGCTGCCATTGTATTACGCAATGGGGAACGAAGCCGTATTGCCAGTGAGGAACTTGTTCCAGGTGATATTATTTTTCTGGAAGCAGGGGATAAAGTTCCTGCTGACATACGCTTAATAAAATCTCACGGCTTGAAAGTTCAGGAAGCCATCTTGACTGGTGAATCCATTCCTGTTGAAAAACAAATTCATCCTGTTCCAAATAATATGGTACTAAGCGACAGAACTTGCATGGCCTTTAGCGGAACCCTGGTAACTAATGGTCAAGGCAAAGGCATCGTTGTAGCAACGGGAGCATCTACCCAAATAGGACATATTAGTGGCTTATTATCCAAAGTAGAGTCATTAACCACACCATTAGTCCTACAAATTGGGCTATTTGCAAAATGGCTCACTTTATTCATTCTGTTGATTGCTGCATTGCTTCTTGTTTATGGTTATTTTATCCAACATCATCCGTTTGCCGAATTGTTTATGGTCGTGGTCAGTTTATCAGTTGCAGCTATCCCTGAAGGTCTTCCTGCCGTTCTTTCAATCACTCTGGCCATTGGGGTACAGACGATGGCGCAACGGCATACCATTGTGCGTCGATTACCCGCCATCGAAACCTTAGGCTCCGTATCGGTTATCTGTACTGATAAAACGGGTACCCTGACTCTGAACGAGATGACAGTCTCTTCTGTCCTCACCAGTAATCATCTATTTATTTTGGATGGCATCGGTTATGAGCCTCAAGGAACAATTACGTTAAATGAACAATTAATTGATAACAATGAATATCCTTTGCTTAAGAAACTCGCACGTGCCGCCATACTTTGTAATAATGCCACGCTTCATAACCAGGAAGGCAACTGGACTGTAGAAGGCGACCCCATGGAGGGCGCCCTACTTGCATTTGCCGGTAAAACAGGACTGGCTATGCGAGAAGAAAACGCCTTGTGGGTACGTACCGACGTGATTCCTTTCGATGCAAGACATCGGTTCATGGCCACTTTAAACCACGATCATTTGAAGCACGCGATGATCTTTGTTAAAGGTGCCCCTGAGCAAATTTTGAAGATGTGTCAAAATCAACAAATCAATCAGGGAGAAGTACAGCCTTTAAATGACCCTTATTGGAAGCGACAAATGGAACAGGTTGCTGCAAGAGGACAGAGATTACTAGCCTTTGCGGTAAAAAAAACAAAGCCAGAACACACCGTGTTGGAATTTGCCAATATTAAGGATGGTTTGACATTACTTGGAATGGTTGGGTTAATTGATCCTCCAAGACCTGAAGCCATTGAAGCTGTGGCACAATGTCATACAGCAGGCATTCGGGTCAAAATGATTACAGGAGATCATGCCAGCACAGCATTAGCCATTGGTCGCCAAATAGGACTTAAAAACCTGGATAAAGTATTAACAGGCATTGATTTGGATAAAATGAATGATGCGATACTTAAGAATGCTGTGTTGGAGACAGACATTTTTGCCCGAACCAGCCCAGAGCATAAACTAAGGCTGGTGATGGCATTGCAATCGCACGGGATGACTGTGGCCATGACCGGTGATGGAGTGAATGACGCTCCCGCGTTAAAACGAGCAGACGCAGGAATTGCCATGGGCAAAAAAGGCAGCGAAGTAGCCAAGGAAGCTGCGGAATTTGTACTGGTGGATGACAATTTTGCCTCGATTGTGGCTGCCGTTCGTGAGGGGCGTACCGTCTATGACAACCTCAAAAAGGTCATCAGTTGGACTTTACCTACCAACGCAGGTCAGACAATGACCGTTATCTTAGCTTTACTTTTGGGACTCAGTTTGCCAGTGACACCGATTCAGATTTTATGGATTAACTTAATTACCGCAGTCACTTTAGGGATTGCGCTGGCTTTTGAACCAACGGAAGAAGGCACCATGCATCGTCCACCGCGTCCTCGAAATGAACCTCTGCTAACCAGCAGTTTAGTATGGCACATTATTCTGGTTTCCATTCTATTCATTTGGGGGATTTTTGGACTCTATTTCTATGCACTCGATCGCGGCTACTCGATTGAACTGGCTCGCACAATCGCTTTGAATACTTTAGTGGTACTTGAAATTTTTCATCTGTTTTATATTCGCAATATTTATACTACCTCGCTCACATGGAAAGCAGTTCAGGGGACAAAAGTAGTTTGGATAGCGATCATAGTGGTTACTGTAGCACAGTTTGCAATCACCTATTTCCCTCCTTTACAAACAATATTTGTTACCGAAAGTGTTCCATTTTGGGATGGAGTATTAATCGTTCTAACTGGAGCTACATTTTTCGCTGTGATTGAAATTGAAAAACAGCTTCGTTTGAGATTAAGTGTTATAAGCCCTCCAAGTGCACGAGAAAATACTCATTATAGTGATAAACTCCTGTGATGCTTGGTCATAAATCCATCGTCTAATTCTGACTACCAATTCCCCTCTGGTTATGCAATGACTAAGAAAGTACACATTTCCATGATTTTAAGGTATGGTTATTCACGTACCTAATATGAAAAATATACATTACAGAGATTGTGATCAATGACCATCTATTTCTTGTTTGGCAAAACTGGCTCGGGCAAAAGTTATATTGGAGAGCTGCTCAGTCAGCTAAACATCATCCATATCGATGGTGATAACCACATCACGCAAAAAATGCGTGACTGTCTAATCGAAGATGAACAAATGACCCCTGAGATGATTGATGAATTTGTCGATGTCTTGATTGATGTCATCAACACACAAAAAACAAAGACACCGAACGAGAGTTTTGTTATTTCACAAGCGATGTATCTCGACAAGCACCGCATCAAGTTATTAAACGCCATACCCGAGCTCACGTTTGTAATGATCGATGTCACACCTGTACTGCGGGCAAGCCGCATCACCAATCGATTTCGCAACCAGGAAAGCAAAGTAAGCCTGCGCTATGCCACCAGGATGGATACATTTTTTGAGTATCCTTCACATGAAACAATACGGCTTGAAAACAATCAAGGCTCAGATGAAACGCTTATAGAGCAGATCCGTGAAAAAATGCCGGCACTTTTTAACATGGAACCAAAAGAAGAATTAAACTCAGCCATACAATTTCAGTTTGCATAATTTCAGATCCATATGCAGATATTGTTGAAATAAAGAACGCATGCAGCAACTGTCTTGAAGCCAGGACTTAAGACAGTTTTGGGATTAGAGAATTTGAGCCTTTTAAAAAAGATATTGTAAACCAAGAGCGACGGTATAGTGTTTATTGGATAAACCTGCTGAGTCACCGAAATAACTGCGCTCACCCGTGTCATTGTCAATGATTTCAGTATCCGCTCTCCCATTAGAATAATGATTGTAAGAGGCCTCGACAAAAATTTTCGTGTTAGGTTTCAAAAAGTAGCCGGAATGAATCGTTGCCGCATAATATCTGGAGCTATTTCCTCGCTCATTGAATGTTAAGTTGCGGGCATAATGCTCATCATGATCTCGCGCTGAAACCCAATCGCTAAATTTTAAAAGAGCACCAAACTCAAAATTATTAACAAAATACTTCCCTGCCAAACCAACATAAGGAGTTCTAAATTTTTGTTGGTATCCAATTCCAGGTTGATCACTGCGAAAACAACCGGCATAGAGTCCTCCGTTATATTGATAACAGCCTCCAGTAGCTTTCCAGTCAAAGGAATTCCATTGATACCCAGTGGCCAGGCCTAACTTGTAATTTTGTTTTTGCATCAACCAGGCCCTTAGGCTCACATCTAACTCATTCGCATAATTGAGATACGTATCCTCATGATGAGACCAGTGAGTCCATGTCTCTTGATAAGGATTGAGCCAATCATAATCATCCATAGCAGCCTTATTTTTTACCAAGGTTGTCCAACCTCGACCATTCATGCTCAGCCAATCCAGGACATCATAATTTAATTCCCCTTTTATTATCGGAGCATTTTTTATGCGCCAATCCAGCTGGCTTAATTTGGTGTCTGTCTCTGGATGGTAAACATATTCATGAGCGTTACCTGACAGAATGCCGAGAGAAGAACTTAATGACAAACCATTAAAATGGTAATCCGCAGCATAAGTATGGAGTGAGAAAAGAAAGGATAAAGAGATTAGAGCCAACAAAACTATTTTATTTTTCATATTTTTTCCTAGTTAAGGCTGGCATTCCTTGCAGCAAAGTGACTTTAAAAAATCAATCGCATTATTGTGATCCATACTGATTATGTCAAGATCAATGTTAAAAAATATTAATCATTGAGGATTCTAATCAAGCAATATAATATCGCTCAGTTGAGAAAGCAGG
Source organism: Legionella pneumophila subsp. pascullei (assembly GCF_900637585.1). Taxonomy (NCBI): domain Bacteria; kingdom Pseudomonadati; phylum Pseudomonadota; class Gammaproteobacteria; order Legionellales; family Legionellaceae; genus Legionella; species Legionella pneumophila. The sequence goes on from NZ_LR134380.1 coordinate 2,698,489, forward strand.
CACAGCTATTGTGGCATTTTTGATCAACGAATCAAGTCGATTACGTGGTTGTTTTGGCAACCAGTTTTTGAGTATGGGCACCGGGTTTTCTGGATAATAGAGCAAAAACAAACACAAGCATGCTGAAAACTAATAAATACACCAAATCCCAATACTGGGGGAGGATATGCTTACCGCCATAATTACCAAAAAATGAGAAAATACCAAGGCCGAGAAGATAGAATATAAACCATAGCGCTTGTTTGCTATCAATCTCCCGATGTGTATTTTTTATAAGGCAATAGAGAAAAGAGCACACCACCCCCAGAACAGTGATCACCAATAACTTTCGCACACTGTGGAAGCCCGCCCAATACACGCCAACTGTACAAACATAAAATCCGATAAAGCCAATCAGGTTACTCATCTGCAAACGAAAAGGCCGCTTATAGTGTGGTAACTGATGACGCAAACAAACAAGTGCTACAGGCCCTATGGAATAGCTGATCATTAATATTGCTACAAGAAAAGCCGACATTTCCTGCCATCCGTGTAACACAAGCGACATGATAGCAGCGAGTAAGAAATTTACGCCTAAACAAACCCAGGGCACTTGATATCTGTTTTGTTTGGTAAGAATTTCAGGTGTAGGAACGACTGAGCCCATACTGCTTAGCATATGAGCTGCTGTGGTTGAATAGACAAGACCAGTTGAATATGGCGATATAAAAGCATCGACATACAACAAAACACTCAACCAAAGCATGCCGGCCAGCGCAGCCAGAGCGGCAAATGGTCCTGCGTCACCAGTGAAAGATAAATTCACCCACCCTTTTGCCAGCGCTTGTTCGCTAACACTGCCAATAAAGGACCATTGTAAACTTGTGTAAAGTAGCGTCACGAGCACTAGTGAACCACCTAAAATAAGTGGTATGTATTGTCCTGGTTTTTCCAGTTCACCCATCATGACAACCACTTGTCTAAATCCTAACAGGGAAAAAAGTACGCCTCCACTTGACATCGCAGCCATAACACCCTGCCAGCCATAAGGCATAAAACCACCATGCTGAAAAAAATTATCCGAGTGATAACTCATGGTTACCAAGCTTACAATAGTGAGAACAGGGATTATTACCTTCCAAACAGTAAATGCGGCATTAATGCGGGCAAACAAACCAATACCAAAATAATTAAACAAAACAAAACTCATTAATACAACCAGGGACAGCATATAACCTGCTGGCGTATTTCGATAGTGCAAAGCGTCATGAGATACCAGACCTGGAAGGTAATTACTGGCGTATTGAATGACACCTTGTGTTTCAATCACTGGCAAAATAGCCAGGGAAAACCAGGTCATGACATTCATAATAATGCCAGTCAAACGTCCATGAGTATATAAAGGCAAGCAAGCCAGGCTATCGGACTGGGGAAACATCGTACCTAATTCAGCGTAGGACAAGGCAACAAATAGAAGTAAAAAACCTGCCAGTGGCCAAGCGATAATGGCGGCAGGGCCAGCAAAATGAGCAGAATATAAAGAACCAAATAACCAGCCTGAGCCTACCATGCTGGTAATTGAAATCCAAAGTAAACTCAAAGCACTTAAATTTTTATTCATCTGATTTTCACATGTCCATATGATTTTGATGCAGACAAACAATTCGCCAGTCAGCAAAGTGAAATCTTATATTTTTGCATTGTAAATAGAAATATCATGACTACCAACCCTATAAGAGTCAAGTTTAACCAGGTATGTTAAGAATATCTTTCTGTATTAGGTAAAAAGAAAACCAGAACTTGAAACCGTTACTTTTTGATTTGTGATTGTCATTTTTTTGTCTGAAATCTCTCACTTTAAAATGTCTTTGCTTCGATTGCTTAGCTAACCACCCTTAAGCTATAGTTAGAACTTTAATTAATTATGATCTGTGACCAGGAGTGTCTATGGATGGAAAAGGTAAGAATGCAACAACAGGATGCCCGGTGATGCATGGCGGTATGACGTCCTCAGAAACATCCAACACGGCATGGTGGCCCAATGCCTTGAACCTGGATATATTGCATCAGCATGACACCAAGACAAATCCAATGGGAAAAGATTTCAACTATCGTGAAGAAGTCAAGAAACTGGATTTTGAGGCGCTCAAAAAGGATTTGCACGCTTTGATGACTGACAGCCAGCCATGGTGGCCTGCTGATTGGGGGCACTACGGTGGTTTAATGATTCGTATGTCCTGGCATGCTGCAGGTTCTTATCGTGTTGCGGATGGCCGCGGCGGTGCTGGTACAGGCAATCAACGCTTTGCTCCATTGAATTCCTGGCCTGACAATGTGAACCTGGATAAAGCACGTCGCTTATTATGGCCCATCAAGAAAACATATGGCAACAAGATTAGTTGGGCAGACTTGATTGTCCTGGCTGGCACCATCGCTTATGAGTCAATGGGACTAAAAACTTTCGGTTTTGGTTTTGGCCGCGAAGACATTTGGCATCCCGAAAAAGATGTTTATTGGGGTTCAGAACAAGAATGGTTAGGTGCCAAGCGTTACGATGGCAAAAGCCGTGAATCTCTGGAAAACCCGCTGGCGGCAGTACAAATGGGATTAATCTATGTAAACCCTGAAGGGGTGAATGGTCAACCTGATCCGCTACGTACTGCGCAGGATGTTCGTGTAACCTTCGGGCGCATGGCTATGAACGACGAGGAAACCGTTGCCCTGACTGCCGGAGGGCATACTGTTGGCAAATGTCACGGCAATGGCAATGCAAAACTTTTAGGCCCGGATCCCGAAGCCGCTGATGTTGAAGACCAAGGCCTTGGTTGGATTAACAAAACCACCAGAGGGGTAGGTCGTAATACCGTTTCAAGCGGTATTGAAGGCGCATGGACGACGCACCCTACCCAATGGGATAATGGCTACTTCTATTTATTGCTGAATTACGATTGGGAACTGAAAAAGAGCCCCGCTGGCGCCTGGCAATGGGAACCCATCCATATTAAGGAAGAGGATAAACCAGTAGATGTCGAAAACCCTGCCATTCGGCACAATCCAATCATGACCGACGCTGACATGGCAATGAAAATGGATCCTGCATATCGTAAAATTGCCGAGCGCTTTTACAAAGATCCCGACTATTTTGCAGAAGTTTTCGCACGAGCCTGGTTTAAACTGACCCATCGTGATATGGGGCCGAAGACGCGCTACATTGGTCCGGATGTTCCTAAAGAAGATTTGATTTGGCAAGATCCAGTTCCTGCAGGTAACACAAGTTATGATGTTGCTGCTGTCAAAGAAAAAATTGCTGCCAGCAATCTGACCATAGGTGAAATGATTTCTACCGCATGGGACAGCGCGCGAACTTTCCGCGGCTCAGATAAGCGCGGGGGAGCAAATGGAGCACGCATTCGACTAAAACCACAAAAGGACTGGGAAGGTAATGAGCCAAAACGCCTGGCTAAAGTCCTGCAGGTACTTGAAGGTATCGCTTCTGATACGGGCGCCAGCGTGGCAGATGTGATTATACTTGCCGGAAATGTCGGTATTGAGAAGGCTGCCAAGGCAGCTGGTTTTGAGATTATCGTTCCCTTTGCTCCCGGTCGTGGCGATGCGACCGATGACATGACGGATGCAGACTCCTTTGATGTGCTGGAACCCCTTCATGATGGTTATCGTAACTGGCTTAAGAAGGAATATGATGTCCGTTCTGAAGAGCTAATGCTGGACCGCACCCAACTCATGGGACTGACAGCCCATGAGATGACAGTCCTTGTCGGAGGCATGCGCGTGTTAGGTACTAATCATAACAATACCAAACATGGCGTATTCACCGAACGCGTTGGTGCCTTGACTAATGACTTCTTTGTCAACTTGACCGATATGGCCAACGTATGGACACCAACCAACAATAATTTGTACGAAATTCGTGACCGTAAAACAGGTGATATCAAGTGGACAGCGACTCGAGTAGATCTTGCTTTTGGCTCTAATTCGGTTCTGCGCTCCTATGCTGAAGTCTATGCTCAGGATGATAACAAGGAAAAATTCGTACAGGACTTCGTTGCTGCATGGACAAAGGTTATGAAAGCCGATCGTTTTGATTTGGCATAATCTTTTGCAAGTTTTCATACCACGGATAATCACAGAAGAAAATGTTACGCATATATTTAGCTTTGATTACGTTTTACCGCATCAAAGCTAATCATACAGCATTATCACAAAATGTTATTTTCAAAAGCGGACGTTTAAGATGGTTTGTATTAGACCTTACTTGCTTAACCTGCCTCTTTCGTTTTATTGATCGCTGCGTTGCAGACCTTTCTGCAATACTCATTTACTGCGTGCAAACTCCACTCCTCAAAGCGTTTGCACCTTACCCTAAAACAAAATGATTAGATCATGCAAGAAGTCTAATTATATTATGTCTCAGCACAAACGAGATGCTTCAGCATTTATATCAATGGGAGATGCTTCTTCATTGTCTTTGTTTTGTGCCACAGTCGAATGCATTTCAGTTGATATTTCAGGTTGTGCTGATTGAAAAAAACCAAATGCTTCTTTAGCCTTTACATTTAAACTACGTGAATCACTTAAAATTTCACTGCAAACCAGGCTCTTTTTTTCTACCATCTTTGCATCAAGAGCGCGCTCTGTAATAATGGATGCGCGCGCTTGTATTTTAAATGCAAGCTCTACTCGCATTAAAGCATCCTCTTCAATACTCACATTACTTGATAAACGTCCTATTTCTGCAAGACTCGGAACCTCTTGTCTCTGTGTATTGGAATGACAAATAACCTGAGGATAATTTTCTTCCAGTATTTTTTGCATATTAAGGCCCATTGCAATACCACAACCCTCTTGGCTAAATTGTTTCGCTTGAGAAAAATTGACTTTATCAATTGCTGGATAGTGAAACTTAGCCAATAACTCATTGACCTGTGGAAGGATATGCATTTTATAATCTTCCATGTAATACATATAAGTGTAGTAATGAAATGAAACTAATAAGTTTTCTGATTCAATATAATAAAGTGCAGGAATATTATTTTCATCAATAGATAGCATACACAAATTCCAGTGATGAGGCCCCCCTTTTGTTGCCACTGGGATTAGTAGTTCCCTAACCACACAACTATTTTTTAATGAACACATTTCCTGGACATATGGCAGAAGAATTTTACTAATATCTCCATTGTTTTTTTGATTAAATTCATAATCCTTATCTCCACCAGTTCCAGGTAGATGAATAAAGGGAGTGATTGTTTGCAAACGGGTTGACTTACTCTTGGGATGAAAATTATTAAGAACCATATGCACTAACAAATTAACATCACGGATATTAAAACTTTTATCCATATCCAGAATGCTATCATCTTGAAAAATTATGAGCTTTCCATCAACCTTTACTTTAATTGTTCGGTGTCTGTTTTCACCTTCTTCAACTATAGGTATTTCTATTTCGATTCTTTTGAGAACTGGATTATTATCTAGATCAACATCTTCTTTATAGTAGGTGATAGTTTTTGATTGTTTTTCATAATAATCAAGTGGTCTTTCTGAAGATGAATCCCAAGGAATAGGGTAGTGAGATTCGGTAATAATTTCTGTATCAATACCGCCTATCTCTTTTTTTTCCACATAAATATATTGTCTGGATTTTTGATCTGCATCCTGATTATTTATTTTATTATTTCTCTTCATTTGTTTCTCTTTGAAAATTGTTATATTTATTACTTCAATACATTAGCTCTCAACCACTTCTTGATAATTGGCAAAAAATTTCTGAATACTTTGATCTCAAAATTAATTACCCATGAGAAAACACTGAAGTGCCTTTAACTTCTTTTATCTGGTGGATTTGAAATTTTTAAAAACAGAGGGCTATCTGATATAGCGAGATTTTTTCGCACCTTAGAGATTGATTTCGTATATCAGGGTTGATACCACTTTTTTTCAGCATTCGTTGGTCCGCAGTAACTTGCTTTTACCGAGCTGAAAAACTGTTTTTTGTTATGTATTAAATTGCAAATCCTTTTCAGGTTTTGCATTTCTTCCGGAGAAATAAAAACTGGTGCAGTATCTGGCAAACCAATTGGCTTGAGAATCCACAATTTTGGAAACTATTTTTTTCATAAATAGAAATTTTTTATAAGGTGAGACCAACTTCCGTATGTCCGCAGTCAGGATAAATATATTTTACACAACCAAACTGGGCACATTTTTGTGTTAGATCACTGTTTTTCGTACCATAAACTAATAAATTAATTCGTGCCTTTTTCTTGAATCAACCATAGGGCAGGAAGGGTCAACAAAGCCATCACCATCAAATAAATAGAAAATGCAAAATGGATGAAAGCATAACTTAATAGCAAAATAATGAGTGGTGCTGTGCCCCCAAATAAAGAATTGCCTAAGTTAAAAAATAAAGTAAAGCCACTGGCCCGTTCTTCTTGTGGTAATTGTTCAAGACTGGCGGTAAATGCGCTTCCAATAAAAAAAGAAATAATAATTGCCAACACACTGCAGGCGATAATAATCTGCAATAATGTACCTGTATTAATTAAATAATTTATTACTAAAACACTGCATAGAGTTGCAATTAAACTGACCGCCAAAGGGAAGCGCCTGCCTAGAATATCAGAAGTAAACCCTGACATTAATAACCCTATGCTATAAAAAAACATTCCTATAATAATGACATCCATCGCTGCAGTTAATGATAATTCCTGCTGTTGCAGATAGGAAGGCATATAAACAAAGAAGGTATAGAAGCTACTATTACAATAAATTGCCAAAAGAAAAATAGCAGCTATTGCTTTTTTCCGATAGCGCCAGGCATTTAGTATTGGATGAGCTTGTTTTTTGGCAACTCCTTTTGCAAAATCGGTTAATTCCCTGGTTTGACTTCGTAAATAAAGTCCGACAAAACCGACAAATATTCCTATTAAAAATGGGAAGCGCCAGAAGAAATCGACATGCTGTTTGGAGAAAAATATCATGGTTATTTTGCTTACTATTATTGCAAACAACAACCCACAAATAGAACCCAAAGTGACAAAGCTGACAGCTAAACCTTTGTGACGCATGCTCACATTTTCATAGATATAGATACTGGCTAAGGTCATTTCCCCAGCTACAGAAATCCCTTGGGTCAATCGACACAGCGTGAGTAACATTGGTGCAATAATGCCCGCCTCTTGATAAGTGGGTAATAAACCAATAAAGCTTGATGAAAAAGTCATGACCATAAGAGTCATAGTCAATGTTTTTTTGCGGCCAATTTGGTCACCCAGATTCCCTAACCAATAAGCGGAGAATGGTCGAACAAGAAAACCCGCAGCAAAAATACCAAATGTTGCGATGAGAGCAGTGTGTTTATCGGTAGTGGGAAAAAAAAGCGGCGCCAAAATAGGCGCCATAAACCCATAAATGGCATAGTCGTACATTTCAAACAAAGTACCAAAAGAGGCTGCCGCAATAATCCTTTTATCCATATCCAATCTGTTGTTTTTATTTTACGGGTAAGTGATACAGCCTACTTTAACTCAATTGATTTCTGCTCTTGTTTCTCTGAATCCACCTCATCTCTAACCGGTGGAGTACGACTAAAGAAACCAGCTATACTAGGCCTTGATGGTAACACAGACACAATCAATTGTCTTAGTGAAACTGTTTCAGACTCAAGAGGCCTAGGCAATTCGTCAAGAGAAAGTGTTTGCGGGTGGCTTGCAATATAGTCATTACTGTCTTCGAGATATTTACAAATAAATGATTCATAAACCCCCAGACCCGTATCATACTTTAGCAAATATAAATCGGCCAGATGCGTATCCAATTGACCATCACTGTTTCTGCCATATTTTGTCTCGAGAAATGTTATTCCTTGTACGCTTAGTGAAGCCCAATGCCACTGCTTATAGGTGTCTCTTTTAATACGGTAGTCTTCAGGACAGGGATCAATGAAATGTTCAAGCTGAGAATTGGATTCAACGCTTTCTGCAAGCGTTGCATGCCCTGCCCCTAAGGTAAGATCTCCGGTATGGTTGATATGAATTTGGTAAGGAGTATCCTGACCATAGCCATCTCCTGGGCGAATATCCCAACCTGTGTAACGAAGCAGAGGACGAACTGTATAACGCAGAGTGGAGAATGCCCCCAGATTACCTTCGACAGCGGCTTGAAAGGAGGAAAAGGTATTATTCATAATGCATCTTACTGTGACATTGGATTGCAGTTTGAATTGATCACTGACTTTTTTTGCTACCGCTGCACCAAAGGAGTCACCTTGAAAAAGGATATCATCAATTGATATGCCTTTTTCAAGCAAGGTATTGGCCAATGCTATTCCAGTGTTAACCATATCATTGGCTTCCAATACTTCACCTCCCAGTTTTTTCATGCCCGGGTATTCAAAAGCGTAATAATGTGCTCCCGTTATTTGCACAGCTTTTGCTATATCAATCAGGCAATCTTGGTATTGCGTTCCAATTCCAGTGAAGTAAATCACATGTTTTCCCTTTCCAACCGACTTGAACTTCTCATTAGGTGTGGAGCTTGATTGATTGGAATTATTCTTAAAACCTATCACCTCTGTCCTACATGTTGTTTGGTTGGCCAAGGTCACTTCTACTTCAAAGCGCTCAAATTCAATACCGGATAATTGTTCATGGTATGGAGAATCCACTTGACGTATTGCTTCTACAAAACAGGCAAAACGCTCTTCTAATGACATCTCTGAATTACCGAACCCATTTTTGACATACCAGTCTTCTCTATTGGGAGGAAAAGTTCTTGCGGCAATTTGTCTTTGTAACCAGATTTGTACTCTTGAATTCGGCATCGTGAACACCCCCTTGTTTTTGAACAACAATCGTGCACATGATTTCTTAATTAGTCAATATTTTTTACTATTTTCAGAAGTAATTCCTATCTTCTACGCAGTAGAGGTTTAAATCCGATTTCACCAAATCAAACTCGCTTTAGTACAGCCTGCATAAGAAGTTTTTATACACAACATATAAACAATTTATTTTAATTGTATTCAATAAACATATATTATAAGCATTATGAATAAACAATAATCCATTAATTGGGAGATTTTCATAATGCTTTACGAATTAGTATTAACCAGAAGAAGCAACCTGAGGCAAGAGTTTCTCTCTATACCTCATGGCATCACCTCGCTTGATTTGAGTTTGAATGAATTAGGCAGCATAAGCAATGCTGAATTAATTCAAGCCTTTACCAATATACCTGACAGCGTTAATTCGTTAGATTTGACTCACAATCACTTATGCGATAAAAACGGTGCTGAATTGGCACAACTCCTGGCCGCCATCCCTGTCCATGTAACTTCTCTCAATTTAAGCTCTAATAATCTCGACAGAAAAAGTGGTGCTGAATTAGCACAAGCCTTTGCTGCTATCCCAACCAATGTAACTTCGCTTTATTTGTCTTGTAATGGCATGGGCAATATCCATGGTGCTGAGCTGGCACAGGCCCTTACGGCTATCCCTGCCAGTGTGACTTCACTCGATTTAGGAATGAATTATTTCGACCTGGAAAGCAGCAATGACTTATCACAAATTTTTACCAGTATTCCTCCTCAGGTGGTGTCACTTAATTTGAGCTTTAACTCCTTGAATGAAATATCCTTTGAAAAGTTAGTACTCCTTAAGGATTCGTTAAAGCATGTGCAAACTGTTTACTTGAGCTTTTATAGTGTCAAAGAAATGTCCAAAGAACAACGAAAAGCACTGGGTGCTGTATTTCCCAATGTGCAAAAAATCATTTTGGTGGATGATTATGATCATGAAATTCAACCGTCTATAACAATTTCTAACCTCATTAGAGAAGTTTCTGGAAAGGCAGATGCTCCATCCTTGTTAAATCAATGCATTCTTTTTGCCCAAAAACATCAAAAAGGTAGTGATAACAAGATGATCCCTAAGGAATTAGAAGAGAGTATTCGAACTTTCAACTCTCGCTGATTGATAGTATTGAGCGACTTTTGTTTGCTTTTGTCAATAAATTAAAAGACACCAAAACCTGTTTGACTCTTCTGAGTCAAACAGGTTTTGGAATATATCGATAAGAGAAAACAACTCTTGTTAATCTTTGAAAGTTGCGTGGGAATTAAGCATTTTAGATATTTCGCCAAGATGCATTTCTTCTTCTTGAATCATTTGTCTTGCAAATTCTTCAACTAACACCGATTTATTTTCTGAATATTGTAATAGTTGATAATACAAATCCAGGCTTTGCCTTTCATGCTCAAGTGACTCTTCTAAAATATTACTAATATTATGCTCATGGGTCTCTAATAACTTACCAATTTTAAGCGTAGGATGATAGGAAAAATGGGTAATAAGTTCACCGATTAAATGAGCGTGGTTCAAACTTTCTTGAGCCTGATCGCGCATCCATTTACAGATCGGGATACGATTAAATCCAAAGACCATAAAGGAATAGTGGGTATAACGCACAACACCCGCCAATTCGATCTCTAATAATTTGTTTAGAGTCTTTATGATGGCATCATCAATGTCTTGAGTTTCAGATCTTCTATGTTTCATATGATAACCTGTCATTTTACTTATGTAAGTATAGAATAATTCCAGGAAAATCTCGAAGTGTCATCAATTATTGAGAATTGTCTCTTATATTCAAGCCGGATACGAAGACCACCTCTGAGGAACTAATGTTCTTTTTATTAACTATTGAAAGATTAATAGAAAATATGGAGCATAACCTGATCTTAATGATCTATATTAGCGATAAAGACATAAAATTTATAAATATTGAAAAAAACATTTGCATTTAACTCAAGATTTGCATTAATCTGAATAGGACTCACAAGGAAAAGGAGATCACCATGAGTAACAAAGCGAAAAACACTCACCTCAAAGATGGAGATAATCAAACCAAGCAAACTTATACCAATTCGGGATCACCACTTTTTTTTAGTCAACAGCAAATAACCCCCTCATCAAGAACACTGGAAACAAAAAAACCACAGGAAGGAAAACAACCCACTCAAGAGATCAGCCTGGAGACAACCACAGACATTTTATTAGCCGCTATTTTGCAAGAATTAAAAACGCAAAATATGATTGAACTCATGAAACTCAAAGCTCAACAGGAACAGGAGCAAGAGGAGTTACAAACCATTGAAAAAATGAAAGAGAAAGATGACGCCCGGTTTAATGAAATCCGGCAAACGATGTATGCTTGATTAACAAGACATCCTTCTTAACCAATTAACAGATGACTGTTAATTGGTTTTTCCACTGTCAAGAGCAAATGTTACCTCAAAAGAAAAGCACCCTAATTGCATTAGACCTCTTGTATGATCTGCTGATTTTATTTACGCATCACATAGTAGGTATTCATGATGTCATGTTCCAGATAATGCTTTTCAATTTTTCCAAACCCAGCCTCTGCCAGCATTTTTTCGGCAAGTTCCTCTCCCCAGGCCGCACCAAGACCTAAGCCATTTTGAGACAAAGACACTGTCATGCAATGCATACAGGAGATAGTGTAAATAAACGCCCCCAGAGGATGATGAACATTCCCTGACACGTCACTTGAGGTTTTTATATCCTGCATCAGGAAAATACCTTCAGGCTTTAACGCTTTGAATACATTACCCAGTACTTGCGCTGGCTTGGCCTGGTCATGAATCACGTCAAAGCTGGTAACAAGATCATATTTCTCCTGCTCATTCCAGACCGACAAATCCATTTTTTCAAAATGGATATTGTGTATTTGATTTTCCTTGGCTGAGTGTAAAGCATGAGCAATGGTTTCTTCACAAAGATCATAACCGGTAAATTGGCTTTGAGGATACGTTTTCGCCATTAATATCAAGGCACGCCCATAGCCACAACCGATATCAAGCACCTGAATTCCCTGGTGCAGTTTATCAACCAGGCCATCAACCATAGGCAAAATTTTGTCGGTCAAGGATGATAAAATTGTTTGTGCACTCTCTTCGGCCATTACCTCATGAAAACGATGATAAGCCTCATAAGGAACACCACCACCGTGTTTAAAAGCGTCTACTATGCCATTTTCCACATAGGCCAGAACAGGAATAAATTGAGCTATCACTGCCATGTTCTGTGGTGAAGATTTTCTGGTCAGGAAAGAAGCATGTTCAGCAGGTAATTGATAGGTTTTTGCGCGCGCATCATAATCTACAATGCCTCCGACCACGAGAGCATTGAGCCATTCCCTGACATAACGCTCATTACAGCCAGCCGCCTGAGCAATGACTTCACTGCTCGCAAAATCAAGCTTGTCCATGACATCAAACAGACCAGTTCGATGCCCAATGGATACCATCAACGTCAATGCGGCATCATTGAGAACGGATAAAAGACGCTCGGCAAACGCATCCGCCCTGGCTTGATCAAAACGTCCTGTTTTCATCTTGCACTCCCCAAAATAGGTAATCTTTAGAATTCCATAGAGACAATAACGTACCTAACGTGAGTTATGGATTAAGATAAGTCATTAACTTGTATCGTTCGGGCTGAGGAGGCATTTATGCCGTCTCGAAGCCTTGTATGGATTTTAATCGTGCCAAAGCTTCAAGACGATGCTTACGCATCTCCTCAGCCCAAACGGACGCAGGATATGGACTGCTTCTTATATAATCCTTATCCATAACTCACATTCCCTAATATTATAGACTATGGGGCATTCCATGTTATGAGCATCAATTTGCCAAGAGGTCATTTTATACTTCGTGTATAAAGCGTTTGCCTATATCACTCGATTTTTTATCGTCTAATATGCGATTATTTTTCTGCAAAGTTCATCAAAGCATTTTCATGAACCAGTTCATGAAAATGCTCTCTTAACCTCCCCTCATAGATAATAGGGGACTCCCAATCATCACCAGCAAATCGATATTCTTCTGTGGAGAAATTTGCAAACACATAGGGTATGCCTTGGCCAATTAAAGGCGAGGGTTTATCAATCACATGAAAATGCAAATGCGGTGCGTCAGAATTCCCTGAATTACCTAATTTTGCAATTAATTGATTCTTACGAACGAACTCGCCCTTAGTGACCTTAATACTATGAGGAATTAAGTGGGCGTAAAGAGCATATTGGTTTTTTGCAATTTCAATAATCACATAATTGCCGGCCATATTACTTAGTGTAACAGGATAATCACGCCCAGGTGGAGTATTATCAGGAACACCATCGTAAACATCGACCACTTTACCATCCGCAACGGAGTAAATATTCGCGCCATAACTGTAATAATTTTCATTTTTATATGGGTTTTCTTTATAAATATGACCATCAGACCCGAACTGCATAAAATCAATAGCATATCGCTCTGGGTAATAAACAATCCCATGGGCCGCAACTCTTGCACGGCGATGTAAAGAACTATTGGATGGACCGTTAATTGCCATCCAATGCTTTCCATCCAAAGGATTGGCAATCACCAGGGGCTGAGTAGTTTTTACATGAACAGGAGCAGCCAGGAAAGAATACCTGACATCCTCTTCAGATATATGGGGTTTCAATGAGTAAAGATGAAAACGATGCGTTAATTTTCCAGGGACTTCACTAGGATTACCGAATTTCACCATAAAAAATAACAAACCACGCTCACCCGGCTTCAGAGTCAAGCCTGATTGGAAATGCTTGAAATGACCACCAAAAGAGTAAATCATCTTTTGCAGTTGTTCTTGATTATAAGAAAAAAGAACTTTACGAGGTTTTCTGCCATTTAATACATCAACGTTTTCCAAAGAAAAGGGATAGTCACCCACATTGGTAAGAAAAACCTCATACGTGAGATAAGGATTTCCTTCAATAGTCACCGGTTTGGGAGAGTAAAAGGTTTCTGCCTCCAACTGAAAATAAGCCAGTTTATCCTGATTGGACTCCGGTGGAGTGGGAAAAGCTTGTAGATCCCGTGCGAGAATAAAACAACTTGTAAGAAATAAAAAAATTGTGAATCGAAATGATTTTATCATTTAAAATCCTTACTAAATTCCCAGAACAACGATCTATTTTCAATAAGCTCATAATTAATTCCCTGTAATCAATGGCAAAGGTTTTATCATGATGAGATCATTTGGATCCTGGCTGAAATCTGTTCGCTGAAAGCCTGCTTTCTCATAACAACGAATGGCTTGTTGGTTATTAATATTAGGGTCAATAACAATGGCTTTGAAACGAGTCAGAAATTTATTAATAAAACAATTAATGAGTTCCACTCCTAACCCTTTGCCTCGCCCCTGGCTTTTGGCAATAAACAAATCGATTCCAGCTAAATCCCTGGGATTGTATTGTTGAAAAAGAAGACTTTCATACCCCTCAATTCCATCAGGTAAAGAGTCTGTGAGTATGTAAAATTGAATGAACCCAAAAGGCAAGTCATCTTTGTATACAATGAAACTAGGCACATACTCTGCCCCTAAAATTCTTGGCTCATATTTTTCTTTGATTTCCTTGATTGACCAGTATTTATCTCTCGCATACCAGTGATTAATAATTGGCTCCTGAAACCATTGATGGAGCTGATTTAAATCATTGATACCCAGAGGTTGAAACTTAAAATCACTCATGAACTGGCTCTTTGTAATTGTTTATTAATGCCATGAGGAGTCACATCCAATGTATACCCGATTAGCTTCCAGTTTTCAGGTCTTCCGATAATCATGATTCACTATGCAGTGGGCAAAAAATTAAGTGCTTATTCTACCACAGTTTTCATCACCCGGATTTTCTTGTGATTGAGATAGATTATTATCGCATCAGCGCAGGTTGAGCTGATTGCCCAACCGCAGATCTAATTTAATAACGCTGGATCAAATGGCTGCCCATTCACTGTGAATTTGGTGTTTTCCAGAGTAAAAGAAGCGTGATAGTAATCGCCTTCAACCTTTAAGATGCCTTTACTCACCAATTTTTGCAAAAGTTCTTCCGTTTGCTTATGGGCGTCGGCATCAACAGGCTGGGCGGAATCAGGCTCTGTAGCCTGAGATTGAGACATATCAGCTGGTGGTGTAGTTGCTTTTGATTTGATTGATTCAAATAATAGCTGCTTGACCAGTTTCATTGGCGCTTTAAACTGGCCATTCCCCTTCAGATTTTGCAAAAGATCTTCAGGTGTGCTGAATGAACTCCTGGCTAGGACCAGGTTCAACGAACTGGACAAATGCCCCTGTGGTGTATCCAGCTCCTGATTCAGATTGAGTGTCGCGCCTTTGGAAAGCAGGTTAAAAATTTCAGCCAGGATCGCGATTTGATTGGAAGGATAGTCATAGTTCAATTGATTAAGTTTAGCCATCGCCTGGGGATCCAGATTCTTAACCTTGATTTTTAATTGGCCAGGGCCATAGCTGTTATTGTTCATTAGAAATTTCTTCAGGGATAATTGCAAATTAAAATCCAGTAAATTGTTGTTGACTCCAGCCCAGGCATCCACACTCAGATTTTGCAAATCAAACACCGGCTGTGAATTAGTGATGGTAGAAACAGAAGACAGCAGGATAGATGAATCACCAAGCCATAAATCGTCCATGTAGCGATTCAATGCAAAATTGACTTTGACTTTACCAATCCTAACATCGGTTTCTTGAACTTTCGTACTCATACCATGCATAGTCACATGACCAGAGGCCTTATCAATCCTGGGATTGACTTTGAGCTTTGCACTTAAGCCTTGCCAGACAAAAACAAAGTTGCCTTGATCACCGTTGTTTGTGCCCTGCATATTAATTGAGGGCAAACTATAGCTGACAATGGTTTGATTTAAATAGTTGATCAAAGCACCATAATGGGTTTCCGGCTTGGTTGTGACCCATGCTAGCCCAAAACGCAAGCCATTATTGGTCATGATGACAGGGCCATGGTGTATGACCATTGGGAAATCCAGACTCAAATGAAGCGCCGGCTGCACTTTAACATTACCCTGTGCGTCTTTATTTTCTTGAGCTGGCAAATTAACAAGTAAATTCAAAACGCCAGTGGAGCAGAACCATCCACGGTGATTATCTTTTAATTGCCAAGTCAGGAAGGGATTCCTGGGAATATTATCGACGTTTTTTTTCACCGTGCTTAAGGCCATCATCCCAATGATAGGGTAGGAGCATAAGACGATGACTATTAACAGCAACAAACTGATAATCCATTTTTTCATGGCTGTCCAATATTAATCCTTGGTAATTAATATTTAGACTAGAAAAGGTTGCTTGTAAAATAGACTTCTCTACCAGAAATAACCTTTAATACTTGATCGGGCTAGCCGATCAAATTTTCCCTAGCGCACTTTCAATTTCTAACTGGATTTTCAATAGAACAAATCTACTTTAACTCCTCTCCTATAAGAAATTTGTATACACAATATACAAACAATTGATTTTAATTTAAATTAATCGGTTGATATTGTATTCATAATGATTAAAGACAAATCTATTGTTTGGGAGATTTTCATAATGAATTACAAGCTAATATTACCCCCAGGCAGCAACCTGGTACAAGAATTTACCTCTATTCCTCATGGCGTGACTTCCCTTGATTTAAGTTGGAATAACCTAGACAGTATAAACACTGTTGAATTAATGCAAGCCTTTGCTAATATACCTGCCAGCGTCACTTCACTGGATTTACGTCGGAATGATTTAGGCTATAAAAGTACTGATGAATTAGTACAAATCCTGGCAACCATCCCTGGCAACATCACTTCATTGAATTTGAGTGGAAATTACTTATGCTTTAAAAACAGTGATGAATTAGTACGAATCTTGGCAGCCGTCCCCGGCGACATCACTTCACTGAATTTGAGTGGAAATGCTTTAGGCAATAAAAACAGCCCTGAATTGACACAAATCCCTGCTGCTATCCCTAGCAGCGTCATTGCACTGGATTTAAGTCAGAATGATTTAAGTAGTAAAAGTAGCTCAGAATTAGCGGAAACCTTTTCCAATATACCTGCCAATGTCACTTCACTGAATTTGAGTGGAAATTCCTTTGGCTTTAAAAGCAGTGATGAATTAGTACAAATCTTGGCAGCCATCCCTGCCAGTGTCACATCACTGAATCTGAGTGGAAATTACTTGGGGCATAAAAACGGCACTGAATTGGCACAAATCCTTGCGATTATCCCTATCAGCATCACTGCACTGCATTTAGGTTGGAATGATTTAAGTAGTAAAAGTAGCTCAGAATTAGCGAAAGCCTTTTCCAATATACCGGCCAGCGTCACTTCATTGAATTTGAGTGGTAATGATTTAGGCAGTAAAAGCAGTTCTGAATTGGCACAATTCTTGTCCACTATCCCTGCCAGCGTCATTGCACTGGATTTAAGTCGGAATGATTTAAGTAACAAAAGTGGCGCAGAATTAGCACAAATCTTTGCGGCTATCCCTACCAATTTGACTTCATTAGATTTAAGTTGGAATGCTCTATACCGTAATTCAGGTTTAACTCAAGCCTCTGCTGCTATTCCTGCCAGCAAGAGTTCACTAAATTTAAGTAGGAATTTTATAGGCTTAAGAAGCTGTGCTGAACTAGCACATGCCTTTTCTTCCATCCCAAAGCATGTGGTTTCACTTAATTTATGCCTTAATTACTTGCATGAACTATCCCTTGAAAATTTGGTACTCCTTAAGGATTCATTAAAACATGTTCAAACTGTTTATTTAAACCATGAAAATGTCAAGAGAATGTCCAAAGAACAGCGCCAAGCTTTAGGTGCTGTATTCCCTAATATACAAAAGGTCATCCTGGTCGATTATTATGGCAAAGAACTTCACCCGTCACAGTCCATAACAATCGCTAATCTCATTAGAGAACTCTCTGGAAAAGCTGATGCGCCATCCTTGTTAAATCAATGCATTCTTTTTGCCAAAAGACATCAAACAAACATTGATGACTTGAATATTCCTGATGAGTTAAAGGAAAGCATTCTAACTTTTAATCCTTACTGATTAATGGCCTTGAGGCTTCCTGATATTGGTCTTGTGAATGAAAAACACTGATACCTGTTTGACACATCGTGTCAAACAGGAAATATCGATTTATAAACCATCCATTTCTAACCTGTTTTTCAGTAAAGCAAATTCAATTTAACCCAGCATCTATAAGAAATTTATATATACAATATATAAACAATTGATTTTAATTTAAATCAATCAGTTGATATCATGTTCACAGTGATTAAAGACAAATCTATTGTTTAGGAGATTTTCATAATGAATTACAAGCTAATATTACCCCCAGGCAGCAACCTGGTACAAGAATTTACCTCTATTCCTCATGGCGTGACTTCCCTTGATTTAAGTTGGAATAACCTAGACAGTATAAACACTGTTGAATTAATGCAAGCCTTTGCTAATATACCTGCCAGCGTCACTTCACTGGATTTACGTCGGAATGATTTAGGCTATAAAAGCGCTGATGAATTAGTACACACCTTTTCTTCTATCCCAAAGCATGTGGTTTCACTTAATTTATGCCTTAATTACTTGCATGAACTATCCCTTGAAAATTTGGTGCTCCTTAAGGACTCATTAAAGTATCTGCAAACTGTTTATTTAGGCTATGATACTGTCAAGAACATGTCCAAAGAAGAACGTCAGGCACTAGGTTCTGTATTCCCCAATGTACAAAAAATTATCTTGATTGATATGAGTGGCAAAGAAATTCATCCGTCATATTCTATCACGATCTCTAACCTCATCAGAGAACTTTCCGGAAAGGCAGATGCGCCATCCTTGTTAAATCAAAGCATTCTTTTTGCCAAAAAGCATCAAACAAACATTGAAGATTTGAATATCCCTCAAGAGTTAAAGGAAAGCATTCTAACTTTCAATCCTTACTGATTAATGGCTTTGAGGCTTCCTGCTATTGGTCTTGTGAATGAATAAACCTGTTTGACACATCGTGTCAAACAGGAAATATCGATTTATAAACCTTCAATTTCTAATCTGTTTTTCAGTAAAGCAAACTCAATTTAACCCAGCATCTATAAGAAATTCATATACACAATATAAAAACAATTGATTTTAATTTAAATTAATCGGTTGATATTATGCCCATAATGACTAAATACAAATCTATTGTTTGGGAGATTTTCATAATGAATTACAAGCTAATATTACCCAGATGCAACAACCTGGTGCAAGAATTTACCTCTATTCCTCATGGCGTTACTTCCCTTGATTTAAGTTGGAATAACCTAGACAGTATAAACACTGTTGAATTAATGCAAGCCTTTGCTAATATACCTGCCAGCGTCACTTCACTGAATTTGAGAGGAAATTACTTAGGCCATAAAAGCAATGATGAATTAGTACAAATCTTGGCAACCATCCCTGCCAATGTCACTTCACTGAATTTGAGTGGTAATGATTTAGGCTTTAAAAGCAGTGATGAATTAGTACAAATCTTGGCAGCCATCCCTGCCAACATTACTTCATTGAATTTGAGTGGTAATGATTTAGGCTTTAAAAGCAGTGATGAATTAGTACAAATCTTGGCAGCCATCCCTGCCAACATTACTTCATTGAATTTGAGTGGTAATGATTTAGGCTTTAAAAGCGGTGCTGAATTGCTACAACTCGTGGCCACCATCCCTGCCAGTGTCACGTCACTGAATCTGAGTGGAAATTACTTGGGGTATAAAAACGGCACTGAATTGGCACAAATCCTTGCGATTATCCCTATCAGCATCACTGCACTGCATTTAGGTTGGAATGATTTAAGTAGTAAAAGTAGCTCAGAATTAGCGAAAGCCTTTTCCAATATACCGGCCAGCGTCACTTCATTGAATTTGAGTGGTAATGATTTAGGCAGTAAAAGCAGTTCTGAATTGGTACAATTCTTGTCCACTATCCCTGCCAGCGTCATTGCACTGGATTTAAGTCAGAATGATTTAAGTAGCAAAAGTGGCGCAGAATTAGCACAAATCTTTGCGGCTATCCCTACCAATTTGACTTCATTAGATTTAAGTTGGAATGCTCTATACCGTAATCCAGGTTTAACTCAAGCCTCTGCTGCTATTCTTGCTGGCATGACTTCACTGAATTTAAGCTGGAATTTTATAGGCTTAAGAAGCTGTGCTGAACTAGCACATGCCTTTTCTTCTATCCCAAAGCATGTGGTTTCACTTAATTTATGCCTTAATTACTTGCATGAACTATCCCTTGAAAATTTGGTACTCCTTAAGGATTCATTAAAACATGTTCAAACTGTTTATTTAAACCATGAAAATGTCAAGAGAATGTCCAAAGAACAGCGCCAAGCTTTAGGTGCTGTATTCCCTAATATACAAAAGATCATCCTGGTCGATTATTATGGCAAAGAACTTCACCCGTCACAGTCCATAACAATCGCTAATCTCATTAGAGAACTCTCTGGAAAAGCTGATGCGCCGTCCTTGTTAAATCAATGCATTCTTTTTGCCAAAAGACATCAAACAAACATTGATGACTTGAATATTCCTGATGAGTTAAAGGAAAGCATTCAAACCTGCAAACCTCTCTGATTGATGGTCTTGAAGCTTTCTTCTATTGCTTTTGTGAATAAGTTAAAAAAGCGATGAAGTAAGGGTTAATTAATCGTCTGTATTATGTTGTAGCAATGCAGCAAAAACCGGGGTATTAACGGGTTTTTACGATATTTTTGCGAAAAAAATTTTTGAATAAATCAAACACGTTAATACCCAAAGTATAATTTATGGCCAAATTGTTTTTATGAGTGAACTTATGTCTTACATGAAAATAGAAGAACTTCTTTTAAAAGATACCATGAAAAAAGCCCAGATCCCGGGTGTATCCATTGCTTATATCAATAATCAAGGAATCATTTCCACCCAGGAGATAGGATTTACAGATGGATGTGGCCTTGTCAAAATGTCAAAAGATCCCACCCAGTGCCCATTTCAGGAGTTGGTTCTTGGATCTAAAAATGAATTGGGTATCGGAACTAAAAACACGGTCATTGCATTTAACAAGGAACTTTATTATGTTGACCAGGCAGCAAAAATGGTTCAGAAAATTGCGTTAACAGAGGCAAATAAAATAGCCTATGAAATGTTGCATGCAAAATGCACCGAAACCTATCAATTAGCTGATGGCGATGAACATGAATTCATTGCAACTCTAACAGGTCGCATGCCACCAACCGAAGTGAAGCCAGACACCGGTTTTGGCGCAGCGTCCCTAAGCAAACCGGTCTTTGCTTATCTAGTACAAAAATTAGTACAAGCCAATGCAAGTAATACATCTCAAGCGGGTTTTGATCAATTTATTCTGCCTGAAAAATTAAAGCATTTTGATTTGGATACTCCCCTTTTCCACATTATCCCCCTGGAAGAATTCAATATTGACGGCATGAAATTTGACCTGTCTGATGAATCTGTCGTTGATCATTCTAAAGCACTAACCGCCAGGATGGTGTTATCGCATACGAGCGGACTGGCTCATGGGGAAATGAAATTTCAGTTCCTACCCAACTCTCAAGAAAAAGAACATGGGTATTCGAATGTTGGAATTATTTATTTACAACAAGTGATTGAAAAACTGACTGGTTCAGATCTTGAAACACTGGCCCAAAAACATGTGTTTCAACCTTGCGGTATGGTTCATAGCACTTATGGGCCCAAACCATGCGCAGCCAATTCTCTATGGACTACAGCAGGAGATTATGCCAATTTCGTCAAACACCTACTCCATGACAGTACGATTGAGAATCCCTTTGTTCCCCACACTTACATGACAAAAGATAAGGGGTTGGCAGGAGCAATCGGAATAGCCAAAGGCAACATACCCGATACTATTTTGCAACGTGTTGCATGGGGCTTAGGCTGGGGACTACAAACGAATGATGAAGGAAAAGCTATCACAGCCTACCATTCAGGAGATATGAATGATTATAGAGCCTGGGTCATAATCGACTTGCAGGACAAGGATAAAAAAAATGCCGTGATATTCTTCGCTAACTCGCATAATGGACATATTCTTGCTGAACAAATTATTCCTTCGACAATGCGAATGGAACAGGCAACCAGCTACTTTTTTGCAAAATGGGGCTTTGCCAGAAACTGGGCTGAATTAGGAGGGAAAACTACTCGGCTGGGTATTAAATCATCCTCATGCAGGTCTGATAGCTCTCCTGATTCGTCCATTCAGGATGAACCGGTTGAGATTAAGAAGGAGACAGAAAAACCAGAGGTCTCTACGATTGATACCTATGATTCAGGAAGGACTTTTAATGCATGAACTAACCAGTTTGGCTAACCAGGCGACACCCTCATCATACTGACTCTTACTGTGGGTTACAAGGTAAATGGGTGTTGGTTCCAGTTCGAAGGGTAAAGGTTGCATTCCCAGATTAAATTGCTCGGCAAATATATTAATTAAAAAACTTGGAGCAGTGGAAATCACCGCATCTGAATTAGCTACGGCAAAAATAGCGGGCAAGATATTTTTTACAAAAAGCATGTCATTACGTACCAGCTTTCTTTTATACAGATACTCAGCGGAGTGACTGTAGCGTTCTTGATTAAAACTAAATGCAATATGTTTATTGCTTATATAATCTTTTAAAGACAGCGGCTTGTTTATGAGTGGATTATTCTTGCTCGCAAAACAAATAATTTCCTCCTCATACAATTTTTTAACTTTAAGTTGTGCTGATAGAGAGTTTTCATTAATAGCCCCGATGGCTAGATCTACATTATCATCGATAAACATGTGAGGATCATCAGCCATCGCCTCAATGGTTGTTTCAACCACAATATGAGGCAGTTTTTCAAGAATCAACATCAGGGAAGGCAACAAAATTAATTCAACGTAATCAGGTAAGGCAATTTTAAATGATCTTTTAGTTTGGAGGGGATCAAATCTTTCACTGGGTTGCAAGATATTTCTTATAAAAAACATCACTTGTTCTAATTGTGGCTGCAACTCTTTAGCTTTAGGAGAAAGAAAATATTCCCCTTTACCAGGAATTAATAGCGGGTCTTTAAATAACTCTCTTAGTTGTTTTAAAGAGGAACTCATGGCTGGTTGACTGACAAACACTTTCTCTGCAGCAGCGCTCACGCTTTTTTCACTGAGTAAAGCATCCAGATGTAATATGAGATTTAAGTTAATGCGTTTAAAAGGAATCGCCATGTTATCCTCTCGGCAATCGTTCTCTCCTAATATTAGTATAAGAAATTTGAAAATATCCAGATGCTTACCAGACGGTAACACCACCAAACAGGCAGCATTACCTGGGATGAAGCTATTGTTGTCTCTAATGTTATTGCATTAGTCCAAGAGATTTATCTCTGGAAGTAATGTGTAATATTGAATCATCCTCACCTTTTTTAACCAATTGAAGTTGGTAATCTGCAACAAACTTGGCAATCGTTACTTTAAATAACGATTCGGTCACTGCAAATGCCGGGCAATTGCGCAGGCCTACTGAAAAGGGAATAAAAGGGAACTGACCTACGGTATGACTTTTATTGTTACTGCTCATACCCCCTTCTTCAGCAACTTGTTCTATGTCCTTATGTAAGAAACGGGTAGGGTCAAACTCATCAGGATTAGTCCAGTATTGTTCACCTTTAGCTAAAGCATGCAAATCAAATATTATCATGGTATGGGGTGGTATAATCATTGAATCCGATGAATAGCCATTTTGAGTATATCTTGGCACCGCTACAGGCGCGTCAAACCGCACTGATTCCTTATAAAAGGCATCTAACACCGGTAAAGATTTAAGAGTTCTTATATCTATTCCTTCTTCGATTCTCAAAGGCGACCTGTCCATTTCATCATGAAGCATAGCAAATTTGTCCGGATCTGATGCGATTTGCTCCAGACACAAAACAATGGCGTCGGTGAGGTTGTCTGCTGCTTTTAATATCATCGGAAGTGATTGAACTATAGGATTTTCAAAATATTTTCTAATGTCTTCACTGGATAAAGACCTTAAGGCAGAGAGCAGTTCTTCATTGGAAAGAGTCGGGTTTTCATCTTTAAATAAACTAACAACAGAAGCCGCAATTAAATTAGTGTTTCCAGGATTAGGATCGGTATGAAGTATTTCAACCAGTTTTTCAAACTCTTGCTCCAAAATACTTTTTGAAAAAGCTCGATACACATCACGTTTTTGTCTCAAACTCGGCATAAAATTGAGTAATTCAGGAAAAGAAAATGCCCCCCATCTCTTTACGTCATTTCTATAAGATGCCATCACATCGTAGGTATTGTCTGGTAATTGCTTGATGCCCAGCATATTTTCGACCATCACCGCACGAACAATTCCACAGATTGTATGTCGAAGTTGGATATCTGCATCACCATCAACACGTTTTTCTACTTCTGTAATAGTGGGATTAACCAGTCTGGAGGGTACAAGAAAACGAGACAGGTTCTTTCGCGATGACAAAGCAGCATGTCCAGTATCTGAAATAATAAAGAAATCATTACCAGAAAAAAATTTAAAGGAAGCATGCCCTCTTCGACCAGATTTTTCCTGGTCAAATTGATTCAATAATTCAGTCAGTTGAGATTGTGATTTTGGTGTAATGACTGCATAGTTTCCCCCCAAATATCCCAAACTGACAACACTATACCCTGCTTCACCGCTGCGTGCTTTGGAAGTTAATGACTGGATCATCGATTTAGGATCACTAATAAATTCTCTGGTATAGCCAATACCAAATCGTTCTATTTGCCCCAAAAGACCTGTTACAGCCTGATACGCCTGATTTGAGTAATAACGAATACCTAACACGATTGAACTTGCAAATAATTCACCAAACATAAACCATCCAAAACAAAAGGCCAAAAATCTGAGTTATAGTAATACATATAGAAAACATTAGATACACCAAGGCGTTTTTTATTTCGCATAGATTGATTATGTGATACTTATCATTCACGCCTATAAACAACCAGGAAATGATTCAGATAGCGTTACTTGTAAAGAATAAATAGTAACGATACAATGACATTGCCTATAAAGTTATGGTCTTCAGCAAGTCTTGATTCCTCCGGTGCTGGATACAAAGACATAATTTTGGTCGAGGGATACTTTCGTTTTTAATACGAGGTATCCTATGGCGACGACACGAACTCAAACATCATCCTATACCAAAAATCTGACACTCAACCTTGATGACTACCCGGGAGGGGTTGCAATTTGGGGCGCGTTACCTGCTCTTTTTGACACTTCAAACCAAGGCTTTGATCGAGGAGTACATGTTCACGCACGTCTCGCTGATTCATCTAAAAAGGTGATAGACGCAACCTATGACCGTGTCACTGTTATCGCTGCAAATCGTATTTTCACAATCACAGAGGAAGCAGCTGTTCATTTCAGCATGTCCGCCATCTTTGATATCAATATCATCTCATTAGTATGCCTGCACTGCTCTCAACCCATTACTTCCATTGGCTATGCTGCCGTATGCCCATCACGCCAGCATCAATGTAATCATTGTGGTGAAATAACTACGACATCCACAGACTGTATCAGCAATCCAATTATGCTATTTAAAGAATTAATAGGAGATAAGCAGGTCAAAAGGCCTGCTGTTATCCCCAACCGCACCATTGCAATTGATCCTGAACGGTACAGTGGCGGCATTCAAATTTGGGGCTCTAATCCATCAATTATTTGGACAGCTAAAAGACTGGAAGAAAGTGCCATCCATATTCATGCTTACAATGACAATGACAAAAGGGTTATAGATAATACTTATGGTATTGTTTCTTTAGCTGGTTACAAACTGGATATTGAAATGATTCGAGTTCTGCAGATCCAATTGGCATTACCCAATTTGGCATTGCGCCTGGCAACCGTGTATTGTCCTCATTGTGGTAAGGAACAGTTTGATCAGGGGATTTGGGCTGTTTCTGCACATAATCACAGGATTTGCCTACAATGTAAACAAACTTTTATATCTCAAGACGTGATCAGTAATCCCGCTTTTGACGTACTAACCCATGTTTATGGAGTGATCTCTAAATGCGCACATTAAACACAATATTTAAAATCGGTGCACTTATTTTTAATGAAAAAAATCAGTTACTTGCCGTACATAAAAAAGGAAAACCATCCATGGAACTCATTGTTCCAGGCGGCGTTATGGAGGAAAATGAAACCGATGAAGAAACTCTGCGTCGAGAAATCAAAGAAGAACTTGACTCCGATATCACGTCATTTCAGTTTTATAAACAATTTGAAGACAAGGCAATCTATGAGGAAAAATGGTTGGTGATGCGTACTTATATTGTCACTCTGGACCGTGTTCCTAAACCTGCGAATGAAATTGATCAACTGGTATGGCTTGGGCATGATTATCATGACAGTGGCTATCGTTTTGGATCCATTTTAGGCAAACAGATTATTCCTGATTTCTTTAAATAAACCATTCCCAGACATTCACAGGAACTTTTGGTTCGAACCAGGATATGAAGTCCGAACCTTTATGAGATGAGGATAAAGTGATGCTATTTGGTTAAACAAGGCACTAATCCGAATTTTTCATCATGAATGTCCTGATCAGCATCTGAAGAATGCCGAACCTCAGTAGGTGCCTTTGGAGAAGATTCTTTAAAGAACCCCAACCTTTTTCCAGAAAAACCTTCATGATGGGCTTTATCAGCCATCATTTTACGATTTATCTGATTGGCTAATCTAACTTCCTCAAATAAAAAAACCGCAAAAGCTTTGGTAGGAATTTGAGCCACTCTTTGTATGTCACGCTGAGGGGTATCTTGCTTCAAAAGAACAGAGTCAGCCAATTCCGTTTCAGTTAATGCAATCGCATAAGGCCCCACAAAGAAAGAGTCTCCATGGATTACATTACTGGCAATTTTCATGGTATAGCCAAATGGTATTTCAAAAGCGGCGAAATCAAATGCCCCATCTTTGCGCTCAAATCCCAGAATCAATGCGCCGCGGCACTCAGGAGATAAGGGTGTAAAAACATGAGGAAATGGGTGTGTTTCTACAAACAATCCACCACCACCTCGTACATTCATTACGTAGTCTTGAATATAATCAGCATCCCATTGATACTCAACCAGATACAGGTTTTCAAGTGACGACTTATCAACAGTATCCAGGACAAATGGTTGCTCCAGGGGAATCAGTTCGGCACCATATTTGGCTAAAAATGATGCAGGCACAGCCAAGGCATTCATTTTAGGGATATTCATTACTTTCATATCAGGTGAGATAATCAGTACCCCCAAGCCACCAAAAACACTGGCATTCCTCCCACTGACCCCTCGTTCCTGGCTTTTATTTTTCCAGGTTGCCTTCATGGTTAATTCTTCCGGGGAAGTTATGGGAATAGCGCCTTTTGCAGAAGGTAAATCATCCTCACTTATTCCAGTGGCAGTTAACATATCGATTTCTGTGCCCGTTTTAAGAATGGCATGAGCCTTTGCCGCTTTCATTAGTGGTTTACTATCAGGCAGATCGGGATTTCGTCGGTCAACCATCGTGGATTGCAAGCCATGTAAATGCTCTGCTACCACCTCAGATGGTAATTTGCTTTTCATGCATATGGAAGAGGTACATATTTCATTATTTTTGCTGGAAGAAGTTATTCCGGATCCCGAATTGTTTCGGGCAGTTTTATCGAAGAGTACTTTCATAATTATAACCACACATCTTATAGATTTAAAAAAGTCATTACTGATTTTTTTAAATAAAAATTGCACTAATTATAAACATAAAAGATTAAGTAATTATTAAATAAAGAACTATATGTTTAAAAATTATAAATAATTTCAATCGAAAGATGTTTAAAAAGAGAACCGCTCGTGAGATAAATTAAATCAAATAGATCAAAAAATAAGCTAGAAATCAAATTATTGCTGGCAAAATTTAAGAATACTCTACTGCCTTTTGGAATCAAGCTGGCTATACTTAAATAATGCATTATAGTTTTTACGGTTATTATGAAAAAGAAAGACGAGCAAAATAACCTTACCAAAGGTAAGGAGAATGAAAAAAATACTATCAGCACCAATACCAATTTGTTATTTTCAAAACCAACAGGTATCAATTCTGAAACTTCAAATCATATGGCTTCATCTATTGACCGCTTAAAAGATTTTGACAGTTCAAAACAAAATCTCTGGTTAAAATACAGTGAAGAAATCATCAACGAATTCTGCACCTTATTACCTGATTTTCCCAGGATAAAACCCAAAGTGCGTGAAGATATTCGCTGCCCGGAAGAAGCATTATTAACTCAAGTCGGTTGTGCTTATGCTTTTTTAGCCAGTAAAAGACGTGAAGTAGCCAAGCTTTTAAAACATGGTCCTCTAAGACATCAATTTGGTTTATTTAACAAGCCAGGGTTTGCCTCAATCGATGATTTCAACCTCAGTGAAGATATCCCTTCTCAAAAGGATAAAATTTATGAGCATCTCTCCTTGTTAATTAATCAATCTAATCCTTTTGTTGAAGTTAAGAAAAATAATAGAGAAGCTGAAGGTTTTTCTATTTACACCATAACGTTCAAGATGAAACCCGATGAAATAAAACAAGTGCACATAAAAAATTTGAATTCAAACAAGCCATTTATTGAAAATGATACGGTGCTGACGATAACTTTCAATGATTACGGGAAAAATGACAACAGGACGTCAATTGTTATTGATCATTGCCCTACACCTTTTGCTGAAAACTATACAAGCCAATCCAGTTATTTTAAAGTGCAATTTGAATTGATTGAGCCTTATTTTCAAGCATGTCTGGCTTGGGAGCCTTCAGAAGGAATGAATCAATTTTTAGAAAATGCCGGTAAAATTGCTTATATCCTCGCTCGTATGCAACCTGTTGGGCGTGGTAATTCTGCGATTGTTGAATGGATGATTAGAGGTCTTGCCCAAACCAAAAACATCGAATTAGGACCATTTAATCCTGATGAAAAAATTGGGTGGGATTTTAAAGCATTTCTGACGCCTCAAATGCAGGATTATGCCCATTGGTTTTCTGAAAAAGCCTTTGCACATAGCCAATTAAAAAATGTTTCTTCATTGGAATATTAGAATAAATTGAACAAAGCAGACTATATGGTAAAAAAATTTATAGAATTTTAAAAGATTAAAGATAATTCCTTAGAATATAACTGTAGGTAAGAGGATAAAAACAGGACTTACGAAAAACCCCAGTGAGGGAATTTAGATAAACTAAATGACCGAATTAAAAACATTTTTTAACAAGGAGATTGGGGGGTCGTAAGTCCTAAAAAAGTGAAAGCCGGGGTTCAAGTCTTACTTTTGACTATCAGAAGCAAGAAAAGCCCCGGGATAAATACTTTATTGTCTTACGTTTGATTTAGACGCTTCTTCCTCAAGTGTTTGAGCGTCCAATAACCTTTGTGTATTGTTAGTAATTGCGCGACCTGTAATCATTGATTGAAATCGGTCAACCATATATACACCACCCCAACCAAAAGTACTGCTGTTTTTATATTCGAATTCTGAAGCTACTTTGATAGAATTAGCCAGTTGCTCATCAGATGCGCCTGGTGCTTTATATTTTTTACGAATTTCTTTACTTTTTTCACTGGTTGGTTTCATGTGCTAAACACCTTCATTGTTAAAACTGACGACATTATAAATGAACAACATTAAGCCATTATTAAATAACAAAAAACAATTTGAACTTATATTGCCCAAATATCTTTCTTTAGTAACTCACACAGATCAACAATGATGGAGTGTTAAAAACAATAGATAGATTATGCTCCAATCTAATATGGTGAATTAGGCTCATCTATCGAACAAAAACTGTACTAACAAAAAAATCTCACTATTTCTTATCCAGCAAAACGTACTTTATTACATGACCTTCGCAATCGCTTGAGTTTCTACAATATTAAATCTTACCAATGAAAAACAAATCTATTCAATCAAAATATTAACAAATTGGCTATTATTTGATAAAATAATTACCTTGTTTTACCGTTTGAAATTTTTTTAATGATCACAAAAAATCTGAATGAAGCCCTAAGTGCGATAAAATATGTAAAATCCAAACTAATTTATGGTTCCAATACCGAGAAAGATTCAAAGAAGCAAAATTGGGAACCTGGAAGAATTATTCACTTAAGGAAAGAAGTTCATCAGCAAGCCGTCGCCTATGCTCGTTCACATAATGGCAAGGCAGGATTTGACATCATCTCCAAGCTTACTCATGCAGCACTCTTGAAATACGGATTTGGTAATTGCGGGGAACAAGCACAAACAGCATTTTGTTATCTTCAATCTCGAGGAGTTGCACCGCTTGATTATTGTCAAACATCAATAGGAGAACACTGCTTGATAGTGATTGGACGCGTTAGTGGCTCTGATCCCAATGATATTTCGACCTGGGGAGAAGAAGCGGTCATTTGTGATCCTTGGGCAGAGAAAGCCTATCCTCTTTCTGAATTTAGAGCAATGCAAAGCCCCGATAATGATATTCGATACCCTGAAATATGCTACACCAATGGTAAAAACCCAAAACCTTATTTAGCAGGAGATTTAATCAGTTTTCACAGGGTAGAAGCTGCATTGAAAAGCCCCTCATTGTCTTTCTTTAAAAATGAAATTACTGATTATTCGCAATCGAGTTATACTGTACTTAAATCGTTTGCCTGAAGCACTGAAAAAAAAGACCATCTCTACTAAATGCTCCTATTTCCAGCCTTTCGGGTAGCTATCATTGAATTGTCTTGAGTATTTTATTGATATAACTGGCAGAAATAAAAGAACAAAGACTTACGAAGCTTCCTTAGAAAAAATCATCCATTAAGAAAAATAAAACCATTTATTGTTAACTATTAATATTCTCTTAATAAAAAGAAAGCATTATATTCATCTCGAAGTCATATTTGCGCAGCAAAAAACATGACAGAAAACACAAAACCACAATCAGGAGGTAAAAAATGACAGACAGTACCCATTTAAGGAATCCTGTTAGCAAATCATTAAATGACCTTTGTCAAGATGAGCTGAATGTAATTGGCTCCTATCTTGGTGCCTGGAATGATTTATGGAGCTTGACATTTACATCATCAGAAATGAAAAAACACCTCATTGATGAACAAAATGATAAGTTGTGGCAGTTTCTTTTCAAGGAATATTTTCCCTATATCCCTCTGCCAACACAAGATTTTTATAAGAATTTCATGGAAAGCTATAAAAGTTGGTATCAAACATTGTGTCGGGTGAAACATGATCCCTTTTTTCTGATGTATCTGGATAAACTCAAAAAAGATCCTGCGCATCTATTCAGGAACGATAAAGAAATTATTATTGCAGCCATCGAAATACAACCCGTTTTGTATAAAAATTTTTCCAGAGATTATAAAGAGGACGAAGAGGTGATTCTATGTGCTCTTAAAAGAAATCGATTTATAATCCATGATGTACCAAGAACGGTAAGACAAGCGTTTGAAAAAATAGCTGATATTAAAGACGATAAAACAAGAATTGATGCTTGTGACAAGCTCATTGATGAACTTTCATTGCAACGTGTTTCTAAAATCAGAAGCCTGGAATTGTTTAAAAGCCAATTACAGTTTCTAGTGCAAGATACAACGAAATCTACTGGTGAACAAGCTAATAGCCGTCAACTTCAAAGGTCAACGGTGTCCATAATAACACCTGCAGGGATCAATTCTCTTGTTAATTTAAGCCTGTTTAAAGACACACAAACCCAGGATAAGGAAAAAGATGAATCTCCACACAACCAATATCGAAAATAAGGTACATGAATTTTGAGCTTACTATTGCGAAAATCATTACAAAAATAACCAGGCATCGCCTTAATAGATTGAATAGGGCATGAGAACATGTCAGCTAATTTGTATTGATTACGACAAAATGCTCTAATTTTTATGATACAACACCGTTTTATTGCGCCCTGAATTTTTAGCTTCATACAGCGCATTATCGGCAGCAGTAATGAGATCTTGCATATTATTTCCATGCATGGGATATATAGCTAATCCTATGGAAATTGTGATTTGGGTTAAAGCATTACCTCCATAACGTAAATGAATACGACTGACCGCATCATGAATTGATTGACCCCTTTGCAATGCTGTTTCAAGCTCAATCTCTGGTATAATCAGGATAAATTCTTCTCCCCCATAACGGCAGGCTATATCCTCTTTTCTGCTAATTTGACGCAAAACATTAGCGAAAGCCTGTATCACCATGTCTCCTGCTTCATGTCCGAATTTATCATTAAATTGTTTAAAATGATCAATATCCAACATCAACACAGCAAGTGATAATGATTTTCTTGCACAACGATTCAATTCACGATCCAATGCTTCATTCAAATAACGTCGATTATAAAGCCCTGAGAGGGCATCTCGTAAAGATTGGTTACGCAAGGTTTCACGAAGCATAATATTGGAAATACCAAGCGCTATTTGCTCAGCCATCATACTTGCGAGAATTTCTTGATTACTTTCTTTATTTATTTCTTCCTCTGCTTCCTTTTTAAAAGAGTTCCATTCCATACAAACCAAACCAAGAATATCGCTTTGAGCAAATAAAGGAATACAAGTATAAGGCCGTAAACTACTATTGATTTGATGATGGGGGCATATTAAATCTTTTTGAGGATCTTCTACTGTATACATCGAGCCACGTCGTAAACCCAAACAATCATCTGGTTTAATGATCCTTTCTTCTATCACAGAGTCGCCCCATGAGCTCATAGCTTCAAGATAATTACGTGAGGGATGCATGACATAGAATATTCCCGATGTTTCAGGTAATAATTTAGTAGCATACAGAGCAATTAAATGATAGGCCTCCTTAATATATAAACAGGTTTGCAATGTTGAACTTAACTCCTTCAACCATTGCATTTCTTTATTGCGGTGATTTAATTCATATAAGGCACATTCAAGATTTTTATTGACTTCCATCAATTTTCTAGTCATTTCTATTTGAGCAGTTGTTTCTTTCTGCCCTTTCTCCAATTCTGATTGCAGCATCACATTTTCCATTGCAACGGATGTGCTGTCAGCCAGTACCTGCAGCCAATTTAATTGTTCCTCTGTAGGAAGGTAATATTCTGCCCAATAAATTCCAATGGCTCCCAAAGGGGCAGTTGTTCTAATAGGAACCATTGCCAAACTCTTTACAAAAGTCGGTCGATAAGCATCAACTGGAATTCTCGGGTCAGAATAAATATCTTCAATAACGACCGACTGTCGATGTTCCATAACCCATCCACTGATACAAGCACTCATAGGGAATCGTTTACCTTTCCAAAGTGGGGCAATCGCGTCTTCCTCCGCGTAATAGCATTGATTGCCATCACGCAATACAAATGTTGAACCGTCAGATCCAGTCAATCTACGAGAGGCCTTACGTACAATGAACATGATTGTTTCCAGATCTTTTGCAAGTGAAAGTTTTTGTATAACATCTAATAAAAACTCAACCTGAAAATTGGAATCATCAGTTCCACAAGATTTTGATGACTTGAGATGTGATTTAATTGGGAATTCTTTATTTGTTCCCATGTCTATTCTATTCATGTCCTTTTGGCTCTTTGCTATCATCCTTGTCTCTTTGTAATTATAATACTAAATGTGTATTTTTTAAACAAATAATTTCCTTCATATCACTCTCCTTTATAAATTGTCTACCATCTCAAATTTTCATTCCCAATAAATATTGAAACAAGTTGACGTCTGCTCAAAGACCATTTATGTTAATAATTGATCCATAAGATCTTAACCTATTCAATTTGATTTAAAATACCCAATGACTGAAACATCAATAATTTAAAAAAGGAGATGGACCTCAATACAAAACTTTATGGCGGAAGCGTTTTAAGTACCTGATTGATTGTGTTGGCTGTAGCAAAAGAATCGTAAAAATGACTTAGAGTTTGTTTTATATAAGGAATTATCGGTATGAAAACAAAGCAAGAAGTTTCTCAGCAGGACAAATCAAAAGATTCAAAATCGTCTACACCACTCCAGACAAAAGAAACATGGTTACTATCTGATACCTTAAATATTACGTTTGACTCCTATGATTTTAGTATATCTGTCACCGAACAAGCCCCCATACCCTATCGTATTGTTTTCAGCGGTGGAGGTTCAAGAATACTGGCACATATAGGCGCCTTGGATGAGCTAAGCAGGCATGGATTACAGTATACCGAATTTTCCGGAAGCTCTGCTGGTGCAATGGTCGCTGCGTTTGCTTATCTTGGTTATAATTGTTATGAAATAAAACAAATTATTTCCTGGTTTAATGAAGATAAACTCCTTGATAGCCCGCTCATTTTTAATTTCAATAACATAAAACAAATATTTAATAAGGGAGGCCTTAGCTCAGCCAAATTAATGCGTCAAGCGGCTAACTACGTCATTTTAAAAAAAGTAATGGATATTGTATCCGATGAAAAATTCAAAGGGCGATTTACAACTCTTCAAGACTTTTTAGAAGAACATATATACAGCTGCCCCGAGAATATAACATTTCAAACCTTAGCCAGAATAAAAGAAATATGCCCTGAATGTGAATTAGGAGAAAAACTATTTATTACCGGAACAAACTTAAGCACCCAGAAACATGAAGTGTTTTCCATTGATACAACCCCATCTATGGCAGTCGCCGATGCCATTATTATTTCTGCAAATTTACCTATTGCCTTTGAACGCATCTGCTATAAAGGAAACGTATACAGCGATGGAGGAATCAGTAATAATTTACCTGCCCATTGTTTTTCAGAAAAAGAACATAAAACAACTTTTTTGAAACACAAGGATAATGTTGACTTTAGCGTACTTGCTCTGCAGTTTGATAATGGGCTTGAGGAGAACGCTCTTTATAGTCAAAACCCAATACCTAAATGGTCATGGCTGAGCAACACATTCTACTCATTAATTACAGGGCATCCCAATGTTACTGAAAACTGGCATGAAGATCTTCAAATACTGAGGCGACATGCGCATCAAAGTATTTTAATCAAAACTCCATCCATTGCCTTGACTAATCTAACGCTTAGTCAAGATACAAAAGAAGCCCTAGTCGAGTCAGGACGAACAGCTGCCAGAACCTATTTGGACCACCATGAGTTTTATACAGATATTTATGGAAATATCAGACGTAATGAATGCCTGTATGAAAAATTTCAAAAACCTGAAGAGTTATTGGATTACTGTATCCAACAAGGGCACTTTGAACTTTTAAAAAAAATAAAACAAGCTATTTCCAGTTCTCAATATATAGAAAAAGGGTATAAACATTATTTATGCGAGTTATGTGAAAATTTTCTCCCACCTCAATTGAAATGCTCCAAAGAAGATCCAGGTATAGAACAACCTGAAAATAAATTAGAAAAAGATACCATCATTTGCAAAAGGGATAATAATAAAGAGCTGAGGTGTTCAATCACATTTTTTGGGACTCATTCCTCCTTAGTCAAAACATTAAATCAGGATAGCCCTGAATTAAAAATTAAACTGTTTACAGGTTTATATCCCATACTAATTCAAAACTGGCAAAATTTATGCCCTGTTTCCGGCATTAGTGGTATATTAAATTCTATCCGCATGTCATTCGTTGAAATCAGTTCAACAGATACCTGTATAAAAACATTAATTGATAAACTGAACGAAATTGAAATTGGACATTTTTTGATATTTGTTTTTAAAGCAGCTTTAAAAAATTACGATAAACATGACTTCATATTACTATTGAAAAACCTGAAGCATCTTCATCATTCTATCGAGTTAATTAGAAATAAACCGTTTCATCCTGACGACCGATTTTATGGACAGTGGAGTTTTGAAGGGCATGATCCCAAAAGAATCCTCGAATTCATTAAAAGCGATGACATTTCAGGATTAATGACTATTCTAGAAGATAAAAAGGCGCTTCCCAATAATAAACCGAATTAACAGGTTTAAATCCAAAGCGTCACTGAGTTAACAAATCAACTTGAATTGGTGTTTTTACTATTAATCCAGTGACCTTTCTGTCTTGCTTTGGAAAATAAAGAATTAAGTATACAAGGGTGTTTTATTGATTACTCTTTCATTAAATTCTTCTATCAATAAATCTATTTTTTGCCCTAATTGCCCCTTCCCCATTAATTTCCCGGAAGCATTATAAAGTGTTTGTGTAAAATAAGAGTACATATAACTTGTACTACTATCCTGAGTTCTACGCTTTTGTAAATTATTTTCTTCAGAACGCATGCTGAGTAACAGGATATTCACCATCTCATGATAATCAGAGAAATCCTCTTTTTCATAGCGAGGATAAAGATCAGCTGCCTTTTGGATGTATTTAAGAACCAACTGTTTCTTTGCATCAAAAATATCTCTGCTGCTTTTAGTGGTTATAAACTCAAATTCCTTATCAAGGATATAGTCATAGAATACAAAAGAAAGCTGATACACCCAGGGTACATTTCTACTATTGCAAAATAATGATTCATCCATGATATTAGTAATAATAGAAGGACTTTTTTGAAACAGGTCAGATACGACTTCAATAAAATTGCTTAAACTGTATGTAAAAAAACTTTCATACAAATCTGTTGTGAAATCAGTATTATGTTCTTCATTATATTCTTTGACAGCATTTTTGGCTGCTTGTAATGCCGAGTTAATTTCATCAGAGACCCGTTTAAAATAATTAGCATAATCCTCTTGGGTTTTAACTTCCATTAATGAAATGGTCTTAATCAAACATCTGGCAAGCTCATTTCGTTGAATTAATAATTCCGCTTCTTTGCCTTTGTATGTTTTTTCATCTGCCTGCGATTGGTAGCTATCCAAAATTTTTTTACAATAGCGGTCGGTAATATCTTTAAAAATCCACATTATCTACCTCTTTATTTAGTTATCCAGAAAGTATTTGCAAAAGCTTTCGCCGATTTTCAAGAACAATAACGTCTTCCTTTTCTATTATGGGGCGATGGTCAATCTTGTAATGACAACAAACACGGGATTTTCTTGTCCGATGTGTTGGTAATCCATTGATAACCGCTAAAAATTAAAAATAAATGTTCAAAAGCAGTAGGAATAGCCATGGTGGCTAATAGTAACTCATTGTAAGTTATAGGAAAAGTATCTGTATTCAGTTTTTTGGAAATAGTCGAAGACATGCATTGGCAAAAAACACTACAGGAGAAGACTTTAGGATTTTTCGTAGTCCAGACATAAAAACAGTATTGTTCTAAAACAAACATCACTTCAACTCGAAGCAAATATTTGGCTCTTTTCTAAAAAGGATCGATAATTAATCAAGAATAGAAAAATAATTATTATACTTTTCTAAAAAGAAATTAATCATGAAATCGCAAAGCATTAGATTATATTTTTTTTCAATCATTCTATGGTGTAGCAGCTCAATTCTTTTGGCGCAACCATCCAGGGTGGATAATGTAATTAATGAACTGGTTCAACCATTTATTGAGACACATCAGACTCCGGGCTTAGCCATTGCCATTTATTATAATGGAAAGGATTATTATTATAATTTTGGATTCGCTGACCGGAAAAGCAGGAAACCCGTCACTAAAAATACTATTTTTGAATTGGCATCAATTACCAAAATATTCATCAGCACTCTGGCAGCATTGGAAGTTCAGAAAGGAAAATGGAATGTAACCGATTATGCCATTGAATATACACCTGAACTTTCAAAAACCAAAGGACTACCCATTGACAGGATTCAAATTGTGAATCTGGCTACTCACACAGCAAGCTTTCCCAAACAAATGGAGCAATTTGGTGTCAATAAAGGCAATATACAGGGCTTCTTTACCCGTCTTAAAACATGGCGTCCTGCAGTAAAAATAGGAACTCATTACAAATATTCCAATATTGGTTTTGGGTATTTGGGATATGTTTTGGAAAACGTGTCAAAAGAGACTTTACCTAACCTGTTAAAATCGAATATTACCAAGCCATTGGGGATGGCTCATACTTTTTTTGACGTACCAGAAACTCTGTCTCACTATGAAGCACAAGGGTATCGACCTAAAAACAAGCCAGCGCCCTATTATACACCTGCAAACTTTCTAGGTGGTGGAGCGTTACGTTCTTCTTCAGCGGATATGCTGACTTTTTTAAAAGCAAATTTAGGCATTCAACTTGGCACTGCATCACCCGAGTTGCTTTCTGCTATGCAGTATGCCCAACAACCATTTTTTGTGGTCAACCCAAATTTTGTTATGGGATTAGGTTGGCAAAGAGTGAAAAGAGGGAAGCACATTGTAATTACTAAAAATGGGGCAAACCAGGGGTTTAGTACCTTCATTGGTTTTTCACCTGCAAAAAAACTGGGAGTCGTCGTATTAATCAATCAGGCGAGGGGCAAAGCAACCTTGCTGGGAAACCAACTTCTTAATAGCTTGCTTGGTTTATAGCTTAAAGGAATATTTTTTTAAGCATAACTCATGGGCATTGACAATCAAAATGTCGTGCAACATGATTATCCTTGTACCTATTCTCTGTGCGTCTTGACTTACAATATGGATAGGATGGCTTTAATCTAAACTAATGACGAACAGAGCGACAGGTCAAACCAACAACTTATCAAATAACTGAAAAAGGAAGTTTCGATGAAAAAATCCAGTCCTGTATACTCGTTGTTATTGCTTTCTGCTATTGCCTTTTCGCCTGTTATCAAGGCAAGCCCTGTAGGTCTGATTGTTGATATCTATTGTCCTACTACCCAGGGATCGCCAAATGTCATCACTAATTTTGGGGATTACATTGGTGGTTATGGCATGGAAAATATTTTGTCCCAAAATAATCCTATTTATTTTAAATCCATTTCGATAGCCCATGATGTCCCAGCTCAACTTGGAAATTATTACAATGAAGCGACCAGTTATAACAGCACAACAGGGCAAGTCACCTGCAGTTATGTCAGCAATAACCCAACAGAGCCCCGCTTTGCAGTAGCGTATAACTTGACTAATGGCAAAGGCGGATCTGTCCAATGGCAATCAGGGAATTCGATCAATATCATTTTTCCAGTTGGTTTAAACAGTTAATCCAGAGTTACTGTCTTAAAGGTGCTAGCTATCTTCTTAACCTCCCAGCAACTCTCCCTCAATTGATTTGCTGGGGAAATTGAGAGAAATCTTACAATCAAGGTAAAACCAAGAGGATAAACCCACCCGTTAACTGCGGTACTCTGGTTGAAACGCATTATTTATTTCATTTCAACTCAGACTACCTTAGCTGATACAGGCTACTACCTCTTTACTTTGATGGTTGAGGGATTTTGTCCAATTGCATACTCACATGCTTGGTAATATCATCAAGCATTTGTTGGCATGATTCACGATGCTCTGGGAATTGTTTATAGATGACATTGGTCAAAAATGCGGACAAAGCCTGACAAACCAACCTGCGATTACGAAGCTGCGGCGGCAATTTTTCCACAGATTGAGTTAATGATGAAAGTAAATTTTGGCCTATAAAATTCATTGCCTTGGAATAATCTTCAGTAGTTAGAGCTTCGCCTGGTTGAGTGTTTTCACTATTCATATTTTATCCTGTCAGTGTGTGATCAAGCCGAATTATAGGGTCTATCTCAAGCTACTTCAACGACTGTTCAATTCTTTCCATAAAACCAGCATGATTATCAATTAAAACAACAAAATACATCATTAACAGGACTTATATAGGATGTAGCTATGGTTTTACAATGACAACAGGCTCTGGTGTGCCACCCAAAAGACTAAAGACCAAAAGCACAATAAACATTACGATAAAGAGGAAGAACAGAACTTTAGCTATCCCTGTTGCGGCTGATGCTACGCCTCTAAATCCAAATAAACCTGCGACAATTGCAACAATAAGAAAAATTAAGGCCCAATATAACATGATAAACTCCCTGTCTTTCAGAATAATATTCATCCTGAATTGTTTTTACCAGAGCAAAATCAGATCCCTCTGTTTGTGCTCATCTCACTTATAAAAACGAAAGAAATTGAAATAATTATTTATAGTCATCCTACTAAAATTGTAGACTATTTATCCAAAACAAAGAAAAACAAACAGCTTTTAGGATATTTCATATTGTCCTCTTTTAACTGTAGATTGTCCTTTTTCGACCATCAAGCTCAATTGTGATTAATTTATAATTGTTTAGTTTGTTTTTTATCTGTTTAGCTCTATGTGTAATCTAACTATTCATAATATAGAAAACTATGAGAAAGATCCGCAGTTACGATTAATACCCTGGATTCTATGGGAAAATTTATTTCAGCATTTTATCAGTGCCTATGAATTATCTCTTATGACTTTATCATATAAAGAAGCAATGCATATCTTTTTACCAGGAACAAAAAATATGGAACAGGTGAGGCAATTATTGTGTCTATACTATGCCCATTATAACAGGAATGCCAAACAACTCTGGAGTGATACTCACAAGAAAGGAATAAAAAGCGAGGTTATTTGTTTTGTTGCTGCAATAACCGGTTGTTCAAGTGCCTTAGATACATTATGTCTTCCTTTAACATCTGATGAGATCGTGAAAGTGATCCAGGCAGAAAATTACCAAGCTTTTCGTCTGGCCGCAGAGAATGGACACCTCCATGTGCTAAATCGTTTATGTGAATTAGCGCCAACTGAAATCATGGCAATGATTCAGGCGGATAATTATCATGCCTTTCGTCTGGCTGCAGAAAATGGACACCTCCATGTGCTAAACCATTTATGTGAATTGGCGCCAACTGAAGCCACAGCAATGATTCAAGCAGAAAATTATTATGCTTTTCGCTGGGCAGCAGTTGGAATAGGTCATCATGAAGTCATTAATTTTTTGCTTGACTGTCCAGTAATGCTCGCGTATGCAGAAATACATGAATTTGAATATGGAGAGAAGTACGTCAATCCGTTTATTGCCAGTCATTTGAACAGGTTAAAAGAAATGCATGATGCCTTTAAACAAAGTAACCCGGAGGGTATCTTTGATTTAGTCACAAAGTCGGAATGCCTGCAAGGCTTTTACATATTACGCAATTTAATCCGTCGTAATGATGAAGCATTACTTGATGATATTCGTTTTTTGCTGACCATCCCCGGTATAAAAGCTTTAGCTCCTGCTGGAACCACTCCAGGAAATGAGAATGAGTTACTGCGCCTGGCTCTACGATTAGGTAATCAAGGAGCTTGCGCATTATTATTATCTATTCCGTCTGTACTGGCATTAACTAAAGCAAACAATTATTATATTGATGAGACAGGAGGTCGACTCGACTTAAGAGCTGTAGCATAAGATTCCTTGAAAGTCATTTCACTTGATCTGATATCACACCCATGATCTAAGTGATACCCCCTTTGTTCTCCAACCCCCATATAGTTAAAAAAATTATCTCTTTTTTCTAAAAACATCCAAAATTCTAGTTGATAAAGCACAGATAAACAGTATCATATAGCACTTTTTTAATTCATATTCACAAGAGGTACAAGTTTGAAAAAAGATATCACCTTATTCACATCAACAAGACCTGAACTAAAATTTATCAGATTATCCGAGTGCAAGGAACATCTGGATACTGCAGCAAAGTGGGCAAAGAATGCCTGGGGATACATGCATCTGGATGACGAACAATTTCATTACAAACAACTTCAGGAATTGTGTGAACATGTTTATATCGCGATGTATGATGGACTACCGGTTGGAATGTTGGCTGTCTTTGAAAAAACAATCTCTCTCGAAGAAAATATGGAGGCCTCATCAACTCCAGACATCACTGAAATGAAAAATGCTTATTTGGATTATGTGTACATTGATGAGCGAGCTCGAAGCATGGGACTGGCTGGAATAATGATTGAAAAAGCAAAGAGCCTCGCAAGAGAAATGAATGCTGAAGTAATGTCTCTTGAAACATTGAGCTCTACTCTCAATGGATTGTATAAAAGAAAAGGTGGCCGATTGATTTGTGAAAGCAGATATAACGACAGTTATCCTACGGAAGTCATCAGGCTAAAGTTTTAATCAGAAAAACAGTTTTTTTATGATGCTAATATGTAACTTGGGAATCCTGTTGGGGCGAATTTTACCCATAAAATCAACAATTGAGACCGCATTAATTGTTCAATAACGCTAGCTAAATACCTCAGGAATGCATCACATTTATGCAGTAACAACATTTAATCCAAGGGCAAATTATAAGAAATTAGCTGGGTTTAATACTGGAGGTATTCTCGTCTACTTTTTTTACACTATTATCGCTATCCAAAGTGTATTCAGTCTGGATGGTTCTTTTGCTCGAATTCTTTTGTTTTTCAGATTTTCTTTCCATCAAACTTACAATATCACCATATCCACTATTATATTGAATATTTTTTTTGGCTAAAAGAAGCGGGGTATCTCCATATTCATTATGGGCTAAATTTGGATTAGCACCACCTTTAAGTAAAGCACGAACTGCTTGAGGATAATCATTCATAATAGCAGCTGCTAGAGGAGTCGTAAAACTGTCAATTTGC
Organism: Legionella pneumophila subsp. pascullei; assembly: GCF_900637585.1. Classification (NCBI taxonomy): domain Bacteria; kingdom Pseudomonadati; phylum Pseudomonadota; class Gammaproteobacteria; order Legionellales; family Legionellaceae; genus Legionella; species Legionella pneumophila. The sequence continues at coordinate 2,740,970 of NZ_LR134380.1, forward strand.
TGATTAATTTTAGTTTCATCGAATTTAACTCGTTGATAAAAAATATCCAGTTCATTAGGAGATAGTTGTTGATGAATGAAATCAATATTGTTTACAAAAAGTATGGGATCTACTGGTTCTCCCTTCAGTGCTAACTGATAAATAGCTCTAGCTTTCATCTCTTCAAAGCTTTTATATTTTCCAGGAACGTTTCCTTTTTTATCAAATGCGCAAAGCCCCACTCTGAAACTATTACCTGGGGTGGTGCTAATGCGATCGTGTAAGCACTGGCGAATTTCCAATGCGGCATCAGAACATCCTCTTTTATTGGATAAATCAAATGATTTAACAAGTGGACCTGCACCATCTTCTTTCCCAGGATAATTAGAATCATAAATAAAAAATCTCCCGTCCCGATAGGCCGCTGATATAATATGACCTTGTGAACCTCCTCCACTTGCGCCAATATAAAAGTTAAATCCCTTGCCATTATTTTCAGGTACAGCAATATTTTCTAAAAACTCCTGTAAGAGTTCCAAAGTTACAGTACTATCAAATGTTGCTTCTTGTTGATAATGTTCTTTGTCCCATATTTGTTCCCAATTTTTTGGATTTTGAATTTTAAATGACTGGCTTTCTTTAAATAGTTTTTTATGAAAATTCCAAGGGCTTGAATACTTGCTTATTTCACTTGCTGCAAAAGAAATTCCCTCTTCATTAGATACCTCAAAAGAATCAATACAAGCATCCTTATTCTGTTCTTCACCATGAGGATAAAGAAAAATTTTTCCTTTACTATAGACTGCACTAAGCATTTGCGAACCAGTAGCCATATTTACAAATATAAAATTTTTCCCTTCATTTTCAGGTGTAGCAAAATTTCGTAGAAAATGTTGAACTGTTTTTTGGTGATGTTCTTCCACCAATGCAATTGATTCGTAAAACGTTCGTTCTTCTGATTCCCTCAATTCAGGCATTTGGGCATCCATTTGATAACTGCGAGTTAAAAGAATTGCATATTCAAATTGTCGAATTAATCTTTCATTTAATGATGATTTTGATTTGTCCCAATTAACTATTGGTTCAAATAGATCTCTGAATCGGGATTCTTGTCCATCAAACCAACCCTGTAACCAAATTGCTGAAAAACCATTACAATGCCCTGTCTTGAGATTGTTAATAATTGCTAAAACATCTCTTTCCGAATATAGTTCAGGGTGTTCTTTTTGTTGAATATACAGATAGAGCCTGAACTGATTAAGTATATAGGATTGTTTCCATGATGGTGATGGGCCTAAAAGTACTTTACCCTTTTCCTTAAACTCACTTTTATCCTCAGGGAGGTCTAATAAACATTGATAAGGTGTTTTTCCTTCGTTATTTTCAATTCCATAACTCGACTCAAAACCTGCCTCATAGGCAGACAAAATCCGCATTATTTCAGGTTTCGCTTGCATTATCGCGTGATGAAAAACAGTATTTCCATTTTCGTCTTGGCGAGTTGGAAGATTAATAAAGCGCTTATCTCTCGCGTGTACTAAAAGCTCTTTCAAATCATTGAGATTTTCTTCTTTAATTGATTTTATTATCTGCTCAAACGTTTGTTGCTCACTCAATGACTCTAACTTATCTGTTGTCATTTTGGTTAAAGTAAATTGGGTAGTGGTTTTGAGTATAGTATAATTTTTGATAAATATTTTAGTTTGAGGCAAGTTTGACACAAGCTGGTTAACAGGAGATGCGCCCTGTGCTCTTATATGATAGCTTTCCCAGAGTAGAACAGAGTTTAGTTTAATTTAACCTGGCTAACCTCCTCGTGGACCAAGTCTTTGGAGACTTTACGTGCCACAAGGAGCTCTTCCATAGATTTATTGATAATTTTATCCAGTTCACCCATTTCCAGTTTTGAAGTCTTTTTATAATATTCAATTAAATCTTTGCGTGCCTTTCCAAGCTCTTTTATAATCGCATTCACATCATTACCCCTGTCATTTTTATCAAGCTCAATAAGTCTTTCTTGTAATGCACCAGCGATTTGTTTTTTGTCTTCTGAGTGCAATTTAGGAAAGGGAATGTTGAAAAAATTCAAAACATCTTTGACTGAATTCCACAGCCAATTTCTATCTTTATAACTATCCAATCTCTGGATAATTTTATCCGTCATGTTGGTTTCACCATAATGAGCTTTCGATAGTTGATTTAATGTTTGAGATAGAGATTCTAAATTCAGGGTTTTTCGTGGATCCCCTGATAGTAAAAAATTGGGTACTTGGAAATGATTTCTTGTTAATTGACTATCATCTTCCGGTGTGGTGGCTTTGGCATTTAAGTCAATCACCTCTCTTCTTATTTCCCTATATTTCTGTTGACTGTCTTTGCTACCATCGTTGACTATACTATCCATTCTAACCATAGCCTTACGAATTTCTTCTTTTTGAGTATCGGATAGTACCTGATTATGCTGAAGGTGTTCCTGTAGTGCTGTCTTCACTTGTTCACAATATTGTCGTGCATTGGGAGAAATATTATTAATCTGTTGCCAGAGGAAACCTTTTTCATTTTTGGACTCGAGTGTCTGTCTTACCTCGTCCATGGTCTGTTCCAAATGCTTGATTGCTTCGCTATCCGGTTTTGACCTTGATTGTTTGACACATTCTAACAGCAAATTTTTAACTGACTCATTCGTTGAATTCTTCTCATCACAATGATAGTGATAATAATTCGCAATGGAGGTCAGGGAATGTTGTAAATAAGAAAGCCTGTCCTTGACTGGAGGTTGTCTGAAGCTACTTTTTTCGATCCTATCAACGCCCGATGGTTCTGGCAAGGTTCCTGCAAGATTATTCTCACTCATTTGAAAGTGTTTCGCTAATGATGAAAAAAAATGCTCATACCTTGGATCTTCAGATAGAGATTTTAATTCGGCGATAACTTCTTCTTTTTGGGTTTGACCGCCATGATTTTTTTCAAAAAACCAGTTAAATGACTTGGGATACAATTGTTTAAACAATTCCCTGTGCTCTTGATTGACAAACAATCTGGAGTCTTGTACGTAATCTTCTCGCTTGGACAGGATACTGCGTTCATGATATTTTTTGGTCAATTTGGCATAGCCCCATTCATTTTCCTTCATACCACATAACAACTCAAAGCGTTTTTCTGGAGATAATTCTGAGTGAGTTCGAACCTCCTCTTTTTTATCTCCTACCCTGGCAATAATTGATGGAGAAATTCCAACAGAAGGGAGTGAGCCAGTTTCTCTGCAAAAACGATTCATATCATCATGTAATAAGATGGCAGTATGATTCGTGTTGGGATCTTCGATAACACGATTACCAGTATTATGTTCTCCATAATACGGTTTAACAGCCACTTTTGTTTTTTCCGGATCTGCAATCACATACCTTCCTGAATGTTGAGGGTCAAATCCAGGCCTGTATTCATGTAACATCAGGGTTGACTCAAAATGTGCTACATTAGGTGGAACAGTATAAGAATGTGGATCATCGCGTTTCCCAGGTCCAGGCACCTGATCGATAAGAAATAAATTGACCTTGATGTCAGGATGTAATTGATACAGGAGATTCGCCATACGCATACAGGTATCCGCTCCTCGGCTAAACCCATGCAAATTAATTGTTTCAGGCAGTTGACCTCCATTTTTTTCAATGATGTCATTAAGGTAAAGTACCGCCTCAAATAGTAAATGCTCTATACCTTCTCCCGCCAGATTTCCTGTCAGTTTTTGTATGGCATTGGTAATCGTTTGGGAGATTACAGGGCTAATTAATATCTTGGAATTATTTATTGGGTTATAAATGTAAGTACCAGGAATAGGATCTATGCTGTCGATTGATTTTGGTTCTGAACCAGGACCATCAAACATCCTCATTGCCACTGTTGGATTGTCTTTATTGACTTCCGAGATTGTGTTATGAAAACTTGTGAGAATATGATGAACCTTTTCACGATGTTGTCCTGTGCCCAGAAAACTTAGTGTGACTGTTTTTACTTTTTTTTCACGAACGTCTTTTTCGGATGTGCTCATAATATGAATATCAATTTACAGGGGCCCCTTGATATAATTTTAATCCATACGCACAACAAATGCTCTAAAATTAATCAATATGTCTATTTTTATTAAAAATAGATCGATTTAAAACCTGTAATGAGCTAGAATAGTGAGCTTAGCAAGAAGGATACTTAAAACTCAAAATGTCACAACATGGCATAATTAACCAGGCTGCCCACAGGAATTTGCCTTTACCAGGAATAGTTCAATTATCATTAGCAGTTCAATACAAGAATTGCTATCCTTGACTCAATGGTGAAAAGAAGTAAAACAACGATCCATGGAATGAAGATGAAAACAATTCTCAGCATTTTAATTGTTCTGCACGCCACTTCTACTTATGCAGGCCAGCAAGTTTTGGTACTGTCAGGAGGAGATAACCCAGGCCTTAACCACTACACCCAATACCTGCAAACAAAAACTCTTTATGAGCATTTAATCACCCGATTTAATCCTGAAACAGTGAGTATCTATTTTGGAGGAGGTAACACACCAACCGCGCAACCTTCTCCCTTTGATGTGCACAAACTCATTAATACAAAAGATAACCAACAAAACAAAGAAGATGTCATGTTTACCGGCGTTATTGCAAATAACCAGCAAGCCAATAAATACAATGTGGATGCCTTTTTTTTATCTTCCAAAATTCAACAAATCAATCCTGATGATAATTTGCTTCTTTTTGTCAGTGATCATGGCATGCCTCATGGGTTTTTAGAGGATAAAAATAGTAATCCCTACAGTAATAATTGCATTGATCTCTGGCATTATCAAAAACCATTCATTAATAACTTCACTAACGCCAAAAACTTTAGCAAAGCCTGTTTATCCAAAAATGAATTATCGTCACTGCTCGCCTTAATACCAAGCCAACATGTTATTTTTGCCATGTCTCAGTGTTACTCAGGCGGGTTTCATCAATTATCCGTTACAACACAAGATGGATATCCTATAGCTAATTCTAAAGTTTGTGGTTTCACTTCCTCAACGGATGATCACTATGCCAGTGGCTGCACTGCTGATGCCAACGGTGCTACCTATCAAGGATATGAACGTTCTTTTACCGAATGGTACACAGGGCATGGTGTCATTGATGGAAAAAAAATCAGGGAACCGGCTAAAAATATGCTGGTTGCACACCAAAACGCGATCATTGAAGACATGACAGTAGACATTCCTTTAAGTACTTCTGACTATTATTTAATCAAATGGGCCAAATTATTCGCATCAAAACAGTTTAAGTCCCGCACGAAAAATTACGACAATAATACGACTCGCTCCATTTACCTGAATTATAAAGAAAGACTTCAATCCAACAACAATGACGCTCTTTCCCAATTTATCCGTGTGGCCCGTGCTTCTCAAGATAAAATTATCCAGTTAATGCCTGAAGCCACTGAATTTGCCTCTTTATCCTTAACCCAACAAAAACAAAAAATCAGTTCACTGGAAAAGCGATTAGAACAACAAGGCAAGGAATTAGAAGCCGTTTGGGAGGGAATGATGAATCTGACACTGAATGTCATCATGCCAACCTGGGAAAAAACGGTGAATCAATCAAAAAATCAGCCTCTCAATGAGAAGCAACAAACTTTTGAAAAAGAATTTTACCAAACAATTATTAAACTTAATTTATACCAACATCCTTATCAATTTGAAATGTATTATTTACAATATCTGTCAGAAAAACAGAATGATCCTGATTTAGTCAACTATCAAAAAAATCGCAATACCATTATTTACGAATGGGCAAAAACCAATAATGATGAGCTTCTGGCGAATGCCATAAAAAATTGGGAAAAGCTAAACCAAAAACAACTTGCCTTATCTGAACACATTACTGAAGAAGAAAAGAAAAAGCAGTGGTTAAAGCGGATTTTTACCTACAATCAGATCATCGCCGCCTGGGTCACGCTCTTAGCTATCCATGATGAAAAAGCCCTAACTGATCTCGAGGGTTTGTTAAAATGCCAAAATGCCAGTTGAAAAAAATATTGCAGGACAAGATAACAAGATATGATAGCTAAAATAGGAGCATAAGAGGTATCTTATGTCTCTTATGCTAAATTTGACTTTAACCTATAAACAACACTTGACATTGCTCATTGATTTGTTGTCCCTCAATTTGCGGCTTGAAGAGGTTATGGCGATGATGATGTTTTAATCTGGATTGATTTATTTCAGCACATAGATTTTGCAATTCTGGCAGTTGTTGTGTTGTTAAATTAACCGCGACATCAATAATAAATTGAGATGACCTGATAGTATTCTCAATGCTACTCATATATATAGATCTTGATTGATCTTTCCTCTCAACCATCTCATTTCTGAAGTCCAACCTGATTTTTTCTGATGTTTTATCTTGAATTTTTTTGAGAATGATCATTGCACTCTTATAATCACTGGTAGCTTCCGGATGATAGCTTTGGGTTCTAATATGCAAGTAGGGGCGCGACATACTTTTTCCTTCTCTGCCATCAAATATAACCAAATCCTGGATCACCCTATTATGTGGAAATGATTGTTTTAAAAGTTCGATAATATTGGAGAGCATCTCTGCGTTTGCATTAGTATTCTTTTCCTTTTTTAGTGAAAACCAGTGAAGCTCCTGAGGATTTATTTGCTTGACAATGCATACTTTCTGGCCATCTTCAAGTTCTTTGGTTTCTGCTTTTAGACAATCAAGCAACACAAGGCTATCCATCGACCTCAGTAATTGCTGAACACCTGCCTCCTTGGGATCTAAATTTCCTGTACGCAAATCAATGGGAAATTCCTCACTGGATGAATGAAAATAAACTTCAAACTTCACACCCAAAAGAGATTTTAAATCATTCTGTATTTGAATGAGATTAAGTTCTGATTCACGATTTAATAAATCCAACAGCTCAAGAACGGAAAACCATTCCTGTGTCGGTGTCATTAGTTCGTTTTCCTTAAATAAACTAATGAAGTTCTCCGCATCTAGTTTTGAAGAATCGAATGAAATCCCGCGTACATATCCCCTACTCCCTGTCATAGACATGCGAACAAATGTCGTACAAGGGATAATTTTTTGCATTTCCTCCTGATTCAGGGGAATATATCTCTCCAGTTTCTCAACATCACATGCGGTGATAATAAATTCGACTCCATTGTTTCGCAAATTGTGTCCTTCCTCATATTTCACTGCGTTGGCGTCAGACAACGCGACAAGCATAGTCCTTATTTCCTCTATTCTTGCTTTTGATTTTATAGGACCTATCCTTAAATCAGTTGCAGCACCCTCTTCCCAGGATCGACTTGTCGATTGCTCAATTCGCATTAACTCGTTTTCCTTTTCATCCAAATTTAAAAGCTCACGTAGCATGGCTTTGACACGATGAATATAAGGGTTTTGCAATTCATCCAGGGTGGCTAATAACTCGATAATTTCTTTCATCTTTTAAATTCCAAGTAAAGTTCAAGGACTAATCCAAAATAGCTCTTTCTATCTAAAGTCTTCATTTTATTGATCAAGATATTGAACAATAACATAAATAACAACGCATAAAAAGCACAATAATTGTAATTTAAAAGCAATATGTATTCTGCTTAATAAGAAGCCCATGCACCCATAACTGGATCATTAAGACTGTTATACAAAAAGGCTGATGTATTAAATTACCCAGGCAGGTTATTGATAGAAAAATGCAAGAAACTCGCTCGAAGATATTTTTTGATACTCCCAGCTCGACAGATAAAACAGATGGGATATTTTCACAATTTATTTATAAACTTATTAAGGCAAGGTTGTTGTAGTGCATTCACAGCCGCATTTAATTTGAGCATTTGCCGCGATTTCTGCATTGCAAAGGCAATAAATCCCCCCTCCAGTACTGGCACAAAGGTTGGAGCCGGCATTTTGGCAGTTGGTGAGCACAATACTGGAGGCTGATCCATTTACACGACCTTTACAATCAGGGGGCGGAAGACAGTCATCATTCGCATCACAAGTCGCTTTATTGGCGTCTTGGCAATACCTATCTGCAATTTTACTTTTTAATGTTGCATTGGTGACATTGCATGCAGTTGAATTAACACACGCGCCCAATTGCCCTATTGAAAAAGGAGACGATGTAGGGTTTTGTGGAAATGAGTTAGGGGTTGTTCCGGTACAGTTTTGCCCTGAAGGGCTGCGTTTAAGGTTTTGTTGAGAAGATTGTTTCGAGGTATTTTGTGAGTTATTGCTCGCCACAATGCTATTGCCATTTCCATTAAACTCAGCATGGCCAATCTCTGAAAGCATTGTACCAACGAGCAATAAAACGGCCGGTAAAATCCTTTTTGTATTCATTTTATTCCCTTAAACGTTTGGACAGCTATTAAAAGTCTAGGATAATTTTTTAATCCCCTCAAGTTTGCAAGGTGGTGAGGATATAATCATCAATAAACAACAAAGTATCTACATGCATACCTTGGCAAAAAATAGTACTTTAATAGGCATTAAAAATGCCGGGCATTTATCGAATCTTGAACAACCAAAAATTTGGAATCAAGCAATCATCAAACAATTCAAGAAAACTTAAATTTTTAAACCCAAGCAATTAAAAAATACGGAGTCCTGTGCAGGACTCCTGATAATCACACAGGCGCAACAAGAGATTGCTTTTCTTGACACTCTTCCTTACCTGTCAATTGACTTAATTGATTTTTGATATGCAACCAACTGTTAAGATCATATTGAGAACCCAAACTAAGTATAAAAGGTTTAAGAGCATACTGAACCAATAATTTATTGAGCTCATCCATCACATAAGGAGCTAATGAATGATTATTGTATCTGGTGGTGGAATCCGCGAAGAAATGATGAAGCAGTGTCAACAAAGAATCAACCGTACTGGTTGCCCGTGCTTCACTGGCGAGCCCTCCTGCTTTATTTTCTCCTGCCTTGCCATGACGCAACCAGCTAAACCAGCCATAAGCTTCGCTGGGAGTAGTTCCTTCCATTCTTTTATGACTATAGTTGTCAACCGCTCTTGATAGGGCAGCAACCAGTTCCGTCCAAATTGATGTAGAAGATTTATCGACTACTTTTTTTTTATCGTTGGAAACAGATAAAGTAAGCTTTTCTTCCTCTAGCTTTTCTTCTTTGGCAGAAGAAAACAAAGTACTGTCGGAGTTGGTATAACTAAATGAAGAAGGGGGTCTGTGATTGATTTTTGGACGTTCGGTCGTTGGATGAGTCAATCGGGGTTTGAGTGACTCAGAATTGTCCTCTTTTGCATGACTTTCTGATTCTCTAATTAAGGACTCTTGTGATTTTATAGCTTCTTCTAATTTTGCCAAGAGCAATTCTGCTTTTCTTTTTGCAACCAATCCCTTAGGAATATCAGAAGGCTTATTGATAATAGGCTCTGATCGACCGGTATATTTTTCTCTCATATCCACTTCCCTATGTAATGATTTATGAATTTAAATAATTAACTCATGTTAATGCAATATATTGTTTTCTTTCAAGAAATTAATCACTTCGATTCAATCAGAAAATAGAAATACACTGAAACAAAATATTTTGTATTTTTCAGTAACGGAGAAATATCATAGGCCAACTTACTTTCCACAACCTGCAAGAAAAAAGCAGAAGATAAATGGATTCAATATTTAAGGGGGTAAAATCAAATACTTGCGCCAATATCTACTATACTATTAACATTTCATATCACTATAGATAATTCTCATCTGATTACTAAAACAATTATGGACTGGAATAAAAATCTCAAGGATTATGAGAGCAGACTCATTAACATAAAGCCTTTTTTAAAAAAAGGAAAAATCGTTTCTGAACAAAATATAGTTGCCCTTCTTGAAACAGCAATCAAGCCTCATGACAAAGTTTGCCTGGAAGGAGACAATCAGAAACAGGCTGATTTTCTGGCTCGTAGCTTATGCTCAGTGAATCCCCAAAAAATACACGGCTTACATATGCTGCAATCGGCTGTTACCTTATCAGAACATCTTGACCTATTTGAACGAGGAATTGCTGAAAAAATTGATTTTGCATTTTCTGGACCACAATCAACACGTTTGGCAATCATGATCCAGCGTAATCAGGTTAAGATAGGCAATATACATACCTACAATGAGCTATACGCACGTTATGTGATGGATTTGACACCCAATGTTGCCCTAATCACTGCAGAAAAAGCGGATTATCATGGTAATCTGTACACAGGTGCCAACACGGAGGAAACGCCGAGTATTGTTGAAGCAACTGCTTTTAAAAATGGCTTGGTCATTGTACAGGCTAATGAAATAGTCAGGAAACTCCCAAGAATTGACATTCCAGGAGACTGGGTCGATGCCATCGTAAAAGCCCCATCCCCTTCCTACATTGAACCCTTGTTTACAAGAGATCCTGCGCTAATTGACGAAGTAAAAATTCTCATGGCCATGATGGTGATTAAAGGCATTTATGCTCCTTATCAAGTCAATCGATTAAATCATGGAGTTGGTTTTAACACTTGTGCAATTGAACTTATTCTGCCAACTTATGCCCAGTCTCTGGGTTTAAAAGGTAAAATATGCAAACATTGGATGGTCAATCCTCTACCTACTTTAATACCTGCAATTGAAGCAGGATTTATCGAGTCTATCTTTTGTGTGGGAGGTGAGGTAGGGATGAATGAGTTTATTCGCTCCAAACCAGATATCTTTTTTACTGGTCGAGATGGTTCATTACGTTCAAATCGTTTGTATGGGCAACTTGCCGGACATTATGGATGCGATGTATTTATTGGTGCGACCCTTCAAATGGATCCACAAGCGAACAGTTCGACTGCTACCAAAGGAAGAATTGCCGGATTTGGCGGAGCACCCAATATGGGTTGTGATACGTTAGGAAGACGACATTCTTCCTACGCTTGGCTTAAAGCTGGACAAGAAAAGAACTCTCATAATCCTGTAGCAATGCCTCGAGGTCGTAAACTCGTGATACAAATGGTTGAAACATTTCAGGGGGCAGGCAAACCAACTTTTGTAGAAAAACTGGATGCATGGGAATTACAAAAGGAAATGCAAGCTGACCTCCCTCCCATTATGATTTATGGTGATGACATCTCTCATGTCGTTACCGAAGAAGGGATAGCCAATCTGTTATTATGTAAAAATTCAGAACAGCGTGAACAAGCTATTCGCGGAATTGCCGGTTATACTCCTGTAGGTTTAAAACGTGATAAAGCAATAGTCGATGAACTGCGCCATCGTGGTATCATTCAACGACCAGAAGATCTGAACATTTCATTAAAAGAAGCTGATCGCGATTTGCTCGCTGCCAAAAACATCCATGATTTAGTGGAAATTTCGAATGGGCTTTATTGTCCTCCTAACAAATTCAGGAATTGGTAGACCAAGTTATGGATAAGTATCAATACACATTCAGTTTGCCCCAAAAACTCCAAATATCTCCAATGATTAAAGTTGGAGTGGCCGGTTCAGGTAATTTGGAAGTGATTATCAAACCAAACTCAGACTTTGATAAAACGGATATTATTGTAAATACCGTAATCTCTGGTTTTCGAAATACCTGGGATGCTGTAATAGAACGCTTTATTGAGGATTATCCTTATGACGGGCTATCCATTACTCTTAACGATGCAGGCGCCACTCCTCCTGTCGTTTCCTTACGCCTACGTCAGGCAATTGAAACCTACCAAACAGGATATCATAAAAAGGATAGCTACACCGAAACCACCGCGCGCAATAGAATTTATTCATTAGTCGATGAAAACAGTTTTACGGAATTCTTACTCGATAAAGACACACCTAGCCCTACCCTGCCTCAGTTAAACATGCAAGTGGAATCAGACGATGGGGTCATCATTGGTATCGCCAAAATGGATGGAATAGATATAGCCATTGCATCGCAACAAAAGGATTTCATTGGAGGATCCGTAGGAGAAATACATGGTGCCAAAATCAATGGTTTAATCAGGTACGCAATTAAAAATCAACTTCCGGCAATCATTTTTTTGATTGACAGTGGTGGAGTCCGTTTACAAGAGGCGAACGTAGGTGAAATTGAAATTTCTGAAATCATTCGCTCCATCCTGGATGCTCGCTCAGCCGGGATTAAGACCATAGGTGTTATTTGTGGCAATAATGGGGCTTTTGGTGGCATGGGAATCATCAGTGGCACCCTTGATTATCTTATCGTTAATCAAGGAGCGCGTATTGGTGTATCTGGAGCAGAAGTCATCCAAGCAGTAAAAGGAATTGAAGCATTTGATAGCAGTAATCGTCCTTTAGTTTGGCGCGTCTATGGTGGTAGAACCCGTTTTCTTAAATCCGATGTTCAAGGATATACCACCAATAAAATCACGGATATACGCCTGGCTATAACAATTGCCCTTCAAACGCTCTCCGCTGCCCCATCCCTTAGTCTGAATTCTGTTATGGCAGAGCATGAACAACTGCAAAAACGAATTGCTTCAGCCAATAATTGCCGTGAGGAAGGTGAGTGGTTAAAAAACAACCATCCCGAATTATATCAACAAGACATTTTCAATGTTCCTGATCAGCAGTTCCTAGCATTGACTAATAAAGGGAAATAAACGATGTCTAATGAAAAAATTACTTTAAAACAATTAATCGATCATTGTTTTGACACATCGAAAACAAGAATTAAACAGCAAATCGTTTTTGGATCCGGGAAAATAAAGAACCAAAATTTCAACATTGTTGGCACCATTGAAGACACCAGTTTTGGAGTTGACGAATCTATTGAAATGGCTCGATGCATTTTGGATATAGTAAAAAATAACAACACAGATCCTATTGTTCTGTTGACTGATGTCATCGGACAAAAATTATCAGTACGTGATGAATGGCTAGGAATGTATGCTTATTTTGCTCACTTGTTAAAGTGTTTGCATTTGGCACGTCAAAATGGCAATAAAATCATTACCCTCATATACAATCAAGCCATTGGCGGCAGTTTTATCGCATTCGGTATGATGGCAGACAGAATATATGCTTTGAAAACTGCCAAATTGGCAGTGATGTGGCTAGAGGGTATGTCCAAAGTGACCAAGATAGATATCGATGTGTTACGAAAAATCAGCGAAACATCCCCGGTATTTGCCCCCGGTGTAGAAAATTTTAAAAAATTAGGAGGCTTACACCAGGTACTTGATTTGGACGAAGTCTCGCAGCAATTGCTATTGACACTCCAGGAGCCCAATATTAGCCATGATAATCGTGCCAAATTAGGCAAACAATATGGCGGCCGCAAAGAAGCCTATGACATTATAAAAGCCATAGAAAACCTATGAACTATCTCAGACATACACTATGTTATCTTGATAAAAATACGACAACTGCAATCTTACCCTCTCCTGAACAAATTGATTTACTCCAGTATTGGTTAAAATGTGACTATCCCCTTATAGTAACCAGGCAATCTGAGAATATCCCCTGTGGACAAATCCAACTGGCCATTCCCTACTTTATCCCAGCACGAACCCAAAAATTACGCGCCAGCTATGTAGTGGATGACTCTTGGGTAATTAGCACAAAAGCACTCCCTTCTCTTCAAGAGATCTTCCCCTCTTTAGAGCTTGATACAAGCAGCAAAATCCAGGTTTATGGCTCCTACTGCTGGCAACACCTAACCGGGGAGCAATATGTCCAACCTTCTTCTGATCTGGATTTGCTGATATCTTATGACAATCAAACACTCCTTAACTTATCAGCATTGCAAAAACATTTACAAAAAACGCTTAACATTGATTGTATAGACGGTGAAATACGCTTTCCTGCTTTAGGCGAATGTTCTTGGGCAGAATTATTACAAATCCAATCCAGTGATTCCATTTTGTTTAAAACAACAAAAAAAGTCATTTTAGTGAAAAGAGAGAGCTTATATGCAAACTTTCCGACACTCCTTGCCTAATCCATACAAAATTGCCAGATATTTCGCAAAAACAGCAGTTCAAGCACTGTATGATGAAGTAGCCTTGTATCCAAAACCCGGATTAGTCAGTTTTGTTGATAGTGGGGCACATCAAGATATGAATGGGGCTTTATTTTTTCGCAGTCTCTTTGGTTTGCGCCATTATTTTTTCCAGGTTGGTCTGCATACCGCCTTGGGATATTCGCCTAAAAATCTGGTAACATTTGGCTTGAATGCCGAAAAAACCATGCTAAAGATTACTGGTGGGGTCAATACCCATCGAGGAGCTATATTTGCCCTGGGTATATTATGTACTTCGATTTGCAAATTAAGCGCAAAATATCATGCCTTTTCTATCGCAGATCTGCATTATGCGATTATTGATCAATGGGCTCAATACCTGGAAAAGGAACACCAAAACAGAGATACCCATGGTACATTAGTAACGAGAAGATATGCTGTATATGATGCTAAACAAACTGCCATTGAAGGGTATAAACCAGTATTCGATACTTATAATGAATTGTTGAACATGGCTCACGATCAGACATTCTTTGGCTTATTGGCATACCAACGTTTATTATTGACCATTGACGATATCAATATCCTTTATCGTACAGGTCCCGAAGGATTACAATTTGCCCGCTATCATGTTCAACAAGGCATATCTCAAAACAATCGGGAACAATCCATACAAAAAGCCATTGCACTGCATCAATTATTTTCCCAAAAAAACATAAGTCCCGGGGGTGTAGCAGATATGTTAGGCTTAATTTATTTTTTACGTCATGTTTTCTCAAGAGAAGCGAAATGAAACTATTATTTATTTTTGCCGGGCAAGGTTATCATGCTAACAGTTTATTTGATATTTTTCGAACTGATAAAAAGGCAATGAACCTTCTAAAGATAATGTCTTCTGCAGCTGAAATTGACTTCTTACAAAATGACCTTGAAATGACCAATCCGCATTCTGTTCAATCTATTATTGGCGCCTATCAGTTGACTCTTTTTTCAAGACTGCTGCCCCTCTTCACATACCATCAAGTTGACCTGGCTGGTTACAGTTTAGGCGAAATCAGCGCTTTTTTAGGGAGCATTAATGCAAGCCCTCAAGATTCCTTTAAATTATTCAGGTATCGTACCCAACTTATGACATCGATAGTAGATAAAAATATCATTGAAGAATACGATTTGTTGTCTATCGTTGGACAATTTATATTGGAAGATATTCAACCTGTTATTGCAAAACATAACTGCTATATTGCTATTATCAATTCAACACAACACGTGGTGATCGGCGGAAAAATTTCAGATTTAACAAAATTGATCACAGCGCTTTCCCAATATCCTGTAAGACATGCGAAATTTTTAGGAGTTTATCTGCCTTCTCATACGGATTTTTATTCTGATAAGAGCAAACAATTCCAGCAATTTCTGGATGAAAATTATGGTTTTTATTCTCTAAAGTATCCTGTCATCAGCCCGCTAGAACTAAATAAAATATACGATGCCAGGCAAGAAAGAGTTTTGCTTGGCCAAGAGCTATGTACAACACTTCAATGGCATAGAGTTTGCTCTTTAATCGGTGAGTATCAGTACAATTTGATTATAGATCTCGGACCTGGCGATTCAATGACTACTATCTTGACCAAAGCAAACGCAGAATCGTTCAATATACCCCTAATTACTGCATCACACTACAATAGTTTAAAAGGGCTTTGTAACGCCATAACATCGCTTACCTCATCTTATCAATGAGATAATATTCATTAAATTTCGTCCAGTTTAAAAATAAATTGACTTAAACATCTTGTACTTTCAATTCTATTGATTTATTAAAAAGAGATCTCTTACCATAGCGGCTTTGCTCCATCAAGCACAGGGATTTTCTTTGAAAAATTTGTTGTTTCTTGTTTTAGTTATCCTGACTAACTCGCTGATGGCCAAGGAAAACTTGGTCTTTGCTGTCATTGGAGACTATGGTGCCAATTCTCTATCGGAAGCTAAAGTAGCCAGTGTCCTCAAGTCTAAAAATCCCCAGTTTATTCTTACTCTTGGAGATAATAATTACACTCATGGTTGCTGGAAAACCATTGATAAGAATATTGGTAAATATTATCACGAATACATAGGCAATTATCAGGGAAAATATGGAAAAGGCTCAGACGTCAATCGCTTTTTCCCTACTCTGGGAAATCATGACTGGCTTGCTCGAAAGACCTGTTTATATCAGGGAACATTACCCTATTTCAGCTATTTTACCCTTCCTGGAAATCAAAGTTATTATGATTTTGTTCGCGGCCCAATTCATTTTTTTGCCTTGGATAGTGATTCTCATGAACCGGATGGAAGCAAGGAAGGTTCGAAACAACACCAGTGGTTAGTTGCACAAGTACAACAATCAAAAGCTCCTTTTAAAATAGTCTATTTTCATCATGCTCCGTTAAGCTCTGGTAAACATGGTTCTAATACCCGTATGCAATGGAATTTTGCTGCTATGGGTATTGATGTGGTCATGGGAGGTCATGATCATCACTACGAGCGTATCGAACGCAACGGAATTGTTTATTTTGTCAATGGAGCCGGAGGATCTGAGCTTTATTCCTATAAAAAATGGGTGGAAGGAAGCAAATTTTTTTACTCTAAACACCACGGATTTATGCTGATAACAGCTCAGGAGCATGCCATCAAAATCCAATTCATCAATGAAAATGATGAAATTAAGGATGAGATAGTCATTCAAGAAAAAAACAGGGTGCTGGAGAACATCAGGACTTACGATAAACCCCAATTTCCATGTTAAAAACATTTTTTGCCTCGGTTTTCCTTAATATTCACATAACCTTTCTTTGATAAAATGGCAAGATTAAATACTTTTTGTATTATTTGATATCCATATGACGCCTTTGTTTCCAGAAAAAAATACTCCCCTTACTATAAAACAAGGCCCAGTCGATGATTGTTACCTGCTAGTCGCATTAGATTGTATTTTTAACTCTGGAGATGAAGCTCGTCAATTGTTAGCAGCAAAATTTACGCAAACTCCACTTGGGCTAACCGTCCGCATTAAACGAAATAATCAGAGTACCCGACTAGATTCTCAGAAAATGCGTGGCAAATATATCCACGTTTATGATAGAAATACAGATGAAGATGTTTTTTTTATAGGCCAGCAAAAGCTGAAAGAAATTGATAATTCAAAAAAAGGGGTACAAACTAATTCACTTGCAATTAAAGTTTTAGAACGAATCAGTTCCTATTATTACACCGGAGATTGGGATCATACCAATGAATCAGGAAGTCTGACAGCTCATAGCATAAGACAAAGACACATGGAAACTTCCACCCGTTTTGTCGGCAAATTATTAGGTATTCATGCTGAAGATACCGAAGAAATGGATGCAATCATCAAACTCAAATTAATGAACCCCAAAGAAGCCGTTTATATCAGCTTCGCCTATGGTGAGCCAGATGCCAATGGAAAAATTCATGAGCGTCATGCGTTAAGAATAGATAAAGTGGTTACTAAAACAAATGGTGGTTATGATTTTATTTTAGTCAATCCATGGGATAATCAAAAGCAGGAAATATTCAGTTTAGAAGAACTTGAAAAACGAGATTGTCGTTTTTGTACCTTCAGTCTCAATCAACAGAGACATGAAATCACACGTATTTTATTAAAAAATCCAATAGAACAAGGGCAATATATTTTTGCAAACCCAGAATTGTTTAACCTGCTCTTGCAAATGCAAAAGCTAAGCCTGTTATCCGATGCTAAAAACATTCAAGTGTGTATTAATCTTCACAAACAAATGCCTTACTTGGCCTCCCTATACAATTCATTAACATCTGATGAACAAAAAAAGCTGATTCAAGGAATGGTAGACACAAAGGGAGATACAGAAAAATTTATAAAACACCTGATAATTAACGTCCCTCGTCTGGATTTGATTAAAACAATTATTCAACATGAGCCTCTGAAAGACAAAACCGAGAAAACTATAGTTGACCTGGCACTTGAGGCAAAAAAGAAACTTTCTCCAGCACGCATTGTTTTTGAAAACGCGGAATTTTTTACTTTAATCATGAATCGAGCAATTCATCATAAAGCAAACATTCGGGGATGCAGTCAGGAACATGCAAAAAAATTGATTGAATCCAAACTGATTTATTATTATTTTGATAACTTGAGATCAGATAGTCTGACTCGAAATGCCGGGCTAAGTGAATTATTTGCCGCAAAGATTTTCACAAAAACATCCATTGAAGCATGGTTTGCCACCAAACTTTCTTTAGCTCATGTTGATTTGTCTCAGGCATTAAAAACTCTGGGATTTTCTGATCAACGTTCTGGAGCAATGAGCGCACCGGTCCTAAAAAAGCAAACAGATTCCGGGGCTGCTCAGATTGGATTTTTTCCAATTCATACATCCTCACCAGCACTGGTAATAAATAAAACTCCTGCTCCAATCCAGGAACTGGCTACAAAAAAATCATCTGTTCCTACTCTACCATCTATAGTAAAAAAACCTTCTACACCGACTCTACCACTTCAAGGGAACGGATTATCCATTTATAATCCAACCAAGCAAACATCTGTAAAAACACTCCCTCCGTTAAAAGGAGTGCGTATTACACCAATCCCCTAGAGTTTATGGTATACCTATGGTGCTCCAGGTATTTTCTGTTGCCCAAGATAAGTCAGGTTTTGGCTTCTCTAAACTCAGTAACAACTTGATAATGTGGGACTCCAGGAAGAAGAGATTCAAGATCACTTACTTTATGCTAAGATTGATTCAATATTGCAATAACAAAACTCAAATCGACGATCATGCTGAACAAAGACAACCAATTATTGCTTGCTATAGCAGCAGAAGAAATCCCACCCCGTACCAAACCCTCTATTTATCCTGAGCCATTCGCATCCATGATGGCTGGTCGTCAAAAACATCCGTTAGGGGATTTTTTTGGAATAAAAAATTTTGGCGTCAACTTAACAAGATTAGCTCCTGGCGCACAATCCGCTTTGCTGCATAAACATAAACTACAGGAAGAATTTATTTTTATCCTGAAAGGGCAACCAACATTGATAACTGAAACTGCACACATTCAATTACATCCCGGAATGTGTGCAGGATTTACTCCAAATGGCACAGCACATCAACTGGTCAATCGGACAACCAATGAAGTAATTTATCTTGAAATAGGAGATCGAACCCAAGGAGATGAAGTAAATTATCCTGCTGATGATCTTGCGGCAGTGTTTGGTGATGATGGACAATGGCATTTTATGCATAAAAATGGAATGCCTTATTAATAACAAATAATTAGAAAGAAAAAATTATGATAACTAACAACATCAGATTCAATTCGATTATCTTCAGCCTGTTATTTGGTTTATTAAATTTACTCAATATCAACGTACTTCATGCGGATGACACTGGAGAGCAAAATCATCTTAATTTAGAGAATTATTCTCCTCAAACAAAGAAATTATGCCAATCAGTAGCCCATTTATCAGTACCAAGCCAAAACCAGCTTAATGAGGCCAGCAAGGCCTCTCTAAAAAACTGTGATGCGCTTGATCTTTATTATGGTTTTAATGCAGCCCCCGATTATGACAAAGCCTTTCAATGTGCATTAATGAATAAAGATTATAATATCTTGGTCATGGCTTATGCCAATGGTAGAGGAGCCACCTTTAATCCCGATCTTGCCATGCATTTTGCGTGCATGATGGAGGATGCCGCTCCGGCAGAAATGGATGGTCGAATTGCCCATCTTGCACAGATAAAGGAGAATAATAAGAAAACTTCTTTTGATATTTGTGATGACATTACCAGCGGGTATATGATGGGTTGGTGCTCTTCTATTGATCAGCGCTTGGAAGATGCAAAACGCAATAAAAAAATTAAGTCCTTAGTCAGTCAATGGACTAATCAAGAACAACTATTATATCAGCAGGTTAGAAAAACTGCCGAGGTGTATATCCATGATCATTCGATGAATGAAATTGATTTATCAGGAACTGCCAGAGGCGCATTTGCCATCAATGCGCAATTAGGCCTGAATCAACGCTTGTTTGAGCTGTTACAAAAGGTAGATCGATGCGAGACTCCTCTAGCGACAACAAAGCAATATGAGGAATTGGATAAACAATTGAATCGTATCTATAAAAAGTTGATGGCAGATACTTCCTCTTTTCAAGACACAACTATTACCAAAGAAGGTATTAAAAAAACCGAGATAGCCTGGATTAAATATAGAGATGCCTGGATTCAACTTGCTCGTGCGAAATGTCCCAAGATTAGCGCAGAAAGCTGGCAAGTGCTCTTGATTCAAGACCGCATTAAATTGCTCAATGAAATTCTTGAGCTAGCTGAATAAATCATGTTATTGACTATCAAATAAAGCGAGTAATCAATGACGCGAAATTCAGTGAAAACAGTATGTATCTTTTTATCGATAATCCTTTATGTCATTGCCTTGTGCTTGCCCGCGGCAATAATCCCTGATTTTGAACGAGGGATACATCAAACACATTATGGATTTGAAATCTTAATAACAGGGTGGATGGGTTTTCTAGCATGGCAGCCTGCTTGGCTGGCAAACCTCTTGTATCTATTTTCATTACTGACCTATGGTTCCAAAAACAGCTATCGTTTTGGTGCCACCGCTTTTATTCTTGCCTTGCTTTCACCATTCATTCTTGTAGAAAAATTATTAATCGGATTTTACGTATGGCTTGCCAGTTTTGCTGTCTTACTATACGGGAATAATTTGCATGAAATTCCTGTAGAATAGATTTAAGATTAATGAGTTGATTTCCTATTCATTGAATATCAACGAAATCATTAAAGCCCCATATTAAGAAATGAGGCTTATTTTTACATCCAGATTTGAAAAGTAATCACTCTATGCATTGGATCCAGCTATTTTTTTAAAACGATCATGTCCTATGAAACGAGCACCAGGGCCTTCATGAGTGATGTCCTGAGCTTGATGAGTCAAAATGGAAATGGTATCAATGATGTTTCCTTTTTTAGTGAAATTGCCACTAAAACTTAATACAGATCCACACTTAGGATAAACAACACTGAAGGTCACAGTGTTACCTACAGCATACCCGGTAATCGGTCTTTTTTGGCCAATTGCCTGCGGACAAGATTTAGAAGCAACAGCCGTAGTAAAATAGCCTTCCACTTTATTATCAGCTAGAGTTTTCATCTCTAAAACTGAGCCACGGGTATTTTTAAAGGTTAGAACGTCTTGTTGAGCGTAATTAGGCAAACTAATCAATGCGGAGGCTACAAAAATACTGCCACACAACCATTTCATTTTCATTAATAACTCCTGAAACTTAAATAATGTTCATTCAAAACGCCAAAAATGTTATTTCTGGCTAACCTATTTTATTACATAAAGTATTTATTGTATCTCTGTGAAATCACGGAGGATTACGATTAAATTTGACTGCCAATCCTGCTCGGTTTTCACCTTAATTTCAAGAAATGAATCCATTGAAATAAATGGGCTAAAGCTACCCGAATTGTAGAATAGCATTTTGAATCAATTAAAAATCGCTCAATATTCTAAAACTGAATTTGGTGATTCTAGCCAATCCCAATGCAGTGAAACAAAGTACGGGGGTAGCTAAATTCAATGGTCCGGGCATCCATTGTGCTGTCAGAATGCCAATTAGGCCCGCAAGACCAAATTGGCAAGCACCTAACAGAGCGGTAGCGACACCAGCTTGCTGTTCAAAATCTTTTAAGGCAAGCGCTGTTGCTGTACCCATACTAATACCAATGCCTACAGTCAAGCAAAGCATAGGAAGCATAAAACTTAAAATACTGGATTGATGAAGATTAAGAGCAATCATAAAAAAGCATGACAAAATCATTAGCACCAGGCCCCAACGAACTATCCTTGCCAATGAGTGAGAATAAGTAAGACGAGCGGCCATCATATTAGCGATGAATACTGTCATTGCATTCAAACCAAACCAGAAACCATATTCAGTCGCACTCAGGTGTAGTTGTGTGATCAAAATACCTGGTGATAGAGCACAAAACAAATACAATCCCAGTAAACTGGCTGATGCAATCAATGTGTATTGGCGAAAATCAGAGTTATCTATTATCTGCCTCATCACTTGGTGTACCCTCATCTGGGCTAGCTCTGGTTTGGGATAATGATAATCGGGGATGTAACAGAAGGCTATGCCACTTATTAACACCCCAAGCAAGGTTAAAAAGTAGAATCCACTATGCCAATCCTGTGTCATATCCAGCAATAATCCCCCGATTACCGGAGCAGAACTGGCAACCATTGAATTGGTCCCAGACAAGATACTAAACAAGCGAGCACAGGTATTCGTTGAGAAATTATCTCGAACTATAATAAAGCACAGCAAATAGGTTCCACAGGCTCCAGCTGCCTGAATTATACGGGCAAAAATTAATGTCGGTAGTGTCGGGGCTAACGCGGAGATCAACGATCCCGCAAGAAAAAGAAGTGCCATACTCAAGGCTATCTTTCGGCGGCCAAAACGATCGGCCAAAGGGCCAATCAATAATTGTCCCAAAGCTACAGTGAGCATAAACAAGTAAAGAGTAGCCTGCATCGTTGTACTGTCGGTCTTGAAAAAACGGTTCATTTCTGGAATTGCAGGCACAAAAACATCCATAGCAAAAGAAATACTGATAATGAGGGGAAATAATCGAAAAAGGCTTTGTCTTTCTGTCCAACCAATAGAATTCAATTAATGGTATTCCTGTTAAAATACTTATTATAAAAAATACAAAAAGCGCTTAATAATAACAGATTTACACTGACTATTACAAAGTAACCTTTTAAATCGATACATTAGCCATACTTCCCTTGGACTAGGTATCAAATGACAAATTTGTGTAAAATATATTCTATTAAAACCACACTAAATATTAAATAATATATAATTTAAATAGATTTAAAATGAATTGTGTTAGAGATGCCATGGAAACTGAAGAAGATAAAGTAAAGCAGTCAAATATCAAGCGATTTAAAGAATTGCATCATCAAAAAGAACGGCAACTTCAGGAAGAGGAAGAGTATAATCGACTTTTCAATCAATTAAGAGATGAGATAATTGCTCATCCAGAATCTTTGAAAGAAGAGGTCGAACTCAATTATATTTTTTCTGAGGGAGCTAAACCAGATCTGATTGAGCTTTTAAAAGATTACAAAGATGAATTTGGTAAGGAGCCTATACCCCATGAGGGTGGGTTTGCACTTAGTTTTAATAGCAAGGAAGAGGCTGTTGATTTTTTTAAATCTCAATCTGAAAAAGGTCGTGCATTTGACATGTATAATCCGAGTATAGATCATCGTGTTTATTCAGATGGTAAAGGGGTATTTGTTCACGGTACAAATGCTGAAGTTATGGATTATCTTAAAAATAAAGAAAAGTATGAAGTGGGTAAAGATGGAGCGCTAGCCAAAATAGATAATATGGAACACGGTATGTCAATGCAGTAGTTGTCTGTCAAGAACATTGTTTTAAGAAATATCCTGGCATTCTTATGAGGATTTATGTTTTGCAATTTCCTTGGCAAAACGATCCATAAATCCTTGCAGAAAATTGCGCGTAGCCTCTATGGTAATGGAATAATTGTTATCAATCAGTCCATCTTTATAAACAAGATAAATTTCCGGTTGCCCAAAATAAACTCCATCAATTGCAACCATTATGCTTCGCAAATGCGATTGAGCAACAGCAGTTCCAATAACTCCAGGACTCGTTCCAATAGCTGCCATTAGTTTTCCTGCCCATACATTTTTTCCGTATGGCCTGGTTCCCCAATCTATAATATTCTTCAATACACCAGGTATCGAGCGGTTATATTCCGGGGTCACGAATAAAACAGCATCTGCTTCCGTAATTTCTTTTTTTAACCGCATGACTGATTCAGGTAAATTATTATCAAGATCCTGGTTATAAAGAGGAATATCATCTATTTTAATATGAGATAGCTGAAATGTAGGATGCTGAAGCTTCTCCAGGGCAAACGCTAATTTACGATTAAAAGACTCTTTACGAAGGCTTCCGACAATCACAGCTACTTTGAACATAAATTTTTCCTTAAATTTATTGATACAAAAGGAATTAATCGATTTATCAATGATTATGCATTAAAAAGTAGTTATTAAACAAGACGTATTCTTGCTGCGCCAATATTCAATATTATTTGAGAAAAATACTAATAAGCTATTGATATATAAGGAATTCATAATGGGAATATTAATTGATGGCATTTGGCATGATGAAAATAATATAAACACAGACAAAGAGGGTCATTTTCTTCGCACTGAATCCGGTTTCCGTCAGCACATTACTGCAAATGGAGCAAGTGGATTTAAAGCAGAACCTGATAGATATCATTTATACCTATCTTATGCTTGTCCCTGGGCATGCCGAACATTAATCATGAGAAAACTGAAAGGATTGGAAAAAATTATTTCTGTTTCCTTTTCAGATCCAGTGATGGGGAAAAATGGCTGGAGTTACGGCGAATCAGGTAATGAAACAAAAGATGAAATCAATCATATCCATTATCTCAAGGAATTGTATTTGGCTGCCAGAAAAGACTATACCGGTAGAGTAACAGTTCCCGTTTTATGGGACAAAGACAAGAAAACAATAGTCAATAATGAATCATCAGAAATCATGCGCATGTTGAATAGCGAATTTAATGCCTTTAGTTCCACAGATTATGACTATTATCCAAAACAATGGCGCCAAAAAATTGATGAGATTAATCGGCTTGTCTATGAAAATATTAACAATGGGGTTTACAAGTGCGGCTTCGCTAAATCTCAAAAAGCTTATGAAGAAGCATTTGACGCTTTATTTAAAACATTAAATCAAATAGAAAACATATTGGCAATACAACGATATTTGATAGGAGAGCAACTCACAGAAGCGGACTGGCGTTTGTTTACAACCTTAATTCGCTTCGATGCCGTGTATCATGGTCATTTCAAATGCAACTTGCAGCGGATTATCGACTATCCACATTTATCCAATTATTTACGAGAACTTTATCAATTTCCTGGTATAAAGGAAACTGTAAATTTTGATCATATCAAACAACATTATTATCGTAGCCATTTAAGCATTAATCCTACGGGAATTGTTCCTAAGGGTCCAAAATTAAATTTGGATGAACCACATAACCGCTATTAACTTTGATAAATTTTTCAATAGCTACAAATAAGGATAAAAAAACATGCAAAAAATCACTCCATGTCTCTGGTTCGATGATAATGCTGAAGAAGCAGTGAAGTTTTATATCTCGATTTTCAAATATGGGAGTATTGAAAAAATTTCTTATTATGGCAGTGAAGGATTTGAATTTCATAAAAAGCCAACAGGCAGTGTGATGACAATCCTCTTTAATTTGAATGGACAAAAATACTTAGCGCTTAATGGAGGCCCTGGATTTCAATTTAACGAATCCATCTCACTGATGGTCAATTGCGATACTCAAGAAGAGTTGGATTACTTCTGGAAAGAGCTCTCAGCGGGTGGAGAAGAAGGCCCTTGTGGCTGGGTCAAAGACAAATTTGGATTATCTTGGCAGATAGTCCCCAGTATCTTGGCTGAATTACTGAGTGACCATCAAAGGTCAGAAAAAGTAATGAGAGTGCTTCTGCAAATGAAAAAAATGGATATCGCAAAGCTGAAAGCTGCAGCAGATTAATATAGGACTTACAAAAAACACCAAGACCGAAGCAAAAAATGACTTTTAACAAAGAAATTCGGGCTGCATAAGTCCCGCAATAATCAATCAAAGGAGAATATATGAAACCGCTAATACCTTACCTTCTTTTCAACGGTTCCTGTCGAGAAGCAATGACATTTTATCAGGATTGTTTTGGAGGAGAATTAGAACTAATGACCTATGGTGATTCACCTGAAGGGACTTGTGATAAAAAAGCTGATAAAAACGAAATCATGCATGCTTGTTTAAGAAAAGACAGTTTCATTCTGATGGCATCTGATTGGCCCGGTGGTGAGGCAAAACAAGGCAATAATGTGCATCTCAACATTGATTGCAGCACGAAATCAGAAATTGAAACCCTGTTTAAAAAACTCAGCCAGGAAGGAACAGTAGTACAACCACTTGCCGATACTTTTTGGGGGGCGCACTTCGGCATGCTGATTGATAAGTACAATATACACTGGATGTTAAATTATTCTTTGAAACAATAGAAATCAAAATAAAAAGTTCGATCGACAATTTTTGAGCAATTGATGCTATTTCACTACATCGTAAATCCCCTATGACAAGCAAAATACTAATCATATAGGGATTTACTCCATGACATTATTTACGGTCATAAATACATGAGATGGTTTCTTGTTTAATATCATCTAACGTATTTCCTGTTTGAAAATGCTGCCCTTTGACCACCAGTTGCTCTTGCTCCAATGCCATAGAAACCTTACTAAAAAACACATTCAGACTTCCGGTTTCATTGATGAACAAATGATAATTAATAAAAATTAATGCTGTGTTATCATGATTCCATCTCACAGTGGTATTGCCGCTTTCGGATAAAGATAAACGAGAGGATGACTCTGCTCGGACTTCACCCAGAATATATTTTTCTTCCATAAATCCATATGAAATAGAAATGTGATCTCGAGTATGTTTGATAGTTAAACCCACAGCCGGATTATTATCACATTGCCCGCTCCATATGCCAGAAAAATCTATTTGACTTTTTTTGATTTCATCATGAGCCCTATATCTCAGTTTGTTATTATTTCTGAAATCATTCTCATGCTCAAACCAGGGAAGAGCTGAAACTTGATTCATAAAACCGACGAAAAAGAATAGAGCTTTAAAAAAATATCTTATCATTTCTGACTTCCTTATCAGTAGATAGGTTTGTACAGAATACTACTTCTTCTGTTTAACCGAAATCGAATTCATAATATCATTGACTTCGAGCTTTTTAAGGAATATTTGACTAAATAGTGCCAAAGGCTCCTGGTTTTTGGCTCCACTCTTATAAAATGGCGCGGTCTTGTTTGGTTATAAAACTTACTTCGAGTAGTCCACAGGAAATTGATATTCCATTACCCAAAACTGAATATTTTTGATTTCACAAACTATTGGCATGGTTTTTATCAGACAATTTGCTGACAGCATAAGTAATAGCTAAAGCAGCTCCTCCAAATAACCCCCACTTTAGTACTTTCGATGCATAAGAGCTATTGCTTTTTTCTATCCTGGGATCACTTTCTTTTTTTAAATAACCATGATCCATTTGTTGTGACATATTTTCTATGACTTCTATTAAATACTGGATTATATCTTCCGGTTTGGCAGGATCTTCCGTATTACCCATCTGGATAAAGTTTTTTTGACTATGAAAATAGGCATCTGGATTCATTGGAGAAAGGTTATTGCCCAGAAAATCTTCTAATAAAACACCTACCGTATCATCACCATTAATTTGTTTGTTCACTAACTCTTCATCCAAACGCTCAATGGGTAGTTTTAATAAATAAAATTGCATGTATTGCAATACCATCACATGTTCATTTGGTGTTAAATCACCTTCTTTACGTTCAGTCGGAATTCCAAAAAACAGATTAAAGTTGGATTCGAAGTAAGATTTTATGGCCGTTTTTTGCTGAGCTGATAACCCCATACCGAGCCTCCTCCAATAGCTGTAAAGTGTAAATAATGCAAAGTAGAGCTTAACAGAAGACAGGCTGATCTTAAATATTTCATAATGAACTTACAATGAATTTTATGTATAAATTATAAATAATCAAATAAAAACAACATTAAGATTTTGCTGTCATTGGTTGGAGGAATTTGTTAAGTTAATCTTTTCTTTGAGTTTCACAAATCAATATGAATCGCTTCATTCGTTCTTTATTGTTTCTCTTGATAATCTGTTCTTCAGGCTCCTCCAATCTTTATGCAGCCAATAAAAACAATGATTTTGTTTTATTTGAAAAAATATTTACTGACTGGACTTTGGCATTTAATCAAAAAAAACTGACGCCAACCTGTGCTTTATTTTCAAAATCGTTGGTTGCCAATTATCAGGGTGCTCCGCAAAAGAATTACACGTCTATTTGTAATGGCTTTAAAAAAATATTTCAGCAAACAAGGAAAAATTACCAATATCATTATAAATTAAAACATGTCTATCGCTCAGGCCATCTTGCTGTTGCAAGAATTACCTGGTACTTGCAAATATTTGAGCAAGGAAAACTCATTTCCGAGACGCAAGATGAAGGATTAGATGTCTTTCTAAAAGATTCGCAAAATCAATGGAAAATTATCAATTTCATAGCATACCCTGTTCCTGACAATCCTCATGAAAAACACTAAAACAAGGTGGCGCAATAAATCGTAATATGCTCGTTGATTGATCTTGTTGTATTTTATCAATATAATCGACCCCCTATTTATTTGTTGAGTATTATAATGATCACTGAAATTGAAACATTACTAAAAAGGGCCGGGTTTACTTATGTAGGAAATGGCAGAGGCTTAGGTGAATTTGAAAAATATGAGAATCACCTCTATCATAAAAATATTTATGGCTCTATACAGCAGATCCAACTGGCTATGGATAGAGAGAATGACACGGTGAGAACTGTGTTTTCAAATAATGTTCCAGTAGAACTACGTGACAGTATTTATGATCTCATGAAAAACCCATCTGAAAAAAATTCGTTACAATTGAATTACCATTAGAATCTATTGATAATCCATTTTATAATATAATCTAAAAACGCCTAGGTGCCACGGCTAGTCCGTGATACCTATAAACTCTCGGGATACTGCGGAAAAGCCACAGTACGTAGTGATTATAGAGCAATTATCAACAGATACTGGATTTTGAGCCATAATTTTTTAAATGAAACCCATAACGCATATCGCAGATAAAAAAATACTATCTATCCCTATCAAAGAATGCGGTGAAGAACTCATTGATCTTAAGAACCAAAATATTATTGTTTATGGACCACCTCCAGAAACACCCTTAACCGCAAATGACTACACCAAAATACGTAAAACTGTATATCAAAAATTATGTTTGGCACAAAATGACCTGCCCAATGGCTGGCGTTTTAGATTATATGAAGGATTACGCAGTCTGTCTGTTCAGGAAATTCTGTTTAACCAACAATGCGATAACCTGCGTCAAAGCAAACAATACGATTCCTACGAGGATTTATTTGATGCGACGTGTCGCCTGGTTTCTCCAGTAATCCATTTAGATGGTACAGCCAATGTACCACCACATAGCACCGGGGCTGCAATCGATATTGAACTCATTGATAGCAATGGTAATTTGGTTAATCTTGGAATGGCCGCAAAGGATTGGTTGATCGTCGATCCTGATTTATGCGAAACCGATTCAAAACTCATTTCTGAAGAAGTTATGCAAAATCGTATTCTAATGCTGAAAATACTGACTAAGCATGGTTTTGTTAATTACCCCAGAGAGTGGTGGCATTTTTCCTATGGGGATCGTCTATGGGCCTATATGACAGAACATTCTACCGCTATCTACGGTGCAATCATAAATAATTAACAATGGGGTAGCATCTGTTATTCTTGAACTAATCTAATTAGTTGATTATTCTGTTAATATTACCTTAAAGAATATCTCTTATGACCCCATCCATTTCGCTTATTACCCTCTATTCTTTATTACCTGCCGTCTTGATGTTAATCGGTGGGGGGATCGCGAGCATTTACCGTCCCAGTAGTTCAATAACCAGCGCCACCCAACATTTTGCTGCGGGTGTTGTTTTTGCTGCTGTAGCAAAAGAACTGCTACCCAAAATCGGAGCATACCATGATCCTCTTGCTCTTATTATTGGCTTTTCAGTAGGTATTCTGGGCATGTTATTCCTAAAATGGTTGACTAACAGGCTCGAAGATCTTGAACAAGAAAAAACAGGTCTATCCTGGGGATTATTAACCGCAGTTGGAATTGATTTATTGATAGATGGTATCTTAATTGGGGTTGCTTTTTTGGCTGGCGAACGAGGAGGAATTCTTATCGCTATTGCTCTTGCTATTGAAATTTTCTTTTTGGGATTATCGACGACCGCCACTTTAGGGGCAAGACAAGTGAACGTGCCAATTCGTCTGTTAACCAGTGTCATTTTGGCCATATTGATCCCTGTGGGAGCTGCTCTGGGCGCCAGTTTATTAATTCATTTACCACAATCGATTACCAATGGAATTTTATCATTTGGTGTTGCGGCATTACTTTATCTGGTCACTGAGGAGTTATTGCTTGAAGCCCATGAGGTTCGTGAAACCCCTTACATTACTTTATGTTTTTTCATTGGATTTTTGCTTATTTTATTGTTAGAAGGGCTAGCAGCATAAATACAAGCAGGTATTTTAATAAAAACATAAGCTATGATGAGCTGAACCAGCCTGGAAAAACAAATACAAACCACTTTCTATAGTCTGAAAATTAAATTTTCTTCCATTTTTTTTAACTCCGTTTGATCAAGGGGGAAGTCCACAGTCCAGGGCTTTATCGGCTGGGGAAGGTTTGTTTCAGTACAGTAAATTTTCAACTCTTGCGCTGAAATATGATCGATATCAAACTCCTTAACCAGTATTTGCACCCCCTCCTCAAAACTGGTTAAAGTTTTTTGAATGACTTCATCAACTTCATGTTTTGAAAATTTCAATTGATTCGATTGGGCATCCCAAACCAACGATTTACGTCCATGTTCAGTAATAGCTCCAACAACCGTTTTATTATCTCGAATAGAAATTGTATCCGGATAACGCTCCAATTTTAGCAAGTTCATTTCTACCGTTTTAAGATCTATCGTGAGCAAATCAGTCTGCATCAATCGAAACCACCCTTGACTGGTTTTTCTCTCCAGAACATGCACACCATCCTGCTTATAAAATTTAAATTCTTCCTTGCCTTGTAAAATAGGCTCGTCTTTTTCTGTAATCAATATCGGAAACCTTGGAGCAGAAGCGCCCAATCCCGGATCTAGAAGAAATTTTTTGTCTCCCAGAATTACTACTAAAACAAGATGAGTAGCAGGTAACGCAAGTACCTTAGGAGAATTCACAGGTTCGCCAATAAGAACATGCGCCGCACAATATTCCGTCTTAAATCCCAATTGCATTAATGCATCAAACAACAGACCGGCACTTTGGTAACAATACCCTCCGTGTTCTGAAGAAAGCAGCTTTTTATAATTAAAAAAAGACAAGGATTGTCTTTGGACAGGGTGTTGATTGCCAGCCCGACGTAATTCAAAATTGGAATAAGGAAAAGCTTTGACATGTGCCAAATAGATACTGTTTAGATATTTAATTTGTTCTTCTAGAGGTAAATCAGATAATACTTGAAAACCTAATTTTAATTTCTGGAGATATTCCTTTAAGTCGATTGGTTTCATATTAAACTAAATCATAATACTTCTTTACATCGTATCTGGTTTAAGTTTGAAAATAAAGTGTTTTATTAAAACAAAAATCAAGGGTTCCGTAGAACCCTCTGTTCGGAACCCAAGTAGAATTGACAAAACACTTAGTTTCCATGGTTAAACTATCCAGCTAAGCCAGCTTATTGGCTATTTCTGTTTTGAGTGTTTCCAGATTATTGGTGAATGCATCCATTTTTTCAGAAGAATCTGTTTTTATATTTTCTTTGCTAGAAAAGAAAACTCCTATATATCCCTTTGTAGATGAAAAGTGCACAACCAATGCAGGAATAACTGCTATGCTTGCAAAAACTCCTAAAATTCTTCTAACAAAATCAGGATAGCCATGCCAACCGCGATGAGTTGATAAAACAGGCCTGGCCTCATCCAGAACTTTCTTACATTTCCTTTCAAATTTCTGAAATGATTGAGGAGTGATTTCATTCATAAAAAAATCATTTCTTACTTTGGATAAATCATTAATTAGTCCTTGCATAACATTGGTTGCTACATGAAGAGAACTATATTTTTTACTCAGTAATTCTGCTTTTCTTTGTAATTCGTCCAATAGCTTATTGAATGAATTCTGATACGGCATAATTTGCGAGCGCAGTATCAGTTGATCATGTTGTTGTTTTGCACGTATTTCATCTTCTTTAGTAAAGAGCTTTTCAAGGTGTGGACAATACTTTAAAAACAATGCGATTAATTTTAAATCCCCATTATTTATCGCCTGGGTTAAATGAGCCTTGTTGAATTGATCCTTATAAGCAGTATTTGTCTTAAAATTATCTTCAATGCGCTGATAATAAGTATCAAATAAGGCAACCATCTTTGATGACTTTACCGGATCGCTTTTATCGTAACATCGTGCCCAATCAAGCGCAGTCCTTCCTCCTGTTGGGGCTTCTCCTATTTTATAGCGATGATTCTGCGTCACTATTGTTCTGACATGGATATCAGCACCTGAATCCATCAAATATTCCACGATATCCACATGACCATTAGCACAAGCCCAAAGCAAAGGAGTTTGTTGGAAAGAGTCTTTGGACTCCAATAAATCCGGTCTATGCTTTATAATGATTTTAACCAGTTCGAAATCTCCATTTTTTGCTGCCTGAATTAAATCTTTCCCGTCAATATTCACCGCATGGCGAGAGTCTGCTTTAAGAAACGCTCGAATCAAATCAGTATTAACCGGTCTACTCTTTATCACCGCAATAAACACAGATGGGAAAACAAGATTGGCGTAGTTTTCAATTAAAAGTTTTGCATGTTCGTATTTCTTTTTTTGAATAACTTCGCTTAAGATTCGTGACTTTTGATATTTTGTCAGATAGCGAATTTTTGCCACCACAGATTCAGCTATCCCGTCATCACTCACGTCTTTATCCAGTAGAGCTTTTAACTGTTGAAACTCTCTTGATTTATCAATATAAAATTGTCTTTGATTATAAAAAATCTCAAAATTTGTAGATGAAATTTTCTTTTGCTGCTCCAAACTTCGTATATTACCCTCTTCATTAATAGGGCTGGTGCTCCAACAAAGACGTCCTCCCATCACGATATAATTCGAATCGTGGAGCAACTGAGCACTGCATGCTATTCTTAGTTCGTCAAAATGTTCAGCATCAATATGAGCCAAGACAATGCCATAAGTCGATTCAGCGATAGATGCGTATTCTGCAGAAGACAGCTCAAATTCATCTGCCATCATTTTCATAAACACTTGTTCATCAGTACATAATTTTAATACCAAATTATTCAACGTATCCCTATCTTCGAACATGCCAAGGATTTTTTTTGCACTTTCCTTGTTTTTTAAACGCAACTGCAAAGAACATAAATAAAGAAACGTTTGTAAAATAAACAATTGATAAGTGTTCCTGCGTTTACATCCTGATTCAGAATCATCATTAGTGCTTTCTTTATATTTATCAAAAGCCTGATTATAGACGTCTGCAAATGTTTTTTGCCTGGTTCCTGATTGTTCAGTCAGCAAATTGGCTTGTTTAAATATTGATTTAATGGCATCGACTACCTCTTCCTTTTTCCAGGTACTGTAGTCTTCGTTCTCTCCAAAAGCAGCCGCCAAATTGCTTTCCATGACTTCGAAAACAGCCGATTGTTGATTTTCCAAAGAGGTATCCTGTTTTTGCAGGATTTCATAAACTGCTTTAAATAAAGTTTTGGGATCTTTATTATCTTTTTTGCATAAGTAATCTACTGGGTCAGAATCCAGTTTTCCAAGCGCATCAGCAATCAAGTCCAAGTTATCTTCGGCAACAGATTTTTGCACATGAGACAGCGCTTCGAGACATTGATTAATATTAGACTGGGCAAGTAATTGCTTGTAGCGGGACTCATTGGTGTTTCTCAGACTCATTACATTGGGCAAATCAAATTGTCGCACTCTGTCAGGATATACCGTTACAACAAACTCACTCTTTGATACCATGATTTCATCGCTATGATTAAAATCATTTTTCATGTCTTCAAAACCTGGATTTCCTTTTCTAAAAACGAGAGCTTGTTCTTTTAACTCATTAAGATTCGCTATGATGGTTTCAAGAAAAAGTTGCTCATCCACGGTGATTTCAGGGGACGATTTGAGGCTATTTAATTCTTCAATCAGACTTGAGAACAATTCGGTAAAAGGTTTTGTAGAGTGATGGTTTCCCGGTTTCCGCTTACCGTAAAAAAAAGTTCTTCTTTCTAAATCCGATTTGCAGGTATTATCGCCAAATAAATAAAGAAAAATCGGGTTGGCTTCATCAGCAGTAAAATTGTCGGAAATGCTGGCCGCACCTGTTAAAGGCACAATTATTGATAACTCACCTGATTTATCTAAATGAACAAAGGGATATTTTTCGAATATCTTGGCTAATTGGTCTTTCAATTTCGTTATACTCTTGCATGTTAAACTCTTTTGGCGCCATTGTAATATAGTTTGCTTAAGACAAAATTAATAACACTATGAGCATAAATAAACCCCAGAAAAACCTCTTGTTTTCTCTGTAGCAAGGAAACTCCAAAATTTGAAAAATGAATAACTTGCCTATTATTTACAAATACTGCCACTTTTTTTAATATTCGCTGATTCAATAACAAGGAGTTTCCAGTGGCTTTTCAAAGATCATTTTTTTCCCATGTCGAAGACGATTGGCGTTATTATCAAAACATTCGTGCCAAATACTCTGATGCTATACCCATACCACAAAGAAAATATTTAGAACCCATTCATTCGATAGATTCATTAGCTACATTAGCAGTAAGGCCTATTGAAAAACCTCTTTGGCTAGGTGTTCACACGGCAGGTTTTTTGCTGAAAGCGATAATCCACTTGGTGGGGGCATTAATTCTATCACCATTTGCATTGATCTTTGCGATATGTGTTCCTAGATCCGAGCTGAGAGAACAAACTGTCTCATCATTTAAAGCCACTGCTGCCGGATCTATTGTCGCTACAGGTATGGCTTGTGTTGCCTTACTCTCGACCTTAATGTCCCTTATTTTTAATCCATTGTATGTATTAAGTCGAAGTGCCGCCACAGGAATTGATCATATTAATTCAGTAACCGAATCCTGTTGCGGCCTGACTATTGCGAAATGCTGATTAAGGGATGTAATCACAACACCTACTTAATTCAAATCTGACAAAAACTAGAGAACAGATGGCTTCATCTGTTCAGCTGTCTCACTTTTTACTCTCATAGTTGATATTGCCCCCCCAATCAAATCAATCAAATTAACAATGGGGCTAACAATCACGCCAATTGCAGTAATAAGAGAAACAGCAAAATGCACAATACTATCAATAATACGAATCTTTGCAGCGTTTTTATCAGAAAAAACTAAGTTGTTAAGAGACTTTAAGCTCAAATAGAGAGACGACGCAACAAGTTCTATAGTAATAATAGAAAAACTAATCGGTGCTGTTACCACATGACTTGCTCTGTATAAAAAATTAGAGGCAGATGAATAGGGTGAAAAAAAAACAGATTTAAGGGGTTTGTCTTTCCCTTTCAAATAATGGTCAATAGCCAGATAAGTGGTACCACCTTGTTCTAATAAAAATTCATTAAATGTTTTTAAGAAATTATTAAACGACATAAATACTCCCTGTTAAAAAAATCTTCACCATAATATCTGAATTTACACTAATTACTAAAGATAATTTCGATAATGATTTTACTGGAATCAATTTCTGGAAATTTTACCCGATGTAATTACTCTACTTGATTATAAAATCATAACTTCAGCATAATGCATGGCATATTTTTTCTGGATTAGGAGTATTTCATGCTTCAATTTAAATGGTATGAGTTTTCAGACTTAACAAGCCAGCAGCTCTATGACATTCTGGCATTGCGAGCGAACGTTTTTGTAGTAGAACAGCACTGTTCCTACCTGGATCCAGACGGCAAAGATTTTTTTTCCATCCATTTATTGGGTTTGGAAGAAAATTCTCTCGTGGCTTATTTGCGCCTGTTTCTTCCAACTGAGATCGAAAACCATCTCACATTTGGCCGTGTTGTTACAGCCAAATCAGTGCGCTCTAAAGGATATGGAAGAAAACTGATACGCGAGTTATTGTCTTATTGTGATCTGCATTACCCCGGTATTCGTATCCAATGCTCTGCTCAAAATTACTTGAAAAAATTCTATGAAGGATATGGCTTTAAAGGTTATGGAGAGATTTATGAGGAAGATGGTATTCCACATCTTGCCATGCAAAGAACTTTATAAAATCGTAATAGCCAATCCGGATTTCCGGTAGGAAATCCATGACCATTATCAAACTTTTAAATTGACATCGGTGTCACAATAAAGCACACTTTTTCTCATGTTTGCTCACTACTAATGTTGTTTAAAGTAATATTCTTTGGAGATGTTATGACGAAAATTGTTTATCTACAAAACGACCCGGATAAGATGCTTTATTATAAAGACAGCGTCCCTAAAGATTTAAAAGTGGTTGAGCCAGATGCCAAAATGATGTTAGAAATTTTAGAGCAAAAATTAAAACTACTTGAAGTAGTGGATTTGGATTGGTTTTATTGTGCAATTTGTATGGAACTGCCTAAAGAGCCAGTATTTTATCCAACCTCAGAAGGCATTAGCAATCTTTACGAAAAAAGTGTATTAGTAAAATGGTTTTCAAGAGATTCCGGGAATAAATCCGACCCCGTTGGACTTAGTTCAAATGTTACTATCTCCCAATATAAAACTCCTACTCCAAAAGAATTGCTTGATTTTGTTATTAAATCAACAGGATTTGCTGAAGAGGTGTTTATTGAGCATTACAAAAAACCCCCGGTAAAAAAAGTTCCTCCGGAAGAAGAGCGTTTGCTTGAGACACCCGATTATACTAGACGAAATGAAATAGATAGCCCATCTCATTCACAGCAAAGATCCTGCTTGAGTCTCTTGTTGTATAGTATTTTTGGTTGTAAAGAAAAGAGATACGCAACACAGGAAAAACCTGAATCTCTAACATCAAAATATCTACCGTCTAATCATTAATAAAGACAAATCCGGTCTTTTTTAGACAGTTTTTATTATGCATACAACTTACCTCCCAGGTTAAGGCAAAAAATGTTTTTAATGAGGGGCTTAGATAAACTAAATGACCGAATTAAAAACATTTTTAACAAAGAAATTGGGGATTTTAGAAAGTCCTGATGTATAATATTGATATAGTTCAACTAATCAAGGTGCTCTATGTTGACTCCTCCACCTGACTCAAAAATTTCAACCACCGATAAAAGTTTGGATAAATTAAGTATTCCAATGGATATGCTTAAACAGATGAATGAGTCAACAATGGAACAAACCAAACTCGATGAACTACGAAAAAAAATGTCCCTGCAAACTGAAATACTCAATAAAACGAAAGCAGACAATGAGATGTTTTTTCGTTTACTTATCGAATTAATGTCTTTAAAACTCCAAGGTGAATTATTTAAAGAACAATTAAGCAAAATTTCTAAAGAAAGTGGTTATGACAGCGTACAAAGCGCATTAATTCAAGCCACAAACTCAGAAGGACAAAGTCCTTTGCAATATGCCTTGCAAAAGCAAGACTTTACTACGGCAAAGTATTTTCTGGATAACGGAGCAAAAGCAGGCCCGATAGAAAAAGCCGTCTTTGAAATTGCGCTTGACAGTAAGGCTGCTAAAGAATTTGGATTCCCACCACTGCCCCCTGAAAAAGAAAAATTGCATCCTGTCAAAAATTTTGGTCTGGTTTTAGGTATAAAAACAACCAGTGTGGATGGCACTCCCTCCCAATTCGGCCATATAGCACCAACTTATCAATTGATGACAGATTCTGTCAGTCATTTTGCCAAATCTCATCCTGATAATAAGAATTTTCAGGAAATAGCCAATGCTTTCCATTTTTCAAATGAGGCATCGGCATTCAAGTTTAGCACACCGCAACGAAATCCGGAAGCAGGAAACGATCTTGCAAGACGCATTCAAGGCGGTGAACTCACCACAATTCCTGTTAGCTGTAAAGGCCATGCCATGGGATTATCATATGTACCTGACGGCCCTGGTTCTAAATCTGGCTACCTGGTATATACCAATCGCGGTCTGGGAG
Source organism: Legionella pneumophila subsp. pascullei (assembly GCF_900637585.1). Lineage (NCBI taxonomy): Bacteria > Pseudomonadati > Pseudomonadota > Gammaproteobacteria > Legionellales > Legionellaceae > Legionella > Legionella pneumophila. The sequence continues at coordinate 2,779,032 of NZ_LR134380.1, forward strand.
CAAAGAGCAATGAACATGGTACTCATATCTTCCGAATCGAGGATTCCAGTAAAATTACATCCGAGTTTGCCAATAACATGGCAAATGGACATTCGAATGGTGCTTCTCATGAAGAAATTATGTCTCAAATTAAAGCGGTTGCTGGAAACAAGGAACCTATTCATCACATCAAACAAAAAGGACAAAAAAATGACAATTGCACAATAGCCAATTCCCGCTCCAACATAGAGGGGATACTATTATGTCAAAAAGCCAGAGAAGTGGGAGGGTTTGATAAATTAACTGAAAGCGACAAAGAATCTGTTAAAAAGGAGTACAAGGAATTTACCAAACATATGAGAGTTGAAAAAGTCAATGAATTAGCCAAAGCCCTTAAAGAAAATCCTCAGGATCCTGATTTAAATAATTTGACCAAAGAATATTTAAAACAACATCCAAACGCCGACCCTAAACTAAAACAAACGTTAGAAACTGCATTAAAACAGGCTTCTGAAAACAATATGACATTAAGTCAACCAGGCAGCTACAAAACCATTTAATGGAATAGTGTCTACATGGATTGTAATATCCAAAATAGTTTAATGGCCTCGCCATAATCGAGCGGTTTAATTAAATGGCCTCGAATATTCAAAGGCTCAAACGCCTGCTTATCCTTGCTAGTATAGGCTGCTGTAAGCACAAAGACTTCAATATCTGTAAATTGAGAATCAGCTCGTAATTCTTTTAAGAACTCAATACCATTCATTTTAGGTATATTAATATCGAGAAGAATCAACTTGGGATGAATTTTATTTTCTTTATTTCGACCATAAAGCATGTCCAATGCCTGATTTCCACTTTTAGCTATTTGAATCTTGATTAATGAACTTATTTTATGGAATACACGCTCAACGGACTGAATATCGACCTCATCATCTTCCAAATACAAAATATCTATTTTATCAGCTGCGAGGTCCATCACTATTCTCCGTGAGACAATATTCTATTTTTTATTTCTAAATTAATTATAGACCTAAACCTTTATTGATGAGGTATTTTAGGCCATGTAAATGAAAACTTTGCTCCTTTACCCAACTCTGATTCCACCTCAATTTTCCCATTTTGAGACTCTACAATTTTCTTTACTATAGTTAATCCTATGCCAGTAGTTTCTGCCTCATCTTTGGATTTTAAAGTTTGAAATATTCTGAATATTTTCTCAAAATACACCGGCTCAATGCCTGGACCATCATCTGCCACATAAAACTCATAAAACGAACATCTATCCAAAACACCAATTTCGATAGTTCCCGTTTTACAGTGATGGTGTTTCATGCTGTTTGCAATCAGATTAGAAAAAACCTGGCTTAGAAGTAATTTGGCAGTTGGCAGTTGGGGCATGGACTCATGAACTATGATAGTAAATTGTTCATCGTGATTAAGAATATCCATTATTTCTTGAATTAACTCTTTAGTATCTACCCATTCTATCTCCATATTGACCCGTCCTGCCCGCGCATATTGTAACAAGCCATCTACCATGCCGCTCATGCGATGACTACGTTCTCTAAGCAATTGAAGATTTTTTCTGGAAGAAGGATCCAGCTTATTTCCACAATCCTCTTCAATCCAGGTTGCCAATTGAATAATAGCTCTTAGCGGTGCTTTTAGATCATGGGAAATAATGTATGAAAATTCTTCAAGATTCTGGTTACTTTTAATCAGCTTTTCTTCAAACTTTTTAATTTCGGTAATATCTTTTGAAATAATGACGTAACCTACTTTTTTTCCTTTTGAATTATGATGTATGCTCATAGTAACAGAAGCAGTGAACTGGGATCCGTCTTTTCTCACCCTTTGAAATATTTCTTCCGCCTTCCCTTCCCGACGTACTGTTTGAAAAAATTTTCTTACTTTACCCGACTGGATATCTTCCTCTGTGTGCAAAATTTCGATGCTCTTTTTGTTTATTAATTCATGAGCCTCATAGCCGTAATTTCGCCTGGCCCCTTCATTCCAAACTAGGATAACGCCTTTCAAATTGATTGCAATGATTGAATATTCAATTGCGCTTTCTAATATGGTTTGTAAAGTACTTTTGGCATTGCGTTCTTCTTCTGTTTTAGCGATTTGCAGCTTTAATGCCTTGGTCTTCTCTTTTAATTTTTTACTTATTTCTTTTTGAGCTTTTAAACTCTCTTCCAGACGCTGGGCAAAACGATATAACTCGGATATTTTTTTTTCACTTATTTCTTCAGCTTCTTTCCTTGCGCGTATCTCTCTATCAAGATGGCGTAACAATACTTCGTAATCACTCATCAGGATCGCCTTTCGTTAATATAAATCTTACCTTAAAGCCCGTTTTTGCAAGCAGATTTTCACGTACAATACTAATATTTTCCCTATGATAATTAATACAACCTCTTATTAAACCTTCCGCAAAATCGGCTAAAGAACGTGAAGAAGTGTAAATCATTTCCAATTGATTTGGACTGAGATATTGGCATTCAAAATGAGGCAATTCAGTATGGTCATACAATTTTTTCACTTCGAAATGAATATGTGTTTCAAGCTCTTCCAAAAATTGAAACACCGTTTTTTTTTTCCTGAAAAATTGAGGATATTTTTTTGCAAAAACCTCAAACAAATATTCTCCATATTCTTGTAAAATCACTGATGTTGGTTTGCCATTTTTCACACCAAGCGCTTTAACCAATTGAAATAATTCCTTGGGAGAGTATGTACCGATAGACGTGTAGGCTCCATGGGACTTCAAATGACTATCCATAATAATTTGATCTACCAGAGTGTAGGATTCACTTTTTTCTACAAAATTGAGAAATTCGTTGAATATGATTCCTTTCATAGACAAAGTGTTTTATATCAATTGAGCTATATTTTAAGTATAGTCATAAATTTGTTACTAAATAATATAATCCTTACGCAATCAGGAAGTCCTAACTCAATACCACAATATTTAACCTCTCTGATATTACCCTGTTCGGAAGAAAAAAATAATTTCCTAGGTTAGCTGATTTGAAAAGGCAGGTAACTTGGACCAGTCCGGATAAGTTAATTCCCATAATCGATAAATTTTTTCATCTTTATATTGAGCAATCAATATGACTTCAATTCTCTTGGCAGGCTCATTAGGTCGAGTGGTGGTAATAAATACCCGCCCGGCTATTTTTTCACCTTGCTCAAGAAAAGTCTCTTCATCATACTCAACTTGATATTGAATTTCAGTCGCATAATATTGTTGATGTGAGCTTAGAAATTCATCATAGTCTGTCACTATGTCATTGGTATAGAGTAAAAACTCCCTATGATAATATTCTGGAATAAGATTAGCATTTTTCTTAATTACCATTTGAGCAAACATTTCTTTTAATTTTTGTATATACATTTTCTACTCTCAAATTAATTTTTCAAAATTATACAACAATTATTTAGCAATAAAACTGATCATTTTGAAAAATTACCCTCAGTATTGTTCATTAATTGAAGAAAGGTTACTATGAAATTGCATGGAAGTAATCATTAATACTGGATAATAGGAGAAAAGGAATGTCTCAATTCAATTTTTTTGAAAAAAACCAGGCTTTTGATGAAAACAATTTCGAGCAAAAATTGCAGGATGCAATCAACCTGATAAAACAAAATCAATCTTTTGTCGCAAGATTAGTGCTTGATGTCATAAATTCCAATCAAATCACAGTAAGTACTTTCTTTCAACTTACCCCAGATCATTACCAGAGAATGAAAACCATTATGAAAAAGGACTATCATACTACTCTTCCAAAAACTTTCCCGCCTACAATGTCGGCAGTACGTAAAATTGAGAAAGAACTGGATGGTATTATTTATGATCACCAACATATTTATATCAGCTCGACAAAAAGCGTTGAAGAAATTGCCAAAACATTAATTCATGAAGTCTGTCATTTTTTAAATTCAGATCTTTATGATAAGGAACTGGAAACAGAAGCGTCAAAACAAGTCAGCTATAAAGATGAAATAAGAGCATTTACAGCAGAAAAAATGTTTGAAAAAAATAATGGCTACCTGCTCAGAAGCGATATAAACCAAATACATGAAACGGTTACCGAGTTATATCCTGAATTCACCGATCCGGATAACCCAATATCAGGGTATATTTACAGCACTTTTGATAAACCTTCTTAATATTATCCAAGCTTTTGTCAAGGGTAAGAGTCTACGAATCTTCAAGAATATTAAGTATAATTGTTGTGAGTTTGAATTATAAAATAAATCCATTTTCTTATCTTAAACTCACAGCAATTAAAACTTAAAAGATTATCCAGAGAGCCTTCATGTCAAAACAAGAACATATCATTTCTCATAACACCGATTCATTTCATCTGAATAGCGTTATAAAACAAATGAAGGAAAGAATAATAAAAGAGGGTGATAAGGCACATGTCACGGTAGAAACACAGCTTAAAATTCTTCAAGAATTAAGTCAATTTGGGTTTGGTCAATTTCTAATAAAAAATCAGGGCATCAATGGGTATTGGACCCATTATATGTTGACTCATCCATGGTTCGGAAGAAAAACCGGGTTAAACAATAGTGGCGAGCCATTATCAGACATGGAACGTTTCTTATTGGACAAGGCACCAACAATGTTAGCAACCCAACAACGTTTTGAGTTATTTTTACAGGAAAATCAGAAAGCCCTATTTAATGGTGCGACCCTTGCTTCTATTCCCTGTGGGATGTTAGGGGAGTTACTTTATCTTGATTTCAATGGCATTAACAACATCCGACTCATTGGTATAGATTATGACCCGGCAGCATTAGATGATGCCAAGATCTTGGCAAAACAACAAAAGCTGGACAAATTCACAACGCTTGTTTGTCGTAATGCCTGGGAACTCAATATTCAAGAAAAATTCGACCTCATTTCCAGCAACGGGTTAAACATTTATGAACCAGATGATAATAAAGTCCTTGATTTATACCAGCAATTCCATACAGCCCTAAAAAAAGGAGGAAAGTTAGTAACCAGTTTTTTAACCTATCCTCCTCACCTGAGTGCACAATGCGAATGGATGTTGAATAAAATTAATCCAGAGGATTTATTACTGCAGAGAATTATTTTTTCAGATATTTTGAATGCAAAATTCCAGTGTTATTGCTCATCCCAACAAACCCAAAAACAACTCGAGTTGGCGGGCTTCAAGAATATTCATTTTCTGTATGACGAGGCCCATCTCTTCCCAACCGTAATAGCTGAAAAATAACAAGAAAAAGGAAATTCTTATCAGTATTTTTTAAGCCACAGCGATAAATGTTATGTGCTAACTGCCATTGAGAATAAGCTTAATGCCAAGAACAATTTCCAAAACCTGAAAGGATACCTCAGCATAAAAACGAGCATTTTTTAAACTTCCATTTCTTCACACTTCATTTTAAAATAGCTAATTTCCCAAGGATAGTCGAACATTCGGCACCTAATTATTATCACAAATAAAATAAAGGAATAAGCAATGGTAGACTATCATTATTTCAAGAGTAAATTGAATCACTTTTATGGGCGCTATGTAGGATATAATCAACGTCCGGTTTTTTTTGATATTGATCAAACTTTCCCAGAATTAAATCACATAACACGCCATTTTCCCGATATCAAAAAGGAATTCGAAAATGTACAAGCGAATGTGAAAGAATTTCCACGCTACCACGACATAGATCCCGGAGAGTCTGCCATATCAAACACCACAGAAAAAAACTGGAATGTTTTCATGCTGTATCTTCTTGGTTATCAACTCAAGGAAGCCCGTTTATTATGCCCGACACTTTGTAATTTATTGGAAGGAATACCCCATCTTATACAAGCTTTTTTCTCGATTTTAGAACCTGGAAAATCAATTCCCCTACATGAAGGCCCTTATATTGGCTATCTAAGATATCATTTGGGAATTCATGTTCCCAAAAACAATCCACCACAAATTTTAGTGAATAACCAGCCTTATACCTGGAAAGAAGGAGAAGCAGTACTTTTTGATGATTCCTGGCCACATGAAGTAAGAAATACAAGTGATGATTATCGTGCCGTATTAATCATTGATGTCTTGCGCCCTATGCCTTTCTTGCCGCAACTGGTCAATCAATTTGTAACCCACGTCATTGCTCGATATTTTTATGGACGCAAAGTAATGAAACGCGCGATGCAGTATGGTGGAGAAGTAAAGCCTTTGGCACTTTAAAATAGAAAACGATTATCTATCAAATATCGGTTGGGAAGAAAACCCCTATGGCATAAACTCATGCCATAAGCTTTAGTGCCTCTTCAATCTCCTTTTTTAATTGGATAACGACTGTCTTTACTGCTTTTTCAACTGATTTGGACAGCGTCGCATTAAAAGCGATGCTATCAATTTCAATCCCGTATAAAATAACATGCTCTGGAAGATCATTAAGACTTTGACCTATTTGAAGCGCTTCTGCCACACCCATTTCATGGGTCGATAACCTGTTTTGAAATGCAAAAATCTCGTTATTTTTTAAGCGATGAATTGTACCTGGGGCACATCCTGATTTTACAGCATCAATTAAAAACACGACTTTCGCAGGATTCATCAATTCAAGCAAACGAAGACCCGGTCGATCGTGACATTCTATGCTCAGCGTTTTACTTGCATAGTGCTCTTTTGACAGTTCTGTCTTAAGGCGATCGGCAACCAGCCATCCCACTTGATCGTCACCAAAAGGTGAGCCTATGCCTAAGACTTTTATAAGATTCATATTCTATCGATTTTTAAATTCAGGAAATGTGTAGAACATGAAATACACGGATCATAATTGCGAATTATCATTTCACTAAAATATCTTATCGCGTCTTCCTCCTGATTAAGGCCAAATTGTATTAAAGAATGCTTTAAATCTTCCTCAATGCGCGCTTGATTCTGGCTAGTGGGCGGAACAATACGGGCTTGTAAAACCTGGCCGTTTTCACCAAAACGATAATGTTGCCACAACAGGCCTCTGGGAGCCTCAGTACAACCTACTCCTTCACCTGCCTGAGGTTTGATTTCAGGATGAGATTGCTCTGGCAAGTCATATTGTTCGAGAATACGGATAGCTTCCAAAACACAGTAGTACATTTCCACTGCTCGAGCGATGATGCTATGGCACATATTCCGCGAAGGGAATTGAATATTCAAGCTTTGTAAAAGAAGATGAATGGGTACTGGCAAATGCCCAAAACAATTATTAATACGGGCCAGAGGGCCCACTAAATAAGGTTTATTTTGCAATAAACAGTGCAATGCATTGGAGTAATCCACATGATGCTCTTTGAAATAGCTATCAAATTCTTCTTTGCTTATGTTTAATCCACGATCTGAAACAATCCTTCCTTCATTCATAGGATATTCAGTAGGATGATAAAGCGAAACACTAGTAAAATCATGAGAATTATCGGGTAAAGATAAGCCGGCAAGCCAGTGAATTAGCACTTCACAATCCGAAACCCGATCTTTTGCCTTGTCTAATATTAATTTGATTTGCGAATGAGAGGGCGCTTTATAAAAACCGCCAACGCAAGCTCCCACTGGATGAACGGAGCGCCCCCCTAACAATTTAATCAAATCATTACCAAAAGCCTGAATCCGCAACCCGCATTTCACTTCCTCTGGATATTTCCTTGCCATTTCAGGTGCTGATTGAAATCCTAAAAAATCAGGTAAAGCTAAAAAATAGACGTGCAAGCTATGACTTTCCAGCCACTCGCCACAATAAAACAGGCGACGCATATCGCGAACCCAAGGAGTGGAACTTAGGTTAAAACATTGTTCTATAGCCTGGGTAGCACTCATTTGATAAGCAACAGGGCATATACCACAAATACGGGCTACAAAATCCAACACTTCATTGTAACTTCGACCTTCCAGAAATTTCTCAAATAATCTTGGGGGTTCATATATTTTTAATTTTAATGTTTCAATTTTGCTATCCCGGATGCAAAGCTCAAGGGCCCCCTCGCCTTCAACCCGCGCCAAAATTGGAACATTAATTGAAATGTCTTTACCCATTGCTGATTTTAATTCCCTTAAAGTAATTTCCGGCTTGATTAAATGCAGGTGCCTGATTATTAATATGTAAAAACTGCCTGGCAATCGCTTCTTTGGTTAATCCCATAGATAAAAACCACTCTCCCAAAGAATTGGGATTGGCGTTTTCTTTTGGTCCATAACAGGCATAACATGCTCTACTGAAAGTGGGGCAAAGCGACCCACAACCCGTTTGAGTTACTGGTCCCATGCAAGGTTGTTTTTTAGTAACCAATACACACACATTCCCTTTTCGTTTGCATTCCATGCATTCAGAATCTCTTTTTATTCTGGGAGTCGCGTTAGATAATAAAAACCGAATTGCATCCAATACTTGCCCACTATTTACCGGACACCCCCATAACTCCCAATCCACTTTAACGTGATGCGCAATAGACGTTGAGGTAGTTAAAGTCTTAATATAATCTGGTGAAGCATAAACGCTGGCTATCCATTCCCTGGAATCTGCAAAATTACGCAAGGCTTGTATACCGCCCGCCGTAGCACAAGCACCTATGGTAATAAGGTATTGACTGTTTTCACGAATTTTACGTATTCGATACTCTTCATCAGGAGTTGAAATACTGCCTTCCACAAAAGCAATATCCACTTTCACATCCACATCCACCATACCTGCCTCTGCAAAATGCACGATTTCAACCAAGTCAGATAAGGTCAACAACGATTCACCCGCATTTAAAAATGCCAATTGACATCCATCACATGAAGTAAATTTATGTACAGCGATACGCGGTTTCATAGTTTCCCTCAGGCATTTTAAAATCCAGATTCTTTGAATAACTCTTTAATTTGAGAATAAGCAAAGACAGGACCATCTTTACATACAAATAAACCACCGTATTGACAATGACCGCAATGACCAATTCCGCACTCCATGTTTCTCTCCATACTGAGATAGATGTCGTTTTCAAGAATCCCTTTTTGGGTAAACACTTTAACGGCTGTATTCATCATCATTTCAGGCCCACACATCATCACCACCGAGTTATCCGGCTGGATAATGATGTTATCAATCAGATCAGTCACATAACCAACACCCCAAGGCCATTTGGGACCAGCTTGATCTGCTGCTATATAAACTTCAGTATGAGCTGATTTTTGCCATTTAGCATACTGTTTTCTAAAAATAAAATCGTCACTGTGTTTTACTCCCTGCAAAATACTGAGCTTACCGTAATGACGTCGTCTTCCTAAAATATAATTGATAATGGAAACTGATGGCGCACAACCCAATCCTCCAGTTAGAACAATAATGTCTTTACCTTTCGTTTTTTGCAGCGGCCAGCCCACTCCAAAAGGACCTCGTATTCCAAGACGATCACCAACCTGTAGTTTTTGCATGGCTTTGGTTACCCGCCCCACAGCCCGGATGGTGTGACTCAGGAAAGTTTTCTTTTTGGGATCCGAAACAATAGAAATGGCCACTTCACCTACCCCATAAAGGTACAGCATATTGAATTGACCAGGATAAAATTGAAATTGCTTATGGTGTGCTTCATCAGTAAAACGCAAATGCAGGGTAAAAATTGAAGAGGACTCTTGGGTACGTTGAACAATTTCAACTTCTTTTGGCAAGTAAGGATCATAGTCTGATTTATTCACTTTCTATTTTCCTTACATTAGACTCGGCCGAAATCGCAGCCAACTCTTCAGTTATATCAATTCCCACAGGACACCAAGTCACACAACGTCCACATCCAACACAACCGCTGGTATCAAATTGATCAAACCAGCTTCCAACCTTATGAGTTAGCCATTGTCTATATTGTTTTTTTGTATCATCACGAATAATTTTCCCATTGAGGTAAGTATGGCCTGTTGTAAAACAAGAGTCCCATTCTCTATGATGTTCGCTGGCACAACCATCCAAGCCTGGTTTTTCAATTTCACTATGACAAAAACAGGTTGGGCATACCAAAGTACAATTACCACAGGATAAACATCGTTCGGCGACATCATCCCAGCGAGAATGATTTAAATTCGAAAACAGCAAATCTCGTAAATCCCTTTTATTGTCCAATGGGATCCTCTTGGTTTGCAAGGCAGCGGCTTGTTTCACATTATTTTGGGCATCAGTACATTGAGCACTTTGTGCATCGCATAAATGAAGTTGATTAATAATCCTTTTACCTTTATCACTACCTGCTTCCACGACAAACCCATCTTCAATTTCCGTCATAAGAATATCAAACGAATTGTTCACCTCAGGACCGGTTCCGGCAGAAACACAAAAACAATTTGCAGAAGAATAGGTACAATTCACGGCAACAACAAATAATTGCTCGCGCCTTCTTTTGTAACGAGGATCCGGGTTATTGCTTTCTATAAAAACTTTATCTTGAATGCTCATCGCCGCTAAATCACAAGCGCGAGAACCGATAATGGCAACAGGTGTTTCATCTGGCTGATGTGGTTTAAAGCACAATTTTCCTTGTTCATCACGCTCAACCCTCCAAACCGTTTCCTGTGGCTTGAACAATAGAGGCTTTATTCCCTGAGGGCCATTGGCAAAGGCAAAAGCTTTGCGTTCAGGAATTTGTTCCAATCGATAGCCACCTGGCTCTTGATGATCACGCATACCCCATGGTAGTTGCTCAGCCCCGCTCAGGACATCATAAACAATCGCACCATCACGCACCTGAGGCCCCACACAGGAATATCCCGCATTTTGCAAAGAATCAATTAAATGTTGCAATTTATCATGAGGCAAAAAACTGGCCGTCTTGTCATTCATCCTCGTCATCCTTTCTTGTCGTCCGTTATTACTGATTAACAGATTCTGGGTAATTGCTCTCCAGCCAGCCAATCCACAATTCGCAACCCACCCAATTTTGTTTTCAGCTGAACAAAACAGCGATGGTCTTCAATCACTTCACCAATAATTTCAGCATACAAACCCTGAGGATGTGCTTTCATTGCAGTTAATAACCTCTCTGCCTTTTCAGAAGGACAAATCGCAATTAATTTTCCTTCATTAGCAACATAAAGAGGATCAAGACCTAATAATTCGCACGCACTGGCAACCTCAGTACGAATTGGAATTTTACTTTCATCAATGACAAACCCGACTTTGGATTGTAAGGCTAATTCATTCAGTGTCGTTGCGAGCCCGCCACGAGTAGGATCACGTAAGCAATGAAGCTCTGGGACAGCTTTCACCATCTCACCTACAAGATCATGCAAAGGGGCGGTATCAGACTGCACTCTGGTCTGAAATTCCAGATTATTGCGATGTGCCATAATAGCTACCCCATGGTCCCCTATATAACCACTAACAATGATTTTGTCACCCGGTTTTGCGCCATCACCTGAAATATGAATTCCCTCAGGGACAATACCTACTCCGGTTGTCGTAATAAAAATGCCATCGCCTTTTCCTCGCTCCACAACTTTTGTATCGCCAGCAATGATAGCAACAGCTGCTTGCCTGGCTGCATCGGCCATCGAATAAACGATTTTTCGCAAATCGTTAAGAGGAAACCCTTCCTCAAGAATAAAGCTGGCTGTCAAATACAAAGGTTTTGCCCCTGACATAGCCACATCATTAACCGTTCCATGCACTGACAAAGAACCAATGTCCCCGCCAGGAAAAAAAAGTGGGGAAATAACATGAGCATCGGTTGCCATGACCATACGTCCTGAAGGAACAATAAAGCAAGCCTGATCATTTTTCTGTGCCAACCACTCGTTATCAAACGCTGTTAAAAATAATTGTTCGATTAACTGAGCCATAGCACGGCCACCACTGCCATGGGTCAAATTTATAGTGCCTTCTTTAAAATTCAGTTTTGGCCCCGTTAATTTTTTAGTTATCAGGATTTCACTCATAAAGCATTCACCCGCCCATAAGCATAAACAGCAGCGCAAGCTCCTTCTGATGAAACCATACAGGATCCTAAAGGATTTTCTGGCAAGCAAGCCTTGGCAAACAATTTACAATCAGTTGGCTTCTTTACTCCTCTTAATACCTCACCACAAAGACACTGCTTATGCTCTTCCGCTGCACTATCAGGTAATTCAAAACGCTGCTCGGCATCAAATTCAGAAAAAGACTCTTTGATTTTTAACGCGCTGGCTGGAATAAAACCCAAACCACGCCATTCAAAACGATCGCGTATTTCCAGGATTTCAGCCATGATGTGTTGCGACAAAAGATTACCCGTACGATTTACCGCACGAGTGTATTGAATTTCCACTTCACACCGCCCCTCATTCAATTGTTGAATTAACATGAGAATAGAATGCAACACATCCAAGGGTTCAAACCCTGATATCACTATCGGCTTTTGGTATTTTTTACAAACTTGCTCATAAGGATAGCTTCCTATCACGATACTGACATGAGCTGGGCCAACAAACCCATCCAGGGCTACTTCATTGGTCTGTAACAAACTTTCCATAGCAATGGGGGTTAATACATGATTGCAAAATACACTGAAATTGGTGATGTTTAATTTTTTCGCTTGTTTGATGACAAAAGCAGTAGGAGGGGTTGTTGTTTCAAAGCCTATAGCAAAAAATACAATGTCTTTATCAGGGTTTTCCTGAGCGATTTTTAATGCATCATTCGCAGAATATATCATCCTGACATCAGCACCACCTGCTTTGGCAGTTAACAAACTTTTTTGTCCAGTACCCGGAACTCGCAGCATATCAGCATAGCTGCACAGTATCACTTGAGGCATTGAGGCCAGCGTAATAGCCTTATCAATTCTCGCAATAGGCAAAACGCAAACAGGGCAACCGGGGCCATGAATCATTTCAACATTATTTGGAAGCAAACTTGGAATCCCATAACGATGAATTGCATGCGTGTGGCCACCGCAAAACTCCATAAATTGATAATGTCTTTGCGGATCTGCTGTCGCAATAATTTCATTGACAATGGCTTGTGCGTAAGCACCGTTACGAAATTCTTCTATGTATTTCACTTCAAACCATCCTTTAGCATCTGGTCAAACAAACTCAATGTTTTGTTCGCCTCGCTTTCGTCCAGTTTAGTTAAGGCAAATCCTGCATGTATGATAACGTATTCCCCTTTAGAAACCTGATCCAAAAGAACGGTGGAAATTTCCTTGGTGATCCCCCCCAAATTAACAACCGCCTTGTTATCTTCCAAAATCTGATCAATCTGCGCCGGCAACGCTAAGCACATAAACCACCCTTATTCTTTTATTCCAACAATCCATGCTTGACCTAGCGCAATCCCTCCATCATTGGGGGGAAGCAATTGGGGTAATAGGGGGTTAATCCCTGATTTAATTAATGAATGGACTAAACCCTCCGCAAGAACCTGGTTCAAAAAACAACCGCCACTCAATAGTAGCATGCGCATCCCTTTTTCTCGACAAATTCCTGTAATCCACTCGCTAAGACCTGCTATTAAAGTACCATGGAACAGGTTGGCTCCCAATTGCTGCTCTTTCGTATTTGCTAAAAACCGCAAAGCAGGTCGCATATCAAACACATTATCGTTTATCACCCAGCCTTTATTTAAGATTTGTGGATGAGTCACCATGCTTTCCAAGCGCATGGCTGCATGACCTTCAAAACGGGAAAGAGATTCAACGCCTAAAAGAGCACTGACCGCATCAAACAGTCGCCCACAACTGGTGGTCAGCGGACAATGAATTTTTTTTTCTAATAATTGAAGTAAATAAGGAGCTTGCGTTTGCTCTTTGAATCGTTGTGGAATTTCATCACCTCTCCCTAAAGTATACAAAATGCCTGCAGCCATACGCCAGGGTTCTCTTGCAGCAAGTTCTCCTCCGGGTTGAAGAATAGGAAAAAAGTGCCCTATACGCTTAAATGTTGCCTTCTCTAATAATAATAATTCGCCTCCCCAAGATTCACTATTAGAACCAAACCCATAGCCATCCAGAACCAATCCTAATACAGGTTCCTGAATTCCATATTCCGCTGCAACGGAAGCCAAATGGGCATGATGGTGCTGCACCCCATAAAAAGGTAAACCATACTCCTGTGCCAGTCTACTGGTATAAAAATCAGGATGCCAATCACAGGCAATTTTTTCAGGTTTCACCGCAAGAAATTTTAATAAATGATGCAATGACTCATGAAAATACTCAATCGTCGCTTTATTATTTAAACTGCCAATATGTTGTGAAACAAACGCTTCATTGCCACGAGTAATGCAGAAGGTATTTTTAAGATGCCCTCCTAAGGCCAACGTAGGAGGGATTTCATAAGGTAATTTTAGAGGAATAGGCACATACCCACGTGCCCGGCGAATTAATCGAGGAGCTTCATTAACCATATGAACTACGGAATCATCCGCTCGGGTAATAATTTCCCGATCATGGGAAACAATTTTATCTGCTATCGCAAGTAAACCTTGCTCAGCTTTTTTATCATCAATAATGAGTGGTTCACCGCCAATATTCGCACTGGTCACGACCAATACCATGGGATGGTACTCATCCAGCCATTGGCAATAATCCGGGTTGCCAAGGAATGAATTAAAGAGCAAATAATGTAATGGAGTAGAAGGAAGCATGATACCCAAATGATTTAATCCAGGGGCAATCCCATCAGGTAAGAATGCTCCTTTTTTTCTTAACAATACAATCGGTCTTTCCCTGCTTTCCAATACCAATCTGGCCTGGGAGCTTACCTCGGCGATTCTTTCTGCACTTTTTACATTGGCTACCATCAAAGCGAATGGTTTGGTCTCACGGTTTTTTCTTAGCCGCAATTTTGAAATAGTCTCTTCATTCCGAGCATCACAAATGAATTGATACCCACCCAATCCTTTTAAGGCAATGATTTCTCCTTCACCAATTCTTTGAGTGATCTCATCGACCGACACCGAAAGTTGCGGGCCACAATGACCACAGGCAGTAGGTTGCGCATGATAGCGACGATTATCAGGATTTAAATAATCGGATTGACACCATTGACACAGACGAAACTGGCTCATTGAGGTTTGACAACGATCATAGGGCAGATTTCTGGTAATTGTGAACCTTGGGCCACAGTGAGTACAATTTAAGAAAGGATAGCGATAGTATCTGCTTTGAGGGTCAAATAATTCGCTGAGGCATTCAGAACAAATGCAAACATCCGGAGTGATGGCAGTATTTGCTTTACCCTGCTGGCTATCAAGAATTTCAAAAGCTGTTTCGTTGGAAATAACTGGAAGTGAAATGAACTCCACGTTATGAATTGTTGCAAGAGGCGGTAATTGATCTCTTAATTTCGGGATAAATTGAGATAAATATTGGCCTTGAATTTCTATCAAAACACCTGATGCGTTATTTTGTACAAAACCAGTCAATTCCATTTGTTTGGCAAGCTTATAAACGCACGGCCTAAAACCAACTCCTTGCACTAGTCCTTGAATGCTAATTTGTACCCGTTCCAATGCCATTGACTACCACTTTTTCTATGAAGAAGATTGGACGTTCGACTTGAAAGAATTTAACAACCAATCGTACCAATCCTTCAATCCGACACCATTTACTGCTGACAGGGTAATAATGCCTATGGACGGATTAGTGCGGCGAACATATTCTTTACACAAATCCAAATCAAAATTCACATAGGGTAATAGATCTGCTTTGGTTATCAAGAGCAAATCTGCGGAATGAAACATATCAGGGTACTTGAGTGGTTTATTCTCGCCTTCCGTAACAGAAAGAATCACTATTCTGAATTGCTCGCCCAAATGAAATGAAGCCGGGCAAACGAGATTACCCACATTTTCGATAAATAAAAGAGATTGTTTTTTTAGGAAAAGATCTTGTATGGCATGACTGACCATATGGGCATCCAAATGACATACTTTTCCAGTATTAATTTGCCAGGCATCCCCTCCACTGGATTTTAGCATTTGAGCGTCACAATTCGTTTCTTGATCACCTACTATGACTGTAATATCAATTTCTTTGCCAAGATCAGAAATGGTTTTGGACAGTAATGTTGTCTTCCCGGATCCCGGGCTTGACATCAAATTCAAGGCCAAAATTTTATGCTTAAGAAAGTAATCCCGGTTATGAGCAGCAAATTCATTGTTTTGCGCTAAAATATTCTGCTCGATATCAACTGAATGTTCATGGGGCACAGAATAAGCATGGTGAGTACCATGATGCTCATTATCCATCATTTGATCTTCTTCTACTGAACATCCACATATTCCGCACATTATTCTATCACCATTGATTTCACTTTTAATTCTTCACCTTTGGTCAGTGTTAAGGAATGATTGCCGCAAATCAGGCACTCATCATAATACTGTTTCATCGGTACAGTTTGTTGACAAGAATTGCATATTGCTTCACCGGGGATTTCTACAATCGATAATTCTGCATTTTGTGCAATCGTGCCTTGAGTTATCACTTTAAAGCTAAAATTCAAAGCGTGCTTATCCACTGCTACTAACTGCCCTATTTCCAGTACTACTTTCTTTACCTTTCGACATTTCTTACCAGCAGCTTCTTGCTTGATAATTTCAACGATACTCTTACACAACCATAATTCGTGCATCTTTAGCCTATTTAAAGCAATTCGCAGCAATTGATTATAGCAATACCTATACTAAAAAAGGCAATGCCAAACCCTATTAATCTTGAGAAAAATAACGATACTCCATCGGCACGCCGAATCAAACTTGCTACAAAAACTCCATTTAATCCATCTGACATCATCATACCCATCATAAAAATAAAACCTAATAACCCAGAGAATAGAAAACCTGATAAAGCACTGGCAGAAAGTGAAAACAATACAATTTGACTAATCGTATCAAAAGATAAGGCAAACAACGCACCGATAAAAAGAATCAAAAGAGGATGTATATTGTGATGGACAAACTTTTGAGATAAATAGTTTCTAAAGTTGGTTGGGATAGTGGCAGGAGAGGAATAATTCACTGTATTCCATAACGTTAAAAAACCAAATAAAAACAAACACGTAATCGAGACAATATTCCCCACTCCATTTAACCATTCAGGAGTACTCGATGAAATAATTCCCCCACCGATTATTAAACTCACAATAATCACAACCAAACCATGGCCTAATGAAAACAAAAATCCAACCATACGCGACAAAGAAGGCTTATTACGAACGGAGCGAGTTATCGCATCAATGGTTGCCAAATGATCCAAGTCAAAACCATGACGTATTCCAAGCAAAAGGGCAGCTGAAATCAAAAACCAATCTGAATCTTTCATTAGTACGGAGCCATTATTATTGTTAAAGACTGGGAATAATATACCAATACTTTCAATGTTTTTATAACCCTCAATGGACTCAACTTCCAAGAATAGGTTAACATATGAAGCTATCTATCTTTTATCTGGTACATTAATACACATTATGCCTAACACTGCAAAACATGAAAAACTCATCTCTTGTGTTGTTCCTGTTTTTAATGAAGAGGCACTTATCGCTGAATTCATCGCCGCATTGGATAAAACCCTTAAGAGCATAGCTTATCCTTATGAGATCCTGCTGATCGATGATGGAAGTCAGGATAATACTTTCGTGATCATTCAAACATTAAGAAAAAAATATTCTCTTCGTTGCATTCGTTTCAGTAGAAATTTTGGCAAGGAAAAAGCACTCAGCGCAGGACTGGATCATGCACGTGGAGATGCTGTGATCTTATTGGATAGTGATTTCCAACATCCGCTGGAACTATTAAGTGAATTTATCGCCAAATGGGAAGACGGTTATGATATGGTTTATGCCGTGAGACAAAATCGTTCTGACGAATCGTGGCTGAAACGAGTTTGCGCCAAAACGTTTTATCATCTCACGTCCAAAATAAACCGTATTAATATCCCGGCAAATGCAGGTGACTTTAGATTGCTCGATAGAAAAATTGTCGATGCGCTACAAACACTTCCTGAACGTAATCGCTTCATGAAAGGCTTATACAGCTGGGTCGGTTTTAAACAAATAGCCGTGCCATTTAATGTGTGCCCCCGTAAATCGGGTAGTTCACAATGGAGTTTTTATTCTTTACTGGATTTGGCAATTACTGGCATAACATCGTTTACTGCTTTTCCTCTAAGAATGATTTCCCTGGGAGGGATGGGGGTAGCTGCCCTGGCCCTTATTTATGCCGCCTGGATTGTATTAAGCACACTAATCTTTGGCATTGAAACCCCTGGCTGGGCAACAATAGTCACTGCAATTAGCTTTTTTGGCGGATTGCAATTATTTGCTATCGGTGTAGTTGGAGAATACATAGGCCGTGTTTTTGATGAAGTGAAACACAGACCTCACTACATTATCGATGAAGAATCCAGCTTTGATGATCATCGTACTTAAATTATCCCATCGATTAATTTATTTGAGCCTGTTGTTAAATGGACTTTGTATTCCTTACAATCTTGTATAAATCCATCACTCAAAAAATAATTTAGCTCTCTGGCTCGTGCTGCTGCAATAATGTCACTATTCCAATCACCTTCACCAGGATGACACATGATTAAGGTATTTGTCGGAACGTTGTCTAACCATTGCCGGAATAAGGATCTGTAGTTCGTTCGGTCAGAAAAATCGTAAATTCCCGCAAAACAAGGATTATGAGGGATATTTGTTTTCTTTAACTGGCTACTGAAAGTTTTACCACCAGTTATTCCCAGAATTTTTGATTTTGCCTGATATCGTGGCATGTTAACAGAAGGGTAAGTGGAACGAATAAAAATGCTCTTTCCCTTTAATCGCTGCTCATAAATATCAATAATAATTCGTCTAATGGTAGGAAACTGATGAATATGCTGATGACCATCTATAAAATCTGGCAACTCTCCCATAACGTTTATGAAATGATCCAATTGAGTATTCAATTCATCAGAAATTAATCTTGAATTCAAGATACCTAAATGCGACCTAATGAGTAATTCTTTTAAACCGAAACAACGTTTTTCGGGAAGAGACAGAAAATAACCTTCTGTGAGATTAAAATGCAAGCCTGAGCGAACTTCATTTTTCAATGCCAATAGATCCTTGGCATGAGCCTCAAAAGAACTGGCATTGACAATACAGCTTACCGCGGATAAGCGCTGTAAACGAGCCACTTTTAAAATACCTTGGGTAATACCATGATTAAGGCCAAAATCATCAGCGCACAAGAATATATTTTTCAGATCACTCATTAAAAACTTCTAATTCCAAAAAAAGTTATAATATCAGGACTTACGAAAAACCCTAAGATCAAGGCAAAAAATGTTGTTAATGAGGGAGTTTAGATAAACTAAATGACCGAATTAAAAACATTTTTTAACAAAGAGATTGGGGGGGGCGTAAGTCCTGAATATATTATTACCCCTATCCTTTTTGTAGTAATAACCAGAATAATTATCTGGTAAATCGATATTAAAGGATATATAGAATCAATTCGGAATAACTAGGCGGTCTCAGGTTGTTGCGTTTTTGCAACAAACAGACGAGTAGTCAATAAATTAATACAAAGCCCACTAATCACCAGTAATCCGGCAACCAGCTTCCAAAGATAAAATGGCTCTCCCAAAATAAAGACAGAACTCAAAATACCTACAACCGGAACCAATAAAGTGAAAGGTACTACCATGCCAACAGGATAACGGCTTATCAACCAATTCCATACCCCATAACCTACCCAAGTTGAAATATAAACAATATAAAGCACAGAAAGAATACCTTTCCAGGTCATATGTTCATAGGTTGTTACAAAACTTGCCGGTCCTTCAAAAACCAAAGAAAGTATAAACATGGGCAAGCAGGCAATAAAACTACTCCAAACAATCACAGCAATCAGATTGACAGAATGAATTTTTTTCGTAATGAGATTGCCAACGCCCCAGGAAGCTGCTGCAGCAAGAATACATAAAAATCCCATTAAAGACACATTGTGGTCGAAATGTAAGGCCACTACACCAATACCTATAAATGAAATCAAAGCCCCTATTATCTGGCCAATTTGAGGTTGTTCTCCTAAAAATATTATTGCAAAAAACATACTGAAAAAGACTTGCACTTGCATGAGTAAAGAAGCCACCCCTGGAGTCATACCCACTCGCAAACCAATAAAAAGCAATGCAAATTGCAAGGCAAACATGATTAACCCATAACCAGCAATAATCTTAAAAGGCACAGCAGGGGGTTTGATAAAAAATACAGCAGGGACACTGGCTAAAAGAAATCTTGCCGCGCAAAGAAGCAGTGGAGAAAATTCTTCAAGACTAAGCTTGACGAAAATAAAATTAATTCCCCAAACGAAAACAACCAATAGAGCTAACAAGAGATGTGCAAAAGGCATGACTGAGTCAACTTTTATAAAAATCCCTTTATTTTAACCTATAAACATAAAATTTGCTAAGAAACATTAACAATTGAACAAATAAAAACCAAATTATTTTAGCACATTAGTAGGAATTCTAAAAAAAACCATAGTATTATTTATGTTTTTGGTTTTTAGGAAACCCAAATGTACTTTATTAATACTCTCTTAAGTTTTTTCTGCTAAATTTATGCTAGTTCTAAAAATACATTGACTTTTTTTGCTCACAATGGGGAATTAAATGGCCAAGACTATTACAAAAGACAGTTTCTTTCATAGCCGCTTACAACAATTTGTAGCTAATTCTCTTTTTCCAGCAGGGGCCGGTGATTGGTATAAAAGCAAAGGCTACGGAAAAAAGGGCGAAGTCGATGACGAAGCCCCTTTTAGAGATTTCGTTGAAAAACAAAAAACTGACAAAAAATCACACTATTATAAAGAGTTTCAAGGCCTGGATTTAAGTCTGAAAAAAGTAAAAACAAAGCTGGTTTCTGGTGAATCATGCCAGTTGGAAGTCATGAAATGTCAACCAGAGTCTCATGAGCCTAAAAAGCCAGGCACTGGAAAACACATTGTCTATTTTCCTGGAGCAAATACTTACTACCAAGCCTGTTTTCGTGATATCAGCGCAGCTTGCAAGGAAACTGGAGCAACAGTACATGCTTTTAATTTTCCAGGAACAGGGCTTAGTTCAGGAAAGGTTAGAGAGGCGAATGACTTAATCAATGCCGGTATTTCTGTAGTATCTTCTCTGATTAAACAAGGCGTGCACCCAGACGATATTATTTTGCAGGGGGATTGCTACGGAGCAAGCATTGCATTAGAGGTAAAAAAGCAATTAGAAGACCAGGCGGACATCAAAGTTCGTGCAATCATGAACAATGTTTTCAAGTCATTTAAAGCAGCTGTTTGCGATATGATTACCCAATCACCATGGCTACCTAATATATTAAAAAGCATTGTTAAAAGATTGTTAGAATTTACCGGCTGGCATGTTACTCCAGGAAAAAAATATAGACATGCTGATCCTTACCAATGTCATATTCAACACTTGGGAGATCAAACGCTAGAATCTTCAACATTGTCAGGTAAAGTCAGCAAATATCAACATGAAATACAAACTGGGCAAACCAAATCTCAAAAACGGGCTCCCATCACAGATACTTGTCCAGAAGAGTATCGAAAGGATCGTGATGAGCTGGATAGGAAACATTATGTCCGAGTCAAGGAAAACGCTAAAGAACGTTTGGCTTCCAAATTTGGAGTAGATAAATTTGGAAGAGTCAACGCTCACTTTGCTGATTTGTGTGAGCTGGAAATGTTGGATGGACAATCAGTGTATCAAGGTTTTGTCAATGACTATATTACCAGATCGAATGCTTATATCGAAAAACACCCTCAAAAAGGTATTAAAGACATTCAACATGATTTAAGTAAATTACATTACTTACAACCAGCTGATTCAATAGAGATTACTGAAGATGAGGCTCAGGATTTTAACACGGTAGTGGATCTTATTACGGAAGAACAACAACTAAGGCATGATCGATTCAATGATAATACCATGGGTAAAAGTATCTCTTTGTAATTGAAAGTGCTGACTGGCAGAAATATTCAGTTTTTGCCAGTCAGTTGTCTGGAACAAAATCCTTGCGCTTCAACCCCTAGAGCGCTATTAAATTTACTTGACATATTCTGAAATGCAATAAGTGCTGTCAATTCAATGATTTCCTGTTCAGAATAATACAATTTCAATTGATAGAAACACTCATCGTCAGGATGACGATCAGAATAAGTTATTTTTTCAGCATAATCCAATGCCGCCTTTTCTTCTGGTGAAAATAAAGGGGAATTCCTCCAGTTCACTAATTGATTATACTGTGCTTCACTTCCAGCCCTTTTAATCAAAGTTGCTGAATTAATATCAATACAAAATGGGCACCAGTTAATTTGAGAAACCCTGACTGTAATGAGAGAGCGTAATATAGGGGAAAGTGGTGATTTTTTTCTGTCTATCA
The DNA here is from genome assembly GCF_900637585.1 of Legionella pneumophila subsp. pascullei. Classification (NCBI taxonomy): domain Bacteria; kingdom Pseudomonadati; phylum Pseudomonadota; class Gammaproteobacteria; order Legionellales; family Legionellaceae; genus Legionella; species Legionella pneumophila. The sequence goes on from NZ_LR134380.1 coordinate 2,801,420, forward strand.
CGCCATACATAGCAGCAACTGCTAAAAATAACTTGGGAATTCTCGCCCAAATCAAAGCAGGTTCAAGTATTTGACCGTATTTTCTTTTTTGATTCCAGAAGAATGGTTTTAAATACCAGGGAGTTTTCTTGATATTTTTTTCCAAAATTCTCATGCATAATTATCCTTTTAATGAATACTGAATTAATAGCATGGAATAAGAATGAAAGAAATTATTTTGGCAACCAGCAACCTTGGAAAAATAAAAGAATTAGAACAATTACTCGCCCCCACAATATGCATTTCTCAAGCTGACCTGGGTATATCCGATGCAGAAGAAACCGGGTTAAGTTTTATAGAAAACGCTATTCTCAAAGCCCGTCATGCCAGTTCCTTAACCAATAAACCAGCTTTAGCCGACGACTCGGGGCTTGTAGTCCCATCTTTAAATGGAGAGCCAGGCATCTATTCAGCACGCTATGCTGGAATAAAGGCAAATGATGAAGACAATATTCAACAATTATTAAGGAAAATGGCCGATTTATCCCAAGAACAAAGGCAAGCCTATTTTTATTGCGCAATAGCGCTAATGCAACATGCCAAGGATCCAACACCGCTAATTGCTACAGGAGTATTTCATGGCGCCATTAGCACGAAGCCTTCCGGAACAAATGGTTTTGGGTATGATCCAGTATTTTATCTCAACGAATATCAATGCACAGCCGCTGAATTACCTGCTAAAATTAAAAATAGGATTAGTCATCGCGCAAAAGCCTTAAACCAATTACGCGCCCTTCTTCCAGATTAATATGAACAGTGAAGTAGATACTCTTTTTGCACAAGCCTATAAGCTTCAATATGAAGGCCAATTACCTCAAGCCATTAGCTTATATGAACAAATACTTGCCCAATCGCCAAAACATACGGAAACTCTGCATTTCCTGGGATTAACCTATGCGCAACTGGGTGATATGGAAAATGCCATTTTGTATTTTTTACAAGCCAGAACAATGAATCCCAATGACGTTGGCATACTCAATAATCTTGCCAACGCTTATAAAAAGACCGGTCAATTAGAAGAAGCGATTAAATACTACCAGCAAGCCATTGAGATTAAGCCTGAGTATGCCCAGGCTCATAATAATCTGGCAGCCACCTACGCACTGCTTAACAATTACCAGAAAGCCTTACATCATTATGTGATTGCAGTGAATACAGAACCCGATTTTAGTGCAGCCCACTTTAATTTAGGTTTGTTACTACTCAAAAATCAACAATTGTCTGCTGCCAAAACACAATTTAATAATGTGATCGCGCTAAATCCTAACCACAGAGAAGCCCAATTTTATTTAGGTATCTTGCATTTGGAAGACAATTTACTCGTGGAAGCAGAACAGGCATTTCATAAAGTGTTAGAGCAAGATCACGAGCATGTCCAATCCTTAATTAACTTAGGCGTGATCGCTTTGAAAAGAGAGCAAAACCAATTAGCTGTTGATTATTTCACTAAAGCATTGGCTTTGGATAATGAAGACATTGATGCACGCAATAATTTAGCAGCTACCTTCATGCATCATGACCGATTTGAAAATGCCCTCATGCATTATGATGTTTTACTTAAAAAAGAACCTAATAATCTGGAGTATTTATATAATTCCGGAGTTGCTCAAATGGCGTTGGGCCATCTCAATGAAGCCACCCTTTTGTTCGATCAGATTTTAATATTACAAAGTGATCACACTCCATCTTTGAATAATCTGGCCGCTATTTATTTAAAAATGGAGATGCGTGAGACCGCTCGTGAATATCTTGAGCGTGCTCTGGCAATCAACCCCAATGATGTGGTCAGTAAACATATGTTGAATGCCATTACAGGCGCAACGAGCGTTAATACTACAGAAAAATATGCCCAAAATTTATTTAATAATTATGCCTTGTATTACGATCAACACATGCAGGGCGAATTACACTATAAGATTCCACATCACATTGGCCGTCTCATCCATCAACTTCAACTTTTGCAAACCAGTCGTTCTTTGGACTTAGGCTGTGGTACCGGATTGACAGGTATTGTGCTCCGTGAAATAAGCAAACACTTAACCGGAGTAGATATAGCAGAAAAAATGATAGCTCGAGCAAAAGAAAAAAACATTTATGATCTTTTAGTATGCTCGGAATTAATCAATTTTTTAAGAGAAGATAAAAACGATTACGATTTAGCAGTCGCTGCAGATGTCCTACCCTATTTCGGTAATCTGGATGATATTTTTAATTACATCAATCAACATCTGAAGCAAGAAGGATATTTTATTTTCACAACCGAAATCAGCACAACAATTCCATGGAAACTAGAAAGCAGCGCTCGATTTAGCCATCACCCCGAATACATAGGGAGTTTAATCAATAAATACCAATTTCATCTTATAAAACAAGAGAAAATACCAGGCCGCACCCAAAACAAACAAGTGCTGGAAGTCATGTTATATTGCCTTCAGAAATCAACCTCTTGTTTTGTTTCCAGCAGGACTGCTCAAATCTGACAAACCCTGAAAAGGATAACACTATATTGAATTTTTCATATTTCTAAGCACTAAAATGGCAAATCCAGCTCGGAATCCAATCGCTGAATTTGTTTCTTAAACAAATCCTGAATTTGCTCCAGATGATCTTGATCTGTTGCCTCAAAACGTGCGACCAGACAAGGAGTTGTGTTTGATGCGCGTAACAACCCCCATCCATTCGGAAATTCAACACGCAAACCATCAATATTCAAAATCCTGCCCTCAGGGAAATCAGCCTGCTCACTAAAACGCTGAATAAAATCAAATTTTTCTTCATCAGTAATCGCTATTTTTATTTCAGGTGTATTGACACTGTTAGGGATCAACTCAAATTGTTCACTGACAGTCAAATGGGAAGAGCTGATAATCTCCAACAACCGGCAAGCACTGTATAGTGCATCATCAAATCCATACCAGCGATCTTTAAAGAAAAGATGCCCGCTCATCTCGCCAGCCAAGATGGCTTGTTCTTTTTTCATGATGGCTTTTACTATTGAATGTCCAGTTGGACACATTCTGGCGACCCCACCTGCAGCCTGGATTTCTTTCTCCAAATGACTGGAGCACTTCACATCAAAAACAACAGTAGCTCCCGGATGACGACTTAAAATCTCTCTTGAGTAAAACATCATTAAACGATCAGGCCAAATCACTTCGCCTTTATTAGTCACCAAGCCAAGTCTGTCGGCATCTCCATCAAAGCCCAAACCAATATCGGCTTGATGATTAGCCACAGCTGCTTTTAAATCAACCAAATTGGCCTCTATGGAAGGATCAGGGTGGTGGTTGGGAAATCGACCATCAACTTCACAATACAGAGGAATAACTTCGCAGCCTAATTTCGAAATAACTCTGGGAATAACTGGGCCCGCCACACCATTTCCGCAATCAACAACTACTTTTAAAGGACGTTTCAAACGAATATCTCTTAGGATACGCTGAATGTAATCCTCTATCACGTCAAAACTCGTTTCTTCGCCACAGCGAGCTGACGGCGTGGCGTCATCAAGCAGCGCATAAAGTGTATCTATCTCTTCGTGAGTTAATGTTTTTCCAGCCAATACTAACTTGATCCCATTATAATCAGCAGGATTATGACTTCCGGTAATCATCAATCCAGAATCAATCCCTTGAGTATGGGTAGCATAATACATGACCGGTGTAGCAACAGCCCCAAGATCAATGATGTCTATTCCACCATCTAATAAACCTTTTTTTAAGGCCATAGCCAATGCAAAGCTAGTCAGGCGTCCATCGCGAGCTACAAATATTTGTTGACGATTTAATTTCTGCAAATAACACGCAATGGCCAAGCCAATGCAATAAAAGGAACTTTCATCCAATTCTTTACCGATAATCCCTCTTATATCATAGGCACGAAAAACAGAGCGAGGAATTTGTTTTTGTTGATAACTCATTTAATATCTCCCGGAGCTGCCAAAACCACCTTCTCCTCTGGAGCTTTCTGTAAATTGATTGACCACTTCAAAAGTAACCTGTACCACTGGAATAAAAACTAATTGAGCAATTCGATCACCAGGATTAACAGTAAAATGTTCCTGGCCCCTGTTCCAACAAGAAATTTTTAATTCACCCTGATAGTCCGAGTCAATTAGTCCCACAAGGTTACCTAAAACAATACCATTTTTATGGCCTAAACCGGATCTTGGTAAAATCACTGCTGCCAACTTTGGATCGGCAATGTAAATAGAAATGCCTGTGGGTAGCAATACAGTTTGCTGAGGCGCAATTTGCATAGGTTCTGAGATACAGACCCTTAAATCCAGTCCGGCGGATCCATCAGTGGCATAAGCAGGTAATGGAATGGTATCACCTATCCTTGAATCCAGAATTTTTAACTGAATAACTTGATGCATAATAATTCTCAATAGTTTTATTGCGCCTAATTTTGCAGACTTGCTGCAAGGATTGCAATAATTTGGCCCGCCAGGCGTGTTTTATGGGTTAATGGCAGCTCTATTTGTTTCTTTTTTGTAATCACTGTTACTTGATTTACATCACTATCAAATCCCATCCCCTTGCCTACCTGATTGGCGACGATCATATCTAGTTTTTTATTTTCCATTTTTTCTTTTGCATAGGAAATGACATCCGTTGTTTCAGCGGCAAACCCAACAACAAAGGAAGCTTTACCACTTTTAGCCACTTCAGAAAGAATATCGGTATTTCTAACAAGCTTAAGAGTTAATTCAGAATTCTCATTTTTTTTCATTTTTTCCGAGGCAGGGTTCAGCACTCTATAATCCGATACAGCTGCTGTTCCAATAAATAAATCCCCTTGTTGTAAATGCTTGTTCACTTCTTCTAACATAGATTGCGCCGATTCGACTCTTATTAACTCGATATCCGAAAACGTTTGTAAATTACAAGGACCACTAATTAATGTAACTTGTGCCCCTGCCATAACGGCGGCTTCTGCCATTGCAAAACCCATCTTTCCTGAGCTGTAATTGCTTAAATAGCGAACCGGATCAATTGACTCGCGAGTAGGACCCGCAGTAATCACAATTCTTTTGCCATGCAATAGTTGATTCACATCCAGTAATCGCAAGGTACTCACAATTTGATCTGCTTCACTGACTCTTCCCAATCCATGTTCCCCGCAAGCCTGAGGGCCTTCCTCAGGCCCGACAAAAATCACACTCCGTTCTTTTAATAATTCACAATTTGCCTTAGTTGCTGGATGTGCCCACATGCTTCTGTTCATAGCAGGACAAACAATCACTGGTGTTTCAGCAACAAGATATAATGTTGAAAGCAAATCATCAGCAATACCTTGAGCCATTTTGGCGAGACAATTTGCGGAAGCAGGAGCAATTAGCAAATAATCAGCCCATCTGGCCAATTCAATATGTCCCATAGCTCGTTCGGCTTGAGTATCGAATAAATCGATCCTCACTTCATTGCCTGATAGTGCCTGCATCAATAAAGGATTAATGAACTGTTGAGCTGAATGAGTCATTACAACCTTCACATCGGCCCCTAAACGAGTTAATTCTCTAACCAGATGAGCGGATTTATAAGCAGCAATGCCGCCACAAACACCAAGTAGAATTTTTTTATTGATAAAATCTTGCATGGCTCACCATTTTTGATAAGAATAATGCCGATCAAAGCACAAACTTCGCGATAAAGGAATATAAAAGGAATACAAAATGATGTTTGCCCAAACAGCGCAGCAACTTGACTTGCGCGAAAAATTACTTATTAATGGAGTAAAAAGCCTCTCTGATGTCGAACTCTTAGCCGTTTTTATCAGTTCCGGTAACAGTAAAAAATCCTGTTTGCAATTAGCCTACGAGCTCACTAAACACTTAGGTAATTTACGTAATATCCTCAATACTGATCTGCGAAATTTTAAATCAATCCAGGGATTAGGAGAAGTTCGCTATGCGCAACTTCAGGCTGCGAAAGAAATATGTCATCGAAGTGATTTCATTCACCTGCAAAAAGAAATCCGCTTATCTAACACGCAGCAAACTTATGCTTTTTTAAAAAAGCGATTGCGAGACTATAAAAATGAAACCTTTGCCGCGCTCTTTCTGGATAACCAACATCGAATTATTGCTTATGAAGAATTATTCTCTGGAACCATCAACACAGCAACAGTCCATCCCAGGCCTATTGTAGAACGTGTACTGCAATTAAATGCTGCCGCTTTAATTCTGGCACATAACCATCCCTCGGGTTTGTCTGATGCAAGCGAGCAAGATTTTGCCATTACAGAACGCATTCGAAATGCTTTGGATCTCATTGATACCCGCTTACTTGATCACATTGTCATCGGGGATAATGAAGTGTATTCCATTTTTGCTGAGAACAAATGGGTATGTAACTAGTTCTGGCTCACATCATCTGATTTAATGGATTAAAAATGCTCCAACCTTTTAATACAGATTTTATAAAAAATCGTTCGTTGCAATTTATTTTTGTAATAGGATTAATTTCTGATATCACCCTAGCCGGAACGATAAAACACATAGTATTTCTCTTTGGATTCCCCTATTTAAGCTCTGTTGGTCTTTATTGTCTAATGAACCGTAAAAAAACACCTGTTAAAACAAGAATCAGTGAGCAATACCGGCCAAAGCAGAAAAAAATTAGCAGATGAGTCCTTAAGGTTTTCTTAAGGTTTAGTTAATACTTGGTGGTTATAATTGCACAAAGTGTTGTTTTAGGTCAGAGTCATTATGTTAACTTATCAAGGTAAAGAAATAGTTCGATTTAAAGAAAAAACAGGTGGTAAAAATAAAAGTGATGTCGATGGTTTTTACAAAGACAGTGATGGCCGGAAATTTTTTATAAAAAAACCGGGCGACCCTCGTGAGCTATTCACGGAATTATTTGCAGGCTTGCTATTAAAAGAGTTCATGAAGCGAGGATTGATTGATGAAAGCTATTTTCCATCATTGATTTGCGCCGATGTCATTCAATTTGAAGACAAGTCCTATGGCCTGATACAGCCACTGGTTTCATTTGATGAATTACACAAAATCATTGGAACGAGCTACGGTGATGGCAGTGATCGTAATACGATAAAGGAAACCTTCTTTGGGCCAGGTTATTATGCTGGGATCACAAAACAAAATAAATATTTTGGCCTTTCTATGGCCCTTATGTTTTCTCTATTGCTGGGAGCCCATAGTGTACATAGTGGCAATATCGTTGTACTCAAAGGAGAAGGAGAAGAAAAAAGCAAACAATTTGGCCGAATCGATTGGGGAGATGCCTTCCGTTATTTCGCTCATCGAAACAATAATGATAATCTCCTTTATGCTTATGAAAACAGAGGTTGGTTTAATTATAAATCACTGACTAAAGATTATTTCCTGAACTATAAGAAGATCAATGGCCTCTTCCCTGCGATGGCTGAAAAAGCCCGGCAATTGCAATCCAAACTAAATCCTGAATTGCTTATTGAAATAGTAACTAGCGCACTCAAAAATATTCCAGCTGATCTGATAGAAGAAAAAACCAAAATCCAACTTGCTGCCTACATGTGTATGGATTCATTTAAAGAGGCAACATTTGGCCCAAAGGGTAATTGCAAAGATTTTGCCATTGCCATGGCCACATTATTAGAAAATCGTTTAGGAAAAATTGCCGTTCTTAAGGATATGTCACCATTGAGCAATCCGGAAGGGCTGTATCAAAGTATTATCGAATTAAAACCCTTGACGCTTCATATGCCCCCTTCGACCTCTTTTTCAGAAACCATAAATCAATGGGCAGAGCTCTTTAAAACTTTGGACATTGAAAAATTTTCGTTTGATAGCAATCCAATCAACTTACTGGAATTAGTCAAACAATTTAATCTTTACGTTGATGAACTAGCCATCACGTGTGAAGCAAATAATGTCTGGGCAAAAGAAAGGATAGACACAAGCACACATAATCTATTTACCCCCTACGATAATAGTGGTGGTGAAGCGATTCATGGACATGCCTTTGTTCCTTACTACAAGGAAAGTGTTGTATTGCGCCGCTTATTTTCAGTGGACCCTAATACTTTAAATTTATCTCGTTTTGCTGCTTTTGAAGGACCATGCCAACTCTATTGCAAGGAACATAAAGACTCTGCCTGGGTTAAAATCCAAACCTTACTGACTTTAGGTCATGGCATTATTAACACACTAAAAATAATCAAACAAGCTCAGGCATTCGGAATGGATGAAGCAGTGTCAGAGAATTTAAAGGCTTTGAAAGAACAATTCATTGCTTTTCAACTCGCAGAAATTGATTTAAAAGAATCACTAAAAACACCTTCTTTTGTGGAACCCTTGCCCAATAAAGAAAGTGAGTTTTTTTATCCCATTGATGAAAAAGCATTAGCTAGAATGAACGGATTTCAACTTGCAACGATTTGTCTGGAAGAGTTAAATAGCTCCCATCCGTCGCCTTTAATTGAAAGAATTCTCAGTAATAAAAAGTTTGTGAAACGTATTAACTCTGCTTTTGAAAGTGGCGTATTTAAAGGCCGCTCTGACGATCTCGCCGGTAAAATCGCTAAAATCCGTGAATGGCATCAATTATTACAGATTTCTGCTAAAAAAACTGCTAGGCAAATTGATGAGCTGCAAAAGATAGTCATTTCCCTTCAATCAAGAATAAAAAAACAAACGATTGAATTTGAGGAATTAGAAGCGACTTTAAGTAAAATAAAAGAAAAATATCAGATAATGGAGAAAATGGCTGAGCAAAGTGAACACGAGAAGTCCTCCGCTCAATCCATTATTCGCTCTCTGACTTCAGAACTTAATCAGCTTAAATTACAACTGCAAGAACAAGAAACATTACAGCTCCAGTTAAAAGAGCTCAAAGAGAAAATACAAGAACAAACGACTCTATCCAAGCGCTTAGGGGAGGAGTTACAACTGCAAAAGAAAAGCAACTTACACCAGGAAGAAACCATTCAAAGAATCACCAAAGAAAAATCATTGGCTGATTCTTCTCTTGAGTCGCTGCGAAAAGAACTGTATGAATTGACAAAAAAAGAAAACTCTCTTAATAAAACGCTGGAAGAAAAACAATTACAAGTACAACAGTTAGAAAAGCAATTGTCAGAGAAAGAAAAGGAAAATCTTACTCTGAAAAAGGCCATCAAACAAAGTCAGCATGAAAAATCTCTGGATAAGTCTACTATTGAGTCTCTGACCTCAGAGCTTAATCAGCTTAAATTAGAACTGCAAAAACAAGAAGCATTACAATTGCAGTTAAAATCTTTAAGAGAACAAATTCAAGAGCAAACATTACTTGCAGATGGATTGAAAGAAGAGCTACAAAAACAAAAGAAAAGCAATACAAACCATGAAGAAACCATTGAAAGGATCACTAAAGAAAAATCATTGGCCGTTTCTGCTCTTGAATCGCTTCGAAAAGAAATGCATGAATTAACTCGAAAAACCGAAGAAAATCAACTTAAATTGACAAAACAAGTTCATTCTCTTAGCGAGCAACTTGAAGGGAAACAATTACAAATCAGGGAATTTGAGAAGCAATTACAAGAAAAAGAAAAAAGAGTTGAGCAAAGTGAGCATGAGAAAACTTCTGCTAAACGAACCATAGCTTCTCTTAGGGAGCAAGTAAACAATTTAAAATTGCAATTACAACAACTGGAAGAAGTCATTCAGGAGAAAGAAAAAGGCTCCTCTTTGATAAGCCAGCAATCTAAACAAATTATGACCCTCCAAGAACACACAGAGGAACAAAAAAGACAATTAGAAGAATTGAAAGTAAAAATTCAGGAACTTCTATCTGAAAATCAAGAGATTGGAAAGCAAAAACACAGTTTGAGCAAGGAAAATTTACATAACAAAAATACAGTTGAAGATCTTAAGAAAAAATTGACTGAATTAAATATTCAATTGGAACAATTGCATCAATCTTCAAGTGAACAAGAACAAACCATTAGAAAATTGAGAGAAGAACTCATTAAAAAAGATTCTTCGCTTAAACAAAATGAGGAAATGCAATTAGCTCAAAAAAATCTGCAAGAGGAAATTGATCGTTTACAAAAAGAAATTAAAGAACAAAAATTAAATATAAATCAATTACAATCTGTCATTGCCCAGAGTAAGGAAGCTGAAAAACGCTATCAGGAAGCTTTACAACAGAAAAAAGGAATTTACTTTGCGCGAATGGAAAGAGTGTCCTCTATCTATTGGCAAATACAACAAATTGAACAAAAGGCTAATGAATTAGAAGAAAGAAAGGAAACAAAAGCATTTACAGCTGCAAAGACACTCGCAACACAACTTCGTTTAGAGATTAAAAATTATCTCGATAATAGTGAGTCAGACGAAAAAAGTGCCTTAAACTCATTCAAAATAAATGCCAAACGGCATATTGAAAACTCGAAGGAAACGCTAAATCAACATCGTGAAGAATGGAAGTACCTGTTAGCCAATGTCACTTTAGGGGTATTCTTGCTTGGAATCGGTTACCTCGCCGCTATTTTGATTAACAGAGCAACAACGGGCAATTACACCTTTTTCAGCCAAACCAATAGTGGGAAAAAATTGGACGAGTTGGAAAAAGCGATTTCTTCTACTCACTCCGAAACATTAGTTTATGGATAATCTTCTCTTTTTGGCATAGGGTGACTTAAATTCATCCTATGCCAAATAAATACATTTGAGCATAATAAACTGGATATAAGAACAAAGAATCTTTCCAATTGGCAAATCAGCCATTCTCTTTTACCGGGTTAAATCAAATTGTGCCAAGGGAAAATAATTACTTCCTTTTTTATCAGGCCTACTTTCAATTAAAAAAAATTTATCTATGGGAACTGGTGGAATGAGAGGAAATTTCATTTGCAATAACTGGTAAAGTTTCGAACTGAAATTCACGACTCTACCTACAGTCAAATGCCCTCTGAAAGGACGTTTTTCTACAGGATAATTTAAACCGTCTATCACCTGGCCTATCATTCGAGACAAATCCCTTAGCCTATCTTGAGGGCCTACAGATAAGGAAATAAGTCTTGGATTTTTGGGAGAAGGAAACCACTCCAAAAACCCCAACTCCAAATCAAATTGCTTTATATTATTAAGTTGATTACTTACTCTTTCAGTCAAGAACTGAATGTGTTCTGTTTCCAGTTTCTGTAAAAATTGCAAAGTGATATGCAAATGGATTGGTTTTGTCCACCTTATGGAGTGAACTGGTGCCATTTGCTTCAATGACTCCAGATTATTCCAGATATTGTCCTGGACCGATGGTGGTAGTGAAATAGCAAAAAAAGCACGTATCGCATTCATGATATTCATCGTCTATTGGAAAAATATTGGAATTCACAAAGCAAGCTTATAAAAAATAAGCTATTTTGCCAAATTAATCTTTAAGAACGCTGCTGTTTTCAACTTTTTGCTGCCTGTCAACAAATCCCACTATTTTTATGTCAAACATTGTTATTTTTTGAATAGATTAAATAAGTATAACCCACCCTACTATAATTGTAAGATAGAGGATAAAAGCAGGATCAATACCCATGCATGCCATGATAATGGAAAAGCCGGGATGTACATTGCAATATCAGGAAGTCAATAAACCAAATCCAAATGAAAATGAACTTTTAATTAAAGTATCGGCTTGTGGGATTTGTAGAACTGACCTGCATGTAGTCGATGGTGAATTGAAAAATCCCAAAATTCCACTTATTCCGGGCCACCAAATTGTAGGAACTGTTGAACAGATTGGTTCCTCTGTGAAGCAATTTGCGATTGGACAACGAGTTGGAGTCCCTTGGTTAGGCGGAAGTTGCGGGATCTGTAATTTTTGCACTTCTGGTCGGGAAAATTTATGTGATCAAGCCTGCTTTACCGGATATCAAATAGATGGAGGCTTCGCTGAGTTCTGTGTGGCAAATTACCATTTTTGCTTCCCTATTCCCGAGGGGTACCCGGATCATCAGGCAGCACCATTATTTTGTGCTGGTTTAATTGGATATCGTGCCATGTTAAAAGCTGGTAATGTGGATCATTTAGGTCTATATGGATTTGGAGCAGCAGCACATATATTGATTCAAGTAGCTTGCCAAAAAGGAATAAAAGTTTATGCGTTTACAAGCCCAGGTGATCAGGAATCTCAAAAATTTGCATACCGATTAGGCGCAGTCTGGGCTGGAGATTCCACGCAATCACCACCTCATCCTCTTGATGCAGCAATAATTTTTGCACCTGTTGGTGCATTAGTACCCCTGGCTCTTCGCCATACTGTGAAAGGAGGTATTGTTGTTTGTGCTGGTATCCATATGTCAAATATTCCCAGTTTTCCTTATGAAATACTGTGGGGTGAACGCACTGTTTGTTCAATTGCCAACCTGACTCGCAAAGATGGGGAAGAATTTCTATCCCTCGCTCCTACAATTCCAGTTAAGACAGAAGTTCTAACCTATCCTCTTATTGAAGTTAATCGAGCTCTGGATGATTTAAGGCATGGCAGGTATAGAGGAGCTGGGGTTATTGTTATGAAATAAAGCTATAATTATCAAAAGCGATTACAACAAACTAAAATCATTGGGGGAATGTTTGATTGATTGTAAGGAATATTCAAATCATGAACACTCTAATGACCAATCTTGAACACCCTGTCCAAATTCCAAGTGGCCATTATTTTCTTAATGGCTTGCTCTATATTCCTGAGAATGCTCAAGGGATAGTATTGTTTGTTCACGGCAGTGGAAGCAGTCGATTTAGTGTCCGCAACCAATTTGTTGCGCAATATTTGAATCAAGCCTGTCTGGCTACCTTATTATTTGATTTATTAACCCCAGATGAAGAAAACATCGATAATTACACGCGTGAATATCGCTTTAATATCCCCCTGCTTGCATCACGCCTCGTAGAAGCAACTCACTGGTGTCTTAATGAGCTTCAATCCTTCCACTTGCAAATTGGTTATTTTGGTGCAAGCACAGGAGGAGGGGCTGCCCTGGTTGCAGCGGCTCAAGTACCAGATAAAATCAAAGCGATCGTATCCCGAGGAGGACGTCCTGATTTGGCAAGAACGTATTTATCATCGGTTAACGCTCCTACCCTGTTGATTGTAGGCGAATGTGATGAAGTAGTAATTGAATTAAACCGACAAGCCCTAGCAAAACTAAACTGTAATAAACTATTAAAAATAGTCCCTGGTGCAACTCATTTATTTGAAGAACCCGGCACTTTGAAGGAAGTGGCTCGCCTCGCTCAAAATTGGTTTAAGCAATATTTAACCCTACCAAATAAAGACAAAAACAATTAAATTCAATCATTGTGAAATAATTTTATAATAATTGAAAATCATTTGCTCAGATACTATATTTACATTGATAAGCTGGTGAATATTACTTTAGGTGTTATTAACAACTAACTGATACGTCAAATTATGGAATAAGGAGGTGACATCATGGGCAGCTTAAGAAAACATCAACCAGGTAAAACAACTGATCTTCTGATGAGTCCATTTTTAAGACTTCAGCAAGAGGTCAATCATGCTATGAGTGATTTTTATAATTTATTTGACCCTCAAAGAAGTGCCAATCTTGAGCAATTCGAGCATATTTCTCTTACTCCGTCTTTGGATATCGTTGAAGATAAAGATAATTTCAAAATAGAAGTAGAAATGCCTGGTCTGGGTGAAGAAGATATTAAAGTATCTTTTTGTGAAAACAGATTAACCATTGAAGGAGAAAAAACAACTTCTAAAAAAGATGAAAATAAAAGTTATATCAGTCGTGAAATTAGTTATGGGCGATATGAACGCACCATTTCCTTACCGCTATCTGCGGATGTGGATAAAGCAACAGCCTCTTTCAAAAAGGGTATGTTATGGATAACAATACCTAAAAAAACCGAAGCGAAGAAAAATGTAAAAACAATTAAAATTGAAAAAGCAAAATAATTAATCCAGTCAGGGTCAGGCTCCAAAGCGATGGAGTCAGCCCCCTTGTTACTTCTTGACTTTATTTTCCCAAAAAGTAGTTAATAACATAAGAATAATACCTATGAGAGCGCCTATCGCTGCCCCAATACCCGGTTCTTTTAAACTTCCTATAGCGGCACCTAAAATAATTCCAAAGGATATTTCAATACTAATCCATAATGAGCTTATTAATACTTCGTGTATTTTATTGCGAGAAACTGTTTTAGGTAAATGAGGTTTTCTGTAAACATGAAAGGTGGTAACCAGGCCAGTAATCGCCCCGCCAAAAACAGCCCCTATAACCACTCCAATAATAGCCCTGGCAACCATATTGAGATCAAAAATACCTATATTAAAACCAAATAACTGGTTAGGGCATTCCATACATATTTTAAACGCGCGACCAATGAATCCACCGGAAAATAGTCAGGAAGCACCGCCACTCACCCCTCCCAAAAGTGCCCCGATAAACCACTGCAATGTAGACATTAGGATTATATATGATGTTCTTTATTGTCTTAATAATACTCATATTCAAATGATATTCTTTAGTAAATTGGTTTATAACAAATAGCTTATCTCATGTTTCTTTTATGTCACAAGCTGTATCAAATGCTGAACGCTGACTGGAATTTATTATTGTAAAATTTGAATAAAACAATAAATTGACAATGCTGTGCAAAGCTCAAATTAAAAATTAGTTTCATTGATCCAAATTCCTTTTATGATAATTTAATTGAAACAACCCATCGATTGCTCAAATTACTATGAAATTTCCTTTTCAAATAATCGAATTAACACACCCTGTTTCACCTGATTCTCCTGGCTGGGATCTGGATTGTAGATTTACTCACAGTAATTTTCTTGATTATGAAGAATGTACAACGGAGATAAAATTCAGAGTTCAACAAATACACTCACCATTGGGGATTGGAACTCATATGGATGCTCCAGCTCATTGTATTCCAGGAGCTGCCTCTATTACTGATCTTGATCTGCACTCTAATTATCTGCTCACACAAAGTGTGCTGATTAATGTCAGTCATCAGGCGGATGAACATTATCAGATTTGCACACAGGATATCCTGGATTTCGAAGCAAGATATAGGAAATTAAAAAAAAATGAGTTTGTGCTTTTTTATACCGGGTGGGAGAAACATTGGTCTAATCCTAACAAATATCGCAATAATTTGATTTTTCCGAGTATTAGCGCTCACGCAGCCCAACTATTGCTTGAAAGAAATATTGCTGGCATTGGTATAGACACGCTTTCTCCCGATACTGCAGACTCAGGTTATCCTGTGCATCAACTGTTATTACAAGCAGGTAAATACATTATTGAAAACGTTGCCAATGCGAATTGCATGCCACCCGTTGGAGCCTGGACTCTTGCCCTACCATGGAAAATAATCAATGCTACTGAATCACCAGTCCAATTGATCGGACTGGTGCGATAATTTATAGTTGATTGATTATTCAGTAGGTCTGCTTCCTTTTAATTAACCCTTATATTGAAAAATTGCCAGGGGTCAGATGAGTCCACTTCTTCAGGATAGAGCTCCCCTCTATTTTTTAAAGGGGTCCAATCCGTGTAATAACCACCGACTTTTCCAAGATACGGTTTGGCAATATCAATAATATATTGATGATCAATTTCCTCTGGTTCTACGATACCCTCATCAGGATGCTCTATTGCCCAGATTATTCCAGAAATCATGCTGGCGACAACTTGTAAACTGGTTGCATTATTATAGGGAGCAATTTGCCTTGCTTCCTGGATAGAAAGGGTTGAACCATACCAATATGCCCCTCTTTTATTACCCATCAACAACACACCCAATTCATCACACCCATCAATGATCTCGTTTAAAATCAGGCGATTCTTGTTTTGTGGTTTCCATTCATTACTTTTTAATTCAAAAATAGAAAGCCTGGCATCCGGACAAGGATTATAGGCATAGTGAACTGTTGGCCTATACAATAATTCTGATCCATTTTTTAATGTTAAAAAATTGGTAAGTGAAATAGTTTCTGCATGAGTAATTAAAAATCCGTGAAAAGCGCCCAATGTTGGAGTCCATGAACGAACCATTACACTAGCGCTGGGGCGAGACAGATAGATCGCACATTGAGGTCCATTACTATGAGAATAAGCATCATGTGGCCAATGAGCTTCATGACTACCCCACCCGATTTCAGCAGGTTGCAGCCCCTCCAAAATCAGACCGTTAGCAGACCAGGTATTAACGAATTCATCTGGTGATTTTGGAGGGTAAGTTACTTGAGAGTCTTGTTCTGCAACGTGAATTACTTTAATTCCCAAAATCATTGCGAGATTAGCCCATTCTGATGCTTTTTGAGGCCTGTCAATGGTAAGGCCATTATCCTTTGCAATATTCAACAAGGCCTCTTTAATAAAATGGGAAACAAGCCCCGGATTGGCTCCGTGAGTAATTAAAGCTGTTTTTTGGGTGTTATCCTTTAAGCGAAGTACTTCTTCTCGCAAAGAATAATTGGTTCGACGGTTAAGGGCCAGCTTCTCCATGACAAATTCTTCTTTCCATGGCTCAGTTGCTGCATTGATATACAATGCCCCTTTTTGATTACAGAGTGTGATCAAAGCAAGACTTGATATGCCGATTGACACATCAATTAAAAAATCGTTTTCTCCCAGAGCACTACCAATCACCTCAAGATAATTATCAGGAGTAATCTGTTGTAACTTGAATGAAACTCCATATTTTTGGGCAACCTCAATTCTTGCCCGTTCATCGGCAATGATTGTCACTTGTGATGGTTTGATATCAAATCTATCAAAGATTAAAGGCATTAACGCCTGACCAACGCAACCAAATCCCAATAAGACAAAACGATTTTTAAATAAAATTTTTTTTGTATTATGATTCTTATCCATGATGAATCCTTAACTTCCTGACCCAGTTTAATCCGAACTTTCAATATTCAACAACTTTTCAAGAATGATCATACCCAACAAACACCAAAAACTTTCATCTGGCATACTAATATTGTAGTAGCTATGTTGAATTCAGACAGCCTATTGAGCAAAAAATTAGAGATATCAATTCCCTGGTTGATTTTTACTTACAGGACTTACATGATCTTTAATAAATCCATTAAAATGGAAATTAGAGTTTTACTGGAAAACCAAATGATCCATATTGCGCTTTATCAACCAGAAATTCCACCAAATACTGGTAATATCATTCGACTCTGTGCCAATAGCGGAGCACAATTGCATTTGATTCACCCATTAGGCTTTACTTTGGAAAATAAGCAAATGCGACGAGCCGGTCTTGATTATCATCAATGGGCTTCAATATTGCATTATGAGAATTGGCAAACCTTCCTGCAGTCTCATTCGCAACGACGGTTATTTTGCTCTAGCGCAAAAGGAAAAGTGATGTATAGTGACATCGATTATAAGGAAGATGACATGGTATTATTTGGCCCGGAATCTTGTGGCTTACCTCAAGAAATCCTGAACCAATACTCAACCATACGGATTCCCATGAGAGAAAATAATCGTAGTCTCAATTTATCAAATGCTGTAGCAATCATATTGTACGAAGCATGGAGACAAATGGATTTCAGCATGTAAGCATTAACGTGATAATGCATCTGACAGCGACGACCGTGATGAAAGAGACAGGTTATGCAAGCAGTAGTCTATTATAAACGGGACCTATACCCCCCCAAGATGGAAGCAAAAGTGTTTTTAATGCGGGAGTTTATATAAACTAACTGACTGAATTAAAGATATTTTTTAACAAAGAGATTGGAAGGATTCGTAGGTCCTGATAAAGATGAAACTCCAGCATCCTCCATCACTTCCTCATAAATTAATACCAGTGCGGCACCTTGATGAACTTCCAGACTAATTTCTGATTTTTGTGTTCGATTGAAACAGGAATTTTTCCCGGGAAAAGAAAGAGAGGAGCGCTTTAGCTCCCATTTCAGACCATCAGAAGAAAGGACAACTTCTGGAATCCCTATTAAGGAGATTTTAGTCTGGAAAGGTAAAGTGAAATTAACCTTCAATTTTTCCTTGACAACAAAACCTTTGATTGGAGGTGAATACAAAAGACAGTTTGTTTCCATAAAAATATTGATGTTATTCAGAATATGATCCAGGTACCCTCCATTTATCCCTACAACGATAGCCGGCAATAGATCATTAGTTTTTAAATAATCCATAGCCTTTTGATAATCCGTACTCCCTTGGTCTGGTAAATGAAGAAAAGAATGGTTCTCCAACAAAGCAGGCTGGATAGAGTCCAAATCTCCAGTAATTAAATCAGGGAAGATACCCTGGTTACATAACACATTAGCGGCACCATCAGCAGCAATGACCGGCAGCCTTTTATTATGAAAAAAGGAAGGGGCGGGCAAATCACCATTAAGACATAAAATAGAACGATAGTCTTTAAAATTAATTACATCGAGCATCATAACGTCTTTTTAATAAAATCATCAGAAGACTTACTATCAAACCCACAACATTGGAGCTTGTTACAAAAAATGAGTTTGTGCTGCTTCCATAAATGATCCAAGCCAGCGAACAAATGAGATAATTCACTAACATCATCATGGAAAGGTCTTGAGTTGATTTGGTTTTTAAGGATTTAACGATTTGCGGTAAAAGTCCAATAAACGAGGTAATAAAAGCAACTATTCCAGAAAAAATAACAATTGACACATTTTCCTCCGCTCAGATTAATGAGATCAGGTTCAAAGGGTTGGGCAATCCTCTCAGCCAACTAATCAATTGGCACCCCTAATGTTGGATACTTAATTTTATCACGAAATGAACAGACCGCAATTTAATCGCTATAAAATAACTCTTTATAATTGAAATGATATTGAAAATTACAAAACAATCCTTTCTTTTATCATCGATTTATGATTAATTAATAATCCTTTAGTTCAAAAAAAAAAAAGGAATTCACCCCCTGCGCAACTCTCAAATTGGTATTTTGGCAATATTTCATACAGCATCTGGAGGCATTACTATGACAATAGAACTTATTCGAAATGGAGAAACAGATACCAATAATTATGAGGAACACCTCGATTCTTTGGGATATGAAGGATTAGAAAAATCCTTGAAAGAAGATGCCAAGTCGATATGCCAATTCTTTTGTAATGAAGAGCTGGTTTTACAAGGTCTAAAAAAACTGGTGACGCAATATTATCAATTTAATCAACCTGAGAAAAAAACATTAATGCAATTTTTTGATGACTGGGGAAGTAAAAATCATTTTAACCAGGGAACCAAATCAAATGAACAGATACCTTTTGAAACCAGTCACAATTTTCATTACCCTAATCACACTCCAGTTTTATGTGGTGAATTAACTGCTGATTTATTTAATAATGTCCTTCTAAAACAGGGTTATTTATCTGCCGATATTGGAGCAGGGCCAAAGCATGGCAAATGGGCACACTCGATTCAATTTTTTCTTTTGGAAGAAGCAAGAAAGGCCGGACAATTAAAACTTCATGCCAATAACCTCTGCGAATTTATTAAAACAATCTCACAAATTCACGGGCAATACGAATCATTGAGTTTATGGAGTATACTTTTTGATTCATTTGACGAAACCTTTACCTGCCCTAATATAATTACTCAAACTTTGACATCACCATGGGATAATTCGAAAGAGGCTCTATTTTTGGCTGACAAATTAAACCATTTCCAAAAAAAATTTGAAAAAGCCGCATCTACTGAAAATAATTACAATGCCTATGGGAATAAAAAGTATCTGAGCAAAATTGATAAAGCAAACTACGTTAAATACAAGGACAAATGCGCATTACTGTGGTTTTCACCTCAAGATAAAAAAACCATTCCAAAGCCTTCCTGCCAAGAAGAATTGAAGTTTAACGAATTAAGCATATTATAAGCGGATATCACTTTTTATCAGTAAATTTAGAATGTATTATCTAAGTCATCCCTAGATTGAATAGCAACTTTATTAAAATTAATTCAGTTTATATAAACTCCCTCATTAAAAACATTTTTTGCCTTGACCTTGGAGTTTTGCGCAAGTCCTATTATATTTAATAGTATAATATTTAATCTATTTTGGATTAAATAAACCAGGGAAAACGAGATCATGAGCAAATTCCTCGTATTTATTGGATCAATATTATTTTTTTCTTCCGTTTTAGCAGGAGATATCCCGGAAGTAGACATAGAAGATCAACAATCTGATCAGGAACTCTGCGCTCAAAAATTTTATAATCAATGCATCGCCAAGTGCGAAAAAACAAATTATGGTGATTGTACTCAAGCCTGTGAAGAAAATGCTAAAAATCAATGTCTTTACGCAGGTGAATAAGTATGACATACATTGAGGCAATTAGATTAGATTAGATTAGATTAGATTAGATTAGATTCTATAGATTTTGATAGTGAACACATTAACTCATTAAAAATAAACTATATTTCGTCATTTCATGTTATAAATAAAACATTGCATATGGAATTTTAAAATGCTCCATAATAAAAAAATTAACAAACTCGCTGTCTTTTGTGGATCTCGCACAGGTTATTCCGAAGTCTATAAACAATCGGCTGAAAACCTGGCCGATGTTCTAAGCAATAGTGATATTACCCTGGTTTATGGTGGCTCAAAAAGCGGTTTGATGGGAATAATAGCGAATCGCATGTTAAAAAATGGTTCGAAAGTTATTGGAATTATACCAAAATCTCTGGTTGACACAGAAAAAGCGCACGATGACTTAACGGAATTACATATTGTTAATTCAATGTATGAAAGAAAAGTATTGATGTGCAAATTTTCTGATGGTTTCATTCTACTACCGGGAGGCTCTGGTTCTCTTGATGAGTTTTTTGAAATGTTTACTTTGGTTCAATTGGGATACCATAAAAAACCTTGCTGTATACTTAATGCTTCAGGTTATTATGATTATCTTTTGCAATTTTTAGACCATGCAGTTAACCAAGGTTTTTTACCCCCAAATCATAGAGACATGATTATTATTGACCAATCACCAGATACATTAATTGACAATTTATTTGAAGTAATCAATAACCGCAAGTAAGAGTTTAGGAAAATTAATAACATAACAAGGAGTTAACCAATGCCCAAAAAACTGCTTATAATTACTTTCTTATTAAATATGACATGGTACCCAAGCCATTTTGCCTATGCCTCATCAGAGGAAATACCCATACTTGGGAAAACGATGACCCAGGCAAAACAGCAACAAATGACTCCCAAGCAGGCATTGCAACGTTTAAAAGATGGCAATCAACGCTTCTTGAGCAATAAACCTTTAGCACGAGATTATCTACAACAAGCCAAGCAATCAGCTTATGGTCAATATCCTTTTGCGGTCATCTTGAATTGCATGGACTCGCGCAGTGTTCCCGAATTCTTTTTTGATCAAGGATTGGCAGACCTATTTACCTTACGCGTTGCGGGTAATGTTCTCAACGATGACATTTTAGGAAGTATGGAATTTGCAACAAAAGTAGTGGGGGCACGTTTGGTAGTTGTCTTGGCTCATACTTCCTGCGGTGCTGTTGCAGGGGCGTGTAAGGATGTCAAATTGGGGCACTTGACTGATGTTATCAATAAAATCCAACCTGTTGTAAAACCAAGCATGGAAAGCACGGGCATTGATAATTGCTCGGATCCCAAACTGATTGATGACATGGCTAAAGCGAATGCTTTGCATGTTGTGAAAAATATTTTAGAACAAAGCCCAATTTTAAATGAATTAGTCAAGAATAAACAAATTGGGATTATAGCGGGCCTTCATGATATTAAAACAGGGAAGGTGACTTTTTTTGAAGAAAAACGTTCTGTTCCTGAGTAAAGCAAGTTGGCAGTTGCCAACTTGCTTTAATATTTCCTTTCAAAAGCAAGCCGAATTTGGTTACAATCGTATAATTTTTTTGTGAATGATTCTTATATGCCTAAATCACATAATTCCATTATATTCCTTGGTTTGCTTTCTGCATTTTCTTTGCTTACGTTTGATCTTTATCAACCATCACTGCCTTTCATAACGAATTATTTTAATATCACCCCAAGTATGGGGCAATTAACCTTAAGTATTTATTTGTTAGTCTATGGTATGACTCATCTCTTATGGGGGCCACTTATAGACCATTTTGGACGCCGACGCCTACTCCCTGGAAATCTTTTATTAGCCTTAATTGGCAGTTTAATGTGTGCTTTTGCGCTAAATATCACCATGCTGATTTGTGGTCGTGCCATACAAGGATTCGCCTTGTGCTGTGCCAATCTCATTGCCTATTCTGCAGCACGTGATTTTGAAGACACGATTGTTCGTGCCAAAGTGCTGTCCTATATTTCCATGACCGTTTCCGTTTCACCGATTGTTGCTCCTGTAATTGGTGCTCTTATCTTTCATCATTTTGGCTGGCAAGCTAATTTTATAGTAATGGCAGTTGTATCCTGTATTCTATTGATACAAACCAAACTCTCCTTATTAGAATCCCCTTTCTGGACACCTCCCCAAGAGCAGTTCTCGGTAAAAAAAATACTCAATGAGTATAAATCCATACTCAATATACCTTCTCTATGGTGCGCGTCATTTATTTTAATGTTTGGTATATCTGCTGTCATGCTCACTGTAATCAACTCCTCTTACCTCATTATCGAGGTACTCAATTACTCTCCTCTTGCCTATGGACTTATTTTTATTCTGAATGGTTTAAATATTATTTTTGGAAACTATCTGGGTATTTGGCTTCGTGACCGATTACCCATTATAACCACCATCTATTTGGGGAACTGGTTCATTATTCTTGGTGGCACAGCGATGTTGATTACTTCCAAATTATTTGGATTTAGTCTGTTAGCATTGTCATTTTCATTAATTGCTAACTTGGGAATTAGTGTCAGTGCTGCTCCAACGATATCCATCGCTCTGACGGACTTTAAGCAAAATGCAGGCATAGTTATGGCTTTTATGAACACCATACGTTTAATTGGCCCATCTCTTTTAACTATTCTAACCGGCTATTTGTTGATAAGGAATCTTGACGCTCTTCCACTGGGATTAATAGGTTCAGGAATTGGAGCCCTCTTTTTCTCATGGCATTTTAGCCGATTGACTACTGAATCGAGAAACTCGGATATGGATAGCAAAGAGGCGGTGACCTAACAGTCTGTTAACGCCTCCATATTGGATATAAAATTTTTTACATAATTCTCTTGAAACACAGAGCTGCACATTGGTTCTGTGAAGGTAAAACAAAGCATGAGTTGATCATTAAGAGTAAGAACATTGAGTAAAACAGGTATGTCTGCATTTTGTCGGGATGTACAAAAATAACTTTTTTCCCATTTCAAATGACCATATTCAGTATTAAAAGGTAACAAACCAATATTGGTTACGGTCACCCCCATTGAAAAGCGATCCCTATGACCTTCCCATAATGACAAGGCATCAAGAATATCCTGCTTACTGTGATGAACTGGAAATATAGCATCACCAGGCAATCGCTCTTGTTTTAACTGATGATCGTAATCTCTGGCAAGCTCTAAAATACCTGATTCTATACTTACTTGTTTATGATACGTAGTTACCACAGATACATAACAACCAAAATAGTCTTCTGGAATCACAGGTTCACACCACTTCCTTAAATTAACCGGGGTGTGCAATGTTGTATCTAAAGGTTGATCGAGAACTTTTGTTAATGTCATTAAGGACAGCGCATTAATTAATGCATTCAGAGAAAAGTTGTGATTTTTACTGAAAGCCAGAAGCGCTCCAGTTTGTTTCACTGTAACAGGGTAATAATGATTTTTTGTAATTCGTTCGCCAGGAGGGACATAATTTTGGTAATAAATCGGAGTAGGCAAAAATGCAGGAGGCAGAGAAGATTTTTGCCCTTTTTTGTGTTGCACCAGCTCCTCAACAGGGGGATAGAGAGGGAATGATGGCTTTGAATCACTTTTCTGGTAAATTCTAAAGAGAGTATCGAAAAAATAGGCTACCGAGACGCCATCTCCAATATTATGCCCTGCGATTAACAGGATTTCATGAGAATTACCGTGTTGGTTATGGATAAGAACTGTTCGCCATTGATAATCTTGATTGCGGGGAGGTCGATTTAATTCTAATTCAATCACCTCTTTCCAGACAGAATTTGAAGTCCTGTTTATGATTTGAAATGGTAAATAAACAGTATCACCTTCCTCTATATTAAATTGACACTGTTTATTGCTTTTGATCACTTTAGCTCTAAGCAATGGCTGTTGGATTTGTAATAACCTGAGCGCATTGGTTAAACGATCCAAATCCAAATCAGAAACAGTGATTTTCGCAACAGCAGCGATTAAACCATTCCCATGATCTTTATCATTTCCCCATTGACATAACTCTTCCCAATAACCTAGTTTTCTGGATCCTGGTTTCATAGACTTTTTCCCAACGCCCTAGTCATGATTCTGGAAAGTCCTTTTTACAGAAAGCAATTTCCATAGCAAAAATGGTCAATAAATCATTATAACTCTTTTATTTTTAATGAAAATATAGAGCCGACTAATAATCATGCTGAACAATCCTTAAGATCCGCTGTCATTTGGAGAAAAACATTTTAGAACTCGATAAGATTATGGTCCTGACTTCGTTGCCAGAACCATTACTCTTATTAGTTCTTGCCGATTATGAGCTAAAAGTGCTTTTAAAGTACTTTTTTAGATTTTAACTTATTATTTTTCTGAGCAAAAATCTTTGATTTTTGCTAATCACGAGACCTATTACTCTTTAAGTTGTATATAGACAGCAATAAACTGTCTTTGTAATTCAGGAGCTGCTTTATGTGGTCTAGCTTTGTGCTTTTTGTAACTAAATCCATTACGATACTTTGTTGAATATAAAGATCTTTAAGACAAAAAATAGTGAATATAAACAAAATTATAAATAATAAAAGGGCCAGGAAAATAAAAGCAAATGGTCATAACTCCATTCCACCACAATCAATGTTTTTTTCTACCCAGCCATCTTAATGATTTACCGCTAACGATATATTCTTCGATATATTCAAGACTTAAATTTTTGGTTTCTGGCATGAAAATAAAAGTATAAATAAGCCCCAAAAAGCAAATACAAGCATAAATCAAAAAAGTATACTCAAGTCCCACAGCACTAAACAAAACAGGAAAAGTGAAAACAACGATACCATTAAAACCCCAATTACTAATAGAGGACAATCCCATGCCAGCGCCTCTGACATATAAGGGAAAAATTTCGGACATTGCAATATAGGGAATGGGCCCAAGGCTAATAGCAAACGAGAAAATATAAAGAGTAAGACAAGTGACGGACAAATAAGCTAACCAGGCAACTTGATAGTAAGAAAAAATTCCTATAGCAGCCAAACTGATACTGGTTCCAGTAAAACCCAGTAATAACAAATTTCTTCTTCCTATTTTATCAACATAAAACACAGCAAGAATAGTAACTAGCATATTGACAAGGCCTATACCCATAGTTGCCAGAATCTGGCCATGGGTAGAGGAAAATCCCAAGTTTTTGAAAATTTCCGGGGCATAATAAATTATCACGTTGATACCACTTAACTGTTGCAAGCAAAAAAGAATTACTCCTAAAGACAGTGCTGGTAGTAAGGGTTTTTTAAATAATAATTGCCAGTTTTTTTGTTCTGGTTCCTGGTCTAAGGCCGCTTGAATATCATGCAACTCATCAGCAACCCCAACGTCTCCTCGCAACTTATCTAACGCCTCTTTAGCTTCTTTGCGTCTTCCTTCATTCAGAAGCCAGCGTGGTGACTCCGGCATAAACGAAATACCAATCACGAGGATCAATGCGGGAATAATGCTGGAAGCAAACATCACTCTCCAGGAGCCATAATCAATCAATAAATAATTCACACCGTAGGAACAGACAATTCCTATTGTAATCGCCAATTGATAGATAGCAACCATCGCCCCTCTTAAATGAGTTGGTGCCGTTTCAGATAAATATAAAGGCGTAGTCACTGCCGCAACACCGATAGCAATGCCCAAAATAAAACGTGATAACACTAAGATTGATGCATTAAAAGAAAATGCAGCCCCTAAAGCACCAATCAGAAATAGAATTCCAGCAAAAATAAGACAAGGTTTGCGTCCAAAATGCCTGACAAGACGTGAAGCCAGAACAGAACCAATCAACATTGCTCCAAATAAGGCGCCAAATGGGAGAGCTGAAGTCATCATACCTACGCTAGTATGAGACATATGAAAATAATGTTTAATTAACTCAAGAGAACCAGCAATAATACCTTCGTCATAGCCGAATAAAAAACCAGCTAGTGACCCTATTATTGCTACCAACCAAGCCATATTCGTTATCCTTAACTGCCAGCCATTGAATTTGAGCGTTTTTCGGCCTATAAATTGATTAATCTATACTATAATAAATTTATAGTAATTGCATACGATTTACCAATGAATAAGCCAATAACAGGTGAGATAATGGCAGAAATGCTTGGTCAATTAGTCACTAAGCATTATTATGGCAAAGAAATAATACCCTTAATTTCTGAACTTGCCTCTTTTATTGCCCAGAATGAGCAGTTACAACAAACACTGGAAGAAATAGCTGATAAAAATGATTTTCTATCTGAACATCAATTGCACTGGTCTGAATTAAACCCCGATGAACAGCAAATAATTAATTCCTTTTTTGATTATCTATATTTTACTTCACCACAATTTCTAAAGGATTTAGCTTGAATACCAAGACATACGATTGTTGTGTTGTGGGCACTGGAGCAGCAGGAGGAATTCTTGCTCACAGACTGGCAACCGCAGGCCTTAATGTCATTTCTGTCGAACAAGGGGGTGAACTTCAAACGGATTACTTTAGTGAAAAAAATCCACCTGGCATTAAAAAATGGTATGGAATAAAACCAAAAACTACATTTCCTCCTAAGGTAGCAGATGCTTTATTTATTCATGAACTGTTTGCTGACTACCATACTCGATCAAGCAGTCAGCAATCTGAGGCAACTTTTCGTCAATTTCAAATTTATGCATTGAATGGCTTGCAAAATCTATGGAATGCTGTCTCTGTTCGCTTTAGTGAAACTGATTTGTCTACTTGGCCTATCCGTTATCAGGATTTAGCACCACATTACAGTGCAATTGAGAAAAGGATTAGTGTTTGTGGTACACAAGAAGGTCTGACTGAACTGCCAGATGGGGAGTATATCCCCCCCAAACCCTTAAGACCAGCCGATTATCTTGTCATTAAAGCCGTAAAACGTTTAGGATGGCCAAATTGCCATGCTATTCCAAATCGAAAAGCCATTGAAACAAGAATGGATAAACCGAATCATTGCATGAGTACAGGCATTTGCACTTTTGGCTGTGCCGCTGGCGCTGTTTATAAATTTTCTGCACGGCTTTTACCATTAATCCGTGATTTACCTAATTATACCTTGTTGCTCAACGCTAAAGTTATTCGTCTAATAGGAAATCCGAAAACCAATCAAATTCAATCGTTAGAATATCTTTGCCTTCTATCAAATAAGAGAAAAACGATTCGCTCCCGTTTTTTTATCCTCAGTGCAGGAGCAATAGAAACCCCGCGGATTTTATTGAATTCACATGATACTCACTTTCAACAAGGTCTGGCTAATCAAAATGGCACATTAGGTTGGTATTTACAAGATAATCCTAAAGTAGTCCAAGCGACGTCACTTTATAAATTATGGTTCAGCAAAAAACCCTCTGATATAGGGTATGGTGATTTGCTAATTTTACTTGGTAAAGCCAACTTACCCAACAGCGAACCTTTTCGTTTCATTGGCCATTCCATTTCAGCACCACCAGATGTTCCTTACTATCTGGCAGACATAGGTTGGATCCCTAGACCTATAAAACCATTTATAGTCAAAGCCATATTTAATTCCTTTGTAACCCTGGGACTTTTTTGCGAAGGCGATATAATGGCTTCGAACCGAATCGAACTATCCAAGACATTGGATGATTATGGGATTCCTCAAGTAGACATTCATTACACCAGCTCAGAAACCACTCTTGCTCGTATGAAAAAAATGGCCGAGTTTGGGCGTAAAATATTGCGACGCGCTTCCGCAACTCGTATCGTGGAGGATTTCAGTAATGATGGCACGGGTATACACTATGCAGGGACATGTCGTATGGGTATTAATGAGAAAGAATCCATAGTGGATGCCAACCTCAAAACTTTTGCCCATAACAATTTATATCTTTGTGATGGCGGGGTAATTCCTCATTTACCGGATAAGCACTTGACATTAACTATTATGGCACTGGCCGACCGGTTAGCCACACATCTTATTAATGAACTTCAGACACGAGAGCAATGACATGAGTGAGGATAAACCTGTTCGTAACAAAGCATTGCCTTGGGAATTCCCCGGAGCGCTCTGGATTGATGAGGAAGAACAACGTTTGGTTGATGACGTGATAAAAGCTCATAGTCCTTTTCGTTATTATGGGCCTGATTTGCAAAATATGGTTGATAAGCTGGAAGCCAAATTTTGTCAGAAAATTGGCATTGAATACGCTCTGGGCGTTAATTCTGGAACAGCTGCTTTACATATCGGAATGGCTGCTTTTGGCGTAGGTCCAGGAGATGAAGTTTTAGTTCCAGGTTATCTGTGGGTCAGTTGTCTTTCTGCGATTGTAAGACTCGGGGCTATCCCTGTTTTAGTCGATATTGATCAGACTTTTTGTATGGATCCAAATGATTTAGAACGTAAAATTAGCCCTCGCTCCAAAGCAATTATGTGTGTTCATATGAGTGGCGCATCAGGATACATTAATAAAATCGCAGCCATTGCTGAAAAAAATAATCTCTATCTGTTGGAAGACTGCGCGCAAGCAGCGGGAGGTTATTATAATGGGAAACCTCTTGGTAGTTTCGGTGATCTGGCCATTTTCAGTTTTCAGTTAAACAAAAACATGACGAGTGGAGAAGGAGGAATGATAGTTTGCAAGAAAAAATCCCTCTATCAACGTTGTTTTGCAATCCATGATCTTGGTTATCCGCGTAATGAATCCGGGCGCCTGAATACTTCAAATGAAGAATTTCAACTTTGGGGCATTGGTTCTAGAATGTCTGAATTAACGGCTGCTTTTGCCTTAGCGCAATTAGGAAAACTAGATAAAATTACAGAGTCAATGCGGAGCTCAAAGTGGCGAATTCGTGAAGCCCTAAGCGGAATAAATGGATTAACCTTTCGCAAAATACCAGATCCTCAAGGTGATACTGGTCCCTTTCTTATTAGCATTTATCCTGATAAGGAGTCATGTCGAGCGTTTACTCAGGAATTGCATAACCTGGGTATAAAAGGCCAACCAGGCGGTTTAGCGTGCATTACCATGCGCGAATGGGGTTTGCACTGGTATTTTAACAATATTAGTCTGGTGAAGAAGAAATCACTTTGCCAGGATGGATTTCCCTGGAGTCACCCCAAAAATAAATTTGCTCAGAAAATTCATTATGAGCATGGTACATTGCCAATTTGTGACGAATTGCATGATAAAGCAGCTCTGTTAACTATTGCATCTCGTTTGACAATTGAAGATTGCGAACAAATCGTCTCTGCATTTAAAATAGCGGCAAAACGAGTACTAAAATGAACCCCGCTTTATCAACAACATGGCGTACATACGGTATCCTTACAATAGCTATCTGTTCAGGACTCCTTGTAGGTTATGTGACAGCAGTGATTGCTGGCGCGCTACCCTTAATCAATAAAGCACTTTATCTGAATACTTGGCATCAAGGTTTACTGGTTGCGATTATTTTGGTCGGGGGGGTTTGTGGGTCGTTTTTATGCAACAAAATTATCTTCTCATTAGGACATAAAAAAACATTAATGCTGGTAGCTATAACCTTTATAATTGGTTCAATTTGGAGTGCGCTGTCAGCCAATTTTTGGTCGCTTATCAGCGCAAGGTTTTTTATAGGATTAGCAGTGGGGACAACAACAGTCATTAGCCCCATGTATATAGCTGAAACATCACCCGATCATTCTCGCGGATTTTTAGTGGCTAGTGTTCAATTAGCCATCACCATCGGTATATTACTGGCCTACATCAGTAATTATTACTTTGCGCCAACTCAAAATTGGGAAATGATGTTCGGAATCGGCGTATTGCCTGCTATTTTGTTGTTGATGATTGTTCCTTTGCAATTGGAAAGCCCTCGCTGGCTATTCCTTAAAAGGCGAATAGATGAAGCAAAAATCGTTTTTTTTAAGTTGCATGGCTTCCACTGGACAGAGCTCGATACCATTCAACCAGAATCAGGATCTGATAGTCGTTTTAAAACACTTTTTCATCCCTTTGTTTTTCCTGTCGTATTATTCACTTCCGGATTATTTTTCTTCCAAAATTTAAGCGGTATCGATGCTATTTTGTACTACGCCCCTACTATTTTTACTCAATCCGGTTTTACCAGTCTTCAAAGTGGTCTTGGAGTTACCATTCTCATTGGCATTATTAATAGTCTCGCTACGCTTTTATCAATGTGGCTTATTGACCATTTAGGACGAAGACCAATTGCTATTTTTGGTCTCCTATTCATGACTTTAAGTCTTATTGGATTTAGTATATTTCAACCCTATGTGGACACCTATTTGGTGCTGAGGTGGTTAACAGTGTTGATGTTATTAATATTTGTTGCTTCTTTTGCAGTGAGTATGGGACCCATCCCCTATGTTCTTATGACGGAACTTTTCCCTATCCACCTGAGGACTCTTGGCATGGGGATAGCTTCCGCTACGGCATGGGGAATTAATGCATTGGTGACGTTTGCCTATCCTTTGCTGACTGAATATATAGGGATAAGCAAATTATTTCTTGTTTTTGCCCTGGTTTGTGCAGTAACCTGGGGAATTTGTGTATTGTTTTGCCCTGAAACCAAGAATCAAACACTTGAAGCAATTGAAAAGAGACTACATGCAGGAGTTAAATTAAGAAAGCTTGGTGAGTAACTTAAAAATACCCTGTATTAAATTAATATATTCTACTGTTACTAACTCTGCGATGAAATCTTGCAATAATGAATAGAAATAAATCATTGTATAACGGCGCCATACTCAAATACACAAATTTCTCACAATGATATTTCCATAATTTTTCTATTTCTAAATGATTTCCTGTATGGGAACCACTTCTTAATAATAAGTTTATTTTTGATCAAAATACTTGGTTTTTGACCCATGGCTTGGGTAAGAAAAGTAAATATTAATGCTCTAAATTGTAATAATTGTATTTTTTAAGTTCTATTTATGCAATTTAGACAAAAAAATTCATAATTTTATCAACATATTATCATGTTTCCATTCCTGATTATTTTTGTGATCGTATCCCTTAATGTTCATTTAATACTCGTAATGTATGATATTCACCATGACAAAAATTTTACTACAGTAATTTATGACTAAAATATACTTATTAACTGCGCCTTTTGATGAAGAGGCAAAAACTGGTGATGGGCAATACGCGGCCTCTTTGGAATTGGGTTTTGCTGAAAATTACGAAGATATACCCTGTCAATGGTTAAAAAAAGATAAAGGTGATTACTCTATTCCGTTTCCAACAGGAACTACTTCCATTCCGGAAGAAACAGTTCCAAGCGCGATAGTATTACAGCCAGTTGCTAACGAAAATACAATCATAAGCGGTTATAAGTTAAAAGATGCTGTTTCATCTCCAGAAAAAGCACAGGAAGTAAATAACAAAACAGCCAGCCCCAGAACGCCAAAAATTATTGTAAAGCACGATAACAGCCTGCAATCACTTACAATAATGGATATTTACTCTCAAAAACCTATTCAATTTGATGAGTCAAAAGTTGATGAAATAATTAGCTCTTTGGATACAAAAAAAGTCAAATTAGAAAAAGCTATAGAAGATAATCACGCTGAGCTGAGTAAAATTAAGAAACAAAAATCCAAATTAGCTTATTTAGTTAGATTATATAAGGAAGACAAAGAGAATATTCAAGATTATTGTACCTTAAATGAATATATCGAAGCTCATTTATTTAATCCTAAATTTTTAGCCAGACATGAAAAAGCACTCAATAATTTTAAGGCACTTAAAAGCCAATTTACTGGCCCTATCAATTTAAAAGAGCTGGAAAAATTAACAGATAAACTGACTGGAATTAAAGAGTACAGTTATGATTTTCATAGTAACAGTTTACCCTATGATTTAGAGCATGATAAAAGTTTCAGAAATTTTTATGATTTTGATGGATTAAAAGAATCAGTTGAAAACATTATCAAAGAGTTAGAGGTACTTAATGATATTCGTATAGCTGTATCTGAGAAATATCCCAATAGCTTTAAAGCACTAAATGAAGCAGAAGAGCACGATGATAAATTAAAATTTATCGATATTATTTTCAACGATGGATTTAGCACCACTTACGACAAACAAACCTTTATCAAGGCCTTATCAGCTCTTAATATTGAAAAGGCGATTGGTGCTTATACAAATGTTAAAAACCAACTGGAAAAAACTCAGGATATTATCGCCAATAAAGAGGGTTGTAGAAATAAATTAATTTCAGAATTACAAACTTTAATTGCAAATCAACAAGAACCTTACCTGTCTGCCAATGAAAAACTTGGCGGTTTTTATAGTAAAAGAAAACTCTCAGCAAGTGAAGGATTTCATTTAGCCTATCAGGCAAACCGACGTGATCCGGTAAAACCTGAAGTGATTGATAACATTATTACCAAAATGAAACCCATTGATGAGAATACTCATCTTGATATTCATATTCGTCCACCCGATTGTGGGGTATTTATTACTCCAGAAGACATCAAAAAATTTCAAGAGGCAGGTATTAAAGTCAATATCACAATTCATGAATACAAACAAAACTATACTCGACGTTATTTACAACAATATACTCATGATTTAATGCGCCAGGCAAACAGCGTGCAATTCTTTAATGCAACAGATAGAGAAAATGCGGTCATTGCTGCTACTTATGGTGATTGTGATAAGCGCAATACAACGGAACCGACTGGTGTTGCAAAAAAAATAAGAGAAGTTGGGGAAGATTTTGACTTAGATAAATACCCGGTTCAAAAATATGATTTAAAAGGAAAATCAGGATTAACCGTAGCATCACAAAAATTAAGTACTGAACCGGATCATCCATTGGATGTAGTAGCCAAGGCCCCTAATATCTTATCTTTTGGTACGATTCGTCCCGGTAAAGGGTTTGAAGAAGCGTTAAAGCTCGCTCAATTGATCAAAGATAACTCTCTTTCTATTCATGAAAAAATAAAACGGGTACCTATTGTAAAACTGGCAGGTGACCCACAAGACAAAGCTTTAATGAAACAAATAGTTGTTGAAAGATTTGGTAAAACAGCGGTCAAAACTTATCAAAAAACTCATCCCTATGATAGTCAATTTACTAATAGTCAGCGCAGAGATTATTGGAAAAATTTGGTTAGGGAGTTAAATGCAAAAGTTAAAGAAGAAGGCGCTGTTCTTAATAATCCTTACATCGAAATATATCCTTGGTGTGAGCCGCATGAATTGCTGGATTTAAAGCAAAACTGTAAATACGTTTGTCGAATGGACGACATGGGCATGAGAAACAATGGCTCAGCAATTATCAGTGTATTAGACGTTGGAGTCGTTTATACTAAATTTGGTTCTG
Organism: Legionella pneumophila subsp. pascullei; assembly: GCF_900637585.1. NCBI lineage: Bacteria > Pseudomonadati > Pseudomonadota > Gammaproteobacteria > Legionellales > Legionellaceae > Legionella > Legionella pneumophila. The sequence continues at coordinate 2,835,109 of NZ_LR134380.1, forward strand.
TTACAGACGATATTTTTATTAAAGGCGGCAAATACGGCAATGCCGTTGATATTGGAGAATATCGTTATGGGAAATACAGTCTGTTAAAAAAGGAAAAGGAATTTAAAGAAGAGCATGGGGAAGAACCACTACCTAAGTGGCTAATCAAAAATCCAGACTCTGCTTATAAGCGACAATCAGAATCCAGAGATCCAAAGGATATTTTAGACTCCATTGTCGCAAGAGAAGAAAATCAATTAATATGTGATAATATGGAAGATTCCAATAACTATCGAACAATAGTAGAAGCGCAAAAGTTATTAAAAGAGCGCTTTACACTCAAAAATGCTGTAGATCATTTATTAGAGAATATAGGACTCGGCCATTTAATTGCTCAAGAAGAGGTTGATGAATTATTTGAGACTGTTGATCCAGTGCAAGCACAAATAGATAATTTAGGCGGACTTGCTGATATCAAGACCCCGCGCCTAAGTTTATCACGCTCTTGCCCTGCGTTAGGCTTTTTTGGCTCACGCTGTGGTGACTTGGAGACTAAACTAGAAAATAATAAACTTAAAGAATCAATACTGGTAATTTGATATGCCAAAAGGAAAACCAATGCCTAATACTCTGAAAGAATTGGAAAAATTAATCTGCGAGGAAGGCATCACAGATAATGTGATTGCGACTCTATCCAAGCTAAAACCGTTTGATTTAGCCATGCTCAAAGCCACTAGTAACGTCAAAGTTAAAACGCTACTGGATAGTGATGAATTAAAACCATTCTGGGTCAATAAATTCAATAAATTACGATTAGAAAAAGATCATACTTTCCAATTTAGAAACCCGGATCCGCAATCAAGAGCGGATTTCTATTGTGGTTATGTTTTATATTTAGTGGCATTAAAGGAAAAACAAAAAGAAGACCCCAATAATTATTATGATCATCTTAAACTGTCCTTCTCGACATTTAATTGCTTTTATGCTGCTCAGGAAATTTTGACGTTCTTAATTGGCAGTTGTAAAAATGATTCCAAAAGAGAAAATATCGACTTTTTATACAATTGCGTAACTAGCCAAAGTACTCCAATACAAGAACACAAAACACCAGGGTGTTTATTACTTGCTAATGCCTATTTTTATCTCGCCGGCTTTTATCAACACCTGAATCTTAAGGCAGAAAGCATTGAATGTTATAAAGAATGCTGGGAACAACTTCATTTGGCTCAATTATTAGAGACTGATTCTGAACGAGAAATTCACAATGCCTACTTTAATAAAGGATTAGCGACCAGTAATGCATTTGGTTTGAATTCCATATCAGACATTAAAGCTCGTTGCCTTGAGTTAGCCTCAGAAGCATTACCCTATCCGGTTCGAAATGCCAGGGAAGCAAATGCTGTAAGGACCTTTGAAAATAGATTTAAAGACAGCATGAGTACGGCGGGTAAAGACGATGAGGACAGTATAACTCGACCAATTATTTTATAATAGAATCCGAGGAAAAGCTGGTATTCTCTTTAATGGTATTGCGTTATAACGCAAAAACTAACCAATATAATCTTCTAAATCACTGTGTTTTTCATAAGTAATATTAGTATTAAAAAACAGAGATTATGGTATCCTTGGTATTTGTTTTAATTGGGAGCAATATTATTTAATTTATGTCCAGGAAATCGTAGAAATCATAACTCTAATTGGTAACATCATTCAGAGTTCACCATTGAAATCCTCATGATTTACAGGCATTTCTAATCCTACACTGACTGTTCAAGGTTCAGGATTAATAAGATTAATACCCAAGCAATACTAAAACTTTTTACTCTGATAATTTAAGGAATCATGCAAAGGTTAAAAAATATATTTACTGTCATTTACCAATATTTATTAAAAGAAACCGAGGATGCAAGTCATCAAATTACTTTATTTGGCATCGTCATGATGATTAATTATCCTCTTTTCGGAGTTTTCTGGAAACTGGAACATTTTCAACTGACGGAAGAGTTTATTTTGCGTATCACTGCAACTCTTCTCTGTGCTTGCCTGGCTTTCAATCAATTTTGGCCAAGACAAATATTAAAATTTCTTCCTGTTTTTTGGTATATAGTTCTGCTCTTTTGTTTACCCTACTTTTTTGCTTATTTGACTCTTATAAATAATGGTTCGACCCTTTGGTTAATGAATTGCGTATCGGCTATTTTTTTTCTTTTATTAGTTTCCAGTGTATTGGGAGCTCTTGTATTACTTGTATCAGGTGTTGGGCTTGCTTTTTTTCATTTTTATATTTTATCCAATAATCTGTTTATCTATATCCCAGGAACCATATCACTTTTTAGTTTAATTGTTACGTTTATTGCAGCAATAATCATTGGCGCCTTATTTGCCCGAGATAGAGAAATCACTTATGCCGGACGTTTATCGGGTATGCGTATGCTGGCTGGAAGTATCGCTCATGATTTAAGAACGCCACTTGCCAGCATTTATTTACAGGCTGAATTACAGGAATTGATTGTCGAAAGATTAAATAATCCAGAAGTTCAAAAGGATCTGAAGGAAAATTTAAGCAAAATTACTCGTGGAATAGAAATGAGTAATCAATTAATTCGCATGCAATTAAATAATATTCAACGAGATAAATTAGATACCAGTACATTTTCGATTTATTCCATCAAAAAATTACTCAAAGCCTCTTTAGAGGAATACCCTTTCAGAGAAAATCAAAAATCATTGATTCATTTAAATGATAAAAATGACTTTTCCATCTGGATAGATGAAGTGGGTTTTAAAAATATGATGTGGAATTTGCTAAAAAATAGTCTGGAATATATTGAGGAAACTAATAAAGGCGAAATCACTATTTGGCTAGAACAAGGATGGGAGAAAGAGAATTTTAATTATCTCCATATAAAGGATACCGCTAAAGGCTTAAATCATAAAGAATATGAAAAAATTTTTGATTTCTTCTATTCTGGCAGAAAAGAAGGAACCGGTTTAGGCTTGGCCTATTGTAAACTTCTGATGCAAGCAGCAGGTGGTGATATTTCCTGTAAAGGGAAAAAAAATGAATTCGCTCATTTCACTTTAAAATTTCCCAAAATCGATTAATTCCTATTTAACATAAGAAATCCCTGCATTTCTTATGTTAAAAAATATTAATGAAATAATACATTGGAAAACTGCTCCCACATCCTCAACTGATGAGTTTGAATAAAATCAAATGACTCAATCAGCCGCTGGGGAGATTCTTCCCATATGGGCACAATCAATTGTAGTGTGGTATCAAAATGATCAACGTGGGTATGTACATTAAAGAAGGTCATACCATGTTGAGATATTTTCATCGATTTGGCAAGTTCAACAAGAAAAGGATAATCAAGATTATCCAAACGCTCATAAGCAGCAAAAGCACACAAATGATCTTTAGGATCATGTTGCGCCAACCAGGATAAATGAGCTTTATTAAATTCTTTGGCAAAAGGCATATAGTTGGTTTCATTCACTATTTCATCATGAATATCAACACCGCATTCTTTTGCAAAACGCTCATAAAGCTTTTCATGGGAAAAACGATTGCCAATTCCAATTTCTTCATAAATATTTTGAATAATAATTTGCTTTGAAGCTTCATTATCAGCAAAGTTGGCAACATACCACAAAAAATTTATAAAATGTCCTCTCAAATGATAAAAGATTGAGGCAAACATTTTTCTAAGGTTGTCATCCCAGAAAATAGTTCGCTTAACGTCAAATAAAGGAATCGAACTCAATGAATTCTTATAATCCAAATCAGATTGAACAAGAAAATGGCTGAGTGATTTTGGTAAATTTATGCTTGTCTCTTCAGGCATGATTCACACTTCATATGAAATAAGTTAAGTCCAGCAAGTTAATTAATGATTATACCATTTGAACATTATTTGATCAATAAAATATTCTTGACCGCTTTAAAAAAACTGATTCCCTTATAAAAACAAAAGTATCGTTATTTGTCTTGTTTTTGTCAATTCAAAGCGTAATCATATCTGATATTGAGTTTAAACTTCCACCATAATTTCTTGGATAAATAATAAAATCTTGAGTTAATTAAATGCATCAAAAGCCAATTGCTAGCCGAAATAGGAAATCTCTCATTATAGCTATGAGTAGATTTTTTTCAGAATTGAAATGATGTTTTCATAAAGACGACTGAGACGAAATAATGTTTCTATGAAAATCAAAACCTTTTTCAATCGATGGGTCTTCTTTTTTATGTTCTCGCCAAAAACGCTGGATTTTTGTAATTGCTTCTTCTTTTGCAACAAGTTCAAATCTCAAATCATACGGATTTGAATAAGGATGTATTCGTTTGATTGTATCATAGTAAGACAAAGCTAATCTTCGCTGCATTTGACAACCAGGCCGCGCAAGCTCAAGGAGTTTTGCAACAGCTTGATAACATTTATCAGTTTCAGCAGCACTCGCAATCATTTTCTCAGTTTCATTCAATTGTTGAAAAAATTGCTTATCCAGTTGCTGGGTCCCCTCTATTAAGGTCACTGTAGCATATAATAATTTCTCTAGCTCCCTTAAAGGACTTGCCTGGTTATAATCACCTAAATCCTGATTGATGCCATCAAGACTCAAGCCCAGTCCCGGAACTAAATCACTGTTTATTTCATAATCCGATTCACCTGGATACATATTGGATTGTTGAGACTGAATACTCAGACTATCCATATTTGAATAATCCGGAGTCATCCAAAACGACGTTTGTTGAGTATGTTTTCTCACATTCGCCCTTTGCTTTATAAAAGAAAGTGCTCTTGATTTAGGAATACCAGTTATCAAATTAACCGCTTCAGCACAACTGGAAAACATCAATTCCGCTAAATCCTCCCAAACCTTGATTTTACTTTTAGTATCCATTTTACGGGTCACTTTATCGCCATAGCTACCAATCGCCAATTGAATAACTAATAGATACTCAGCGATAATATTCAGATACAAATAATTACCGAATACTCTGCGACGGCTGTTGAACAATGATCGAACCGAGCCACTCGATTTATCGAGAAATAGAAAAGATGGATGGTAAGCACCTGTTAGCAATTCCTCGTGATAATGTTTTGTCCAATCAGAAACTGTCAAAAAGCTGGTCAAAGGAAGGTTGTCACCCAGATCAGCAATACCGCTGACTCTTAAGTTAACAAACTCAACTGCCTTTTGCCATTTATCAAGACGACCCATTTGTGATTGCAAGGCACTTAAAAGCTCAACCAAGGCCTGATATCGGCCCTTATCGTTCCTTTTACCCTTATCAATATGAGTATGAAACATATCAGCCAGATAAGGAAATACTATACCTTCTCTTAGGAGCACGAAAAGATCATGTACATTTTTTTGCACTGAAGAAGTGAATTGCCTAAGGCTCTGCTGCTTATCATGCAGATAGGTAAAATAAGAGGATATTGCTTTATATACATAAACCTCCAGATTTTTTGCATCACTTATCAAATTCTCGAATTTCTCAAAACCAGGTGATTTTCGGCATTTTTCGAGAACCTCTGCTCGATTAATTGAATACTGGCTGAGAGGGATAGGTAATTGGCTTTGCAAATTCAAACGGCGTTGATGTTTCAACAAATAATCTGCCATTTGAAATTCACTACTTAAAGCAGATTGCGGTTCCCCCTTTTTTTGCACCTTTACAGCAATAATTTCATTGCCTTTATTCGTGCTAAAAAGTAATGTTCTTCCCTGTATGCGCAGTAATTTCCCGTCATTCATATTGAAACGAAACGTATTCTTGACGGAGCCTTTTCCTTTTTGGAAAAAATGTTGAGCGCCAAGATTGACCTGTTTGGGGCGTGTTCTTAGCAAGAGATTATCAGTGATGTTCGCATGATAATAATGCGTCGACCTGCTCTCACGGTACATAGGATTCAAAATAGAGTCTGGTTCATAGGATTGGGTAAGCCAAGCCAGGTAAACCTGATTTGGAAAGAAAAACGCAGCGGAATCACTAAACTGCTGCATAAACGCACGTTGATTATGTGTCAATGGTTTCTTATTGTTATCCAGTATAAAAGCTCTTATAAAATTAAAATGAATCTGGTGATTTTTTATCCAGGAAACAATGGGATACTCACTGGTTTTAGTGCATTCAACAGCCATACTCCATATTTTAGATTCATTTTTTTCAAGATAATCAGCCACTTTTTGAGATAAATTAAGATACAGATCTTTACGGCCTTTATTTCTCTCATTGGCAGCCAAGGTTTTTAGAAAAAGATAATGCGATATAAGATACTGCGCAGGGATGCTCTTCAGTTTTTCATCTAAAACACATTGTTTTAACAATGCAATATAAAGCTCAATCAACTCAAGTCTGGTATCCTCAAAAGGAATTTCCTCCAAGGGAACTGATTGATTATGTCGCTTGCTAACCACTGGCAGTAAGCCTAGATCCTGTGTTTCACTTTCCCCAGTTTTTACAAAATATTCTTGTTTCAAAGGAACCGTAGTTAGAGTAGGTGGCGTTGAGGTGCTTAACTGACTAGTATCTGGCTTTTGATAACCAAATATTCCATCTAATAATTTATCCAGATAACTAAACATAGTTACAACACCTCATTGTATTTTAATTCCCTAAGTGAATCCGTTTCTCTACCTACTTTAAATAAAACAGGCTAAGGTTTACTAGTCTTCTCCATTGTTGGCTGAGTCGTTTGTAGCTCTGGCTTTTTCCAAATCATAAATGGCTTCAGATATTTTTCGACAAAAGAGTCGGTCTTTTCTGTTTTTAATGTCGTTATTGCCTGTGGAGGAGCAATTAGCTTATCTTCCTTTTCTATCTCCTTGTCATCAACTTCCTTAAGATCGATTATTTCCTCATCGACTTCTTTTAAGTCTTTCTCATACCAGGAAGGTGTAGGTACACTGGTTAATGCGGAATAACAACCGTCCACTGAAAAGCCAGCCTGCGCTGTCTTTTTAGCATCGGCCTCTTGCCCAGGGACATTGATATCACCAACGACAGTGAGCGCGCGTTGAACCCGACTTGAATCAACTCCCAAATGAAGCCATTCAGATGAATCGATATAGGGTACTGCTTCACCTGTAGCCGCAAACAAGCCTCGCGCGTAATGCATAATATCCAGGCCATCTTGTTTGCCAAACAAATTAATCAAGGTCGGTACAATACCAGAAACACCTTTTGAGTGCCCCAAAAAAACCTCAACAGGGCTTTTGCAGCGCATCAAATCGATCATGTGCGATAAGTGAATTAAATAACCTTCAGGAGTGCCATCAAAACTATCTCCTTCTCTGTCTTCTATACATCGTGAGTACAATTCGATTTCTTCTTCTGAAAAAAGATGGGTCAAATGCTTGCGAGCATATTCTTCGAACTGTTTAGCCCCATACAGATGATAACGATGATAAGCATCACCGTAAGAAGCTTCACTTTCGCGCCCGGCTACAAAAAATAACTGAGCAATGTTTATCTTTTTAAGATCCAGTTCACTGAGATCGGCGATTGTTCGACCGTCTTGACATACGTGTGGAAAAAGTTGTTTTTTTGAGGAGCAATGCATTAATTGACTGTACATCAATGTGCGCATAGTATGGGCCAAGCCATGGATGGGGCGATGAAGCTGCTTGCCATCAATTGTAATATACCTTTGCAAGTTATGACCATCTCCTTTTGCAAGGGTAGCTGTTGGATTCTTGTAATTATACTCCCATTCAGAACCCACCTCAGTGTAAGGCTGAGATAAGCGTGTTTTATATACATATTCCGCCACTTCCAACACATCAGAATCAAAAACTATAGGCACAATGGTCTCCTTACATAAACAAAATGAGGCTTTATTATATAACAAGTGCAATTATTTATCAATTCATTGATATAATCACAAAGAGAAAAAAATTACAAGTCTATGATTACAAATTTCTTATTAGATTGTCTTAAGATAATACAAATTATGAGTTTGACTATTTCTTATAACAGTCATTTATGATTTATATGAACAGAAAAAATAAAAATCTTATCGATTTATTAACATTCTTTTTGATTGTTTTAAATTCATATTGACTTTATAATATACTTATAATTAAGACACTGGAATATGGTGATCAAAATGGCTGATGTAATTAAATTTAAAGAACCTGAACGATGTGACTATCTGTATATTGATGAGAATAACAAAGTCCATTTACTCATGCCTATTGTAGGGGGCGATGAGATAGGGCTGGATAACACTTGTCAAACAGCCGTTGAATTAAGATCATTTTTCTACGGCAATACCCACCATGGTGAAGCCAGACATTCTGCTGAGCAACAGCTGGCTGATTATAAAAAACAACTGGAAGAAGACATACAAGCCATCAATAGCCAAAAAGGAATTTCACGTTACGCTTATACTGATTTGCTAAAAGAAAAAAAAGAACGACTTAAACAAATTGAAAAATATATTGAGCTAATTAAAGTACTCAAAGAAGAATACGATCACAGCGGTGAAATAATTACCATAAAAAACAATATTATTCCACCATTACCTTCAGGATTAAACCAAATAATACAATCCTCTGAGAATGCGGGGGCTGTAAGACTTTGCCCAGATCGCCCCGATTTGGCTACCAGTTTCAAAAACCCTCTATTCAGATTAAATAGACATTATGAGAACAGTGATCATAAACTGACTGAAGGATTAGGTGTTCGTCTAGGTTCAACGCTTTTGCCGGATTCCCAAACTCCTACTCCAATTAATCGAAAATCACCAAAGGAAAAAATTGTAGAAACTGTTTTAGCTAAATTTAAATCAGAAAAAATAGCTGAACCAGACCGTGAAGAAAAATTGAAAGAGTTAAAGACGCTTCTTCAAGAAGAGCTTGTAAAAATTGACTCCAATTTGTCAGTGGATATAAGCCATGATGAAAAAGAGACAAACTACGGCTATCTGGAAATGATGATGGGTATGGATGAAGATAGTTCAATTCAGGAATGGATTGATTCTATTCTTACCGCCACTGTGGATTCAAGTGTTTGGGATACACAATCCTCTAGCCCCTTTTATGATGGCGCTAAAGAAATAAAACACAAAGAAGACGCGGATAAAATGTCCATCAGAGTCCAGTATTTATTAGCGGAGATTAATTTTTATTGTAAAACAAATAAATTATCCGAAGCTAACTTTGGGGAGTTTTTTGACAAAGAACCCCATGCTACCGAAATTGCAAAAAAAGTGAAAGAAGGCTTGGTCAACGGAGATGATATAGAGCCTATCATTTACAATTACATCAACAGCAAACATGCCGAGTTGGGTCTGAAGTCTCCATTAACTACCAAGCAACAACAAGAAATCGCTGATAAATTTGCTCAGCATTACAATACCATTAAAGCTTCCCCACATTTTGATGAGTTTTTTATCGCTGACCCTGATAAAAAAGGAAATATATTTACCCATCAGGGAAGACTCAGTTGCCATTTCCTTGATTTCTTTGCTCGACAAACTAACGCCAAACATCTTTTGGGTGAACTTGAGGGTCATGTAGAAGCCCTTCAGGAAGGAACAACTAATCGCTTAAATCATAAAAATGAAATTGTGGCGGAAGGATATGAGAAAATAGAGAAATTCAAACAAGAAGTAGTAAGGCTTCTGGCTGAAAATAAACCCAAAGAATTGCTGGATTATTTAACAGCAACATCACCAACTGGCGTGCCAAATTACTCCTTGCTTTCATTGGAAACGCAAAATTACATCTCTTACAACCGCAATTGGCCTGCCATTGAACGCGAGTTACAGAAATCTGAAAATATACAGCCCAATATAAAACAGGATCTTTTAAGACTGCTTTCTCGCGATAATGTGCAACACGACAATCTTAGTGCGATTACCTGGTCAAAGTACTCTTCAAAACCACTTTTGGAAGTGGAGTTGAGCAAAATTGCAGAAGGATTAAATGCAACAGCGGATATTTATGAGGAAAAAAGAAAACAACAATGGTACAAAGGCTCAAGAAATGACGCGAGAGAGGATCAATGCGCTGAATTAAAAAAAGTGGCTAAAGAAATTAATACCCTTCTGGACAACCCATCTTTATCAAAAGGTGAAGTACTTAATACACTGTTAAAATCGATTGAAACGCTGGATAAAATTGATGATGAAATATCCTCCGAATTCAATTTGTTTCAAAGTACTTTGCGAAAAGAAGTCCGATTATTCAGAGAGCAATTGAAGGACATCTGTCAGTTAGACAACTATGCTTTTAAATCAACAAAACTTGGTGAAATTATCTCCCTGGAAATGGAAGAGCAATTTCAAAAGATAAAAGATCCTACTGTTCAACAAATTGTCAGAGATTTACCCTCTCACTGCCATAATGATGAAGCAATTGAATTCTTCAAGACATTAAATCCTGAAGAGGCGGCTAAAGTTGCCAGCTATTTGAGTCTGGAATATCGGGAGATTAATAAATCAACGGATAAGAAAACACTACTGGAGCAGGATATTCCCAACCTGTTTAAAGAAGTCAATATGCAGCTATTATCCAAATTAAAAGAAGATAGTGTTCTGGCAGAAGGAGTCTATGAAAAACTTGCTCAACTGGCTGATAAAATACCTCCTGAGCATTTTACAAGGAATAATATCAGGAAATGGTCTGCCAATCCTGAAAAACTTGAGGAATCCAAACTCAGCAATTTACTAAAATCCTCTGATGGCTCAATTACTGAAATGGCAAGAAAATACAGAGAAACCGTCAAAGATATGACAGGAAGAAGCGAGGAGCCACCCAGAGAAACCGTTAAGAGTAATATAACTTGATGCTATGTAATCAAGCGATAGGGAATATAAAAATACAGCTGTGTAGGAAGGATATGTGTAATCAAACAAAAAGTTTAATTACAATTCTTTTATGTTGTTTTAAAAACAAACTGTCTTTATAATATACTTATAAACAAGACACTAGAAAATGGTGATAAACATGGTTGACGTAATCAAATTCAAAGAGCCGGAACGTTGTGATTATCTATATGTTGATGAAAACAACAAAGTTCATATCCTTTTACCGATTGTAGGAGGAGATGAAATAGGTTTGGATAATACCTGTCAAACAGCAGTTGAGTTGACCACATTTTTCTATGGTAGTGCGCACAGTGGTGCGACCAAATATTCTGCTGAGCACCAACTCAGTGAATACAAAAGGCAATTGGAAGAAGACATCAAAGCCATCAATAGTCAAAAGAAAATTTCACCTTACGCTTATGACGATTTATTAAAAGAGAAAAAGGAACGTCTGCAACAAATTGAAAAATACATTGAATTAATTCAAGTACTAAAAAAAGAATATGACGAACAAAACGATATCAGGCAGCTCAGTGGGGGAAGGATTCCGAAATTACCCTCTGGTGTAAAGGAAGTCATTAAATCCTCTGAAAATGCTTTCGCTGTGAGACTTTCTCCTTATGATAACGATAAATTCACTCGCTTTGATGACCCTTTATTCAATGTCAAAAGAAACATCTCCAAATATGACACACCCTCAAGGCAAGCCCCTATTCCAATATACGAGGGATTAGGGTATCGTCTGCGTTCAACACTGTTCCCGGAAGATAAAACACCAACTCCAATTAATAAAAAATCACTTAGGGATAAAGTTAAAAGCACTGTTCTTAGCCATTATAAAGATGAAGATAGAATTGATGGAGAAAAAAAAGATGAAAAATTAAACGAACTAATTACTAATCTTCAAAACGAACTTGTAAAAGAGTTAGTAAAAAGTGATCCTCAATATTCGAAACTATCTTTATCTAAAGATCCAAGAGGAAAAGAAATAAATTACGATTATTTAGTAAATAGTTTGATGCTTGTAGATAACGACTCTGAAATTGGTGATTGGATTGATACTATTCTCGACGCTACAGTAGATTCCACTGTCTGGGTAGCTCAAGCATCCAGCCCTTTCTATGATGGTGCTAAAGAAATATCATCAGACCGCGATGCGGACAAGATATCCATCAGAGTTCAATACCTATTGGCCGAAGCCAATATTTATTGTAAAACCAACAAATTATCGGATGCTAACTTTGGAGAATTTTTCGACAAAGAGCCTCATGCTACTGAAATTGCGAAAAGAGTAAAGGAAGGATTTACGCAAGGTGCAGATATAGAACCAATTATATACGACTATATTAACAGCAACCATGACGAGCTGGGATTAAAATCTCCGTTAACCGGCAAACAACAACAAGAAATCACTGATAAATTTACAAAACATTATAATACGATTAAGGAATCTCCACATTTTGATGAGTTTTTTGTCGCTGATCCGGATAAAAAAGGCAATATCTTTTCTCATCAAGGCAGAATCAGTTGTCATTTTCTGGATTTCTTTACTCGACAAACCAAAGGCAAACACCCCCTTGGTGATCTTACTGGTCATCAAGAAGCACTCCAGGAAGAAACATCCAATCGGTTACATCACAAGAATGAGGTGGTGGCTCAGGGATATGAGAAGCTTGATCAATTCAAGAAAGAAATTGTAAAACTGCTGGCTGAAAATAAACCGAAAGAATTATTGGATTATTTGGTTGCTACCTCACCCACAGGTGTTCCAAATTATTCTATGCTTTCAAAAGAAACTCAAAATTACATCGCTTACAATCGTAACTGGCCAGCCATGCAAAAAGAGTTGGAAAAGGCTACCAGCATCCCAGAGAATCAAAAACAAGATCTTTTAAGATTGCTTTCTCGTGATAATTTACAACACGATAATCTAAGCGCAATTACCTGGTCAAAATATTCTTCCAAACCATTATTGGATGTGGAATTAAATAAAATCGCCGAAGGATTAGAACTCACTGCTAAAATTTATAATGAAAAAAGAGGGGGCGAATGGTGGTTTAAAGGTTCAAGAAATGATGCCCGTGAGACTCAATGCGAAGAATTGCAAAGAGTATCCAAAGAAATCAATACTCTTCTACAAAGTGAATCGTTAACAAAAAGCCAGGTCCTTGAAAAAGTTTTAAACTCTATAGAAACATTGGATAAAATTGACAGAGACATTTCTGCCGAATGGAATTTATTTCAAAGTACTTTGCAAAAGGAAGTCCAATTATTTCGGGATCAATTGAAAGATATCTGCCAACTGGATAAGTATGCCTTTAAATCAACAAAACTTGATGAAATTATCTCTCTGGAAATGGAAGAACAATTTCAAAAGATCCAAGATCCTACTGTTCAGCAAATTGTCCGGGATTTGCCTTCTCATTGCCATAATGATGAAGCAATTGAATTCTTTATGACATTGAATGCTGAAGAGGCAGCTAAAGTGGCTAGCTATTTAAGCTTGGAATACAGGGAAATTAATAAATCAATGGATAAGAAAACGCTTCTGGAGCAAGACATCCCCAAACTGTTTAAAGAAGTAAATACCCTGCTGCTCTCCAAATTAAAAGAAGAGAACGCAATTGATGAGAAAGTCCATGAAAAACTCAGTCAATTGGCTGACAAAATTCCTCCTGAGCATTTTACAAGAAATAACATTAGAAAATGGTCTGCTACTCCTGAAAAGCTCGAGGAATCAAATCTCAATGAGCTAATAAAATCAGTTCAGAGCACTTCTCCACAAGCAGTAATAGAATTTAGAAAAGCTATGGGTGAAATCAGAGGAAATCATGAACCACCAAGAGATACCCTTGGGAATAAAATATAGACTGATGATATTAAGTCGATTAAATCATCAGGAATAGAGAGATGCTATTTAGCTGCTAGAAATTAGCAAGAATTTTTTTTAGTTACACTCACAGCTTTCTCATATCGCTGTAAATTAGCGTAAGTTATGGATAAAATAAGTTGTTATCTGGAACCGATCGGGCTGAGGAGGCATTTATGCCGCCTCGAAGCCTTGTATCGGGTCTCATTGTTTCATGCCAAGGCTTCGAGACGATTCTTACGCATCTCCTCAGCCTGAAAGAACCTTGGATCTGCTTCTTATATAATCCTTACCCATAGCTCACGTTAAATTAATTAACGTTTTGACTTCCTCTTGTCCTGCCAGGTTTGCAGCAATACATAAAAAACAGGCACAAAAACAACTGCGAGGCAAGTTGAGGCAAGCATACCACTGCTCACAGCTATGCCAATTGAGCGTCGAGAATTAGCTCCAGCCCCTGTTGCAAAAACCAAGGGCATAACCCCCATGATAAATGCAAAAGACGTCATCAGAATAGGCCGAAACCGGGTTTTAGCGCCAATTACTGCCGCCTCAATAACCGATTTATTATGAATTTCACGTTGTTCACGCGCTACTTCAACAATCAAAATAGCATTTTTTGTAGCCAATGCGATGAGAAGCAACAAGCCAATCTGAGTATACATATTATTATCCATGCCCAAACTGCCAAGAGCTAATACTGTTCCAACCAAAGTCAAAGGGACACTCAGGATAATCGCAGATGGAATAAGCCAGTTTTCATATTGACCAGATAAAATTAAATAAACCAAAACCAAAGACAGGGCAAAAATAAAATAACTGAGGTTACCAGCAACTTTTTCCTGGTAAGCTGTACTTGTCCATTCATAGGATATTCCCGGGGGTAATTGTTCCTTTGCCAATTCCTCCATAACCTGGATTCCCTGACCTGAGCTATAACCTCTAGCAGCAACCCCATTTATGTTACTTGAAGGATAGAGGTTATATAAAGAAATAATCGAGGGACCTACTGCAGGGCCTACGTCTGTCAGAGTACCTAAAGGCACCATGGAACCGGATTGATTTCTTACATAGTAATTTCTTAAATCTTCGCTGCTAATCCGCGAAGACGCATCCGCCTGAACATAGACTGGAAATACCTGACCAAATTTTGTAAACAAATTGACATAAGAAGAGCCTAGATAAGTTTGTAACGTATCAAAGGCGTCTGCAACGCGAACTCCTAAGGATTCGGCTTTGGTTCTGTTAATAGGCGCTGAAACTTGGGGTACGCTCGCGCGAAATGTCGTCATCAGGTTTTGCAACTGTGGGTATTGCTTTCCTTCATTGATCATTTGATCAGTGGCTTGTTGTAATTTCCTGTAATCAAAAGTGCCGTCTTGTAATTCGACTTGCATTTGAAATCCCCCTGACATCCCCAAGCCTTGAATAGGAGGCGGCACAACCACCAATACTTTTGCATCGAGGGTTTCTTTGGCCATCGCATTGAATTTGGTATAAAGAGCTCGTAAATTTTCTGACTTTCCTCTGACGCTCCAATCTTTGAATATAACGTAGATGACACCGGCATTAGGGAGCAGAGAATTGTTATCCAATAATGAAATACCATCAATGGCTATCACATTAGCTACCCCCCCGACTTCAGATGCTTTTCTAGCTAATCTACTTACTACCTCATCGGTGCGTCCTAAACTGGCGCCATCAGGCAGTTGAACACTTAACATCAAATAACCTTGATCTTCCATGGGAATGAAGCCGGTTGGGATACGAGTCAGACCATAAATAGCACAAGCTACCAATACGATTCCAATCAAACAAATTTTGCCACTACGATGCACAAGCCTATCAATAAACCCTACATAAGCCGATTCAATGGGATTATAAATTCGATCAAATGTCCGGAAAAATATATTCTTTGGTTTACTTGTATCGGGAGCTTTTAACCATAAAGCACATTGAGTTGGCTTTAGCGTCATGGCATTAATTGCGCTTATAAAGGCAGTTGCAGCAATAACCAAAGCAAACTGCGCATACATTGACCCTGTTAAACCGGGCATAAAACCAGCTGGTACAAAAACAGCCATTAATACCAAAGTAATACCAATGATTGGACCAAATAATTCTTTCATTGCAAGTATGGCCGATTCTTTAGGTGATAGGCCTTTTTCAATATGTTGAGTCACTCCCTCAACAATAACGATGGCATCATCCACCACAATTCCAATAGCAAGCACCAAAGCAAACAAAGTGAGCAAATTAATGCTATAGCCAAGCAACAACATGGCAAAAAATGTTCCAATGATAGTCACCGGAACCGTTGTCGCAGGGACTAGTGAAGCCCTAAAATTTTGTAGAAATACAACAATCACTATTAAAACCAAAATTCCTGCCTCAAAGAGCGTTTTGTATACTTCTTCAATCGATGCCTTGACGAAAACAGTGGTATCAAATGGAATAGAATATTCAAGACCCGGAGGAAACTGTTTCGCCATTTTCGCCACCGCTTTACGAACCTCTTGTGCAACATCCAACGCATTGGCACCAGGAAGTTGAAAGATACCTATAGCTGCTGTGGGTTTACCATTAAGATTAGCAAGCTGATTGTAGCTCTCGGATCCCAGCTCAACTCGCCCTACATCACGAATACGTACTACCTGAGCAGAGCTACTGGCAGAAGAATTTTCATCAGGTGAGGTATCAATCGTTTTAATAATAATGTTTTCAAACTCCTTGGGATCAGAGAGTTGTCCAGGCACATTCACAGTAAATTGATAGGCTTGTTTACCAACAGTTGGAGGAGCGCCCAGTTGTCCCGCTGAAACCTCTTTGTTCTGGTAACTGATGGCATTTAAGACATCACTTGGATTCAAAGAAAAAGCAAGCATTTTTTTAGGATCGAGCCAAACCCGCATCGCATAACTTCCTGAACCAAAAACCACAACATTACCTACTCCAGGCAAACGGGATAACTCATCTTGCATATTGATAGTCGCATAGCTATCGAGAAACACGCCATCGTATTCATTATTTTTTGAGGTCAAAGTAATAAATTGGAGAATAGCAGTCGATTTTTGCTGAACGACCACTCCTTGCTTTTGCACTGATTCGGGCAATTGAGCCATCGCCGCCTGTACTCGATTTTGCACGAGCACCTGAGCATAGTTCAGATCAGTGCCTATCGCAAAAGTCACAATTAAAGTATAAGTACCGCCACTGGTGCTTGTCGACTGCATATACAACATATCCTCAACCCCATTGACTTGTTGCTCAATTGGCAAAGCGACGGTATTAATTAACGTTTTTGCATCTGCACCAGGATAGCTGGTGGTCACCTGGATAGTAGGAGGAACAATGGCAGGATACTGAGACACAGGCAAAACAGCAATCGCTATTATTCCTATAAATACAATAAACAAGGCGATGACATTGGCCAGAACGGGTCTTTCAATAAAAAATTTGGAAATCATTTCAGTTGTTTCGCTCCCTGAATAACGGGTCTTAAATTCTTACAGTTTTTTGGCCATGATTAATCAGATTGCTCCGTTTTAGGCGTAACCTGATGATTGGGAGTCGCATTTTGCAACCCGGAAACAATCACTCTATCTTGAGCATCGAGACCTTTAGTAATAGCCCTTACCCCATTTTCTAACCCACCAAGTGTCACACGCTTGCTAAGCACATAATTGTCTTTATCAACCACAAGGACATAGGGGCCAATTTGATCGTATTGAACAGAGGTGTCAGGTATTGTTAATTTTGGAGATGGTTCAGATATCGGTACCCGGACTTGCACAAATAAACCAGGCACGAGGGGATATCCCTTGTTAGGTAACAAGGCACGAAACTCCATGGTTCCAGTTGAAGCGTTTAAACCAGTATTTACAAAATCCAATGTTCCCTTATGAGGAAATCCTTTTTCATCTTGCAACGCCACTTCAACAGGGATTTTGACCAGTTCCATTGGTTTATATCCTCTCTTGCGCGCTGCATTTCTAATCCTGATTAAATCCAGTTCATTTAAATTAAAATAAACATAAATAGGGTCAATTTGTTCTATGGTAGCCAAATCCGTTGCTGCACCATGTCCAACCAAATTCCCCACATCAACCATATGTCTTCCCATCCGCCCATCGAAAGGAGCTGAAAGGTGAGTATAACTATAGGTAATTGCGGCATTCTTGGCGTCGGCTTCCGCTTTATCCACTTCTGCCTGTGCTTCCTCAACTTTGGCTTTCCATTTTTCAACACTGTTAAGCGAAGTGGCATTTTGTTTATACATGCGTTGCTGCCTGGCATACTCTGATTTGGCATACACATAATTCGCTTTTTGAGCCGCCACCTTGGCTTCAGCAGCTCGCAATTGCTCAAGATAGGGCTCGGGTTCAATAATGAATAATTCCTGATTTTTTTTGACAAAAGCGCCGTCAGTAAATTTTATGGCGTCCAAATAACCTTCAATACGCGCCACCAAATCCACAGATTGAAATGCGACTGTATTGCCTGTCTGGGTAACATACTGTCCCATATTCACTAACTTGGGCTTTTGAACGATCACGACTGGTGGTGCCGGAGTTGGTACCTGGGTTCTTGCAAAATGGTCATATACTAAATAAACAAAGAGAATACCAAAAAATACAATCGCTACGGTTTTAACTAAATTTTGTTTATTTTGAGAGTTCATTCTCATCACCAGGTTGGTAAATATAGTTGTTTCATTCGTTGCCCCTTGGAGTCCGGAGGCAAATGATTTTCTTGCTTCAATAAACTGCCCCAGTTAGTACGAGCAGCCATTTCACTTTTTATTTGATTTGAAACAATATCATTCCTGCCTCGTATTTGCCAACCGCCTCCAAGTGAACGATACAAACCAACCAGAGACAGAGCCAATTCTCCTGTGGCATTGACCAGCGAAGTTTGTACTCGCAATTGTTGCTGTTCCGCATTCAATACAGTGGTATAATTTGCCTCTCCTTCCTTATATCGTACTAAAGCCAGTTTAGTCGATTCTATGGCAGCAGCATTGGCTGTCTTAAGTGAAGAGACTGTTTTTTGCCCCTCAACATAGCGCGTAATGTTGTCTTGAACTTCCTGCTGCACTTTGAGCACCAAATTAAGATAGTTGAGCAAGGCTTGTTGGAAAGCAGCATCTTGAGCCCGAACCGCATTCGTGATTTGACCATAATTTAATAAAGACCATGTCAGTGACGGGCCTGCGACTATATTGCGATTAGACCAGTTAAATATATCACTAATGGTAGAATTGCCGATATTATTTGAAGCAAAAACAAAAGTACCCACTAATGAAAGTGAAGGATAAAGATTGGCCTTCACAGCGCCAATTGCAGCGGATTGGGCTATAGCCTCCATTCTGGCTTGGTAGACATCGGGTCTTCGCGCTATCACTTCTTTGGGAATTCCAACTTCCACAACCGCCGAAGCTTTCGGTATTCCTTTATTTTTTTTAAGCAAGCCATCCACTTTATCGGGAGTGGTGCCAAGCAATACAGCCAAAATATCTTTTTGATGCTGGAGGTCACTGACGTATTGAGGCAGTTTTGATTGGGTTTCCGCAAGTTCTGTTGCCGCTTGTTCCACATCCAGTAAACTGGTTTGACCACCATAATAACGATCCCTTGCGATTTTAAGGCTCATGGCCTGCACCTGGATATTCGCTTTTGTTACTTTGATTAATTCTTCGCTGGTGCGGATTTTAATAAAAGTACTGGCAATATCTGACGTGAGAGTAACCAATGCGGAATCATATGCTGCCAAAGAGGCAAGGAACAGGGCATCATTAGATTGAATGGCTCTTCGGTATTTTCCCCAAAAATCAAGTTCCCAACTTGCGGAAAATCCAAGACTGGCTGTTAAAAAATCGGGGGGAAGAAGCCCCTGTAATTGATTGCCCCCAATTCGATTATAATTATAATCTCCTATCATAGCTTGCTGCTGGGGATAAAGCTCCCCAACCGATTGAGCAAGCTGTGCCCTTGCTTGTAAAACGCGAACTCCTGCGATTTGCAAGGAGAGATTGTTGTGATAACCATTATTGATTAATGCGGTCAAAGTGGGATCATTAAAGACTTTCCACCAATTTGCATTTTGAAAGGCGGATTGTTTTATTGTAGGGCTTGAAGTAAGCCAATAATTGGCAGCATCTTTTTTAGGCTCTTTAAAATTTGGCCCGACCAGACAGGAGCTTAGAATCAAACAACTTAAGAGAACAAGGATTTTCAACATGTATACCAGTATTTCCCTATCTGTTCAAAAGCAGCTTATGTAGATTGAAGATGGATTTGAACTATTGGTTCATCAGTCATTAGATATTATCTATGAATACTCAATTGAACAAGTGTCCTGAAGAAACAAATTCTTACTAATTGATCAACCATCTGGTGATTCAACCTGCCAAAATTTTCCTGTCTGATATTTAGAACTCCGTCTCAATGCGTACCACTTGATAAGAAGGGCTTTCATAGGGATGAGCTTTTTTTAAAGCAGCAACAACCTCTTTGATTCTCTCTCCGGCACAAATCGTTTCTACCTTGTATTCGGACACTTTTTCCAATTGATTTATTTCTCCAATAAATGCCTGACTACCTGGTAAAGGCATAAACTGACCTTCACCTAAAGTTTGCCAGGCACAATGAATATAATTATCAACATGCCCTGCACCTGCCGCAAAAACTGCATTTTTTACTACCTCAAGATGAGTTTCTGGAACATGAAAATACAACATATACATGATGGCTAGGCCTCCTTTGATATTTATTACCACACAAGATAGAAATGCCAGTAATTATCGTAACTCAGGAGAGGCAAAGGAAGCATCCGGGGTAAAATTTTTCTCTTGATAGGCCAGAAACAAAAAGCCCACCACGCCAACAGCCAATGTCACAGGAATCACCCCAACTCCATAAACAAAAGCGCGAGCTGCATGTGTCCCCCCATATATATTGACGACATAACCAATCACAGAATGAAAACCATACCCAAAAATCATAATAATCATATTGGCAATTGCAGTAGTAAGCCCTGCAAGATTATCGGGAACATAAGTAGATACTTTATAAATCGCCAAAATTTGATAAGAGCAACAAATACCAACCAAGATAAAACTTATTGTTATACTTGGAACAGTCAGAATACCTCCGACAAGCAAAGCAAATACCAAAAACATAACTACGCCCGACGCGATAATAGTTCCAAGGTAATACCCTGTTTTTTCTGCAATCAGACTTAAGGCAGGAGCGCCAAAACACATGCCGATATAGATCATCGAAGGAAGATAATTTGCCGTGGTTGCGTTCAAACTGTAGGCCATTTTTAAAAAGCCAGAACCCCATACATCAGAAAAACCCTCAAGTGGTCCCAACATCAATCCAGCAAAACAACACAACAGGATCACTTTACTATTACCAAAAACCATTCTTATATTAGAAATCACGCTATCCTGGCGAGAAGGCTGTACCTCGGGAACGATCAGATAGGTAATACCAGCCAGCACTATTCCTATGCCTACAAATATTTCCACCACCATTTTATAGCCCATAAGTTGACACATGTAACTTACAGGGCCTCCACCGTATACCGCGCCAATAAGTCCTATCATGACTGAAAAACTCAGCATCCTAGGAAAATGTTTCTCCTTAAAAGTCATGCGTATTATTTTAAATGTTCCTAAAATGGCAGCCGATGAACCGATACCAATCAGAGCCCTTCCTATTACTGGATAAACCCAATTTTCCGCAAACAAAATGGGAAGTAAACCAATTACGGTCAACATGATGCATCCCGTCATCACTTTTCTTGGGCCAAAACGATCGAGCATAATCCCAATAGGCAAATGCATCAAAGAATAACCAATGTAATAAATACCGGAAAATTGCCCAAAAATGGTAGCATCAATGTGAAATTGCTGAGTAATATCATCCAGCATAATATTGGGCATAACTCTCAGAACATATTGGTATGCGTAAAATATGGATACTATGATCCACACAAACCACGCAGTAACTCGTGAAACAGACATAATCACCCTCAGAAAAGCAGATAAAAAGGCCACCAAGACCAAATAATTGTCATAAAGTATTTTATCTTACTTCCAGTGAAATTGGATTGCAAAAAACAAAATAAATCCTTCTATTCTGAATTATAATTCTAATTTACTAGATTTTTTTGGAATATAATTCTATATTAAGAAATATCAATGCCATTTTCATTGCACAAATTATGATACTCGATCGTACCGATAAAAAAATACTTGAAATACTGCAATCAAATTGCGAAATCAATAACCAGGAATTGGCAGAGCTTGTAGCGTTATCTCCTTCTTCCTGTCTGCGTCGAGTCAAATTATTAACAGATAATGGTTATATCAAGAAACAGGTTGCCCTGCTTGAGCCAGAAAAAGTAGGATTAAAATTGACAGTCATTGTTTTAGTAGGGTTAAACAATCACCAGCCTGAGATTATGAATCAATTTGAAAAAACCATTCAACTTTTCCCTGAAGTCATTCAATGTTACTTGATTACCGGTCAATCTGCTGATTATTTATTGAAGATAATTGTGCCTGATTTAAACGCTTATCAAGCTTTTTTATTAGGGAAATTAACACGCATCAATGGCGTTGCAAGCGTTCATTCCAGCTTTATATTACGCAATGTTTCTGACACAACAACCTTACCCCTTGATCATTTGGATTAGGGCTCTGTTCCGCGAATATTAAATTGTTCAATAAATACTAACTTGAGAACAACTGGTTCTGATTTAGAAAATCAGAAATTTTATAAAAATAGATAAAAATAGAACAAATTTATTAATTTAATGCTTATTTTTATAGGTTTTAATCTGAATTTGAATTATAATTGCTGGCCTAATTTAGATTAAATTGGAGTAAAAAATGTCACTAACTCTCTCATTAGGTCAAAAATACGGCTCATTCTTTTGGGGATGTACTAAATTTGCCATTTCCCCTTATACCAATACTTTTCTATCCATCGTCAAATCAAAAGAGGTTGAAGAAGCGGATTGTTTATCAAGGGCTCTAGCAGCCAGCATTGTCTGCGGAATTCTTACCTTTGTTGTTCCAGTACTACCAGTTCTATGCGCTTTTACATTTACCCTGTCTTCAATAGCCATGTTGCTTGCGGTAGCCAGCATGTTCGTGACTTATCCTTTTGCAATACTTGGTGATGCACTGTGTGGACCAGAATTGTCTGACGATTACCATTATTCTTTCTAATCAGTTTTAAGATAATTTCATTTTAAATTATCCAATATCAATCAGGAAGAGTATTTTTAAACTCGTAAAAAATACTCTTCCTGATTGATATTGAGAAAAAATGAACCCCGCCATCAATAAAAGCCCTTAATTTACTCAGAGTGAATCATATATGCTTGATATGATCAAAAAGCATATGCTAAGATATGCTGATTTTGATTCCAAAAGGTAAAAACATGTCTAAATTCCCGCACAAAACCCCTGAGACACTTCGTCAATATTTCCGAGAAAAAAACCTGGAACAATTAATAGAAATTAATGGCTCCTATGGACCTCATTTTGAAAACCTCGAAAACACGATTGATAGACTGACTCAAGAGATATCCACTCGTGAAGAAAAACTATCCGGACTTTTAAAAGGACGGGAAGAGCTTTCTCAAAATTACGGAAAAATCGTTATTGAACAAGAACAATATGAAAACAATCGTTCATCAATTATGAGCGATTCTTGTACTGGAGCAGAACGCTATTTAGCACTCAATGCTCTTGGGAAGTCACCATTAGATTGCTACTATAGCAATAGCAGCCGTTTACAAAATGAAATCGATGCGACATACAAAAAATTAAATGAATTAAATTCCCATCTTGCTTTGTGGAAAAATCAAAGATCAAAAGCAGTTTCTGAATTAAAAATATTAAACCCCATTATCGATGAAAAAAGAAAAGAGCTTGAAGTCAATCAACAGTTTACATTGGGTTCAAACTAAAAAGTCGATACAGCTACCCCGGGTTAATCTTAGCTATAATCCGGGTGATTGTCCTAATCATTCAACCCCTATCATGTTTCACCTTGCCCTATCTTACTCATCATCCATATGCAAGGAATTTATTTTCAGTTTGTTACACGCATCCAATATTTCTCTGATACAATCACTATGATCATCGAGGTAATGAAAATCATAATTCATAAAAACATCATGATGCTCCGTATTCAGCGCACATTGGGTATGAGTACTTGATGCAATTTTTTCCTTATCAAAAATCTCGATTTTATAGACGACACTTCCTTCTTTATATATGCGACATTCTGTATCTTTATCATCTAAAAAGGCTAGATGTAAAAACCCCATATTAAAACAGGGGCAGGCAAATAGTTCACTTGAACTGACGAAGAAAGAAAAAAATAAGGCAAAGAATATCTTGCTATAGTGAGCATTAGTGGTCTGCATATTCTTCCCTGATTAACTGTCCTTTGTCTAATTGTAGACCATTATTAGTCTATAATTTAATAAAAAGGATAAACTTCACAGGGAGTTGTTATGTTAACTTGGGCACTTATTTTTTTTATAATTGCAATAATTGCAGCTGCATTTGGATTTGGCGGTATCGCAGTGGCTGCCGCTGGAATTGCAAAAATATTATTCTTTCTATTTTTGGTGATGTTTGTCATATTTCTTATTATGGGATTACTCGGGCGTCGTGGCCCTCCTCCTGTGTAGCAAAAATATGAAACTCAAACGCCTGGTTGAATAGAATAGATTATTGGGACTTTCCACGCATGTCGATATCCCAAATATCGACAACGACATTATTTTCTGTGATATAAAACTTATCATATAAGTTTATTGTCGGATCACAATGGGGAACAATAAGCTCTAAAAAATCACCATTTTGTAGAAAATGGTCCCCTCCTTCACAAGAAAATACCTTGCCATGCTCATCCCCAAACCCACCCCAGTCATAAACCAGTCGTGGATGACTAATAATCTGTGGTTTATGATGAGGATCGACATAAATCGATTTCGTTCCAGCATCAACAGTGGCGTGCTCTTTACGATTACTACTTATCACACTCGTTAAAAGAGTCATGGAGTTTTTAAATAGGGAAAATCTTGAGGGGTGAGTTTTTGAACCAATTGCACCATACTCAACATCCATGACAGCATATGAACCAGGCTGGATTTCCGTTACTTCACTCGCTTCGACATCAATATCAAAAGTACCAGTGCCAGTACCAGTCAATATCTCACAAGGAAGATTAGCATCTCTAAAACTCCGAACAATCTTGCTGGCCATTTCCATAATGCGTAAAGAGAAGGCTCTTCTTTCTTCGTAATTTTGAATGTGTTGCAAATGACCGGCATAACATTGGATTCCTTTTAGCTTAAGCCAATCCATCCCATTGACAAAATGACCGTATTCCACTGCTGCCTCGGGATGAATGCCTGTTCGGCCAATACCAGAATCTATATCAAGCAAGACATGGACTGGCTGGTTTAGCGATTTTCCGAGCTCATTAAGCATGCGCATATTATCCTTATTATCCACAACCAGTATTAAATTAGGAGCTGATTTAAGACAATTGCATAATCTTGAGTACTTGGCCTCGGATACAATCGGTGATGTAATCAAAACATTTGTAATCCGATTAGATATCAAGACTTCAGCCTCTGATAGCTTGGCGGCAGAAATCCCTATTGACCCATATTCAATCTGTAAACGTGCGATTTGAGAACATTTATGAGTTTTACAATGTGGCCTTATTCCTACGCCCCATTTGAAGCCATGTTGCTGCATCACTTTTAGATTGTATTTCAGCTTTTCATAATCAATCACAAGACATGGGGTATCCAATTCTATCTTATGAAGCCCAATGTATTTTTCTTTCATGAGATGATTCACCACAATGACCAATAAATGCGTTTTATGACATAAATTACTTGGGTTTGCCATAATTAAGCTTTTATTAAACTATTTTTTAAAAACCTAAGCATCATAATTCTCAAAGACCAATATAAAACTGCAAAACTAACTTCTATTGGCCGAATCCTAGGATCCTATAGTTTATGCGTTATTTGTTTTTTACATCAATCATCATTTTTTCCTGATTCAAATCATTCTATTTTGTGAGTAATGAATAATTTTTGGCATTTGTCATAAGATATTGCCCTCACCCAAAAGAAATATTATCACCTCGATAACTCAAGACAGCTTAGCAAATCAATGCCCCTAAAAAATTAAATACAGAAATGTCGCTTATGCGACATATCACCTCATTTTTCGATAACCGCAAAAGGTTAATATTTAACCATAAAGATTAAATTTTATTCTTTAAAGTTAGCTTTTAATGAGGTGTGCCATGAAAACCAAACTAAACAAATCAATCCTTTTTCAACAAGGAAATGCTGGTGAGCTTTTTCAATCTTTTATTCAAAAAGTTGATAAAAATGCTCAGCCTAATCAACTTGAAGAAATTATCGCTGTTGCAAAACCTCAAGTCATAGCCCCTATAATAAAAAATAAATACACCAAACAATTTGAAATTATTGTATCCACTTTACTGACCAATAAATCCAACGTTGTCTTTACAGAAAATAATGGTAAATATTTTGTTAGTGTAAATGGGAAAGATTTCAATCTGGATGAAATTCTGACTAACATGCAACACTCTCAAATAAATCTGTCTACTGAACAACTAAATCAGTATGTTAATTACGTTGATAAAGAAGCAACAATTAAAGTTACAATTCCAGATGCTGCAAAAAAACCAATAACTTTGAGTTGTCAAGAATTGAAAAGTAAAGCAACCAAATTGCAACATCTTCATGAAGGTGAAATTGCTGGATTAAATATATATACCCAACAGTATTATCAATTTATGAATGGTTTATTAAGAGGCCAACATCCTTACAAAGGAAGCGATGCAAACTTTCAGGAAAATATGCGCCAAGTCATACTTCATTGTGCAGCAGCGCTCTCAGGCATTAGTAAAGGACAAAATAAAAAACTTCCATTGACATTCCGATACGACGGAAACACCCTTCCTAAGGATATTATTGAAAAAAGAATTAAATGTGCCCAGTCAAAAGGTATAGAACTAGAAGTTTATGAAGACACCGCCTTTGTTAGTAGCGCATTTGAAAAACCTGTATCCACTTTTAGTGGACCCATTCGCACCGTATTTTATGGCATGCAAGGATTGGATATAGGAGAAATCTCTCGTTATCCTAGTGAGCGTGAATTTTTAATCGCTCCTGGTAAAGTCAAATACCTGCACCACCGTGAGGAAAATGGGAAACACTATTTCCTGGCGTGTCCAGTCACTCCTCCTGCAAGCATAAAACAACTATTAAATTTGCCAAGCGGCGGTACTTATAAACAAGCTGAAAATATAGCAATCGAAGCAGAGAAGGATATGGTAAAAAAATTCGCACAATTTGCTCTCGATGTTACAAATCAATATCTTGAGGGTAAAGCTGAAAAAGATAAAAGCAAATGGTCAATTTTAGCAAATATTGATAATACCTACGGAAAAGGCTCTTATAAAATTCAATTTGCAGAAGAAATAAAAACATCATTGAGGGGATTGCTGAATAATTTACAAAATGGGTATGTTGAACATAAAGCAGCTCACAACAGAATTATTGAAATACTTCATCAGGCAATTGAAAAAGCTAAAAATATAGATAATATCTCTTTAGCTTACGCAAAAGGTCAAGACAGTTCTGGAGTGCTTTCTAAAACCTTACAAAATATCTGCTCTCAGGTTGAGAATGAAGTGAAGGGATTAGAAACGTTCAAAAGTTCAATCACTGAGTATTTTGCAGATCATCAAAACTTTTTTGAAAACCCCAGGAATATTGAAGTCATTAATAAGTTGCATCAAGATCATCTATCAAAACCCTACCATCAATCAGAAAAAGATAAAGACCCAAACTTGAGCGATTGGACTTTAAATTGCGGTAACAATAAAATTCTTCATAGACCAAATCATGGACTTTCTCACACTTTAAGAGGTGCTGCTATAGTTCCAGAAGTATTTTATTCCTACGCAACGCATTCCACCGATAAGAAGACCAGAGAAATGGTTCGAAACTTAAGCAAGGATGACATCAAACGGATGCAAGTCGCCATGTTATTTTCTGTGGTCGGCAGAAAAAGCGAACTGGGTTTTGCTGATAATCCAGGGGTATATGGAGGATATAGAAAAGCCAGCGCAGACCTTTTTGAACAGTATGCAAAGACACATTATAAAGACTTATTTACCTCATCAGAGCAAATTGCCTACTGGAAACGCTTGGTACTTGATTATGGAAACCCTGGTTTTCATCCCGATGCGAACAAACCTGAACAAGCAATCATAGCAAAAATAATGAGACAATGTCATTGTCTGGATTTATTAAGATGCTATTCTAAAGAGGAATTTGCGAAGAAGGTAACCAAACCGCTTCAAGATGACTTAGGGGTTGATGCTGCTAATGATCTGGTAAACTACTCCAAAACCCTTCTTGAAAATACAGGAGATCGATTAATGGGTACGAAGAACTACAATTTGCAAGAACATTGGCTCAACAACACTGATGTATCACATTGTATCAATACACTGAACTCAGCTTCACAACACGCACCACACCAACAATATGTTGTTAAGCATGAGGAAGAGGAATCCTTAGATTCTGATATGTGGGTTACACTATAACCTGGCTCAAATAGAGAGAATTACTGGTTTTGAGTAAAATTTAAATTAGCTCGGAGCCAGAAATTCTCTCACTTTATTCGATATCTTTGTTTATACCTTGAATCTGAAAAAATAAAAACCAATCATTACATAACCCAAAATGATCAATTTTTGTTCTATAATTTAACTAGATATATGTGCGGATTAAAACACCATAATGAATGCCAAATCTAACATGAAAGCATATACAAGCTTTATGTATAATTGTTATCATGATATTTTCGAAAATACGCCTATTGATTTCTGGGGATACTTATATTTTGATTTTCAAGGGCGTTACTTACAACTCATTTCAGAAAAATCCATTATTGACGAAATTCTTAATAAAGAATTATTCATTGAACAGAATCTTTGCAAAAAAAATTATCAGCATGATAATTTTTATGTTTGCAATGTAGATAGTGATCATGTCATAGCACCTGGTATAAAGAACTGCTTATTAGATCGTGACTTCACGTATTTTGTTGATATCATTCATCAGGACTCCAATCGAGTTGAAATGGTTACCTTCGCCTCGTCACAACAACCAAACAGCACAAATAATTTTATATTTAATAATCTTGATTACCTTAATATGATTGCTGAAAACTTGTCTTCCAGGGTCAAGAGATTGCATACAAAAGATAATTTTTTAACCTTACCCAGAGAATGTATAATCCAGATGAATGAATTAATTAGCTCAGAAAATACAAATAAACGAGATAATCTTAAAGAAATTATTCTGAGATCCTCACAGCAAAAAATGGCTGAACTCATCAAAGACAATGTATTTGATTATAATCAACTTCCTTTTAGTTTTTTAGCTGCCAAAGATCTTACTCATCGGGAAAAGGAAATGATCTATTTATACTTTAATGATTTTAATTTATCAAAGATTGCTTCAATTTTTGAAATTTCCAAACGCACAGTTGAGAGGCACTTTGAGAGTATTAAAAAGAAACTTAGCTGCGAGAATATAGGCCAAATAATACCTGCTTTAATTAAATATGATTGTTCTTTAAAAAAAGGCATCAAGACATAATCATACCACCTGACAACCAAAACAATTACATCCAGTAAGTCATCTGTTGATTCAAGCTCAAGGCAAACTATGTTTTTATTATAGGAGCTTAGATAAACAAAATGATTAAATTAAAAATATTCCTTAGCGAAAAGATTGGGATAGATCTGGTCAGTCCTGCAGGTAGTAACGAGGTCCAACTTCAAAAGTTAGACCTGTTATTACACTATAAAAATTTGTCAAAATTATTACTGAGGAGCCGATTTTTTCGTTTCATCCTCTCTCGGAGTTGGGGATGGTTCTGTCGAAGTACTATGAGAAAAAAGACTGAACATGCCACGAACAAGATCACTTATTGTAGTTGTAGTTTCAACTTTTGCTTTGGAACGACTCGCGACATTTTCCAAGGTATCCAACTTACTGCTTTTATCCAGAGCTAAAACAGGGCCATTAAATACAATACCATTTTCTCTGGCATAATCCCCCCAGTCACTCATACCTTTACGGTCTTTAGTAAATGATTCTGGAGGCATATATCGACCCCATTTTTTATCATAGACACCAGTTGCGCCTGTAACTTGCCCCATGGTATCCGTGCTAGCAGCCTTGACACCATCATCTGTTTGACGAGCACCGCCCCAATAATCATTTCCGGGCCAGGAAAAATGATCCCAGGCAACAATTGAAACGAGTAGGTGCGTGTCAGGATTACTGCCTAAGGGGTAGGCAAGCTGCCCTGTTGTACCACGAACCATACCAGAAGGACTCACACGAAAAGACATATGACCAATCTTCTTTTCAGCCGGTTCATCTCCCAGATAAGGGTCATAATGAATAATATCAATGAAAGGTAAGGAATCCTTATGCTTCTCAAAAATATGGATTAATGCATTTCTGACATAAGGTTTAATCACATCATAATAAGCGCCGGAAAAACACCCTGTTCCTATACCGGGAATAGTAATCGCCGCTTTCTTTTCATTTTGCCGCGCCAACTCATTAAAATGGATCAGTTGAGGCAATAAACGTCGCTCGTATAAAGCATTTAATTTGTCTTGATTTAGTTTGCCGCTATCAAGCACTTCATTCATATCTGAAGTCGGTCCGCTGCCCGAAGCCAAGAGGGCACCCGGCACATACGCCAAATAACCGGAAATTGGCTCTTGGTGATTCTTGAAAGAGGAGCCATGCCCACCATCATTGTACATAGTGACTGGCATATTGACGCTAATATCTCCAAGAATACTTTCTTCTTCCAGTGTCCAATCAGCCCCATCATGATAAACCTGACTTTCAGCAAAAACCTGTGGTTTTTTAGACTGGATTAATAGTTGAGTAAATGTAGTGATATCCATTTCAGAAATACTTTTTTCTTGTTTACTTAATTCTTCAAGAAAAAACTTACCAGGCTTAGCAAGCCCTTTTTCGAGATTCTGTTTGTATTGTAAAATTTTATTCAGGGTTTCTTTACTGAGCAATAATTGATAGGCCATTATATTCTCACTTAATCCAAAAATTGTATTAATGTTTCTTACCACGAAGTCCTTACAATAAGCATGCTTACTGGAAATCTTCCCCTACAGATGTGTTGATTGCACTTAAACAATCGCAACTCTATTTCCTCAACAAAAGGAATTTAATTGATCAATATGCGTATAATAATAACACATAATGACTGCTATTCCAATCAGTAAAAACTTAATACCCCGTTTTCAAAACTGGAATGTGGCTTGATAAATATATATCTGCCTAGTTTTATTGCAAATACTTTTTTGGTCATTTAAAGAATTTTTAATTAGATGCATAACCCAAACCATTAGCCTTCTTGTCTACGCTGATTATTTTAGGGCAAGGCACAAACATTTCGAGGAGTGTAGTTTAATACAAGCACCTCAGAAACATGTGCTGGTGGGTTATGTAAGAGATCTATTGTAAACGAGTGCTTTTGTCATCTAGTCTTTGAACTTCATCCAATTGCTCAGAATCTAATGTCTCTTTTGCTTCGCTGTCTTGTTTTTTACTGGGTTTGTCAGTATTGACAGCTGATTTGCGAACATCTGCTGTCTCATCAGATGATGAAGTACTTTTATGACCAGGCTGTGTTACCTTTTTTAAAGAGAGGCTGTTTTTATGTAAATAATCTATTTGCTCAAATCTGTCTTTTAACTCAGTGACTAAGGTTGTGACCTGACTAGATGATTTTGGATAATCTTCTTTCAAAAAACGAAAGGTAATCAAGTATAAAAGATAATTTCCCAGGTTCTTCAGCATGGAGCCAAGACCACGATTACTTTTTTGCTCTTCAGATTCAACTTCATGAATCAGTTGATTAGACTCACTTTTAAACGCGTCATAGCTTTTTTTGCCTGAAGACCAATCCTGAAATACTTCGTTTAATTTATGAAGTGTCTCTCGGTGGCGACCTGTATTTTCAACATTCTGGTTGAGTTTATTTAACACAGATTCAAAATTCTTTACTTCCTCTTGAAGTTTTTCTTTATTCTTAAATCGATCTAGTAGTTCATGATGCATTGCTGATCGGATTGTCATACCAAAAACATAATCCTGAGCTTTACGAAATTCTGCGTGCGTTTCATCCAGTACACCATAATTTAACTTGATGTTTGCTTCATCAAAAATGGATTGAAGAAACGGCTCTGTCAAAACATCCACAACCTCACTGTAGCTGTGATAACCTTCCTTAATATAACTGGAAATCCATAAGTTAATAATCTGGTTTACTTTTTTTTCAATGTCTTTGTCCGTTTTATGCTTTTCAATATAGTCCTTTAACACCACCATGAGTGAGTAGGTTGTACCAGAGAGCGAGGCAACAAAAGGAGTAGTAGGCTTGGTTTTTGAATACCCACCCACCACTTTCTCATTAATGGCTATTTTGGGCACATCTCTGACAGGCACCAGGTTATCGGTAAAATTAGGTGAGTTAGGTTTCATAATCCCTGGATTCGCAGATGGAGTATTCCCCAATTCTTCCCTGGATCTGTCCTTTTTGGGGTATCTCTCTGATTGCGCTTTTAAAGGTAATTCAACATTATCATTCAGCATGACAAAAGATAAAATAAATTGCTTTGCTTCATCCAAAGTTTTGATTTCGGTCTCATGAGTTACTGCATACTCAGGTTTCACCGCATTATAACTATCTCTCAATTCGTTAAATACGGAAAGATCACTCTCTTGTTTAATGACTGATTCAAGGTGATCTGCATACAAGGTTTCATAAAGCCTTCTGCTTTCATTGTCTTTAGGATTGCTTTTTAATTTAGGCGCGACATCTACAAGGAGCTGGACAACCTTTTGGCTTAATAAGGATTCATTTTTTCTACAAAAATCCAATATTTTTTCAATTGCCTCCTTGTAATTCTGCTTAAAATAAAGTCTTTCTATGTCTTCAAAAAAACCAGAAAATTCTTTCTTTTTACCAAGTGATTTTTCAAGATACTTAACCGAGAGCAATATAAAATCGGACTCATCTAATTTTGGAGAGTCTAATGATAATGAAATACTGAGTTCTATTTTTTGATATGACATGGGATATCTGCTAAATTGACCAATTTTTAAATCACATAGTACAAAATATAACAAAGTGTTTAATAAAAGTAAATAAGATATCTAAAAAGTGCAAACAATACACTTTGGTTAATTTTCTAAATGAGCATAGGAACTAATGGTAAATAACCACATAATTAGTTCAAACATTACACACCTACTATACTTCATATACATAAAAACAGAAGTTGAGAAGCAAGCATGTTCCCACGTATTTGTTGCTATAACCAATATCCGGGGTTGTATCAAGATTTTGATGCGATGCGGGAAGACTTGCAGCGAATTGAAAAGATGGGCTTTAAGCAAGTTTGGGTCAACCCATTTTATACACCTTGTCAATATAATCCTATCCCTAACATGGCTAATCGTATTCATAGCCCTTATGCCATGCAGGACGAATCAATTTATACTCGCTATGCCAAGAATGAAAAAAGTGTTCAGCAATACACTGCAAGAGCAAATGAGCTTGGTTTAATGACCATATTTGATTTGGTAGCAAGACACGTGGCAGTAGATCATCGTTTTGTGAATGGCGATAAATTTTTCCTTGAAAAATACAATATCGATACAAAAAAATGGTTTAAACGTCACCCAAATGGAAATTTGGTGATGCATAACATGGACGAAAATTACAATCCGTTGACCAATAATCCCTGGTGTGATGTGGCAACGTTTAACTATGATGATCCTGTCATTTGCGAACAAATCATCGAATATTATTGGAAACCATTTATCGAGCATAATATTGAGCATCTTGGCTTTCAGGGAATACGTATTGATGCGCCAGCCATGGTAAATAACAAAGTATTGTCTCGACTAACAGAAATTGCAAAGGAGGCTTGCCAACGCAAATTTCAACGTGCTCCACTTATTATCGCAGAAACGATAGGCAGGGGTTATATGGAAGAAAATCTTGCTTTGAAAGGTATTGTAACCCACACGATGAATAGTGTGTTCTGGATGCCTGGCCCCGAAGGTGGATATGGCTATTCATTTGACTTGTGGCAACAAGATGACAATTGGTTTACTCAAAATAAAGGATTATTACAGCAGGTTGGCCCTACAATTGGTTTTCCTGGTTCTCATGATGAACCACGCTATACTCAGCAACTGGTGGAAAAAGGTATCCAGAATGATGAATTACTTGCAAAACGCATGCGCGAAAAATTGGCTGTCAGCGCATTTTGTTCTGATGGCGGCTGGATTTTACAATACGGCGATGAATATGGTGCTACCAAACCAGTAAATGTTTTTGATCCAACCCCTGTTGAATATCATCAAAAACATAATCTGAGACGATTTGATTTGTCAGACTACATCTGTGAAATTAATAAAACTCTGGCTCAGTTACCCAATCCTCATTTCCCTGAATGGACTCAACGGGTCTTTCTCCCGAACCATCCTGATTTGGTGACCTTTATTGTTCACCAAGGTTGGGGTTATACAGCTGCCTCATTCGTAGTTGTGACAAACACTGATCCATCCCAGCAAGCCCTCCTAACAGAAAAAGATCTTGGCGAGATAATGCTGGCAAATGGACGAAATAATGCCATGGAAAAACAGGTGAAACCTCAAGTGCTTTATTTATGTGGTGAGGTTCGTGCATCACCTGAATTGAAAAAAGAGACCCAAGTTGTTACATCCAGGTCAGCCAAAAGTGAAAAATCTCCCCTTTTTTTTCAAAGCCATCAAGAAGAAAATAAAAAGGGCGAGAAACAACCATCAGGAAACACATTGCCTCAATTTAAATAATAGCTACCATCTCTAAAAATTTATTTCAATAACAGCTTGTAAAACCATTGTTGCTGAGTGTTACTATTTTGCTTCCTCACCAATTAGGGCATGACTTTGATAAGAAAGCAAAATCAATCTGACGATTTTGTTTTTCCCATATTTCAGGAAAAAACAGAACCCTTACATTGCAGCAATCTTACAGGAATTTTCACTACTTGATTCTTTTTGCTTAATGATTTTATCCATTTCCTGCACAAAGAGGATAACATCATCAAGAATGAAATTGCGTTTATGAGACTTCGAAAACTCTATATATCTCTGAGCAATGTCTTTGCACTTCTCAGGTGTATATCTTTCATCACCTTCAAGTCCTTTTTGGTACATTTGGGTAAGTGCTCTCGCTACTCTTGGACCAGACTGCTTGTTTTTTCGAACATACGGGTTTAGTTCTGTAGGGTATGGTTTTGGGGTTACCTCCTCAGAGACCTTAAGCAGAGTATGTTTCGAGAATTGACTTAATACGCCCTTTTGAGGTTGGTCAGAATTAACCTTCTCCTCAGATGATTTGGTCAAGGACAAATCTTCTTTTTTCTGAGATATTACCGGGCTATACAATCCAAATTTAGCTAACCCTGTACTGATTTTATTTTCAACCATAAGGGCTGGAATACATTCGAGAAAATTGGAAAAAAGAGTACCAAGAGACATCCTCAAGGCCGGTTCCGATGCTAATTTAGGCGTTGCTTTGCCCAGAAGCTGAAAAAATGACTCCATTTCTTTTTGTTTTGTAACGACAGTTGGACTGACTTTAATTACCTCTACCTGCTTCATCAAATCATCAAGCCAATTACTTATCAATGAATATTTTTCTACCCCAAGTTCTTTACTGCCATACTCTGACCGCATTTTATCCAATAGTTCGAGTAATTTTTCTTCTTTGTCGGTTAGTTTTGATGTAAATATCGCATCAGGAATGATGGAAGTCCAATGAGTATTGCCTTCATTATTTAATATCATTTCGGGACTTCCCGCGTCATAGGACGGACTTGCGCCATTTCTATGAACATGCAAAATAATTTCATGATCATAGACCGGATCAATCTTTCCCTCATGGTTACGCACCATGCGTTCACCTTGTATGGCACGATGTAATACCATCAGTGTTTCTTCACTGCCCCATACATATTCTCTTCGGAGATGATCTTTGTATTCATCAAGATGTTTTTCATTATCAGATAATAAAAAATCTATCGTTTCTTTTCTTAGAATATTATCTAAAATAGTCGCCTGATGAACCTGGATCTCTTTTTCAGTTAAGCTTTGCTCTTTGAGTTCCTGTTTTTTATTTTCCCATTGACGATTGAATTCCTCTATGACAGAAGGTGTTCTTGTTAAAATATACTCTTGGAGAGCATCTAACAAACCACTGACCTTGTATATCTCAGCCTCAGTATAATCAGGATTCGAGAAATCATTGTCTATTAACAGCGTCAACTCGGATTCATTGATTTGTAGGGCGCGTTTAAAACCAAATTCCACAGCATAATGAAGGGATGAAAATATAGGCGTATCATGAGGCGACGATTTGAATTCAATTTTGGTATGTTCTGCTGCCAAATCTCTGGTTGCTCTGCCAAGAATTGGTTCTATAATTGTTTTGATTTCCTCGCGGGTAAATGCCCTATCCGGGTCTTTGGATAATAGTTTTCGTAAACTGGCTCTACCTTCTTCCTTTAATCCTAATTTATTAAAAATATCTTCAGTAATCCTGACATTATTTTTTGCCCGCAAATAATACATTAATGAAATACTGTAAGCATAATACAAGCAATTGCCTTTACCACTATTATCCACATTAAACATATTGACTCCTTTTTGTAAATTTAAAATCCTTACCACGTTAATAGTCTTTTATTGCTTTCCCTCCTTGGCTTGATTTTATTATTTGACAGATTCATGAATTTTTTTCTGGTAATGGACTGATACTCAGTGATACAAGTGAGTAAATCGATAATTTGTTGATTTGATACGAAAAGAATTCTTTTAAGGATGAATCCCGAGTCATTCATTTGAACCCGGCGACCAGGGATATTAGCTTGCTGCAGGGTATTACTATTTATGATTAAATCCCAACATATTGACACAACATTAATCCCTTAGTTTTTATTTGATATAAAATGCAATGTATACGATCAAAATGATTCGTGCAATACTTTCGTCTCATTTTCCAATCAGTAAGTGCGATTAATACCAAGGTAATTTTGATATAGAAATCATTGGGTTAATTCACTGGAAAAAATTGACTATACAATTAACTGTAGCTAACAGTATTGACAGGATTACCATAGTCCTGTATACATAATATACAAATTAATTTTTTGTGATTATTCATGTTCTACTCTACTACAACAAATCAGTTAAATAAAAAAGCAAGTCTTGTACAAGCCTTTGCTTGCTTTTTTTATTTTAGCTTTTTCAGCCCTGAGCTGGGTGGTAGGTAGGCAATACTAACACTCCAACCCCCAGCTGAGTCTGGGGGTTTTTGATACCCAAGATCCCCAGACTAATAAGGGGGTTGGATAAAATCAAAAAAGGAGTGTGAGCGATGAACCATCCATCTCAAATTCATCATCCGTCCGCGGCCCCTTCTGGCTTGGGGAGGATATGATGAGCTATTCCATCTTAAAAAAACTGCCACCAATAGAAAAAATCATTCAGGAATTGCCATTACCCCACTCTGCCTGTCAGCAAATTGCCCAAGACCGGCAAGAGATTAAAGCGATTTTGGAAGGACAAGATAAACGTCTTTTGATGATAGTCGGTCCTTGTTCGGCGTGGCCTAAAAAAGCTGTATTGGAATACGCGGAGCGTTTGGTGCAACTCAACAATAAAGTCAAACACGCTTTAAAATTAATCATGCGTGTTTACATTCAAAAGCCCAGAACGACAAAAGGCTGGACTGGCCCTGTTAATCAACCCGATTTATTTTCAACCCCTGATATTGAAGCAGGTATAAAATATACCCGGGATATGATGATAAAAGTCATTCAAATGGGGCTCCCTATCGCTGATGAGGCTCTTTTCACCCATAATGCCAAAGGATTCCTTGAACTTCTATCCTGGGTTGCAATAGGTGCCCGTAGTTCAGAGGATCAAGAACATCGAATTTTTGCCTCTGCCCTTGACTGTGCGGTTGGATTAAAAAACCCCACACATGGTTCACTTGCTGTAGGAGTAAACAGCCTGGTTGCCTCACAGCATCCTCATGTCGCTGTCTTTGATGGATATGAAGTGCAAACCCATGGTAATCATCATGCTCATCTCGTTCTGCGTGGCTCAAACCAAGCCCCCAATTACTCCGTTTCTCACCTGGAGGAAGTGATGTACTACATGGGCATGCATCAGATAGTTAACCCTTCTGTCATTATTGATGTTAGCCATGACAACTGTCTGGTGAATGGGAAAAAAAATCATCAACTGCAACCATCAATTGCTTTTAGCATTCTGGAAAGCATCAAAAATAGACCCGATTTAAAACAACTGGTCAAGGGATTCATGGTAGAAAGTTTCATCAAAGAAGGTAATCAAAAATTAGACTCTATCAATCCGGCAAACATTGATTTAAACGGCTTATCCGTTACAGATCCTTGCCTCAGTTGGGAGAAGACAGAATCGTTCCTGTTGGAACTGGCAGAGAGGGAAGCGTTATGAAAAATCTCGTTGAAGAAAAAGAAGCGATTCGCTTCGGTGTTTCCGGAGATATCGGATCATTTTCTGAGGAAGCAGCACTGCTTTATGCCAAAGAGAAAAATATTAATGCTCATCTCATTCATTTGCTGGATATGGAAGGCGTTTTAAATGCTATTGAGAATGAAACTATAGATTTGGGCATCTTACCCGTTGTTAACTTTTTAGGAGGATTGGTAAAACCAGCATTTCAGGCTATGGGCAAATATTCATTTACTCCCATCGATGAGATTTGGCATGACATTAACCAATGCCTGCTGATTAAGCCGAATACTCAACATCATAAAATCACACAGATTGTTTCACATCCTCAAGGTCTTGCCCAGTGCAAAAAATTCCTACGACACAAATTTAAAGATGTGAAAAAAATAGAGTGGATCGATACAGCCAAAGCAGCAAGAGATCTGGCAGAAGGAATATTACCACCCCATACCGCTGTCATTGCGTCGGCAAGTTGTGCACCACTTTATGGTTTGAAAATGAGAGCGAGAAATATTCAGGACAGCCATCGAAATAAAACGGCTTTTATATTAGTTAAAAAATAGAGTGATAAGGTCCCTATCTGGTAAGGAGTTCATCATGAGTACGATTGAAGAACTAAGAAAACAAATTGAACAAACTGATGCATATATCATTGAAAAATTGGCTCAACGCCTAGAGTTGTCTAAGCAAATCGGCGCTTTAAAAGCTAAAGAAGGAAAAAAAATAATAGACCGCCTGCGCGAAAAAAAATTGTTTGAATATTATGACTATTTGTCCAGGCAATATCACTTGCAACAGGATTTCGTGACTCAACTATTCAAGATAATTATTTCAAACTCTAAAAAGGTGCAAAAATAATGACGTATTGTGAAAAAAAGTGCTTGCCCAAAGATTCCGCAACAGTTGCCATCAATTCTCTAGCTCAACTAAAAATAAATGCAGGAATCAAAATTCATAATCTCAGTGCTGGAGAACCCAAATTGCCCCCCCATCCCTCCATAATAAATGCCGTCACACAAGCTATGGAACAAGGGCATACCCTTTATCCTCCAATAATGGGTATTCCTGAACTACGAAAGCTGAGTTGTGAGTGGATGAACAGATCCTACAATTGCTCATTCCAACAGGAGCACTGCCTGGTTGTGAATGGCGGAAAACTCGGCATTTATTTACTCATGCAATTATTACTGCAGCCGAACGATGAAGTGATTATTCCTTCTCCATACTGGGTCTCCTATCCAGCCATGGTTGAATTGTTTGCTGGCACCCCCGTGATAATGGAAACGACAGAAGTTGAAGAATGGAAACTAACGCCACAGGCTCTGAAAAAGGCTTGTTCCGCAAAAAGTAAAATACTCATTCTGAATAATGCCAACAATCCAACCGGAGCCTTGTATACCCAATCCGAACTGACTCACTTGCTACAAGTAGCCGAGGAGCATAATCTTTTAGTTATCTCTGATGAAGTCTATAGCGAACTGACCTATGATGATCATCATTACGTATCCTGTGGTTCTTTCCCTCAATTTCGGGAGCGTGTGATCATCATTCAAAGCTGTTCCAAGAACTTTTCCATGACCGGCTGGCGAGTGGGTTTCATTTTTGCTCCAGAACTATTTATCAACCCTTTAACGTCTCTAGTCAGTCAAAGCACCAGTGGAGTAACTACCCTTAGCCAATGGGCCGCTGTGGCTGCACTGCAAGAAGCAAATCAAGTCAATGAATGGGTTCAACAAAACATGCAAAAAAGAAGAGATTGCCTCGTCCAGTCCTTGCATGACTATTTAGGATTAACCATAACATCCCCGGTTTCATCACTTTATGTTTTTCTTTCCCTAAAAAAGCTAGGCTTCCAAAATCAGAATTCCGAGGAATTTTGTAAACAAGCTTTGGATAAGGCCAATGTTGCGATAGTACCCGGAATCGCCTTTGGTAAAGAAGGGTATGTGCGTTTGTCTTTTGGGGGAGGTGAAGAAGATTTAAAATCAGGTATTTATGCTCTGGCACAATGGTTACATCATTGATTAGGTCAATTGATTACTCTGCAAGAAGCGTTACCAGACCTATTGCATAACCAGTCTCAAACGTTTCTGTGGTGCTTATTTAACGACTCTATAACAGGACTTACGAAAAACCCCAAGGTCGAGGCAAAAAATGTTGTTAATGAGGGAGTTTAGATAAACTAAATGACCGAATTAAAAACATTTTTTAACAAAGAGATTGGGATTTATCCTAAGTCCTGTATAAAATTGATTCATTCGACAATAGGCTAAAAAACCATTATGTTATTTATCGAAATATCAGGATAGAAAAATCATGCCAATAGAATACGATAATTTAATCTGTTACAAACAAATATCCATTGATGACCATGGAAAACTTAAATTTTTTCTTGAAAAGCACAGTACAAAAGAAGGAACATGGGGGAAACTTTCCCTAAACGAAGGTGAAATTGATTTTATTTTCCAGGATGGCTTGGGCCAGGAACTGTCGCGCATCCGACTGGATAAAAACAATCAGCAATTATCTATTCCTCCGGCTTCCTGGCATAAAATCATTCCAATCAGCCCCACCTTCAATGCTCAGCTTGAGTTTTATTGCAAACCTCATCGCTACTTTAACAAAAAATACGGCTTAACTGAGGTGCACCGTGACTTACTTTACGTGTATCATACCTACTTGTCGCATTCAGGCTCACTCACTGCGTTGGATGTCGGTTGCGGTTCCGGCAGAAATCTTTTGTACTTAGCCCAACTTGGTCATGCAGTGACTGGAATTGATATCAATCAATCGGCACTGGAAAATATTCAGGTAATCGCTCAAAAAGAAAACCTGAGTCCGATTACTACTTTGTCACAGGATTTAAATCAACCTCAATTCCTTGCACAAGATCATTACGATTTTATCTGCTCAACAGTGACTCTTCAATTTTTAAATGCCTCACGTATCCCGGCTTTATTGACTGAGTTGCAGGATGCAACGAAGAAAAATGGCTATCATTTTCTGGTTTTTCCCGTCCAATCCGATCTTTATTCACTCCCAACCTCATTCACATTTTTGCCAAAACAAGAAGAACTGTATCATTTTTACCAGGACAGCGGCTGGTCTATCCTCGAATACAAAGAAACAGTAGGGCATCTTCATAAACAGGACGAATTGGGAAGACCAATGCAAGGATTATTTGCTCTTTTACTTGCCCAGAAAGTTCTATAAAGTTAGCGTTCATAAAATCAGGACTTAAGATAAATCCCAAGGTTGAGGCAAAAAATGTTATTAATGAGTAAGTTTAGGTAAACTAAATGACCGAATTAAAAACATTTTTTAACAAAAAAATTGGGATTTATCGCAAGTCCTGAAAATGTTATTTTGGCTTGC
The DNA here is from genome assembly GCF_900637585.1 of Legionella pneumophila subsp. pascullei. Taxonomy (NCBI): domain Bacteria; kingdom Pseudomonadati; phylum Pseudomonadota; class Gammaproteobacteria; order Legionellales; family Legionellaceae; genus Legionella; species Legionella pneumophila. The sequence goes on from NZ_LR134380.1 coordinate 2,876,929, forward strand.
TAACTGATCCTCAATAAAGAAGACAACTCATTAGGGTTATGTAAAACATCCGCCAGAGTATAACGTTCTAAAATCTGCAGGAAAGCGCGTTGTGCCTCATACAATACACTCTTAAGTTTACAAACCGGGGCAATACAGCAGTTTGCCTTTTCTTTATTAAAACAGGGAACCAAATCGAAATTGGGCTCAAGCTCCATAATCAATTGACCTAAATTAATGGTTTCAGGTGAGGCTGCCATCAAAATACCACCATGTTTCCCTCGTATGGTCTTAATTAAACCCATCTTCGATAAATTATGAATGATTTTGATGAGATGATTGTTTGATATGGAATAAGCGTCTGTAATGTCTTTAATGGTACAAGAACCTTTCTTTAGGGCAATGTAGATCAAAGCGCGCAGGGAATAATCAGTAAATTGAGTCAATTGCATAAAAAATCCTTCTGGTTTGTTGACGCCTATTATTTCTTTTTATAAGATGTATTTCAAATACATCTTTGAGGAGTATATCATGACTAAATCCTTGTTTGAGCGATTAGGAGGACAAAATGCCGTCAATGCTGCTGTGGATATTTTCTACCGCAAAATGCTCATGGATGACAGGGTGAATTATTTTTTTGATGACGTAGATATGGAGCAACAAATCCTTAAGCAAAAAGGATTTTTAACCATGGTGTTTGGCGGACCGAATCACTATACAGGAAAAAGTATGCGCGAAGGACATAAGCATCTTCTTGCCAGAGGCTTAAATGACTCACATGTGGATATTGTAATTGGGCATTTAGGGGAAACGCTTAAGGAATTGGGTGTCAATGAAGAAGACATTCAAAAAGTAGCCGCAATCGCCAATAGCGTTCGTGACGATGTATTGGGGCGATCATCATGAGTACCGTACGATTTAATAATCAATCTTTTGCATTAACTCCGAATGAAAGTCTCTTGCAATGTTTTTTGCGCCACGGGGTAGAATACCCTAACTCCTGTCAAGCAGGCATTTGCCAGTCATGCCTGATTAAAACCAAAGATGGGGAGATTAATCCAAGCTGGCAAGAAGGATTACCGGAAACACTCAAATCTCAAGGGTATTTCCTGGCTTGTCTTGCCAAACCAACTACTTCACTTGATGTCACATCTCCTGATAATGCAGAATGCGAGACACAAGCTCAAATAATGAGCCTGCAACGCTTAAATCACAATGTCATTCAAGTCAAACTGAAGATAGAACACCCTGCTCCCTGGCTACCCGGGCAATACTTGTCGCTCATTAATCCTGAAGGAACAATGCGAAATTACTCCATAGCCAATATCCCTGCTGATGATGGATACATTGAACTGCACATCAAAATTTATCCAAAAGGTGACATGGGACAATGGCTTGTGCAACGCGCGACAACGGATACTTTCATCACCATCCGAGGCCCTTTTGGTCAATGTTATTACCATAATCCAGATAAACTGGCTTTTAATATATTGCTGGCAGGCACAGGGACTGGCCTTGCCCCGCTGGTAGGCATCATTAGAAGCGCATTAACTCAAAAACATGAAGGAACGATTACCCTGGTGCATGGCGGAGTCACGGATGAAGATATCTATTACAGGGAAGAACTGGAAATGTTGTCTTTGTTGTTCAGCAAATTCTGCTATGATCCCTGCGTACTCCAAAGTCAAGGGCTTTATCCCGAGGGTTCAATTGAAAAAAGAGTATTAACACATCTTAATGCGCCCAACACCACGAAAGTCTATGTGTGTGGTCCAAAAGAAACAACCAATAAATTGAAAACACGAATTTTTCTTGGTGGCGTGCCTTCAGCAAATATTTATAGTGATGTTTTTTTATAATATTTAAATAGCCCCGGTGATTTATAATCTGGTGCAAACCAGATTACATCTCATACACCAAAAATTACCTTTCCTCACTGTTGGTAACATTTATTTTCATTAAGAAGTTCCCCGACAACTGACTATCAGAACTTCAATAATTATGTGGCGATATCTGATCTGCCAGCTATACTTAACCATACAATTTTCAATCGTTTTTCTCACGTCTAAAGGGATTACGTCCATGATTATCGATTTTGAAACACACTTCATCACTGAAGCTTGTATTGATTATCTGACTCAACGCAAGGAAGTTCCCAAATTGGTTCCAGAGCTCAATGGAGCTTATACAATGTGTTTTACACCTGAGGTTTCCTTATTTCACACAAGTGCATTAATGGAAGAATTATTAAGTTTAAACGAGCAACGACTGGCAATTATGGACCAAGCAGGAGTGACAATCCAGGTATTAAGTTTGACTACTATCAATGGGATTGACTCCTGCCCTGGAGATGAAAACAAAAGCACTGCTTTAGCAAGAGAAGTCAATAACCAGCTTTACTCTGCCATTCAAAAACATCCCGATCGATTTAAAGGTTTTGCATCCATATCCCCGTATGATGTTAAAGAAGGGGTAAAAGAATTGGAAAGAGCAATTTCTGAGTTAGGTTTTGTGGGTTGGCTTACACACTCCAATTTTGGCCAGAATAATTACCTGGACGATAAAACCTATTGGCCATTATTAGAAGCCGCAGAAGGTTTAAACATTCCTATCTACCTGCATCCCAATGTCCCAATCATGCACGAATTCGGTAAATATGGTTTTGCCTTGGGGGGAAGTGCTTTAGGATTTGAATTTGACACGGCTTTATGTCTGATGCGGATGATTCTTGGTGGTGTATTTGATACGTTTCCCAAATTAAAAATTATGCTAGGGCACTTGGGTGAAACCATGCCTTTTTTAATGGAGCGTCTCGATCACTTATACCGTATACCAGACTTAAAACCTTATCGACCCTCCATCCAACGTATTCCCTCAGAAGTTTTACGCCAAAATGTTTATATAACCACTAGCGGACGGTTCTTCGTTCCCGCCTTACGTTATGTTCTAGAGGTCATGGGAGAGGACAGGGTATTGTTTGCCTCCGATTACCCAATGGAATCCTTACTTGACGCGACTCGATTTATTCAAGATTCCGATTTATCAAACCAAACAAAGGAAAAAATTTTCTCTATAAATGCCAGAAACTTGAACTTAATATGAATCATATCTCTTGCATCATTTCAGTAAGGAGCTGATTTTCTTGCAGACATTAATTGAGCTTGGCTCAATTAATGTCATGCTTTATAGAAATAAAATACGAATGGTTTCATTCTGCAATATTTTTTAACGAAGAATTAACCTATCAGCACCCGCTTCATTGTTTATGGATTGATCACTTGCAATATGGCTCATCCGATGGGTGGAATAAAGCAAATACTTATTTACCCCTTGATGCATCATATCGCGTTTGGCAACCATTTCCCTATAGGATTCCTGCCATTTTTCCTGAAAGCTGGGTAACATATCCCAAATTTTTTGATTTTCCTCCAGAACATCGGCATCTTCTTTCTCAAGTGCAATCTTAAAAGATTGGATGAGAATTTTTTCGACAGTATGAAACATATATTTTTTTGCGCCTTTCCTGACCAAACCAGCCTGTCCATCATTTTCATGAGATACAACGGCTTTCAGCGCTTCATTATATAAACTTATTTGAGAATATCGTAATACTTGTGGTGATGGGAGAAAAAAATATTCCTTTTCGCCATTCTCATTATAATAAGTAAAACTTAAGGTAAACTCTTTCAGCCCTCTCGCATCATCTTTTAATAACTCCTTGGCATACATCATTGTCAAAGTACCACATGAAGCCCTGTCAGCTTGAGGTATTAGCTGTTGCAAGTCCATTGCAGAATATAATTTTAGCAAATCAGGTGTAAAAAAATTCCCTTCGACAAACGGAAAATTCAAATGAAACATCCCTCCCAGATCATGATATCTGATAAGTGCTGTATTATAAAATATCGGTCTTATGGCCTTACCAGGTAAACATATATAGAGATCGAAATGACATCTTCCAGTGGTACGTTGACCGGTAAAAAAATAACCCAAAACCTCTCCTTCTTGCAGTTCATCACAGATGTCTTTTATTTCACTTGCGCTTTCCCTGGCAGTTAACCCCATATAATCAGAATTTCGTTCTATAAATTCATTAATTTTTGCATCAAGTATTCCTTTGCATGACAGCCCCTGACAGATTTCATTGAGTTGTCTTAATTCTTCCAAGGATAAGCCCGAAATGATTTTTCCTTTCGCATCCAGAAAGGAAGTAATTTTATTATATATTTCTTCGTAATAACCTATAAATGCCCCCATATGTTTATTGATAGAAAAAGGAGAGTTTGCGACATTCAGGTTAGGTGGTTGAAAAAATATTTGTAAAAATCTGGCGTATTTGAGCTCCAGGAATTGCTGTTTTTGTTGTTCAAAATTAACCTGGCGCTCTTTTATCAGAGCCTGATATTTGGGTGTAGTGCCATTAATAATCAGGCGAATACCGTATTTTTCCTGATAATGCTTAACTATTTTTTCGAGATCCAGGACACTGACTTGATACCCTGGATAAGAGCTATCTTTTTCTTTAGCCAAAAACTTAGTTTTATCTTGACTCATTTCATATTTTGTTTTCATAAAAAAATCCGGCTGCAGCTTGTATCATTACTAATTCATGAATTTTTCTCATCACCGAAATTGGAATCAATTAATTGTCCGCCGGGATGATTTTCATTGATTTCATAATGACAACTCCTTGCTCTATCTTAATGAAACAACAGATTATTTAAATAACTTGATTTAAGGATAAGATAGGTTGTTATCTTGCATCGTTCAGGCTGAGGAGGCATTTATGCCCTCTCGAAGCCTTGTATGGAGTTTAATGTTTCATGCCAAGGTTTCAAGACGATGCTTAGGCATCTCCTCAGCTCGAACGAACCCTTGATAACAACTGTTTCTTATATAATCCTTATCCATAAATCACGTTAAAATTATTGTTTTTCATTATGAATTCCTTATAAATTAAAAAAACCTCTGCCCAATAAAGACTGACAGAGACAATGGATATTTCAATTTAGAGACAAAAAGATGAGAAGCGATGGTTTGGTGAGTCACACTTCGCTGAATTAAAGTTAATAAACTACTCTCAATCAATAACCAAATCCGAGAGTAAATCGTTCATCTTCTTTGCCTCAGCGACGAACCCGTTTACTAAATTAAAACTAGGTGTTACCACCAGTCCTCCAGATATCCTTGCGGAGAAGATAGGTCGCGGCAAAAAGATCATTTTTTATGATCTTTTATGTGGGCAAAATTTTAACAAAAAAAACTTAAGGATTTATTAAGTAGGCAACACCTTTCATTGAGGCAATAGGGCACTCAAGAACATTCACTGGTTAACTGATTGGATGTACTTTATATTTTTCATTGCATGACTTAATTAATGAATTACAAAACGAACACTCGCTATGCTATACAGGACGTTTTATTCTTGTTATATACTAGGATTCATATCATCACTGTTTGCGGCTGACACAAGCTCTTCAGATTTACATGTTTTCTGATTAGCTTGCCAAAGAAGGATTCTACTAGCCTCTGCATCCGCTAAAAGACACTGCTTCTCAGTGAACTCCTCCCAGGTCAAATGGCATGGTTCTTCAAGTCGATAATCAGCCAAATTGGTCCCCGGAAGTAATTTATTTATAAATTGATCACCATACAATAGGCATTGGTATAAAGAAATAAATTTTTGATACTCTCTAAAAGATAGAGGTTCATACCTTTTACTGCGATGAGTATAAAGAATTAAAAGTAGCTCATTCACTGTCATTGTTGATTCAACATCCAGCGCTATCGACTCCGCTCTATTTTTTTTATTAATTATAAGTTTCATTTGCGACCATTACAGTAAAGTACATCTTGTCTTCTAGTATATTTTAAATGGCAGTAAATCAATATATAGATTTGAGAAATTTAAGCCATTTATTGTCAAACCAGAACTCTATAAAAATCTCACCCAAATAAAGCATAACCTGTTTAGCAAGCCATTTTGAATAGGGGATCTGACTGCAAATATGGATTTATTTCCATCAGCCAGTTTCAGATTTTACTACTATTTCCTGCAAGCAGATCACGTATTTCAGTAAGTAATTGGATTTCCGGAGTAACTGGTTCTGGTTCATTTGCTTTTGTTCTCTGCAGCAGATTGATTAATTTGATGAGTAGAAAAATAGCAAAAGCAACGATAGTAAAATCAATAACGTTTTGTAAAAAATTTCCCCACTTGATTTGGGCGTCTCCTATAGTAAAACTCAATCCTGCAATATTGATGCCTCCCAATAACGAACCAACGCAAGGCATAATAATTCCATCAACCAAAGCAGTGACAATTTTATTAAAAGCAACACCCATTACAACAGCAACTGCCAAATCCATCACGTTGCCTCGCATGGCAAATTCTTTGAATTCCTTTAGTAAACTCATCAGACATCCCTATCATGATTAAGTTAGCGATTAAATGTATATTCGCAAAATTATTCCAATCTTTCAATTACAGACTGTCCTGATGCCAGTTAGCTTGTAGAAGGGAACCTAAACTTACATTATTGCGCAACGTCGTTTTTTAGTATCTTTGTAATCATCATTATCTTTTCTTTCTTTATGTTGTTCAGCCCATAGAGTCAAATCCAGTTGATGCATCATCTTCTTGGGAATCATACAACATTCTATAGCATCATAATTTCCAAAAATATCGGATTCAGGCTGATAAGTGTTTTGTTCTGAAGAAATCTCTTTCTTATGGAAATGTGTAATAAAACAGGCAGAAGCGATGTCTTTACCTAAGCGTTGCAGCATTCCCTCTTCGATAACTATTCCATCTTTTCGCACTGCAGGGATATGTTTGGCCCCTACTCTGGCAATAACGATAGTATCTTCATCCATCTTAAGTAAAATTTGATTACAAAAACCTTCATTACCCCGTTGAACTCTGACCAATGATTTTCCATAGAGATGGTAGGCCCAGTACAAACAATGATCAAGATCATTAAATATTCGATTCCCAATTTGCAAACCCAAATCTTTTATACGTGCCGTCACTTTTTTAATGGATTTAAGATTTATAAAGGGATTGCTGACGTTATCTTCTAACCCATAAACCTCAACATTATTTTTAATTAGCGCAATTAAGGAAGGTTCAACTTTATTTAATTTGCTTAAAGATTCAAAAGTGTAAGGTTCCAAATTATCTAATGCAGATAAATTTTCATCGAAAAATACAATTTTCTTGTTTATTTTACCTTGCTTTTGCAATTTTAAAATGCAATCGAGACAGTCCTCGCTTGCATAGGAGTAATGGTTTTCCCCTATCAGGATGCATTTTTTCCCATTGCTTATTTGTTCCAGAAACCAATCTTCGAATTCCATTAGCATATCTCACTTGTTGCACTGTCGCTCAGCAAACAGAGTTTGCATTTTTTTATTCACAGCAGATGCAATCCGATTATTTTCTGTTTTTTCTAACCTACCCAAATTCCGCTTCAATTGATTCATCCATTCCCGATCAAAACCTTTTTGACAGAATAATCGATTTTGACGTACATATTCTTCCAGAAGCTTCGATTGTTTTTTACCAAGATGCATATCCTGGCTTGAGGAAATTAATATTCCATCCAAAATAGCATAAATGCCTGTTTCTAATGATGGAAAAGAGCGATTTTTTTCATATAAATTGGAAAAATTAACCTCATGATACTCTTCATGCGTGGTAGCAGGTGAAATCTTATTATGATGTTCTGCCAAAGGGATACAACCGAACTGAAATATACCAAGCACGATAATAATAAAATGTCTTTTCATCTTACACCACCTACAAATTGAGCATAAAAAACAATCCATTATGAAATTAACATATCTACCCAGCATTGAGGAAATATTTCAATTTTGACTAAAATACGAAATTCATTTCATTTTACTCAGCTTATGCTTGTTTCTATGCGCTTACTGCCGCTGCTAAGCCAACTGTTTTAGGAGAGCCTGAAAGTTTGGTAATTTGAGAGCAAATGTCATCTGCAAAGAATACAAAGTGTTTTTTCTGCTTCTCAACCACTGGATTGCCCTCGCTCTGGCCAATGATAATACCATGACCATGCCATGTTTTATCGGATGCGTCCTGCTTTAATTGCAGTGAAGTTGAAAGCATTAACGCACTACCTTCCTTATCTATGTTAAATACTGCTGAATCACCCCCTGTTCCCAGCAAGGAGCAAGCAATTTTTTTTTGCTTTACCCATTCCAGAATAAAGGAAATCAAATGTTTTTCTTGAATCCTGGAAGGCGAAATAATTAATTTAACATTGGATAATGAATTGCTTTTTAAAACATATTCCAACATCTCATTTAATATCTTTTCTTTTCGTTTATCATCCTTGTCCGTAGCTTCACTCGACATATGAGTAAATGCGGCAGAACAACCACTATCACTGCCGTAGATAGCAACAGCAGCGCAGGTAGCTAATCCGTCAGTAATAAAAGTCTTATTCGAACCCTTACTATAGATAACATCATCCATGCCAACATTAACAGCGTTTTTAATAAAGGCAAAACATTGCTCTTTAGCCATCAATTTAAATTTTTTCATTCTTAATATTAAAGTCATTTATCCACCAAATTGGCATTATTTTTTCCATTTTAAATGAAAAATGAGTCTTATGAAAAGAAAATCATATAATTTTTATGAAACACTTATCTATGTTAGTATGATGATATGGTTGGTATGGGGCGTAGAATTTACCTGAACTCACACCTTTGATGAGCTGGCCGATAGCCTATATAATTCTTGTTACCAATTGAAATCAATGGATGGGCAAAGGCTCAACCATAGTCAAGCTAAAGGATACTAATGTTTCAATCAATTCTAATAATTGCACTAATGACTTTTAGCTTCATCACTCAAGCAGCTCTCCCCGCTGATCCAATCCAGCGCTGCTTGGATATCAGAAGGCTCGTGGATATCACCTCAAGACAGAAAATGGCAGCCAAAGAACCTGGAGTGTTACGCTTTAAATTTCATAAAATTTCTGCATCAGAGCTGCCCTTAGATAATCCTGTGGGTAATATGGACGAAGTTATCCAGGCATTAAATAATCAAATTGAAAATTGCAATAAAAGCAATGGTGAATTTCAGACAGTGACTATTGCTGGTCGTCCATTCAAGCGCCAGGAGTGGTGCTTGAATACCAACAGAAAAATGCTGACACTCGCAAAAGCGGCCCACGGTGATTTTAAAAAATTTTTATCGAGCATCAAAACCGAGTTTGACTGGTACAAAAGCGATGGCTGGCCCGAAAACCATGCCGGATTTAAAAAGGGTGAATTCCAGTTTACCGCCTATTATGCTCCCGCCGCTGTTGAGGCTCGCACCAAACGAGGCGGAACATTTTTGTATCCTCTCTATAGTAACCCAGGGGTTGTCAGTGTTATTTTGGAAAGCAAAAAATATAATTTGAAAACTCCTCTTTGCGGAGTGGATCCGCTTAGCAAAGTGATGCGTGGATTTTGTCTGAAAAATGCGGATGGCACCTACTCTGTAGCACCAGACCGAGAAGAAATTGAGCATGGGGCTTTAAATCCAAAATATATAATTGGCTATCTTAAAGACCCCAATGACTCTGCTTTTTTAATGCTACAAGGCTCTGGTTCATTGCTTCTTGATGGCAAATTATTTCACATCAATTACGACGGTGCCAACGGCAGGCCACGTACCATGCTTGGCCGCATAGTCCAATGCGCACAAGATCCAACCTGTGGTGGCAATCTTGACACCATGGAACGTTGCGCTAAAGATCCGAAGTGTCATGATGAAGCCAAGTTACGCTGCAACGTATCTAAAAAGATCAGACAAAGCGCTGCATCAGAAAAGCTCATTCGGCAATATCTAAACAAACTCCCCCCTGATAAAGCCGACGACTTGCGAAATCGAGATCAAAGCTATGTATTTTTTGCTAAAGAAGATGGTGGTCCTTATGGTTCAGAAAATATTTCTCTAACTCCCCATGTTTCATGCGCGACTGATCACAGGGTCATTCCTGTTGGAATGAATTTTATCTATCATTGCAAAAAAGCCACTTCATGGTGTGTGGCTCAGGATGCAGGCGGCGCCATTATAGGAGCCCATGTTGACGTCTATAAGGGTGAGGGGAACCAAGCCGGAGTGGAAGCAAATCAGCTCAATCATACTGGAACATTATTTGTGGCACTACCTAAACGGAAATAGAAAGCAGGCGTGCAAAATACGTATCAAAAATGCTATTGGGCCTGCCCTGCCCAGTAGCTGGTGGAAAAATAGAGCACAACCTACAACACATCTCGCTAAAATAAGTGTATATCGAGAATTCATACAAAAAACCATCATATCTCTGCTATCGATATTACCTTACTACCACAAAGAACATTGCATAAAAATCACGGCTTGGTGAGCATCTGAGAGTGATCAAACAGGCCGGAATTAGTGAACAAATCCGACCGGAATAGAAATTTATAGAGCCATTTAAATTTTTATAGTTCTTGAAGTCTCAAATGAATGCTCCTGTTCAACTTGAGCATCAGCATGATTTTGTGTCCTTAAATTTGCAAATTGCTTTCTTAAATTATTGTAAGTCGTCGCCGCTTTATTTTCATCAATAACGGTATGTACTTCATCTTTATAATATACATTCCCTCTTTTCCCGAAATAACGGTGTGAAGCCAATGCAGCTCTTATTGCAATTAATTCCGGAGAGGTTTTGTCATTAGAGAAAATTTTACCGCGATCTTCCACAGGTACGTTGAGTAATGCTTTTTCTATTCTGTCCGCTTTGGCATTCATACCAACGCTAAATAAAGATTTGGCTTCCTTGCGATAATTTGCAATGACTTTGTTAATCGCTTCGGTTACCTTTATTGCATTGTTAGTTTCCTCAAGTGATTGTTGTATCGTTACAGAATCCCTATCTTTTGTGTTAGCCATTTTTTCATAAGACCCCTTGATAAATTCATCCATTTTTCCATCTTTTTTACCTACTTGATGCCTTGAAAGATTCTCAACGGAGTCTAATAGTCTTAGCCTTGGCTCATCGTTTCCAAACCGGCAGTATCTTGCAATCTTTTCATTATCCATCTCTAGTACTCGACAACAATTGCCTGATTTCAGGTGGCTGCATGACTGTTTATGAATCAATTTTACAATACTCTGATAATTCTCTTGTTGAGAACCTTGACCTAAAATTGGACTAAACTGAGCATCCATAAGTTTGCCATTCAAATAGCGGTTAATTTCCAAAGTCACATTAGCAGGTATTAAATCAGGATTTTTAGAGAAGATATCATACAGTGGCTTTAATATATCTTCCTTATCATCGTAAAACTCAAAATTAATCTTCTCATCAGGATATTGTTGAGAAATATACTGAATCTGTGAATACAGCATTAAAAATTTACTCTCATCACTAATGCAATAAAGTGAATTTAGTTGGCCACTGATTGCGGAGGTAACTAGCTTCATTAGAGAATCACTGTTTAATAAATTCAAATGATTCAGGCTGCCATTTTGTTCCATCACTTGCAGAGCACTGCGATAGGTGTCTCCTATTGCGGCATTCTCACATATTAAATCAGGAACAAGTAACGGGTGAAAAGTTGCCCCCATGAAGTCGCATAACTCTTGAGCTACAGGTATAAATAAAGTAGCTGCTCCTGCATTTAAATTGATTAAATCCGCTTTGAGGTTTTGCCTGTTAGAACCAATAAAAACATGGATAGGATCATTATTACTTCTACTAAGAATATCCTTATTGGTGTTAAATAATTTTTCAGCATCCCAAACTTTCCGTCCATCATTTGTTTTTAATGACTCTTTATATTCCCTGTTTGAGATACATTGATCAAAATCCAAGGATTTAACTGTTATGCTCATTTTCGTCTCCAAGGTAACAATAATTGTTCTACTGTTTAATTATTTTACATATTACCCTGTTATTTTTAAAACGAATTTTATTACTAACTGATATAAATTTTTTTAATATCACTGGTATTTAATCAACAGATCTCAAAAAACAAATCCATAGCCCAAAATTATGATGCGTGAATATCTCGAATAGTACTCAGTGCATTTTTTTACCATTCGGGACATGAGGCTCAACGGAAGCAAGGCAGATAGCACCATTTTCATCAGAAAAACCAACCAATAGAAATTGAGAGACGAACCCGGCAATATTTTTCTCACCTAAATTCACGCATCCAATTACCATCCGGCCTATCAATGTTTCAGGCGTATAATGCACTGTTATTTGTGCTGAGGTTTGGAGAATACCAATATCGGCACCAAAATCCACCCAAACTTTATAAGCAGGTTTCCTGGCTCGCAGGAATGGCTCTGCTTTCACAACGGTACCGGAACGCAAATCGACTTTTTCAAATTCTTCATAAGATATCATCATTTTTACACCTCAACGTTTTGCATAGGCTGTAATTGAGAGTATAACCATCCCCATTCCAATTATTTGCCCCATCGTTAATTCCTCACCTAGAAGTATCCAGGCAATAATCACTGTTGCCAAAGGCATTACAGCGGTCGATAATGAAGCCATGACTCCATCAACTTTTTGGCAACCGAAATACCAAAAAACATAAAAAAGACCGGAACTTAATCCCAGAATAATTAAAATTAGCCAATCCAAAGTATGGATAGTGAAACTGTCCCACGTACTAAAGCCTAAACAAAACAACAATAAAATGGCATTAATCCCATTGAGCAAGGAAGAAATTAAAAATACCGGTAATGAATTAACGTGCATTTTACTTAGAATGTAATACATGGCTTCAGGCAGAAGCGAGGTTAAAACTAGCGCGTCACCAAAAAAAGAATGGCTTACGTTGATATCGCTTAGCTTGTCGCATGCAATTACAACTAATCCAAGAGTAGCAAAACCCACACAAATGGCTTTCTTACCTGATATTTTCTCGCCAAGAATTATCCACGACATAATAGCAATAATCGCAGGCAAAGCACTCGTTATAATGCCAGCTACATTAGCATCCGTATATTGTAAGCCCCATAATATAAGGAAATTAAAAAGTACTCCGGCAGATAATGCTTGAGCAAAAATAAAAAACCAATCTCTTCGTTTTAACTGTAAAAAATAAGAATACACCGGTAATTTTTTCGCTGGGGTTAGCCAATGTAACAGTAATAAAATGACAGCAGCCAATGAAAAGCGAAGTGCAAGGATGGAAAGAATAGGAATTGATGAAAGTACGTATTTTGAAAATACAATATTAATGCCTACCATAATTTGGGCAAAGATTAGGAAGAGCATACCCTGGAGAAAATAAGTATTGGATTTTTTCACATCAATAACCGACTTGGTCTTATTTAGTAATCGATACCTCAAATGAATTCGTAGTCTATCAATTTAAAACCAGAGTTAGTTATCAATTTCACGCATTTTCTTTGCTGTTAACGCTTTGGCTCTCCATTGAGATGGGGCTTCACCGAATACTTTGCTAAAACGGCGACTGAATGCGGGTAAGTTTTCATAACCTACTTCAAATGCGATTGCTTCAATGGAACAATTTTTCTGAGATAGTAATCTTTTAGCATGAAGTAACTTTTTCATTCGCCAATATTCGGCAATACCACAGCCTAAGCTCTGTTTAAAACGGCGCTGCAATTGACTAATACTTAAATAACAATGTTTCGCTACTCTACTCACGTCCACAGAATCTGCGAAATAAAGATCAATCCAGTATTTTGCTTTTACAACAAGCGGATCTGGTTCAGGTGAAAAAGAATTTGCCACAAAGTGAAACAATAATTGATTGATTAAAGAGTCTGAAAAAAAATCTCTTTCATTGTGTGCTAAATAATGGTGGGTGAATTGGATGAGCTTTTTAGTACTTGTCGTTAAATTGAGAATATTAGACTCAAAACCTTCATCACGAAGAGGATTTTGAGTAGTAACATCAATAACTAAAAACAGATTTTTTTGACTTCCGGCAAAACAATGTTGTTCATTAGGTGCAATATATACTCCGATATCATCATTGACGACAGCAGAGTAATGACCTACCTCCAGCTCCATAGAACCTGATACCGGCAGTACTAATTGGGCATAATCGTGTGTGTGACTGCAACTTTCAGTATGGTAAGAACGAAGATCAATACGATTAGTAAGCAACATACTGCTCCCAAGCGAACATTTACTTGTAAAAGAAATAGATTATATCATACTTGATTTGAAACCGATTGAGTGAGGTAGTCAGGAAATTGGGGATCGTTATTTGGATAAGCTTGAGTTTTTTATCACAAGGATAGGTCAAGACTAACAAAGGTGTTAAACCTCGGACAGAGCTTATTGAAAAAGACCACTGGCTTGGCCCAGTTATATTGTGCATCCAACAGATTCATTGGACTATTATAAATTTTAATCAACTCTCTCTAGTTTGCTTATGATCATTTAGCAGAGCAAGCCTTGGGTAGTTCCTTGGGTTTCGAACGCATTTCTTGCATTAATGCATTACGAAGAATGATGCTATTAGCTTGGGTTGAGCCAGACCAAAAACCGGTAGCGCAGGTATTCGTATTACAATCACCTCCAAAAGTAAAAAAAGCTTGTGTTCTCTCTATCTTACAGATACACAAAGCACGTTCTGAATTTTGTGGATCGACTGTACAAGGCATGTCAACGCAATTCGTCCAGGGCAATCTCTCTGGGCAGTTCATCGACCTTTTAAATGCAAATTGCTCAAATGAAAAAGTTGAAACAAGTGACGTCACTTTGTATCTGTCTGGAACAGGCTTTCTCTCTTTGCATGTTTTATAACCGGCACTTTTACCTTTCTCTACTACGCAGTCACAAATTGCATTGGTCGGATTTCCAGGTGTAGGAATACAGCGAGCAGAAGTGCAAAGCGCGTACTCTTGATCGCATATAATTGGCGTTGCAGAGGCCGCAAACCCATTATTAAGAAATAAAAAAGTGCCTATTAATCCAATCCATTTTCCAAGCATTGAGTCCATTGTTAAGATCCCATTGTTCCTTTGTTTATTACAGTATCTTTATCATATTATCGAATCTCCATAATTCAAAAAAACAGGCATTAAAATTTACTATAATGAATAGACCTTATCGCCCCTTAATGTCACAAGAAACCATTAAAGCATCTGGAGGAAGGCAAGGAGGCCTTGTTTAATGCAGTTATGTTGATTGTTTGTACCAATGCCTTACTGAACTAGAAAATGTTTACGAAATGAATCCCAATTTTAGACTTTTTGATCCTTTTATTAGCTAATAAATGAAAGGGACAGATCACTCTATTTTAATTAGTTTGAAGAATTGTGGCAGTTCTACTGCAAGAAGCGGATCAATTTTTGCAACATAGGGAATATTATCAAACGCGGTTCGTGGATAAATTCTGTCATTGACCCAATGACCTGACCAATTGGACGTGGTTTTAATGCAATCCCTCGCAAAATTCTTTAAATGATATTTTTCTTCTATACTAAAGCAACCTGATAAAAAAATATCAACATAAGATTGCACAATAGGATAATCACTGGAAGGAGCAGCAAGTTGTTTCCCACTCGTTGTATAAATCCAAAACTGCCCTTCAGGTAGATTAATAGAGCTCAGGGCTTGAATGTCATCTCGTGGAACTTTAATTCGGCAATAAGTGTTTTCACGTTTGTCGTAATTCTTAATTTGAGATGGATCGTTTAACTTAAAATAAACAGCATTGATTATACTATTTTTTTTAGGCACTACACCAAGATAAATGGTACTAAATCCAATCGGTGTACCTCGC
Organism: Legionella pneumophila subsp. pascullei; assembly: GCF_900637585.1. NCBI lineage: Bacteria > Pseudomonadati > Pseudomonadota > Gammaproteobacteria > Legionellales > Legionellaceae > Legionella > Legionella pneumophila. Next base: position 2,892,682 of record NZ_LR134380.1, read on the forward strand.
TCAATCCACCCTCTTTGAAAACCTGATACATAAATAGGGAAGTTTTCCCCTACCATTGAGCTGTCTTCTTTTTTGGATTCTTCTTGCATTAACGATCCATAACCAATGATAAATTGTGGCAGGTTTGGATTAATATTAGGCCTGCAATGCTTGGGCAGTGTAGTAAACTCCTTGGTTAGATTTTTATCATCTGTTAAATTTTTAGAATAACAAAAGTAACTCAGTTGAATTAAAAAATAAAATGAAAAAATCTTACTATAGTATTTTGACGTTTCATTTTTATGATCCTATTAAAAAATGCACCCGTTGCCAGAATATCCTATAGCCTTTCATCCATCACGTTTCTATCATAAACAACACTCTCGCGACTTATTTAAGAAATCAGGATAGATGCGCTGTAGAAAAGAAAAGCTGCTAAGTTACTCTTTGTCAATTTTTCACACATTCCTTATGGGGAAAAGGTGATAATATAAATAGCTATCTCAAAGATGCCGTATTTGTTCTCTCATGGCTAATACTATTCCCGTAAAAATGATACAACCTCCGATAATCTGAGCAACCCCAGGAATTTCTCCAAGAATTAAATAAGAGAAAACAATGGAGGAAAGGGGTGTCAAGGAGGATGCTATCACGTCATCTGCGACTTTAATATGTTGCAGCCCCAGATAGTTAAAAAACATCCCCATACCTACAATGATAGGCCCATACAATATCATCCACTTCCAAAGAAATGGTGATAAAAGATCCGAAAAATGCCCCCAACCAAACAGTGTTAAAGCAATAAAAAAGAAAAAAACAGCCCCTAATCCCATACGAAAGGTATTAAAAATACCACCGGGTAATATTGTAACAGCATGAAAACTTATCAAGGTGGAAATTGTACTTGAGACAACACCTAAAAATACGCAAATTTCCCCGGAGTTTGGTGTGGCTGCAAGAAAATCATAAAGAGGTCCAGTCGATGTGATGTGGGTGATAGGTTTCTCGTTTGTAGCTGTCCATTGCTGAATAAGAACAATCACAAAACTACCTGAGATAGTGATTAATGAAGCTAAAATTAGCCGCATATTAGGTTTTTCAGAAAAAATAAGCCATGCGGCAAATAAAGTTATTGGAGCATTAAGAGTTGAGAGCAGAATTACATTAATAATATTTGCGTACATAATACCGAAAAAAAATAGTGTGGGCGTTAAAAAACCTATAAAAAAAGCGCTGGTAAATAGCCATGCCCAATCTTTGCTGGTTAATGTCTTGAAATTGAATGTTCTAAAATTCTTATACTGGGTTAATAATAGTGTTAGAGCTCCCATTAGACTCCCTATAAAGAGAAGATTACAAAATGAGATGGGATTACGTCCATGGATAGTGAAATTATTACCAAGTTGAATCAGTTTGGCAATGACAGGCTCATCCGCACTTAATATAATATAGCTGATTATTATAAAAACTATTCCTTTACGTCTGGCCGTGTTCTTCATTATTCCCTGTACTTAAAAATTTCCTTAGCGTCATTGTAAAATATTTGCATTTCATGGTCACGAACCTCAGGGGCGTGGCTTAATTCATTCTCTGCCAATATCATTTCCCTGAGACAATTCGTTTATAACCTGCTTTTCTACATCTCTCTTAAAATTTGGAAAGTGAACAAACCAGAGTTTGATGTGAATAACAACAACCAGCGTTAAGGGTCAGATCTTGCCTATCAAAGTAGTTTTGGGTCATTTCAGAGAAAGCTAAAAGCAAGATCTGCCCCATGGTCTCTTGAGAGAGGCAGACAAGCATTAAGTGTTAAGGGTCGGTCCTGACCTATCCGGTCAAAAATTTAAAAAATGAAGTAAATAAATCTGGGTAATATTTCATAGTTATTCTTTATTGCATTTGATTTTGGTTTATTAACTTTCAATAGGGTACTGTACATTGTAGACTAACTCTGGTCCTACTATGATTAATGATTGAACACATGACAATAACTACAACTACTATAACTTCTCCTCAAGAAACGAGGTACATTGATCTATCTTCTCGTTATTTTTACTACGCTTCTCGTATTCTTGCTTTCATAACATGGCTTAGTTGCGGCTTATTCGGAATTTACATACTTTTATTTTACGCAAACTCTCTAATATCCGGCTCTGCCTCTCGTTGGAACACTGTACTACCCAATCTTTATATCAAATCGCACACCGCTTCAACTTTAGGCATTGCCATTCACTTTACAGCAGGCGGTATTATTCTTGCGATGGGATTTTTACAGTTACTCAGCATCACTCGTCATCATGCACCCGGGTTACACCGCTGGTTAGGACGTATCTATGTCTTTGCTGCAACTCTTGCAGGAATAGGCGGATTGACTTTCATCGCCTCAACCGGAACTATCGGTGGCCTCGTGATGGATATCGGCTTTGGTCTTTATGGTTTATTAATGATTTTGTGTGCTTTGCAGACATACCGCTATGCTAGACAATTAAAATTCGACAACCATCATGCTTGGGCCATTCGTCTGTTTGCACTTGCGATCGGCTCCTGGCTCTACAGAATGGAATATGGTTTCTGGTTTCTCATGACAAATAAGCTATGGCATACCCAAACATTTCATGGTCCTTTTGATTTTGTAATGGCGTTCTTCTTCTATCTGCCCAATTTGTTGGTCGCTGAAGCCTATTTGCGAGGCCGCTCGGCACAGGTTGGTCAGTTTTCCAAACTCATTGCTGGAACCGTGATGAACTTGGCTAGCGGTTTATTAGCGGTAGCTACCTATTTTTTCGCTACACAATATTGGTTACCAGCAATTTGGGGGCATAGCATTAGATAGCAATGCTTAGCCTGGTTGATTCAAAAACCTCATCATTTATGGCGAGGGGGATGCGAAAACTGTTCTGCTCTCTAAAGTAGGGCTGCCATTGGGCTTATGAGTACACTCTTCATTCAACCTCACATCAAAAAATCTTAGCCCTGCTTGCCTGATATTTGAATCATCAGGTTTGGATGATTTTTCTGATGTTGATAATAGAGTATTATTTTGCAGCACATCTGAAGTTTGGCTGCGACTCATTTTCTCTATCAATGGCTTGTCCATCTCTGAAGGGCATGGAATCGATTTTTTTCTATCAAAAACAGTAGGCCAGGTAAAAGCTATCGATACAAATACTAAAATGACCGGAGACAATATTGCCATGGTAATGGTTAATGCAAATTTTGCCCCTATTGTTTCTCCCAGCGTTTCACCAATATGAATCCCGCTTCGGATTCCACCGGCAACAGAATAAGCGAGAGAATCACCTATTAAAGCAAATAATTTGAGCATGTTAATAACTCCATGCTGTATCTTTTGTGCTCTTGTTAGGTTTTCTTCAGGTGGTTGATATATTGATTCAAATTTTTCTTTTAGATCGACATACGTTTTCGGGTTAAAGACTTTATATACTTGTGAAAAAGTATTGACAACCATCGTTGTTGAAGTACATATCATGGCAATAAAATGTGCTAAAAGAGTATCAGGAGTCGCACCTAAAGCATTGAAAAGTTTATTAACCCCTGAGACTGTTGTAAACCAAGTTAACGTCGCATAAACAGCCAAAAAAACCGTACTTACCATTCCTAATAAAGCACATCGCAAAAGACCATAGGGTTTTTGGTAATCTTCAATAAAAAGATTTTTAAATTTTGTATAATTTTCACGTATGCCGATAGCTTGAAACGAATAAAAAGAGACCGCTGCAACCACAGACAACCCAATGGTAAGTATCAAAACCAGAGGGTTAGAGATTAGCATGCCTGCCCCCAAAAACGTGAGAAGTCCTACAAGACCAGCATATCCAGAAATGCCCGCAGAAATGCACGCCAACAAGGTCACGACACCAAAAAATAATTTCTGGCCTCTATCGAGTATCGTTTTTTCTTTTATATTTTCTTCAAGGGTCTTAAACGTTTTTTGTTTTTGAGGCTGAAAGCCGGCACTATCAAGCATGGCTTTCCCGCGGCTTAATAAGCAAACTATTCCATTACATAAGGAAAGTACTATCGCCAAGCCAAGGCTAAGGCCAAAAGGCGCTCCTAAAGTACTTAATAATCCCAGACAAAATACCATACACAGCGCCATGGAGGTAACGACTTTGCCAATGACCAATGGCACTCCTTTTATTAGCCTGTTTCTATTTTGAGTTGGTGTTCTCGCAAATTCCTGGCCATTGCTAGAGCAGCTAGCAATCTGTAAGACTTCCTGCTTAGACAATCTTTTTCCACCCGAAAGTATCTCTCCCCACTTAAAGGTAAGAAAACTCCAAAAATAGTGAGAAAAAGGACGATTAAGAAGATCTGTTATTCGAAGATCCCCGTTTAGAATGGCTTGTTGAACTTTTTGCGATTCTTCTTTAGTAAATTGATATTGGTTGAAAGAGGTAATAATCCAATCTTTTTGAGTACGAAATTTTCTTCTTAAAACCATTAACACTTCGGGACGTTTATGATTAGCAAAGTCGATTTGATCTTCTTCTAATAAACTAACTATTTCTTTCATTACAATAAATCCTTTTTTAATACAAACTGCGTAGCTTATTTATAAATTCACAAGAATTCCATTAAATTTTTATTTCAATCATCAATAGGTATGATCCTGTTAAATTTTCATTAGAAAGATTTGACATACTTTGCGAGTTACATTCTAATCATGTTTTTTTCATGATCATGGACAATCATGGCATTATTGAGTTTTCTAAAACCTGCTCCATATCTTGATGAAATTCAGGATAAAAACGTTGTTAAACGACAATATCGTTATTGGCGTATTCGCACCTTTTATGCAATGTATATAGGGTATGCGTTGTTTTATTTTACGCGAAAGAGTTTTACCTTCGTGATGCCTGCGTTACAAAGCACCTTGGGGATGACTAAAACTGAACTGGGAATGATCGCCAGCATTTTGAGCTTAAGTTACGGCATCAGCAAATTTTTGAGCGGAATTCTTGGTGATAAATCTAATCCTCGTTATTTAATGGCGATCGGACTGATATTGACAGGTGTTTTTAATATTTTGTTTGGATTGTCTTCTACCTGGTGGTTATTTGCTATTTTTTGGGGATTGAATGGTTGGTTTCAAGGGTGGGGCTGGCCAGGGTGTACTAAATTATTAACACATTGGTATTCTCAATCGGAGCGTGGCCGTTGGTGGAGTCTTTGGAATACATCACACAACGTTGGTGGTGCATTAATTCCTTTGATTGTTGCTGTGTGCGCGCAATACTTCGGCTGGCGTTCAGCCATGTTTGTGCCTGGGATCATTTGCATTTTAGGAGGTGTTTTTTTAATCAATCGTTTAAGAGATACCCCACAATCACTTGGCTTACCCGCGATAGAGCAATATCATGAAGATTTTTCTGGTTCCGCAAATCACCACAAAGAAAAAACAGAACTGTCAGTCAAAGAAATACTTTGGAATTATGTGTTATGCAACCAATATATTTGGATACTGTCCATTTCCTATTTGTTTATTTACATCGTTCGAACGGCCATTAATGATTGGAGCATGTTGTATTTAACGGAAGTGAAAGAGTATTCCTTAATAACAGCAGGCAGTTGTGTCATATGGTTTGAGGTTGGTGGTTTTTTTGGAAATCTGGTTGCCGGCTGGTCTTCTGATAAAATATTTCAAGGTAAACGCAATCCAATCAATGTTCTCTTTACTGCAGGCGTATTTGCCACTTTGTTGCTGTTTACGTTAACGAGGGCATATACACCGTTCCTCGATGCTTTGTTTCTTTTTTTCTTTGGTTTTTTTATCTTTGGGCCACAAATGATGATTGGTATGGCCTGTGCGGAATTAGCACATAAAAAAGCAGCGGCGACTGCAACTGGCTTTGCCGGATTTTTTGCTTATTGTTTAGGTGCTGTTCTGGCTGGTGCTCCTTTGGGTGCAATTATCAAAAATTACGGCTGGGATAATTTCTTCCTTACATTGTTTGTTTGCTGCTTGGTTCCATTATTTTTGATGCTGCCACTCTGGCATGTGAAAGTTAATCCAAAGTATCGTCAATCAGAATTTTCAGGCAAATCAGAGTTTGCTCAGTGATTGGCTCCGGCTCTATCCCAAATAAAGGGGTATTTTAATCAAGTTAGCAAGTGTTTCCGGAATGAGCGATCAAATGCGGCAGGAATCGGCGCTTATTTCGCTCTGGAATACACTGCTAACCCAATAACGAAGCCCTTATTGCATGGGATTATGTCTTGCAAATCCGTTTTGAGGCCTATTGTCATATTCCTGTCGTTTGGCAGGATCAATTAAAATATTATAGGCTACCCCAAGTTTCTTAAAACGTTCCGTTCGTGCTTCTATATTTTCACCTGCTTGTATTCTATCAGGATGCCAAGCCATTGCTAACTTTTTATAGGCTTTTTTTATCTCTCCCAAGCTTGCATCTTCGTTAACGCCTAATACTTTGTAGGGATTAAATTTTATTTCATCTCTATTCGCGAATCTGAAATATTCCTCAGTCTCGTTAACTTGGGGTTGTTGTGCAAAAAATCGATTTTTTCTCTGATTTCGATTATGAAAATATTGATCATAAATTTCTTTAATCCTGGGATCATTCAAGTTTTCAGAAGTAAAAAGTGACGCATGACGTGGTCGTGTTTGATGATAGAAACGATCATTATCTTTATGTGCAAGCATAATTTTAGCAGCGGTGAAAGGTGTAAATAAATTTATCAATCTCGAATTTATAAATTGAATAGCTATGCCAGGATCGTTTTCTAGCGCGTTAATAAGCATAGGATTATCTAAAGCAATAAGTTGAGGATTATGAGGGGTAAATGGAGGAACGTTTTGTAGCTTTAGGTGTGCTCTATGATTCAAAAGTAAGTCTGTCGCTTGCTTGACAGAAAATAATGACATGTTTTCATAAGAATTCATAAATGCTATTGCTGCATTTTTATTCTCAGTGGCCATTAAGAAATTAAATAATAGCTCAACATGAGTAGGATGTTTAATGAAATATTTTTTGTAAGCTCTTGCGTTAGCTGGATCAGTGGCTTTAATTAATAATTGCTGATAGATCTCTTTAACTTGAGGATTTTTTAAGCTTTCTTCACTAAAAGCATACTCATGACGAGCTAAAGTATGACTGAAAAAACTGCTATTATCACGGTGAGTTAGTAAGATTTTAGCAAATTCTAAAGGGCTTAATAAAGCACCTAGTCTACAGTTTATAAATCTTGCAGCTTCAGCAGAATCACCTTTTAACGCTTCAATAATCGTAGGGTTGTCCATAGAAATAAAGCGTGGGTTATCTGCATCGAATAAAGAAAATTGTTGGCCTATATTTGCCCTGTGTTTGAAAAGCACAGCTATAGCTTGCTTAGGAGATAATAAAGACATTACTTCGCTAGAACTCATGAATACTTTAGCGACATCATAGTTTTGCATTGCTGCTTCAAAAATATAGGGCTTATCTTTAAAAAAATTAAAAACCTCATTATTTTCTATATTATCTTTAATGAATTGCGCATGGGTTTCATTAATTTGACTTTCTAAACGTTCAATTTCAGACAGAGCTTTTTTAAGGCTCGCCTCTTTTCTATTTGCTTCTCCTTCTTTTTCTGTGGTTTGGAGGCTTTTAAACGGAGTTGTAGTAAACAATGATGCTATTGAGAACTCAATATTATTAAAAGTTACATAACTTAAATCTACCTCTTTTCCTGTGTTTAATGCTTGCTCCAGAGCAGATCTATCAGGATACTCCACTTTAAATAGCACCCAACCTTTCTTATCTGAATCATAAGAAGCTGTAGCGTACCTAAACTCATTCATCTTATGCTCAGAATCAAATATTCTACCTTTTTTAATGTTTTGAATTTGAGGATTATCGATGTCAGTGAGTTGGTTTGAAAAAATATAAAATATGTTCATTAGAATGCCATGATGTTAAATTGTGGGCCAATTCTATTAAAGTTAGCAATAATAGTCAATCAACCGCCCAATTTATCCAGCAAGCGTAGGTCGGGCCTTAGCCCGACAAAATCCACGTTATTCTCCAAACTGATTCATTGTGTGTAATGTATCAGAGCAAGCCCAATCACTGGTTATAATTCCTTTTTGAATATATCTATGAATACTGGAGTATTTCCAATCAGATGCTTTTTGGACATAGCCATGTTTCACAATGAATATAACAAGGCTTACGAAAAGCCCCTGGGGTATAGAGATATCCTTGATGTGATAAGATAAGAGGTTATACCGCAAAATTTGTTGGTACATATTCATCCAAAAATATATAATCCATAAAATCCTGATGAAGGCAAATGGTAAAAATGTGTTACCCATTAAAGGTCATCTTGGTAACATTTAACACTTTATCTGTAGCGGAAGAAGAAGATAACTTTATGAATTATTATTCGATTTTATTGACCATTAAACGACTCATTACCGGTTTACTCCCGATACTACTGGTTGCTTGTACGCACCAGCAATCTAATGGTCCGGATCACTATGTGATCAAGGGGAAAACATATCATGTAATGAAATCTGCTAAAAATTACAAAGCAAAAGGAATTGCTTCCTGGTATGGGTCACACGCCCGACATAAAAAAACATCGACAGGAGAGCGCTACAACATGTATGCGATGACAGCAGCCCATCCAACACTCCCATTTGCTACACGAGTACGGGTAAAAAACCTGAATAATGGGCGATCGATTGTGGTTCGGATTAATGATCGAGGTCCTTTTTTATCGAACAGGCTAATTGATTTATCCTATGCTGCCGCTAAAAAACTCGGTATAAAAGGCATTGCCCCTGTTGAAATTGAAGTCGTTTGAAATGGCTAAGAAGTATGCGCGAGCGTAGCCTTGATGAAGCGCAGCGTAATCAAGGCTACGCTTGCTGGGCGTTCAGTCGGGAAAAACATCTAGGAATTTCTGTCACCCGACAGGGCAACTCTCGCATCTCCACTTATGACTGGATCGGCATTTGGTTTACCAATATCCTTGGTTGGTTTTTTAAAAATTGATGAGTTGAGTAATAGACTTGTAGCGGTATTATTATTGGTAAAGGTAACCTTTTTCCGAAACTCTTCTAATTCAGTGAGTTTTAGTGAGGTACTCGATTCCACCATGGCTATAAATTCTTCGTCTTCCGGACTGGCATAAAAGCCACCTAACTCCTTCCATAATTGCTGTTTGGCTGGTTCTCTAATAAATTCCCAAATTGACAGAATATTGTCTTTAAGATTAGTAATTAATTCAATTAACTGGTGGTATTCCTTTTCTGATTTTAATGGAATCTTTTGTTGAAGGTAATTCATACAAAGACCGGACACAATTTTGTTTTTCCTGGACTCAAGAGCCCGGTCTAAGGCATATTCCAGATTAATAAACTCTTTTAAATCGGGTTCATAAATAAATACCTGTCCCGTTTCCAGTTCATAATACCAACCATGAATTGTTAACTCCTTATGGGTTGTTTTTTCGATGACCAGTGGATAGGTTTTCAAATGTTCCATTTGGAGCAGAATATTCTTCTTGGTAGCAATCTCAAGTTCTCGAGTGAGGGCATTAGTTTCAGTCATTCGCTCCTCATGCATCTCTTGTAACACGGCTTGAGAGTGATTTAGCCACGATGCTACGGCCGGCAAATGCTCCTCAATATGCGGAGTTAATAATCCTTTCATTGCACCGCAATTGGAGTGACCACAAATGATAATGTCTTTTATCTCTAATACTTTTAAAGCGTACTCAATAGCTCCGGTTTCACTATAGCTTGATGGATAAGGAGGAATGATATTGCCTATATTGCGAATGCTGAATAAATCACCTGGAGCTGCTTGCGTTATAAGACTCGGGACAATTCTTGAGTCAGAGCAGGTTATAAACAGTGTTTCTGGATTCTGTCCGGTGCTTAATTGCTCAAATAAATCTCTCATCCCAATAAAAGGTTTTTTTTTAAATTCAAGTAATCCGAGCATCAGTTTAATTAACATAATTAACCTCACAATTTCTTCACATAATCCATCATTTGAAGGCAAATTATCATAACAACAAAGAATCGTAAAGTAATATTGCAATGTCGTAAATAATGGTATAGGAATTTATTAAATAAAATCAATGCGTTGAAATTATGACCTAATTGTTTCACAGATCATTTTTGGGATCTTAAAGAGAAACTATCTTTAGCAAGCGTAGCCTTGCTGACACACCTGGCAGATTTTTGATCTTGAATAATTAATTCATATGGCCCGTGTTATCCATCTTTTATGTCTTCCTGCCTACTTATGCACTATAGTATTAACATTCAGATTAATTTAATCATCCTGATAATCAGCATGTTTCTAAAATTTTTATTACTTGGTTTTATGTTTTATCCATTTGGGTATTCGTTGGCCAGCATACCAAAAGATGTGATTGAATCGTGTAAAAAGGGATCAGCAGTTGGTCGTGCGATTGTAGTAACGGATCTCGGAAATATACGTTTTATTAGAGATTCAAATGATAAATGTAATAACCTTTATTTAACTGGATATAAAGGTAAATATTATGGTTTTATTTCCTGCCATGATAAACCTTATTTTATTATAGATAAGAAAAAATATGCTATTGCTGATGCAGTTATCGAATCAGAAAAGCCTTATAAACCTAGTTTAGCAATTTTGACTGATGGGACTTATTGGCTAAAAATTGATGATTCACAGCGATCATATTTATGTGTACGCAGCCCTTCAGATGATTTTGGTGGCGAATGGAATCGCAGCATAGCTCTTTCACAATTTTATATTGCTGCTAATGCATTTGATAAAAAAGAACCAGTGAAATTATATTTCTACTATTATCATCCTGAATTGATGAATTGTATGCCGGCTGTTCCTACATGCGCTAATCAAAAAATCTGTCAGCAAAAAATGTATCTTTGCCCACAGAAAAGTAGGTTCTTGACAAAAAATTAAGTGAAATCCGAATCAATGGGGTCAGCAAGCGTAGCCTTGATGAAGCATTTAACTTTTTATAAAGTGAGTAAAAAACAACGGATACAAGCTTTTTCTTATATCAGTAATTATGTCTTAGATTGGGGGAATTATGATTGTGTAAAATTATGATGGGCTCGTTCAGGATCTGACTCCTTGGCCTCGTGTTGAAACCTTTTTTGAAAAACCGGCATGTGCTTAATCATATATCATACATTGAGAATATAAAAACATTATATAACATATATACAAATGTTTTATTTTAAATCTATCTGATTATAAATTATAATTAATGAGCAAATTAAGTATTAATGTTAAATTTCACTCTAACTTTTTAAAAAGGAAAATAAATGCGTTATTTCTATGAAAAAAATGCCCGGATCCATTCGACAAATTCTATTGATGAATTGATTTCTCATTCATTTCCCATTGATGTAAAATCACCGGAAAAAAGTGCTCATTATCAGGCTGTTGCTAATATTATTTTTTCTTCGCAATACAAGTTGTCTCTTTTAACTACGAGAGAAGACATACTCTTAGGGCAAGATTTTATAGATTTCATAGCGCATCATAAGTTAACTTCGTTAAACAAGTATAATGGGGTTGATCTTTTATATCTTTTAGCCTTAAGCCATGATACAGCTTTGCGTGCTGGAATTTGGAAGTTAGGCTCTCTGCCACATCTAAAAGCTACTGAAATTATCAGTAGCCTATCAAAATTAGATGCTATCGATCGCATACCTCTTATGAAAGAAGCCCTAGTAGCATGGAAGGAGTTATTTCTAAAAGCTAAAGTTGAATTGCAACAAGAAGCAGGCACTTGCCCAGATAGCACTCGAAATATGTTGGAGCAGATGACTTTATACGCTTCTACAAATAATGACAAAAATAATGAACGCCACGGGCAGTCTCAGAGCGACCAAACAAGATTAGAAGTTGAACGCGAGCAATTTCGTTTGCTGGAAAGAGCTTATTACAAAGAAAAGCATAGATATAACCAGCCTACAGAAACGCAATTGTATTATAGCGATGAAGAAGAGGAATATGATGTTACACAACAGCAGTATTATTACTACAATTAATAATTGTAATAAGGAAGGATTTAAAATTTCCTCTAATGACTGCTTCACACGATATCTAATGCAATGAAATAGAAACATTCTTAATTTCATTCATCAATTATGAAGTATGATTCCAACAAAGTTGGCTATAAATCCCAATGGGGTCATACTTAAATTTTATGAACAAGCGTAGGTCGGGCCTTGGCCCGACAAAATCAATGTTATTCTCCAAACTGATTCGTTGTGTGTAATGTATCAGAGCAAGCCCAATCACTGGTTATAATTCCTTTTTGAATATATCTATGAATACTGGAGTATTTCCAATCAGATGCTTTTGGGACATAGCCATGTTTCACGGGGTTAAAATGAATATAATTCACATGATGCTCCAAATCTAATTCATCTCTTATCAGGTGTTCCCAAAAGCGTCTCTGCCAAATGCCTCTTTCTCGTTTGTTTTTTCTTGCGGGGCTAATTAACTCCAGGCAAGGAATTTGCTTTGAAAAGAGAGATTTAATCATGCTCCAACGCAAAGAGTAGTTACTGTCATGTTCTGGCAAGATCATTATCAGATGCAAATGGTCAGGCAAAATGGCATAGGCAACTATTTTAAAAGGATATTGGGCTTTGGTTGTTCGAATAGCATAAAGCAACGAGTCAATTTCCTTGATTAAAATTCCATTTGTTCTATTAGCAAGATTAACCGTAAAAAAGTAGGTCGCTCCCGGCAAGAGTGCTCTACGATATTGCATGAGTTTGGACCAGATTCATTTCCATTGGCTACGTTTATAAATCAATTATTACTTCAATTCAAGAAATTGTCGGGCCAAGGCCCGACCTACGCTTGCTGAAGAAACTCTCTTTCGATATCACAATATCTTAATTATCCTGTATTTATTGTAATTGCTCTATAAAGTTGTGGAGACTGCCTACGTTCTGCGGCTTGTCCGCAGAATCCAGGAATCTCAATCTGTACCTAGATCTCTGGATCCTGCGGACAAGCCGCAGGACGTAGGATAGGAAGATTTTCCACTTATTGAGAAGTTAGTATTTACTTATATATCCTCTTGATTACTAAATAAAAAATATGTCCCTGAGTTTTGATCTCTAATAACCTCTAATAAACTAGAAGCTTCTCCCAATGCTCAAAATAAAAAGATTAAAATCAGACAAAACCTTTCCACTTATAAATAAGTGATTAGCATTTGTCTGATAAAAAAATTTTTTTCTAGTTTTGGAAATAACTTAAACCCGACTGAGTCAACTGTTTCCATTTTGGAAATAGTTCATCTAGAAACTATTTCAATTAAGTTATCATTAATTTCGCTAATAACTGATTGAATATGATCGGGTAATTGTAATTTTTCAGCAACTTCATCTAGTGTATTTATATGTCTTTTCCAAAAAGATTGAAGCACTTCGATTTCAGACCTATCAAATAAAATAGGCAGGATTAACTCTGTTCCACGATGCTTGAACGTATTGGTTATCACTTCTTTCAAATTATGGAAATCATTCAATTCATGATTTCTGAGAATGATTAACAAATCATGGTAATCTTTCATTCGGCTGTTCGTAGCGCCCCTTGATACAAGGGTTTCTAGCTTTTCAGCAAAAATAAACTCAATCGGATAGGTTAATAAAGTAATTTCTGATTCAAATAAAGCCTGATTTTTTACCTCTGTTAAGAGTAAAGAGCGCTCAATCGGCTCCACTAAATCACCTACCCCAATATCCAACTGAATTGTATCTTTCATTGAATAAAATTGTACTTTTAGAGAGAGCCTAAATCCTGGGTAATGCATATGAGCATGTTCTAAATCGCTCACTTTCATAACTTCAAAGATAAAACCATCTGCAAGTTCAACAGCACAAATAGTCTCAACCAACGGAACGATGCTTTCTTGTGCCGCTTGAATATTTCTTGCAAGAAAATCCAAGTCAGTTGTTTCTCTACCAATTTCAACTAACTGTGCTAAAAGAAATCCTCCTTTAAATACCAATTGATCATCCAAATTGGACTTGGCTAATCGTGCGAGAAAACGCTCTAATGCCAGTATTTTCCAAAGCTCCTGAAATGTCTTTTCCTTTATTGATGCTAATTGTTTCAGTTTTGCTTTAAGTGATTGTTCATTCATATCGTCATCGCCAACAAATAAGGAGTAATATCAATCCGCAGTTTCTTTGCATACCTTTGCAATTTTCGGGAATCAATATGTTTTTCTCTCAATCCACTCTGAAGTGCCTTAAGAGCAATTTCTGTTGAAAGAAACCGAAAAGCATCAATAATAGTGCGCTCCATGTCAAAAATGGGTAGAGATTCGCCATCAACATCCCACGATGTTAGACCAGTACTTACATCTCTCATTCTTTTTATAATGGTATTCGTTCGAATTGGTTTCGTTGTACTATGAGGTACTGCTATCCAATGCTTACGAGGCACTTCGTCTGTAAGCTCATAGATTGCTAGTGCACTAACGAGGCAAATAACACCTTGGGAAATTGATTTCACTGTAAATATCAAATCCTCCCACTTAAAATCAAATTCTTTCTTCACGGAAACCGCTTGATATAGGCCTTTATTGACTCGTTGAATAAGATCTTTTTGCATGTAGTAACAAAGCAAACTTGGAGACACGCCAAGTTCATTAGCCTCTTTACTTGTAAAAACAGGCTTTTCTAGAAGAGATTCAATGTTAGCGAGCTTATTATGTGTTTTCATATTTACATTTTAACAAATAAACCCAATAAAATCTAATGGGTGTATTTTCTAAAATTTAACAAATAAACCCAATAATTATTTTTGGGTGTATTTATTAAAATAAAATTATTATGTCAACCCCAAAAGCCATCTTGAATCAGCTCCTGGTTTTTAATAAGAACCTAACAATTGTAAACTTAGTTTACAAAAACTATAATTAATTATGTTGTATGCTCTAGGCAACTTTGATCATGAGTATTTACAAAGTAGAAATATGATGAAAACTAAAACCGAATCATCGTTTTTGTATAAAGGCTTAGGATTTCCCATCGAATTGGAGCATGTCGCAATGATCTGTATCAACGGAGAATGGATGCCCAAAATTGACGTTCGTAAAATTGCCGATGAAGCCATTAAAAAACTTGCCATTCAAGAAGAGAGATTAACTGGCAACCAAGTTAAATTCATTCGCTCCTATTTTTCCATGACCCTTCGAGAGTTTGGAAAAACAGTGGTTCATGAATCGCACACCGCTGTCAATAAATGGGAAAAATGCGGTAATGATATTACCAACATGAATGAAAATACCGAGCAAGTGTTACGAATTTACATTATTGAACAGACACAGACTAAGACCCAAGCCGAACAAGAGAATTTCTATTCAAATTTTAAAAAAAGCAAAGTATTTGTGAATGCTGAACGCAAAAATCCCAAGCCAATTCGATTAAATCTCTGTGCATAACGGCTCACCCCTGATCTAATCAAAATCAGACAAAGTCTTACCAAATTTAAATAAATGGTAAGACTTTGTCTGATTTTGATTAAATTAAACCGTGACAATTTGTCACAGTTTGAAAATAACTTCATATATGTTCAATCAATAACATGTAGAAAAAGCCTTTGACAAACACCCAGATTTAAATAAACATCATCAATAGATAACCATTAAACTAAACTTTCACCGCAATTTTTTTAACTCCCAAAATCAATGAGCCTAAATCCGTCCAAAACAAGGCCGACCCTAACCCGACACAAACCCGACATAGCAAGATTCAGTACTGACAAGAAGAAAAAACCTGTCGAATAGAAAAACCCGACAAAGAGAAATTCTCTAGGCCGACCCACCTCATAACTCCAAAATCTGTTTTTTATGTTTTTACGCGCGCATTGATAGCGTTTGATATCAATTGAAATAAAAATATAGGGTTAAAACAGGAGTAAAAATGGATTTCTTATTCGTCACCACATACGAACTGGACGCACTCAGCGAAATCCCCCTCATGCAAAGAGTAGTCTACCTCATGGGCATCCGCCCCTACATGGACAGAAAGACATTCATGGTCGGCATTAAACGAAAAATCAGTTACCAGTCACTGAGAGAAACTCTGTATGTCGCCCCCATCAAAGGCGTAAAAACAGGCTGCCCTAGTCACCAGCAAATGAAACGTGTAATTAAATCTCTGGCACGCCAGGGCATCATAGAAATTCGCTCAACAACCAAAAACCTCATTGTGAAATGCCTTCTGGCTAACCCTTATGAGCCTGTAGATATTGAAACTGAATCTCATCCTGAAAAAAGCTCCCCCACCCAAGTAGAACAAAATCAGCCAGCACTACCAGAAAATATGAACTCATTAAAAACCAAAAAACCAGCCTATTTATCAAAATCAACTTTCAAAGCGCAGCCCAGCAGCAACCTAAAAGATCTATACCAACAATTCGAACAATTCTGGCAACTCTACCCCCTACCTAGCTATAAATCTGAAGCCTGGAAGCAATTTCAACAAATTGATCCTGATGAGAGGCTTTTTGCACAGATCATCGATGGATTACAAGAACAGCTAACGAAAGTTAATCGGTCAGGAGCTTATTGGCCTTACCCTGCTAGCTGGTTGGGTCAAAAAAGTTGGCTTAACATTCGAGCTATATAAAGTTTATTTTAATATGCGTATTCTATGAGCTTCACTCTCCTTTGCAGAACCTTATATAACACCCTGTTCTCCTTCTCAATTAACTTAACGTTATGTGCCTATTTGATTTAACATACCTGCCCCCTTACTCCATTAGGTAACAGGACGCGTTTCTTTAAATATTCGATTATTTTTGATTTTCAATGCAATTATCGTATAATTTGCCCATCTTGTTCATTTAATACCCGCAGAGCCATGTAAGAAACATATGAATAAAAAAATGTTTAAATTTATTATATTAATATCAATAGTAGCAGTAGTTACATTTGTATCACTCAGACCCGTTTCACAACATAATCTTCCTAAATTTAAAAATGAAATATTTAAAAATGATACCATTTACATCGATGAAGCAATTGATGATACGTTTATAGGAAAAAATCAGAGTACATACTTATTAGAGTTTCACAGTAGTGCCTATAAACGAATAAACTACACAATTACAGGTAATCTAAATCGAACACTCACAAGATTATTAGTTGAAAAAACTATAGCGGATAAAAAAAACTTGGAAGAGGTGGTTCTACAAATCAGTCCTACTGGAAGTAATTATGAGATATACAATGAATTGTCAAATCTTATAGTTTTATTAAGGAAAAATAAAAATATTAAAGCTATCAATATAATTTCTAGCATACCAATAACAGACACTTATGGATTAAAGACACTTACTAGCAATTATTTGGCTAGGCTACTGTTTAAAAACGATCATCTTGAGACATTGGTTTTAAACGCAAATAATATTGATTTACATGAATTATCTGAAGGACTAGAACAAAATAAAGCGCTAAAACACCTAATTATTTATTCACCTTCAATGGATGCTCCAAGCCTTTACGGATTAAGATTAGCTCCTGAAAACAAATTGCAATCAATAGGCCTATCAATAAATAAAAATTTTTATCATGAAATGAAAGAGTTAATGCGCATTATAGACTCAGTTCCCTCTATCAGGGAGGTTAGGATAACATCCCCATGGGGATCAAGTGATTTCTTACGACATATTATACTGGGATATTCAAAGCTCATTAATAGAAAAATAACCGTTAAAAGCTTCTTTAAAACAAATATATTTAATCCTATTGATAGTAACTATGAAAAGAAAAACAACTACGCTAACAAAATAAGAAATATAATATTCGCACATGATGCGAACATTATATTAGAGAAATGCTTTATTCATCCATATTATTATCGAAATTATAATGAGAAACTTGACTACTGTTCATATATGTATAACGAAAATACCCTTAGATCTTTTGAGCAAAAACTGGAAGTATACGTTAATAGCCGATTTGCGCCCAATCCTGAACCTTATGACTTATACAAAACTACGAAAGACTTATTAAATGAATATCCACTTAGTATTCGAGAAAAAGTACAAAGCATTTTATAACTTCATGATCGTAATTCAGCTTATAATTTATGCACACATACCAAAATGATTGCAACTTACAACTCAACTATGTGGATAATTTTTAGGTTATGATGAGCTTTATCGACAAATATTTTTAAAAACCTATAGGTCGAAACTCATCGGAACGCCAAGGTCTTATAGATTTTGTTTGTTGTTCAGCTAAAGGGAGTAATTTGCGGCAGGGATAGCCACTTAAACGATAGTAGCCCAATCGACCTAGATACTCCAATGCCACTTTATCATTGGTTACCTCCAAACCACGAGATTTTAATAACTCAAGTTGCTGTTCAAAGGTAAGATAAGGTTTATTATAATGCGACATTTTTAAGATTTATAAAAAAGAAAACCCGCTCGTGCATTTTTCAATGTAGAGGAGCAGGCCGTGTTATGTATAGTATAACACTATTTAAAATGTTGTTGGGAACAAATTAAGTAATTATCATTACATTTTTAAAACAACGATGAGTTATAGCGAAAATATTGACCTAAAGTCCAACGCAAGATTATGTCTTAAAAAAATTGAAATGAAAAATGATAAACTACTGCGTCACTGCTATTTATATGCAGTGACGCAGATACTCTTTCGAAAAATCCAATTTTAAAATCAATAAATTAACTTTAAAAATTCAATCCCACACCAGAGGATTGAACAAAATATTCCTCCAAAACCTATTGCCCCCAGATCTCGCCTTTGCTAAATTTTTCATAAGCATAACTGATGAGCCTGTGCAACTCAGGCGAAACCTTTGGGTCTTATGCTAAGCCACTCTCATCCCATAACCTGTGGCTGGACGTCTAGTCGGGAATCTGAAGTTCTAGGATAGGCTACCATCGGGTAGATAAGTTAATAATCACTTCTTTATTAACCATGGATCAGCGGCAGCTGCTGTTAGATTGCCGTGCGTTTTTGTATTTAAACAATAAGGAGATAAACCACAAAAAAAACCGTTGTACCAAAATCATTAACTTTTGATTTGCCCCACCATTTCGAGCCTTGCAGCGCAAGCTGGATATCCTCTTTGAGTGAATCGCTCGACTAACACTAAACCAAAGACAGGGCAAATAAATTGATTGAATAGAACTATGCGCAAACACTCTTTAAGACAAATAGCGAGCCAGTATCTGGATCATGATAATAGCGGTAGCCCTCGTGGCAAAAAATATCGTCGCTTTGTTATTCTTAGGATGATTGAGGATCTCTTTGTCCTTGGGCTTGCACCATCCAATTGGTCTGGTTTGACACCAATCCATTTGCAGCAACTGATTCAACACTGGCATAAGAAAAAAGTTAAACCTTCGACTCTGATGAATTACATGACCATCATCCGAAAATTTCTAAACCATGTTGGTCATAATGCTGAGAATATTGATAATCTCAGTCTTGGTTTGCAAACTAAGAAAATTAAAAAGCAAACTCGAAAATCTCCTGCTAATTTGCTTGATAAGATTAATGATCCCATTGCAAAAATCCTTTTGGGCTTTCAAATTCATTTTGGTTTGACCTTGAGCGAAGCCATGTGAATTTTACCTGGGGTACATATTCAAGAACATGAATTACTACTGACACGAGAAATCACTTTTAATAGCAAGGATAGGAAGATTCCTATTCGCTCCGAAGCTCAAATAAAGCTTATACAAGATTTTAATCTATTAACCCAATGGAACGGCTGTTTTATCGCCACTCATGGTTATAGAGCTATCTGTTTTAGCTGGCAAAAAGCCATGAAGTCCCTAAGGCTCTCTGGAAAGAAATGCTGGCGTTATCTTTATGCCCAGCAATTAAACTCACAATTATCCTCTCAAATATCCCATTACCGCTTGTCCTTACTCATCATGGATGAAATGGGATTGAAATCCCGCACCACGCTTTGGAGTTATCTCAATGAGCAATAAACTACGCAGTGCACTTTATTCAGTACACCAATTAATTAAACAAATGCAGGGATATTCCTATGCCAGTAAGGCAGATATGAAGCATATGATTAACCGCTGCATGAAAGATTTACATGAATTAGGTTTTAAAGTTGGTCATTTAAATGGCTTAAAGCCCAAACATATTTATGTGCTTGTTGAACATTGGAAAAAACAAGGTAAGAGTCCTGCAACTATCAA
This sequence comes from Legionella pneumophila subsp. pascullei, assembly GCF_900637585.1. Classification (NCBI taxonomy): domain Bacteria; kingdom Pseudomonadati; phylum Pseudomonadota; class Gammaproteobacteria; order Legionellales; family Legionellaceae; genus Legionella; species Legionella pneumophila. Next base: position 2,912,889 of record NZ_LR134380.1, read on the forward strand.
GAATTATATGTCCAAATTGCGTAAACTCGCTTATTTTCTTGATAAACCTAAGTTGGTTAAAACAGGCAATGATTCCTATCAAATTGATAAACGCACTTATGTTCCTACTCAAAACAAAGCAATTCACCAAATTGACTTAAACTTATGTACTGATCCTCATGTTCGCCTATCCCTTGAAGCCCAAATGCTTTTTGGTCTACGTAGGGAAGAGTCAATGAAATTTGTAGTCAGTGAAGCTTGGCATGGTGATTGTTTGCATATCAAACCCAGTTGGACAAAGGGTGGTATTGGACGATTGCTTAAAATTACCAATGAAGAACAAATGAAATGGCTATCAAAAGTCTGGCAACAGATAAGACGTGGTGAGTCCCTAATTCCTGCAGAAAGAACCTATAAACAGCATTTAAGTCATTATCAACAGCAAGCTAAGTTAATGGGTGTATGTAAATTACACGGTATCCGTCATGCTTATGCTCAACGTAGATATATCGAATTAACGAAACAGTTAGATCCTTTAAATATAGGTTTGAGATGTCCAATTGCCGGGGGGAAATCAGCCCAAGAGCTAAATCAAACAGAGAGAAAAATCGATAAACAAGTTAGAGGAATAATTAGTCGGGAACTTGGACACTCACGTATAAATATCACCAGGGTCTATCTCGGATAAAACGTAATATGGGATGTCTTGCGAAAACTTATTCAGGAAGCACATTGGTTTTATGATAGGAATAAACTAACCCCGGTTGCGAGCAACCGGGCTACCTTGCTAAAGAGCGACTAGCTCAGCAAGCTTGGTCGCAACATCTGCCATTGAGTCTTCTGCAGTGCTCAAGCCACTTCGCGATCCGAGCAAGGGACTAACATCGCGAAGAGCTTCATACGTTGTGTCGTGTACGATGGGAACGAGCAGATCACGTGCCAAGAGTGCTGAAAGCTCTTTGTCGGCAATACCCTCTCCTTCGAGGCGATCCAGCAACGCAGGAGTCACAAGCACGATCCCGACCCGCGACTTCGCTAATCCTTTATCGATTTCACGAAGCAAAGTCGCTCCGAGGAGGACGTCCTTCTCGCTGAACCAAACTGAGACACCGCGCGACTCGAGCAGATCATGCAGCTCCTTGGCGACCCCTTTTCGGTCGTCCCACGCATGGCATAGAAAAATGTCCCGAAGGTCAGGCACAGACGCTCGCTTTTCAACGTTTTCGCGGACTGGGGTGAGCGTCCGCACTTCGGCAGACGTGTATACCACGGATGAACTTGCTCGCGACCAGCGTGGCCTTACACTGTTGCTAGATCCAGCAACGCTGCTACGGCCGCTCCAGCTATTCTCGCTGCTCCTTGTCGCGGAGTAAGGTAGATATGAACCGTAGCCGCGAGAGCGGTTCCTACAGGCAGGGCAGGCATCTCGCCCGCTTGCAGTGCGATGTCCATTTGATGGTGCTGTGCATCTAACCATGACGTAATCCTCCATTTGTAATCGTTCTTTCAGATATATGGTTAAGCAAACGTAGGCACCCTTGAGCTAAAACGAACAGGAAGATATTTACGAAAACATTTTTTTGTTGGTTTCTTATTAACCACGCTTGGAGAATTTTTCCCAGATAATGGCCTTTGTGATCAGACACTTCATCATGATCATATATTACGCCAATATTGTCTTGTCGATAGCCAAAACAATCACTACTCCATGTCCACAAATCATTCATTTTCAACTCCTTTGAAATGAATTTAAATTAAAATTAAAGATCGCTTAATGATCGTATAGACCAAGTTAAGATCAAAATAATGATGTCATTTTTATCCTAAAGAAACAATAGAAAAATCTATATTTTGAATAAAAAATACTAAAAAACACAATACATTGTGTTTTGATGGGCAATTAACCAGCATACTCAAGCAATTTTGGTCATTGAGTGTTGTAACAAAGTCTACACCACCTTTTTTCATATAAGATATTATCCGCACGAGTCTCCCACTCATGCCCATTTTTACAAACCATTCTAATCTTGGTTTTACATTGCAAATATTCAGTTGATAGACATATGCCTCCATGTCTTCTCGCAAACTCATGAAAGTACTCTATTGAGTATTTCCGAGAATTATTTCGCGCACAAATAGGACATCCAGACTTATTTTTTGTTCGGTTATAGATTGTGGCCTGCCATGAGTGTTTTTTGTTACATTTCCACCATACTTTCTTGCCTACATGCGGAGTAAAGTCAGATGGATTTAATCCTTCATTCAATTCGCTATCCCACTCTGCCAATAGTTCAGGATAAGAAACAGCTAAATTATTTGTAGCTGAAGCATACCGGCCATAACAAAATGGGCAACCTGTACCACTTGTTCTACTGTTAGGTGCCGCTTGCCATTCATGTCCCTCTCTGCATTTCCACCAAACCTTAATATTCATGTTTGGAGTTATTGCTTCGGGAAGAACTCCACCATTTTTTTCATAATGCCATTCGTTAACAAGATGTGGGTTTATTTTTGCAAAATTCCACTCACTGGTCGCCTTGTTAGGAACAACACGAGGACAATGAGGACAACCAGTGTTTTGGCCTGAGCGGTTATTTAGTGAAGTTTCCCAAGTATGACCTTGCTCACATCTCCACCAAACATTTTTATTTGCTGCAGGCCTAAAATGTTCAGGAGATAACGGAGCATTCAAATCATAAGCCCACTCTCTAGCAAGATCTGGTTTTTTAGCAGCAAATGAAAGCTCGTATGGCGGAGCTGGAAGATGAGAAATAATTTTCCGATATAGTTTTTTATTAAGAAGTGAACCGCTATCAATATAATGCTGTAGATTTCCACGCTCAACATTGGATAAATCAGCAAATTTAATGATTTGATTGATAAGATTAGAAATTACTGGAAATATATTATTTGACGATTTAAAAGAGATATCTCGGACACTCAATAACGGCAATCCCTCCTCCCTTAAACGAAATAACAGAATACCTTTTTCTTCAAACAATTTTTGTTTTATAGCATCAACATGTGCTTTGGGCTTATGCCAATACACGCCGTCAATTTCTATTCCAAGCTTTTTATCAGGAAGAAATATGTCACATTCGTATTTTCCAATTTTTTCACGCCAAGAGACATTAGGAAACAATGCTTTTATTTCAGTGTAGACAGCAATCTCGATTCTTGATGTTTGAAGCGCGCACTTCGAGCAACCAGTACCATTATTTACTCTTGTGCCAACTGTTGCCTGCCAGTCATGACCATGCTTGCAAGTCCACCAGACTTTTGTTCCACCGCCAGCAATAACATCATTAGGAGTTAATGCCCCGTTCTTAGTAGGATGCCAATCTTGAGCAATATCAGGGCGAAGTTGAGCAAGACTATTCTCATTGCAGAGCTTACGGTTGCTGCAATATGGGCATGAGTTACTATATTGTTTTCTTGTTCTGTTTTGAATCGTAGCTTGCCAAGAGTGCCCCCTTTGACATTTCCACCATACTTTCTGATTTGCTCTTGGAGAAATGTTCCCAGGATCAAGATTTTTGTTTTTTATCAAGTCCAACTCTTTCAATAATTCAGGATATTCAGTAGCAAAATTTCTATCACTTGTTGGCTTTTGGCCAGCACAGTAAGGACAGCCATGTCCACGATTTCGGCTATTGATGACTGCTTCCCATTCATGATTGTTTGAACATAACCACCATACTTTTATTCCGGAGCCAGATGATACATCTATGGGCGTTAAAGGCATATTTTTATGTGGATGCCATTGATTTGATAATTCTGGATTTTCTGACTGTAATGTGTCGGCTCTTTTAATTAAACCAAGAGATTGCTCAATCGAACGTCCTTTCTTTAACATTTCGATGACGTGCGTATAGGCTCGACTGTAGTATTTTGCAGCTTCTTTTAATGTTTTAAACTCACGACCCTCTACTTGAACAGAAATACCCGCAGTTTTGGATGCAAAAGCAGGAGGCGGTACAAGCCCTACAGCTTGCTCAGGAGTCCAACCTTTTGAAAGACGATAATCGACTGTATTTCGTGATTTACCAAATGCTTTAGCTGCACTCTCAAGTGAGTCGTACTCTTTGCCTTGAATAAATACTTTTCTTTTGTTCGATTGTGTAGTCATCTAATTTTAATTTTTGAAAATACCAAAGTACACCCAGAAGTACACCTAGCAGAATTTTTGAATTTTAAGGGGTTTAACTAAGAAGATGTAACATACTGATTCTAAAGGGGATTTGATGGTCGGGACGGAAGGATTTGAACCTTCGACCACTAGCACCCCATGCTGCAAGATATTGATTTATTTGTAATAACATTTTTGTATCTTTTCAATCAACAATCCTTGCTACAACTGCGTTTTAAGCATATCATAAGCAACAAACGATAACAACGAATATCATTCCAAAACATCATAAAGTACCCAGCAAAGTAACCAGTAGAAGGATTGCCATGGTAAGATTTACTGATACCTACATCAAAAATTTGAAGCCGTCTGATAAGCGGGTTGAACTATTCGAAGGTGATGGCTTTGGCATCTTTGTTTATCCTACTGGCACCAAAACCTGGGTATACCGCTACAAAATAGATGGTAAAAAAGACCATGTTACTATTGGCAATTATCCTACTGTTAGTTTATCAGAGGCCAAACGACAGTTCATGGACTTAAGGGCAATTAAAAAAGCCGGAAATAATCCCAAACAGACCATTGTTGCCCCACAGGAAGAAAGTTATACAGTAAAAGATCTGGTCACAAACTGGTATGAGAATTACATCAAGCGCCACCGCAAATGCCCTGGGCAAATAGAACAAATAATTAAAGCCGATATAATACCGATGCTTGGAAGCATTGAAGTTGAAGAGCTTAAAACAAAAGATATTACTAGGTCTTTAGATACAATTGTTAATCGCGGCTCCCCTGTCCATGCCAATAAAGTGCTAAGCGCACTTAAACAAGCATTTAATTATGCTGTCAGCCGAGGTGAATTGTCCGTTAATCATGCAGCGAACATCCGATCCAGAGATATAGGTGGTATTGAAAAACCCAGAGAGCGATTTCTGACATTAGAAGAAATCAAACAACTCTGGCAATTCTTAAGTAATGGGAAACATAGCGTCTCATTACAAATTACCAATGCCATCAAAATATTACTATTAACTGGTGTTCGTACTGGCGAACTCAGGGTTGCCAAATGGAATGAGATAGACTTTGAAAACTCTTTATGGACTATTCCCGCTATCAATACCAAAACTGGCATTACTATGCGAGTTCATTTAACAAGCATGGTTAAATCACTATTTATGGAGTTATACAATTGCAGCATGGGTGAATACGTCATAAGTAGCGCAGACGGTCAAAGCCCCCTCTCCGATCGCGCCCTACCCAAAGCTGTAATCCGTTTACAAGAAAGGATTGGTATCGATAAATGGACACCCCACGACCTTCGTCGAACCTTTGCTACCCAATTGGGTGAAAGCCTAAACATAGATCCCGTTGTCATAGAAAAGTGTCTAGGACATAAAATGCCTAAAATCATGGCGACGTATAATAAGAATGAGATGTTGCCACAAAGAAGAGATGCCCTGGAAAAGTGGTCGGGCTGTATAATGGACTTAGTTTATGAAAATATAGACCTGTAAATGCTCGATCGTATTATTTTTTGACAACGTACAACTTTATTGGTACACTTAATTATGAAGAAGAAAATTGAATTTATAGCTTATAAAGGTGAAGCATATACCATTGAATGGTATTTTGATGACAACAAGTATAGTGATGCATTGGAATATTATAACAGCTTAAATAAAGCCGAAAAAATCCAGCTGTTAAAATTATTAAAGCGAATGGGAGATAATGGAGAAATAAAGGATAAAACAAAGTTCATGAATGAAGGTGATAAAATTTATGCTTTTAAACCACAACCCGAACGTTTTTTATGTTTTTTCTATGAGGGTAAAAAAATTGTTATTACCAATGGCTTTCGCAAAAAACAGCAGAAGCTACCCCTTAATGAAAAAGATAAAGCGATAAATAGTCGAAATGATTATATTAATCGCGTAGAGAAAGGTGACTATTATGAGTAACAAACAACTATCAACATTTGAACGAGAAATGCAGGACCCCGAATTCAAACAACAGTTTGAAGAAGAGTACCAAGAGTTCCTATTGTCTGAGATTATTCGCGAGCTGATGGAAAACAGCAAAAAAAGCGTAAGAAAACTAGCCAGTGAATCAGGTCTTTCCGCGACAGCGATACAAAATTTGCGGTCAGGAGTGCAGGAAGACATGAAATTAACAAATTTCCTAAATGTGTCGCATGCATGTGGCTATGATATTTTTCTTGAGAAGAATGGTAAAAAAATATGTCTTTAGCCATCATAAAAACATTCTCCAACAGTATTTAATGATGTACCAAGTCAGATCCCGCCTCATATCGATAGCGTGGTAATCTGAAGGTGGGCATTAACCCACGACCATCTTCATCAACCTGATACGTTAACACATTATTAGTAATCCAACGGTATGCGGCGGTATGCGGCGGTATGCGGCGGTATGCGGCATGGTAAACCAAAACAGTTCATTCCAATGAACAATTTAAGTGCTAGATCAAAAAATGGCTACTAATCAATAATTCGTAATCAATATTCACGGGTATCCGCTGGAATCCAACGGTATCCGCCATAGTCTATCGAAATCGGTTTATTCAAATCAATAAGTTGGCGCATTCAACCCGCTAATGCAACGACACTAATCAGTGTTCTTAATTCGATAAAATTTACATTCTACACCATGCCCAGTCCCATCTTTATAGTAATGCATTCCACATTTTTCCATCACGCGGTGTGAGGCTTTGTGTTCTATGGGAGCAAAAGCAATAATAAAATCAGCTTTAATATTTTTTTTACTCCAATTAAGAAGGCCTTTTAAAGCTTCTGAGGCATAATTCATGCCCCAAAATTTTCTTGCGATTAGATATCCAACTTCAATTTCGCCAGTCTCTATAGGACCAAAACCACAGCGTCCAATAAATTCATTAGATTCCTTGTTAAAGATGACAAAACAAGGAAGTCCAAGTTCTTTATAAAAACCTATGAACTGTTTAATTCTTTTCTTAGTTTGCTCCTTCGATTGGACTCCATCAGGAAAATACTTTCTAACCTCTGGATCTAAATTTAATTCAGCCACAAGGTTTAGATCTTCTTCACTAATCAAACGCAATATTGTTCGTTGAGTTTCGATTTCTAGCAGCATAGTATATTTCCCATCATTTACTAAGCACAAAAAAACATCAGAAAATTAGCTGCTGAATCACTGGTCTTTCCGCTAATTACTGGTGTCACACAGCTTAATTGTAATTGCTATACTTAGATTGAATGCAATTTTGCAAAGGGTAAAAGTGTCGACTAACAAACTTACCAAATCTAAGTTTAAACTGGCTTTGGAGTGCCCTACCAAACTCTATTATATAGATAAGCCCCAATATGCCAACCAACAAGAAGAGAATTCATTTTTAAAAGCGTTGGCTGAAGGTGGATATCAGGTAGAAGCCCTTGCTCGCTGTTATTTCCCTGAAGGTATATTTGTGAAAACCAGTCATGGCAAGTCAGCCATAGATGTGACAAAGGAACTACTGACAAAAGAATCAATTATCCTATTCGAGGCAGAGGTATTGCACCAAAGATATCTAATTCGCACGGATATTTTGATAAAAAATCAGAACCACTTGAAGTTAATAGAGATCAAAGCTAAATCTATTGGCAATGAAGAAATCCAAACCATTGTAAAGAAGGATGGAACCATCAATGCAAAATGGAAGCCCTACATTGCAGATGTTGCTTTTCAAAAATGGGTTCTTCAACATGCTTTCCCAAATTACCGGATTTCAAGTTATCTAATGCTTGTTGATAAAGACAGCATTTGCCCCACCGATGGTTTGAACCGCAAATTTTTTCTAACTAAGGATGAATCCGGTAAACCGAGGGTTAAAATTTTAGAACCACTATCATCCGAAGATCTATCGGTTCGCCTGTTGAAGGAAATTAATGTCGATCATTTGACGGAAAAAATATGGTCTGAAACTGATGCCTCAGGGCGGTCTTTTATTGATAGCTTCCACGAGTTAAGTCAACAATATTTTAATGGATTAAAATCACCATCGCGCCCTAAAAAAGAATGTGCTGCTTGTCAATTCAAAACATTACCTAGCGATGAAGCAAGGGGACTGCTTTCAGGATTTAAAGAATGTTGGCACGAAGCACTCGGATACAACGATAATGATTTTCTCGATGCTACTGTTTTGGACTTATGGAATTTTCGTGACAGGGAAAAATGCCTACAAAAAGGGTTAATCAAACTGCAGGATTTTGATGAAGATGATTTACCTACCAAAGATGATGGCAAGCCAGGTTTATCAGCCAGTCAACGTCAATGGCTGCAAATTGAAAAAGCTAAAAACAACAATAATACTGTTTGGTTAGATAAACAGGGCTTAAGCGATGAAATGCAATCCTGGGTATATCCCTTACATTTTATTGATTTTGAAACAGCAATGTTACCTATACCCTTTAAAAAAGGTGCTCATCCATATCAGGGCATAGCTTTTCAATTTTCCCACCATGTCATGGATGAGAAAGGTAATGTGGCACACGTTGGTGAATACCTCAATACTGTTCCAGGTATTGACCCTTCAATTGATTTTATTCGTGTACTAAAATCTGAACTTGAAAAAGATTCTGGGACTATTTTTCGCTATAGCAATCATGAAAATACATATTTAAATATGATATTGGGGCAACTGCTTGAACTTCCAGATCCTCCGACAGATCTGAATGATCTGGTAGTGTTTATTAAGTCGATTACAAAATCGCCATCAGATAGCCGTAACAAATGGATTGGCGAGCGGTGTATGGTTGATTTATGTGAACTTGTTAAGCGTTTTTATTATGATCCCTTAACAAATGGTTCAAATTCAATCAAGAAAGTGCTGCCTGCTATTTTGAATCGCTCAAAACACCTTCAACAAAAATATAGTCAACCGATTTATGGCTGCAAACGAGGCATAATAAGCAAAAACTTTAATCAAAAGTGCTGGATTGTGTTTGATGATGGGGGAATAAAAGATCCTTACTCTCTTTTGGACCCCATCAATAAGGAATTACCTGAGGAAGAAGTTAAATTTTTGTTTGATGATGAATACTTAAAAGAAGGCGGGGCTGCCACCATCGCTTATGCCAAACTACAGTTCACTCATATGAGTAACTTTGAACGTGAAGAACTCAAAAGAGCTTTATTACAATATTGCGAGCTGGATACATTAGCTATGGTCATGATTGTAGAAGCTTGGCAAGACATGGTGAAATAAAGCTAATGTGTCAACCAGAGCCTACGGTGTAAGCTTAATTATTTATTATCAGCCCTTTCTGATATATGTTTAATAAATGTCACTTCGAATGCCTTGCACGGACGATATTGCTGTAACCTATTAGCAAAGGTGAAAGCATCGTTTATCTCATAGTGCTGAAATATATCAAGACCACGATCCATGGAAATTTTCCAACCATGATTAGTAACGATATGACGAGCATGGATAGAGCCAGCATCCGCGAACTCCCAGGTGAACATCACGCCAACTGAACTGGCAGATTCTTGTATCTTCTCAAAATGTTCTTTTTGTTGTTCCCCTTTGAAATCATCTTCGGTTGTAACTAAATGAACAGAAACTTCCTCATCCTGGGCTTTAAGCTTGACCAATGTTTCTAAAAATTCCATGAAATTTTTAATCTGATAAAATAGACGAATGTAAGGGTCTGTAACGGTAATGGCCGATGATCCCTTTAGGTAGGCCCCTAGCAGAGAATCAAAAGATATACCTTTTTGGTTTTCCTTAATGATAAGATGCTGTTCTAGGGGGGCTTTTAGGGCAGATGGCGAAGGTTGTGAAGGAACTGGTGGTTGTTCAATATATGGACTTTCCTCAGTAACGTCCTCATCAATAGTTTTATTGTAATAACTAGGATATTCTTCCTCTTCAAGTGTACTAACGAACTTCTTATTTCCTTCCATGTCAGCATAGTAAAAGCTAACATTACCGTATGTGGTGTCGATTCTCATCAGCTGATCTTTAACGCGTTTTCGGCCTTCAATTGCAAATTTTAAAATTTCCTCAATCTCTTCCTCAGTAGCTTCACCGTGAGGAAAAAGTATTTTCATCAAACCAGAAAATGTTTTATGAATTCCATCTCGATCCCTTGTTGAAATATCGGGGGAAAGAGAGAAATATTCTTTATAACGGTCTGAGTAGTCGTGATTACGTAATGAGCGCAAAATCTCAGCCAGATAATCGACTACAAAACCATAATCACTAGAGAAAATTTCACCTCGAATAATATCAACTTCCCAGCCGGGAATATAAAAGTGTATTCGATCAAGAAATGCAGAGTCATAGAACTTATCTGGTAACTCACAAAACAAATCTGAGTGTTTTAACATATAAGGAACTGTATGCTGGGTATTACCTACAAAGACCATCGATGCCTCAGCACCTAAAGTTTCTACACCTCGAGAGAAAGACTTATTGGCCATGTAATTCTTCATGATATCAACTAAGGCTTTGTCCACCCGTTTCTGCTTTCCTGCAAACTCATCAAAAGCAACACAATCCCAGTAGCCGACTAAGCCAATTTTTCCAGTAGAATTATTGACAAACAATTTAGGAACGGTGACTTCACCACCAGAAATTAGAATCCCGTGAGGCGAAAATTCTGAGTAAATATGAGATTTACCAGTACCCTTTGGACCAAGCTCAATCAGGTTGTAGTTGCGCTCACAAAATGGAATAAGGCGAATCAATTGGGTCAGCTTACTGCGCTTCCCAAACATTTCAGGATTAAAGCCGATGCTTTGAATTAGCAGATCTATCCACTCATCAGTTGAGAACTGCTTGCGAGCATCAGTATATAAATCAAAATCAAAATGAGACAGTTGAATAGGTTTCAGAGTAGATAAAATCCAAGGACTAGCGTTCTTATCCTCAGTGAATAAGTACTCAATGTCTGCAATACACCACACGCCACTGACCAATAACTTTGGATGCGCCTTGACCGTGCCTGAGTCGACAAGCACCTTCTTAATACCAAGGTTGGAAAACTGCGCTTCATAAGCATCAGTCTTATCGTTAAGCGACACGCTGATTTTATCGATAACCTTGTAACGCCCTTTTTCTTTAATATTGGAACGAACCAAGCCAGACTCATTACGATGCACATAATGTTTTCTTAGAATTTCCTTAACCGTCTCAATACCAGTTTGGATAGTTGGCTCATCACTAGTAGCACAATATTGTCCCAGAAGATATTCCAACACATAGGATGGGACAATGGCATTACCTTTGACAGCTTTAACAAGATCTTTGCGAACAACGAGTCCTGGGAAATGGAAATTACTTTTCTGGTCAAGTTCATTCATTGGTATTCTATCCTCTAAAAGTCAAAGTCACTGGTAAATGATCGTCGCATCACATATCGGAGCGACTTGTATTCTTTGTAATGTGAGGTTCCGGCATGTTTTTCCTCTAAACGAAGAATGACCTCCTGACCGTTTACTTCATCAGCCATGCGGGTCAAGACAAAGCGCACTTGAAGCTCCCGTTCTCGAGGATTATCCGAACTCAGGTCAAAAGTCAGGTCGTGACTATCAGAAATTAATTCGCCGGCTTCTGTATAAATACCAGCTCTTAGCACACGAGGTTGGACTTTATCTATAACAGGTCCAGCTTGATACATCGTCACCGCCAGCTGCCCAGATGTGATTACTGAGCTGGACCCGCGCAGAATATCTACCTCTACAGCAGTTACATCACTCTGGCGTTTTTTGTGAATTTTAAGAACAGGAATGACCACCTCTTGCAATGATGCTCCCCCATGTACAAAACGACTACCGGAGCCTTTTAATCGAAGGCGGTTAATCGATTTGGGAATTTGCACCTCTACCTCACCGGAAAGGCTTAGTTGTTGGGGCATGAACTTGCGTAAACTGGAAGATTCAATCAGCCCCTTACCAAGCAGAAAACGCCGATCTCGATAGAGAATTTTATCTCCTGCCGCATCAATACCTGAAAAATCGCTTTCATCAATAGTGCGATTTTGATAAATAAAACCATGGTCTGCTGTCACAAGCAAATTGGTGGCATTGGCACCAGTAAGTTTCTTAATCAAACGAATTAATTCCTGCAAAGTTTCTTCCACTGCTTCGAAAACACGCTCTTCAGTTTCCCGTTTGTCACCTGTGGCATCGATCCGGTTATGATAAACATAAATTACATCATGATCACGAACTAAAGCTCGACAATCATCTTTTTTCATGGCCATCAACTCATCGGCTTTGCAGGCCGTAGCGCGTATATTTGGAATAAGTCCCAGGATCTTTTTGCGGTTGATAGTTCCTTGTGAGCTTAATCCATCAACTAACACGGCTCCGCTTTCATTGTCTGCAATCTCTAGCTTCTTGTGCGGAAGTAGTGCCGCCATACCGAGCTGAGTGTAGCTCGGGAGCATCGATAGGACCGGTTTTATTTCAGCGCTATAACGGTCTTCCTGGCGAATGAGGGACAACAATTCATCGCCAATTTCATAACGCATGGCATCCGAGATAAGTACACAAACCTTAGTATCTTTGCGCAAGAATGGACGTACCCACTGCTCGAAAAATTCTGATTGATTCTTCACTGGATCGGCTTCCCACCTGGATGCCTCATCAACAAAGGCCTGGAAGCAATTACCCAGTTTAAATAGATAATTATTACTGTAAAAGTTTTCGATCTGTTCAGTCAGGGGAGCCATCAAAGAAGCTTGTCCCGATATGCGTACATGATAAGTAAATTTACGATAAAGCTGATCGAGTTGATACCAGCAATCACTGTATCTTTGCACACCTTCGGCAAGACTATTCATCGTTAGATTAGCCTCACCCAAAGCATGAATAAACCGAGAAGCATAGTCAATAGCTTCATAAAGATGTTGGTATTGTCCGTACCAATGGCTTTGTCTTCGTTGACGAACCCAAAGTGATACATCACCGCTAGAAACAGTTCGTGAAGCTACTGCTCGAACTAGATCGCTAATGATTTTCAAATCGATCAGGCGGAAATAATCTAATTCTATTAATTCCCTAAAGTCCTGATTTGTTAAGTTATGTTCAATACCAAGTACGTCAGCACATTCTTCTGATAAGGCTTCAAAACCAGCTTCAAATTGGCGGCTATCCTTCCATCGTTTAAGAAAAACTAAAGCATCGCCAGTCAGTTTCACCTGCCCCTCTGTACCCATGGCGTAGCATGATTTGAAAAGCTCAATGACAAAATCACGGATACCCGGCTCGCTCGAAGTATAACCATAACAACGAGTCATCTGCTCCCAAAGAAAGTTTTCTAGACCGCATCTGCCAACCAATTTAATCTTCTCGTCATGCCCCTTTGCTAGCTCTTGTAATAAAGTTTCTGCCACCGCATCAATACGCGGTTCACTATCTGTGCATATTGCCAGCATTTTCAGACGAATCTGTCCAGCCGTATCATCGGCCTGCAGTAATTTCTTGAGCGCATCCTTTCGTTTTTGTGCCTGGAAGAATTCCACATGGGGCTGAATAACTTCCGTAAACTCAAACCCAAGCCCCAACTCGGATAGCCAAATAGCCACTTGATCCGTACGGAATTCACCGTGAGCCAATTGTACGTCAAGCAACCAGTTATTGAGATCATCAGGCTGAGGTCCTTCATAGTAGAGCAGAAATTTTTGTGCCGGCTGTTCACGCAGAATTTTGTATTTGATACCATACTGGTTATTATTAAGTTCCAATTTTTCAATACCGGATAGCTGAATAGCCTCAAAGTTCTCGCGCAGCTCTTTTTTGGCGTCATACCAAAAAACGATCCGATGACGCTCAAATAATTTACTTAATGTCAGAGCAATACGGTTACTCATCGGTTAACCCCTTAATTTTCTTCAAAGCCGCACCAAACTTTGGATAGTTAACCTTCACACCATCATCAAGATCTATTTCTAACTGTTCAGCAGCAAGTGGATAAAGAATGTCGCGCTCATATTCTTCCAATTCCTTCAGTATCTTGTTCGTCTTATCAATCTCCTTGAATGCCTTTGTCTTCTCGTTTTTTGAGGTGCTGGCACTTATACTTACTGCTTCTAAATATTTTTTATGTGCAATAAGTTTGGTGCGGTATTCGCGTAAATAGTCATTCAATACCACGCTGACTGTATCCGGACGATAACGATGCATGTAAATTAATGCATTAAAACTTCCATTGGGGCTTGAAAACAGCCAGTAGATAGGGCGTTTCTTATACCGTTTCACATGATCACTATAGAATTCATTTAAAAAATAGTCTCTGATGCTGTAATTTCGCTTATCTTTGACGTTTAACCCCTGTTCTATAAACCTGAGGTTTTCCTCATATTGCTCCTCACCAAAGGCCACTCGCAGGAATTTACGGAACCGTTCTGTGATATCATCGGAAAACCAGTTACTATCGAGAATGGGGATAACGTTATCTTCATCGGCCGGGAAACTCGGCTCCGGAACTCGCTTTAGATAGTCTTCAATGGTTTCACCTTGGTTAGCCAGGATTAGAGCGGGTGTGTCCAGCGCGTAACGGCCAAACATGCAGCCGACGGCATAAGAAACCAATTCTCGCATAGTATCAGCGAGCAATAGTGCCTCGAGTTCTTCTTCACTCTTGTCGTTACCGTATCGGTAATGCGGATTACAGGTCAAGGTGATTTCATTTAGCGGCACTTCGGGCCTCAGCTCATCTTGCAGGCCGTAGGCTTCGATGAAGATACAGTTGTTTTCTTCTTCTAACCGTTGCATCTCCAACGTCATCTCCCGCCAATGAGTGTGGAGTTTTTGGTAGGTTGCCTTCAGGGTTGGTTGGCTGTATTCAGGCTGAAGTAAAGGCTGCCTAGTGAAGTCCCAAGATGTTTCGTAGGAATCCCAATCATACTTACTCAAATAGGTCAACCTTGGAATGTTCATATCACATTTGTCCTTAGCATCACTTGAGTGAGTAATAGGTAAGCTTCCAATATGCCCAGCTTCGTAATTCAAGGTTGGGCTAAGCAAACCTAAACAATAAAGCGCAATTTTGCTATTTAGAAATCCTAAATAAAAGTTGTCCTTTCCATCAGTAAAAAGCCCCTTGCCTCCACTTCCAAAAATTAAATTTTGAATCGCTCTCATTGAGGGTTTACTGCTGGATATACCAGACCAGGTAATACCCCTCTTAAAATAAAACTCAGGACTTACAACTCTTCCTCCAGCAGCATCTCTAGTAGCATCGCGAATCTCAACCCCATTATGCCACCAATTGACAACATACTCTCGATTTCCTTCCCACTTACGGTAATCGCCACCTTTACTGAATGGATACCAGCGATAGTTCGCATCTACAGTTTCTGAAATATCAGTTATCTCAAAAGGAATGCCGTTAAAGTTAACTTCATACCAAAATCGTAAGAATCTGTTGTTATCGGTAGTCGATAAACCACTTTTAGGCTCACAAACTTCGTTAATTTGCGGAAAACTATCAAATGCTCTTAAAACACTCTTTGTTGTCCAATATGCAATCGGACTCCCAGGAATTTTCTTGAAGTCTGAAGCAGAAGCCCGATAAAACCATCTTTGGGGTGAGGCCTTCTGATTTCTTTCATTATGCGGAGGAAATACCTTCGGTTTGTTTTCTTCTCCCAAGTCTTCATACTCTACATAGCAATATGAACCTATCGTATTAGTGTAACCCCCCACTTTCCAAACGGTTGCAGCCGTTCCAAAAGCAATTCCCATAACCATATTAGCCATGTGAGCCATGGACTCAATAGCGGTAAGATCCATGAGTTTTATTCTTAAAGCCTCATAGGATGATAAGAACATCCAACTTTGCATTGTTACCATGGCGCTGTAACCATATCTATGCACTAAGCCCATACCACGTTCTATAAACATCGCAAACAGATCAGATTTACTGTTCGGAAAGTTATCCTTAGCCCATGCAGTTAATCGTCCATTCATCCCCTTACCCCCCATATAAGGTGGATTGGCAATCACAACATGGTATTTTGGGCTAAGATAGTCAGCCTGTTGAAGGGCTTGCAATATCTTTTTATGAGTTGTCTTATAGATCCAGTCGCCACCTAAATCTTTGGTCTCCAAACTCTCCAATAAGCCCTTCACCTCAGTCATCTCAGGACGTATTAGAGATCCGAAGTTGTCCGATTCTTCAAACTGGCTCAAAGTAGTCAGAAGTGGGGGCGTGAAGATTTCTTGACCAACATAATCTATATAGTCATTAAGCTCTCCTTCTTCAAAATGCACATTTTCCAACACGCAAATGTTTGGCTTAACTCCTTTGTTAAAGAACCGCCTTTGTTTGGCACGAGCTTTCATGGTAAGGGCGAAGGCAGCCAACTCACCGGCACGTTCGTCAATTTCGATGCCAAATAGGTTATGGGTAAGAATTTTTTCCGGGATTTCAGTGGGTTCATAGCCTTCTTCTTCGTAGATGGTATAAAGCAGATCAAAGGCATAAGTGAGCATATGACCAGAACCACAGGCTGGGTCACAAATTTTAATATCTTCAGGTTTATCAATTTTTAGGAAGTCTGTTTCTTGTTGCTCTGATTTAATATAGTAATCCATGCGTTCAACCAGCTTTGAATCAGGACGGTTGAGAAGCCAAAGACGACCGAGTGAGTTTTCAACCAAATAGCGCACAATCCAGTGTGGTGTAAAAAGCTGGGTAGCAGCAGGGATATTTTCAGGCGTTACTTTTTTGTTTTTCTTCAGCCCCTCGAACACTTCATCCTTTTTTTCAGAAATGTAGTATTGGTAGAGCCAGCCGATTATCTCAACATCTTTACAATTATCAGATGTCATTGCTTCACGTGTATAAGTGAGAATAGAGTTGCTTGAAAGCAAGTCATCAGGCATCAGTAATTCAGTAAAATCATCAATGCGTTGAAACAAGAAAGGCATAGAGCGATGAAAAAAATTACATGCAGCAACGATAAGCAAGCGGTAAGCTTCTCCTTGTGGGTCACGGCTAGGTGATCTACCTTCGAGCAGTGCAAAAATATTCTTTCTTACCATGTCTGGTACCATTTGTTCGTCGATATGGCCCATCTTGGCTTCAGCCAAAATTTCAGGCTGAAATTGTTCCTTGGAAGGTGAAACCACGCCAATACGGGTATAACAGTTTACATCCATAAAACGTAAGGCACAGAATCGGTTAAACCAAGTGTAAGCAACTCGCTCAATAACTTGATCTTTGTCATAACGTTCAATAGCTTCTTCAAGCTTCTTAATAGCCTCTGCACCTTCACGGCGGGCTGCACTGTTTTCTATTAATACAAACTTTAGCTTGGCAGAAACCTGCTCCCTAAGCATTCTTCGAGCGAGCTGAGCAAATTTTTTAAGCTTGGTTGTTTCCATTTAGTTACCTTTCTCTTCGGGCAAACGACCAGATTGTTTTTCAATTTTCTTTTCCTCAGATTTTACTCGCCTTTCTAACTTTTTAATGTCTTCTTCTGGTGGAAGTTTTTCCGGTTTTATTCCGCGTTGTCCAAGCATGTCACGTACACTAATATTATTCTGTATATGTTCACGAGTTATATCCCCTTCTCCCTGCAAATTCTCTTGCTGGACATTATGGTTGGTCATTTCAGTAGCCAGATTCTTTGCTGCTATGGTCAAGGTCGGTAAGAAATCAGCTAAAGGTCTCGTTTTGGTTATTCCATAGCGTTCTTTCATAACTTGAGTGGTATTTCCTCCAAAAAGAGCGGCATCTCCCCTAGAGCGTATCCTACCAAAACCAGCATCATCTACTCCTCGTTCGTAGATGTTTTGTGACAGGGCTTTTTCGGATTCTCGCAACCGTTCACGGGCATCCAATCTTGCTTGAAGACGCATCCGATCTTCGATAAGTTCCTGCTTACGTGTTTGAATAGCAAAATAGCTTTGCGCAAAGGCAATAGGTGCTTTACGGGGATCCCCATTCTGAGCAATGAGATAGCAAGCGTAGCGAGTAAGCATCAAATCATCGATTTCACGCTGACCACCTTTACCGTGTGTAATTATCTTCTTTACTGATCGGAAGTGATTTTCAGGATTATACCCAGTCGTTTCGCAAGATTCGATTGCCCGTTTTATTGCAGTCTGAAAATTCTCCCATTTACTGTATCCAAGTGGCTCTTGAAGATCGCGGGCAAACCAAAACTCAACCTCCTCACCAGGTATCTGTTGACTGAGTGAGTCAAATTGACTTTGAAGTATTTGAATCATGTCTGATTTCATTGTTATTTCTCCAGGTGATCAATTTCCTGGCGCCAGGAAATTGATCTGTTTCTCAAATTTGAATACGTTTACCCTTACGTATCTCTTTTAGCAGTGACTCGCGCATAGATTCCAGGTAGCTATCTACATCACTCTCGTCAGCCAGCCAGGCTTTATCAAATAAGATTTTCACTTCGCGGCTGGATACATACTCAATCTGTGGCTCTTGCTTGACCGTTGGTGAAGGGTTCTCACCTTTGTCCGTGATAGTAGAGGTGCCGGATTCAGGCCCTAGTTTAAGTGTTGGTGTCGTCGGTTGTGCCCATGTTGCCATCTGGGAAAGTAAACTTCGGTATTCGCTTTCTTCAAATCGGCGCAGCTCATCTCGGATGACAGCAATCAGATCCTGACGCTCTAAATTCGCACTAAATGTATTGAACTCTCGGGTGAGTTGCTCCTGTTGTTCTTTATTCAGCATACCAAATTCAGCCATGCCACAGAGACGAGCTTTGAGGGCAAGAATCTTCTCTTTGCCTTTGGTAATCTCTTCCACAAGCTGAGCATTGACTTTCTTCTGCAATGTTTCGAGCTGCAATTTCACTTGTTGCATCTGATTACCTTTGAAACATTTAGGATCCTCAAGGCTGATGGTTATTTGTTCGGCTTCATCACCTTTGATATAGGTAAAATTTGGCTTCTGAATTTGAACAAACTTACAGGCGTTATCGAAGATATCTTTTTGTGGGCCACTCATAAATTTGCGAACCGGATCGATAATGCTTTCTTTCATATCAAAAAGAATGTCTTCTTGAGGGATAAGTTCAGTTAGATACCAAGTATACGACTTACCATTAAGTTCTTTGAGCTTTTCGATTACTGGTATCAGCGATTGTAAGAATGGATACTTGGATGCCTCACCAGTCCTTGTTTTGAGCTCTTGCATGAGATTGTGAAAAGCAATACCCGTTTCCCTACCTAGAATCTTAGCCTCATTAGCTGGTGGTGGGGTATCAAAAAAATCTTGGAAAAATTCTTTAAGTGCACGCACCTGAGATGCTGTAAATTCAATTTGGGGTTCCAATACCACATTGCCATGTCCATGAGTATTGCGCAATGCGCGTTCCAACTCATCATCTTCAAGAAGATTGCCATCAACTCTTAGCTCAATTTTGCCAAGAGCACACAGTTTAGCTAATGTACAAAGAACAGCAGCAAACGGCCAGCCATAGGGCTTATGCTCAAATTTCTCCAGCAAACTTTTTAGTGTTGTACGTACACCACCTCGATTATTGCTGTGGATGAAAGCCAATAATTCTTGCTCCGACTCAGCCAACGAAGTTACATCATTGCCCAAAAGACTCTGCTGGGATTTATTAAGACACGTTATAATATCATTTTCAGTATAAGTAATACCTCGCAGCATATTTAGATTCGGATAGGCGCGGGTGATAAGTTCATGAAATCCACGCTGTACTCGGGTTTGTGCATCTTCAGAACTAATCTCAACTTCTTCACCGGCAATAAAAAATCTCGCCCTAGAAATAAGACCATGAACATGCAGTTTAAGCTCGACATATCGTTCCTGATTTTGGAATTCTTTGTCATTCAAAATCCGTTTTACTGCCTCGTGTTGGGTCATTGTCATATTCTGCCGGATGTATTTTTCCGTCTGCTTATACATCAATAAATCACGCATCAATCTATCATCCGCTGGTAAGACAACAAATAGCTCATCGCTCTTATACATTGAGTTAGTCAGCAGCATCTGTTCATTTTCAGCGTGTTCATGAAATGGGCTAATGATATGAATAGCTAGCTCTTGCTCACGGCCATATAACCGATCATCCATTTTCCTGGAAAAAATATAATCTTGTCCATTTTTGTCAAACCGTATTTTTCTGTGCTTAATAATATGATCGAATACAATAGTCTCAAGTTCTGAGGCTATATCAGGTGACTCCACCTCTGTGTTTTTAATTTCTTTTTCAACATCTTTTTCTTCATCCGTGAGATATTCATACAAGTCACCATGACGTTGCAAATAAGTTTGTTGTTCCAGAAGATTAAGCGTCTCTTCAACCCTCTTTCTCAGTGCGGGGAGATCCTGATTAAATCGTTCAAGCATCAGAACACATAAATTTCGAGCAGTTGCCTTAAACTCCTTGACGTATTTGATTAAAAAAAGAGCTTTTAACAATTGGATTGCGAAGTCATTATCAAGGTTGTTTTCAGCATGAATAATCGCTCTTTGAATATTTGACTTTAAAGCAGTACGAATCCCTTCAAACATCAAATCAAAAGTTGCAAGCTGACCTATTTCCTTATCCCCAATCTTAACTGCTACTTGCTGAAACACACCTAACATGGAGCGCTCTCCAACAGAACTGTGTTTACCCTCAAAAGCATCATGAGATGATAGATTTTGAATGGCTGATTGGAATAGGCTAAATTGATAAGGAATGAATGGATAACTATGAATGAAATGATCACGATCTTGGAAGTTACGATAAGATTGAGCACCATCTACAAAATCAAATAGCGTTTTAAAATTATTCGACTGCAAATGATATATATCTGAGAGTAGATTAATGCCTTTCGCTGTTTTCATGAGCAGACGTTTTTGTATAACCTCAGCTACATCTGCGCTGGTCAGTTTCATACGATTATTAAACCGGGCCTGAATTTTTGTGAAATCGTTACCTTGCTGTTTGCTCATTTCACCAACGACGGTCCCCATGTCTTCCTGTGCGGTGACAATCACCCAGGCGCGTCCCCTACATTTGGTAGCCAAACTCTCAGCAATAGTCTGGAGATTTGTCATCAACTTGACGTTATCTGCAATATACTGCCCGACTTCATCAACAAAAAAATTTAGACGAAAATTGGGTGATTGCCGTTCTATATATGCATGTACTTGCTCCGCAAAATCTTCGATCGATACTCGATAGTCGCTGCGGTACTTATCGAGAATCCCCATGGCTGAAGACTCATCACCACTCATTGCCTTAGCATACGCTATGGCTATGTTTTTTGACTCAAATAGCGCTTGTTCACGACCCTTTTGCCATGGTTTACCTGCTGCGGATGCATAGGCTGATTTGAACTTCTCGTAGCAACCACGACTGTCAAGATCTCTCTCAAACTGAGCAATATGTCCTTGTTTACCATAATAGCCACACATATCATCAAAAACTTTTACGAAAACTGCGAGTAAAGCATCAATCTCAGTTTTGCTGATGACATCCGCCTTTTGGTCAATATTAAAGAGAATGCTTTTTGAAGGAATGGCTACAGCCCGTTTAAGATCACCACGTAATATTTCATTGTCCACACATTTGGGCAAGAATAGTTCCAGAGCAGAAGCCCCATCTATTGTTCTATTTTCGACTAAAATTGCCAGCATCTTCAATAAATGAGACTTACCTGAACCAAAGAAACCTGAAATCCAAACACCATTGGCACCTTCATAGTTGTTGTAGGCATCCAAAAAAGATTCCAATCTTTTCTCAACTTCATTAGTCAACACGTACTCTTCAATCTCGAGACGAAGACTTGCAGCATCATCAGCTTTTATGACTCCCTCAATCGGACGATCTAATGGTTTGTTAAAAATGGTCTTAAGAGTCATCAAACTTTCCTCTTTTATGGTTCGCAGTGAAAAATATTGAATGCCCGATAATATTTATCGTCATGTAGCCTCCCAAAAAGATCGAGCGATGCTCCGGATTCCAATGAATGAGTATAATTTCCGGGGAAAAACATCACAGTTGGCTTTTCTTTGGCTGTGCTCTGTAAATTATTTAAAACATTGTGTGAACGAATGTAAGGAAAAACTTCACCAATTCCAGTCAGAAAAAGTACTTCATAGTCTACATTTAACAGTTTAGTCGCTATAGCTGGCACTAGATGCGCTTCAGGATCGAGTACGCCTTGCAACAGCTCTTTTAGTTGATCTTTTGAAACAAATTCCTCCCTTTCAAGGATCTGGTGCCAAATAGCTCGATCTTTAAGAATTTCGATCGATAAATCGTAAAGATTTATTTCCAAAATACGAATACCAAGCAGCTCAAGGCGCTTTACCAATTGATGCTGATAGCGTTTTATTTCAACAGATTCTTCAGGCTTAAAAGGACATATGAAGAATGGAACTTCATTACCAAGTCCCTGCTTATTAAGAAATCGCTGACTTGATAAGACGGATAAGAGATGCTGAAATCTATCTTGTATAGGCATTTTGGCTATATCGTATGACATTTTTCCCTCTCTTTTAAATCGGATTCAAATAAAGGGAAATACAATACTTCGCGAGGATTCCCCTTATGCAGAAGATCCAATAGTCTGGGACTCAATATAGCGCCATTAATTATATTTTTTGTCGTTAAGAGCCCTGCTTCTCGAAGAAGCTTGAACAGAATTTGTCTTAATTTGTATTTTGTCGAAGGAGCGATTTCATCAAGCTCAGAATGCCATTCTGATTTTCGGTTCAAGAATGTGTTAAAATCTTCGTGTGTCAGATCAGTTTTTAATGTAATAAAACGCTCTCGAAGTACTTCGACGGCAAAATCAGCAATAAATCTATACCTACGGCATATGGCTAGCCACAAAAGATAGGCTTGCTCTTGATGGCGGCCCCCAACGAACGTCTCCAGTTCTGCTCGGTTTAGAACTTGAAGCCTGGAAATAATCTCCTTAGAAATTCGCTTGAGCGTGCTTAGTGTTCTAGTTTGCAACATGTTTTCTAGCATGACTATTTCTCGAACAGCATCCCAATCTCCAAGTTCAAGATATAACTCGGCCAGCTTCACCGATTCACGATGAAGAAGACTACCCCCTATAAATGACATGTTATATCTTTCGGTACTCATTTTTTCTTATGTTTCCTTGCAGTAATGATCCGCTGCACCACCAGCCTTCACCCACTTATCCACTTCATTTTTCTTAAGCTTCCAAAGGCGACCCATACGATGCGCGGGCATTTCATGTTTATCAATCCACTTGTACACGGTGTCACTGCTAACACCGAGGTATTTACATATTTCACTTATTGATAACCAACGGTCTTCCATCTCTTCCATTTTCAAACTCCTCGTGGGCGATGGTGTAAAACAATGTAATTGCATAAATCGAAGTATGGGGAAAACTGGTATGTATCCCCCATTTAAATATCTTTAAAGTATACAAACAGGTTAACTGATGTCAACCGATCTTTGCCGATTTAAGCCGATTATTTGCGAAGCAAACTATTATTACTATTAGAGTATACAACTAAAATTTGTAGAGAGGCTGGATAATGGGTTTTATTGGAGGTCATTGAAATAAAGAGGAAATGAAAAAATGATCATTAATATGAATGAATCTTCTGGACTACTCTACCAAGAATTTCTATTTCAAGACCATCGTCAAGTTTAATATTTGGCCAATTGTCATTCGACGTTATCAGCTCAAATTCGGATGAGGTATAAGACAATTTCTTATACTGACAAATAATTACCTCCTTTTGCCCCTCAACTTTAACCGCAACGTAATCTCCAGGCTTAGGTAAAATTAAAGGATCAATAACCAGTAAGTCATTAACTCGAATTTCAGGCATCATACTTTCATCTGTCATTGTAAGCGCAAATGCTTCATCACTTAGTTCCGGTAGTAATACAGCACTTACAGAAATTAATGCAGCATCGATACATGTGCCTTGCTCACGAATTGCATTGACATGTAGCCTTGCTTGACAAGCCTGATGATGATCCAAAAGCGGAATTAAGTGACTGGTATTTTTTACAGTTTTTACCTGTGCCTCATCCGACAAACACATCAAATAAGCCGGTGAAACATCCAACGCCCGCGCAAGCGATTTAATCTCTTCCGGACCGGGAGTACGCACACCCTGCTCCCAATTCGTCAGGCGCGTTTGTTTCAACCCTCCAGCAAGCTCTCCAAGAGCCTTTAACGTCAAGCCTTTCGCCTTCCGTGCTTCAAGAATACGTTTGCCAATTTCCTTTTTGATATTTAGCTCAGTCAAATTTACCCCTAAAAAATGAGAGTTAACTATTGCAATATCACTTTACGTGATATAAATTAGTTTATAAATTCACATATCGTGAATAATAATCTTTTATTTTTATAAAGATATCACATTATGGAAATAAAAACGAGGATAAACAGGGATATTACCCATGATGGATTTTGTGATTAATGGTGATGAGTTAGAAGCAATGTGTGGTTTACCCCATATTCAGCAACTAGCTTATTTAAGAGGGATACGACCTTATATGGACGTTAAAACCGGAACAGTGGGAATCAAAAGGCGCATAAGTCATCAGTCGATTTCTGAGCAGCTTTATGTTGAGCCGCATCAAGGCATAAAAAGCCAAAGTTTCTCCCGTGATCAGGTACGCCGAGCCGTGTATGGTTTAGCTCGTGCTGGTTTAATTGAAATTCAATCTGACGGTATGCAGCTTATTTTAAAATGTCCTTTAGCTTCGTCGGATTATTCTGTCCAAAATAAAGCCGCCATAAACCCACCACAGAAAGCCGCCATAAACCCGCTCGAGAAAATCCTTGTAAATACTGGGTTAAATGAGAGTCAGGATGAAAAAGCCGACATAGTTGAAACCCCAAAAGCCGCCATACCTCTAAAAGAAGATAATTATATTTATTTATTACGCCAATTCGATCACTTCTGGCGTTTATACCCCGAGAAAAAATCTCGCGAACGAGCTTTTGAGATTTTCCAACAAATCAATCCCGATGAGCAGTTACTACAAACCATGCTGCAAGCACTGGACAGCCAAATTAAAGCCCATCATGCCAAAAAAGCCCATGGCGAGTGGGTTCCTGCATGGAAATTTCCAGCGAACTGGTTATTGCAAAAATCTTGGGAAGATGAAGTCAGAATCGAATTAACGCAGGAGAAAAGGAATGAGAAGCGTCGCACAAATACTAACAACGAAGCCATTGACCCCTTCTGGAATCCAGAAGCAGGAAGCAGTGAAGACGAACAGCAGCAATCCAACGTCATCAGTCTGCGGAGCTACCGACAGCTCTAAAAAGCGGATTGAGAATCTGTTTACCCGCTTTGCTGTGTTTTACGGGCATTTATGGCGCAGCCAGTTTAAGAGTGAAGGATTTTTGGAGTTTGCAAAAAAGGAATGGCTGGAGGGTTTAGAACCATTCAGTGATGCGGTTTTGAATGAGGCGATTTTGTCTTGTCGTGACCATACCGAGATGCCGCCGAGCTTGCCGCAGATGATTGGTCTTTGTCGTGACATCAAGAAACGTCGTTCGTTTTATGTAGCAAAAGATGCGTACCAGCCCGTAAGCGAGGCTGTGGTTGAGCAACATATCAGGCAATGCAAAGCCTACTTAATTTAACAAAACAAGGAGAAAAACCATGTTGGTTTTAACAAGAAAAGTTGGTGAATCGGTAGTTATCGGTGAAGACGTGTACTGCACGGTGGTGGGTTATCGTGATGGTGAAGTGCGTCTGGCCTTTGATGCCCCGCAGTCGCTTCCCATTCACCGTGATGAAATTCAAAGACGCATCTACAGAGAGCGTCAACAGGATGCCTGGTTTTATGAAGCCGCTCCTAACAAAGTAAGCATCGTGGATCGACTCATCTCCAAATTTAAACACAGCAGCCAGCCTGCAGCGCATCATCAATAACGAGGGAATGAGTCATGACTAAGCGCTCCATGAATCAAAGGCCAGGTACAACGGCCATAGCATTAGCTCTGATAGTGCTATCCCCCTTTGCATCGGCAAGTCCTGCTTCCAAAGAATATGTGGACAAGCAAATTAAAGAGGCGGTTGAACAGGTTCAGATTCAAATCCACCAGGAAAACACCCGAATTGAGGCGCAAATCACCGAACTGAAACATCATATCGGTGAGTTGTATCAAGGCGGCGTAGTGTTTTGGTTGGATGAGTCGCATCAACATGGCTTGGTTGCTGCCCGTGTAATCCCAACAACTGGTTCAGGCATTCCCTGGAGAAATGGTGAAAGTGGCGACAAAACCACCAATGCCCGGGCGAATGGTCTTTTTGCGGGTCTTTCAAACACGCATCTTATCATTTCTGAACAAACGATTGACGATCAGGAAGGCCAATTTGCCGCACTGATTGCCCATCAATTCGCGGTTCAGGAAGATGACGAGACCCCTTGTAATCAAACTCATGCTTGTTATGGCAACTGGTATTTGCCGTCATTGGCAGAGTTACAACTGATACGACAAAACCTCTACCTTCATGGGTTAGGACAATGGATTGCAGGTCGTTATTGGAGTTCTAGTGAAGACAGTGTGTCTAGCGCCTTTGTGCTCGACTTTGGCAGTGGTGCCCAGTCTAGTACGGATAAGGCGATGGAGGCTCATGTTCTTCCCATCCATGCATTTTAACCGATAAGGAATCAAACCATGACATTAAAAAAATTACTTGGACTTGCGTTGCTGCTACCAGCTGCATCCTCATTTGCAGCCGATGATACTGAAATGTGGGCCAAAATTCAGTATGCCTACACATTAATCGGCGAGGCCAACACCAACATTCAGAAACTGTTTGACGAGGTTGCACGATTGAAAGCAAGCCAAACCGTGCATCACGTGGGTGAGTCCTACCATGGTGGCATTATTTTCTGGGTGGATGAGTCCAAACAACACGGCTTAATCGCCAGTAAAATTGACGTGACCGAAGAAGGCATTCAATGGCGCAATGGGGCTTCAGGCAACAAAATCACCAATGCACGCGGTGATGGTATCGGCTCTGGTGAGACCAATACGCGCCTCATCATTGCAAGCCAGACCATTGATAATCAAAAAGGCCGCTTTGCTGCCCTCCTGGCCTCTCAATTTCAAGTTCAAGCTGATGGCATCACGCCCTGTAAAACGCCCATCGCCAATCAAGGTGTTTGTTATGGCGGCTGGTATTTGCCCTCAGCTTTTGAGCTGCAATTGATGCACACCAATTTGCGCATAGGCAATCGCGCATCCTTTGCCCCGGATTTTTATTGGACCTCAACCGAAGCAAGTGCTTCGAACGCATGGCTGATTAATTTTTCAAGTGGGGAATTAGTTGCTAGCGATAAGGCAAACACGATGGGTCGTGTCAGGACAATATCCCGTTTTTAATCAACAAGGATGCGCTATGAAAATTCATTATCTGTTTTTGGGGCTAGCGCTTTTTAGCCCCCTGACTCAGGCAAGTAATTGCTTTGATTGCAAAGGACTTCGCTTCGGCATTTCCGGCAGCACTGGAGCCACGCAGTATCAGCATGCGTATGCCCATGATGGGCAAAGCGTGTTGGGGCGGTTGAGTTTGGAGGCGCAATACGATGTTTCTGAGATGCTAAGTACTGGCTTGGAAATCGGGGTACAAAACGGCAATACCATGCGACTCGACACCCCAAAACCAACACTTGATGTATTAGGCGGTGAGCCGGTGGGTATCGTGATTAAACCCATGATTGATGCATTGCTCACCCTTAAGGTAACACCCTTTGATAACCCTGGTGTGTTTGGCTTTGTTAAAGGAGGACTGGCTTACAGACAATTACAAGTCGATAGAAATGAAGTCAACGATTTAGCAAAAACAAGCGCTGAGCTTCAGGTCGGGCTTGGCTATGGCATGAGTGATAACAGTGCCTTTTTTCTAGGCTATCAGCATGTGTTTGGCAGTAATCCCAATTATCAGGTCAATCCCTTAATTGAAACGGGCTACATCGAGGGGATCCCTTCTCAGGATGCAATACTCCTGGGGTTATCCATCGTATTTTAATCACAAGAACAAGGATCATGATGATAGAACATGACGATGAAAGCGTTACGGTAAAAGACAGAGCTAAAGAGAAGCTGCGACGTGATTTAGGATCTTTAATCGAAAGCGCGTTAAACGATCCGAAAACTGTTGAAATCATGCTTAATGCCGATGGCAAACTGTGGCAAGAACGTCTTGGCGAAACCATGCATTGCATCGGAAGCATTCTTGAGGCACGTGCAGAATCCATCATCAAAACGGTAGCAGGATTTCATGGTAAAGAGGTTACGCGATTTAATCCAATATTAGAAGGCGAGCTGCCACTGGATGGTTCGCGCTTTGCGGGACAACTACCTCCCGTGGTATCCAAACCCACCTTTGCCATTCGTAAAAAAGCCATCTCGGTATTTAGCCTGGATGACTACGTGCAATCAGAGGTGATGACTGCAGCCCAATGTGCAGTGATTAAAAATGCAGTGAAGACGCATCATAACATTCTGGTTGTTGGCGGCACGGGGTCGGGTAAAACCACATTAGTTAACGCCATCATCAATGAAATGGTGAATCACTCGCCCACTGAGCGCGTCTTTATCATTGAAGACACAGGTGAAATTCAATGCGCGGCTGAAAACTGCGTGCAATACCACACCACTCTTGATGTCAACATGACGCAACTTCTAAAAACCACCTTGCGAATGCGCCCTGACCGAATCCTGGTTGGTGAGGTCAGAGGCGCTGAAGCACTGGATTTACTCGATGCCTGGAATACCGGACATGAGGGTGGTGCCGCCACGCTTCATGCCAATAACTGCCTTGCTGGACTTCAGCGCTTGAAATCCCTGATTAGCCGCAACCCTGCTGCACCGGCTGAGATTGAGCCTCTTATTGGTGAGGCGGTTCACTGTGTGGTGCATATCGCAAGAACACCATTAGGGCGGCGCGTTGAAGACATCATATCTATAAAAGGCTTTGAAAACGGACATTACATCATCGAAACACTCATTTAAGGAGAACCCCATGAATCAGGCAACACTGTTTAACTATAAAAACCTCTGGATGACAGGAGCTGTGATTGTATTACTGCTACTCATCACTCACCCGGCATGCGCATCGAGTGCCGGTGGTGGACTTCCTTTTGATTCCTGGCTTACCAAAATCCAAAAATCCATTACTGGTCCCTTTGCTTTCTCAGCGGCCATCATTGGTCTTGTTGCCGCAGGAGCCACACTGATTTTTGGTGGTGACATGAATGGCTTTATGCGCACCCTGGTGTTTTTTGTATTGGTACTTTCATTCTTAGTCGCTGCACAAAACACCATGACAGCGATTACAGGCAAAGGCGCTGAAATTTCCAGACCAACTGTTACGGAGTTTGCGCCATGAGCCTTCGAACGATTCCAATACGACAATGCGGCAACCGCCCCAGTCTTTTTATGGGAGGGGATCGCGAACTGGTCATGTTTTCAGGATTGCTATCCGCCATTTTAATCTTCGCGGCTCAAGATTGGCTAGCTGCCATTTCTGGTGCTGCCCTTTGGTTTTTATCATTAAAAGGACTTCGTCTGATGGCCAAGTCCGATCCTTTTATAAGAGCGGTTTATTTAAGACAAAGAGGCTATCAAGCCTATTATGCTGCCCGCTCAACCCCTTTTCGTAACAATCAACGGGGGTATTTATGATTGCTTTCATGAGCTTTTTTATTAGCATCACCGGACTTGTATTGTTAGGATCGCTATTTGCCCTCACTCGATTGAAAAGCCGCGAGCACCATGTCAGAAAGCATCGCAGTCAAACGGCTGGACTAGTGGATTTATTAAACTATGCGGCAGTCGTCGATGATGGCGTGATTGTCGGCAAAAATGGCTCGTTCATGGCTGCCTGGATGTATCAGGGGGAAGATATTGCGAACACCACCGATGAAGCGCGTGAAATGATGGCGTTTCGCATCAATCAAGCCTTATCTGCCATGGGTAATGGCTGGATGATTCATGTCGATGCGATAAGACGTGCTGCACCCGGCTACAGTGAACGTGATGCCTCACACTTTCCCGACCCAGTATCAAAAGCCGTTGATGAAGAACGACGGCAGCTCTTTGAAAACATGGGCACGTTATTCGAAGGCTATTTCGTGATGACGCTGACCTGGTATCCACCAGTTTTGGCTCAAAAACGTTTTGTTGAATTGATGTTTGATGACTCAGGGGAACCCTTAAGCCAAAAAGCAAAAACTTATCAATTGATTGAAACGTTCAAGCAAGCCTGCAGAAACTTTGAATCACGCATGAGTGCGGCACTGCACCTTGAGCGATTGGGTTCAGAAGTGATCCTTCGTGAGGATCAAAAAGTCACCCAAGACCAGTTTTTAAGACACATTCAATACTGCGTCACAGGGCTAAATCACCCGGTGAATCTGCCTAAAAACCCCGTGTATCTCGATGCATTGATTGGCGGTCAGGAATTAACGTCAGGGATTACTCCTAAAATCGGTCGCAAGTTCATTCAATGCGTTGCCATTGAAGGGTTTCCCATGGAATCTTATCCCGGCATTTTAACGCTTCTAACGCAGTTGCCCGTTGAATACCGTTGGAACTCTCGCTTTATCTTTCTAGATGCCCATGAAGCCGTGGCACATTTCACCAAGTTTCGTAAAAAATGGAAGCAAAAAGTCAGAGGCTTTTTTGATCAGATGTTTCAAACCAACTCAGGGGTTATTGATGAAGATGCGCTAAATATGGTTCAGGATGCGCAAGCCGCGATTGCTGAAACCAACTCGGGCATGGTAGGTCAAGGCTACTACACCTCTGTAGTGGTATTAATGGATGAGGATAGAGCGCAGGTTG
This sequence comes from Legionella pneumophila subsp. pascullei, assembly GCF_900637585.1. NCBI lineage: Bacteria > Pseudomonadati > Pseudomonadota > Gammaproteobacteria > Legionellales > Legionellaceae > Legionella > Legionella pneumophila. Next base: position 2,943,793 of record NZ_LR134380.1, read on the forward strand.
AGAGTGCAGCGCTTTTTATTGAAAAGAACATCAATGCCTTAGGCTTTAGTGCACGCACCGAAACCATCAATACCATGGATGCGTTTATGGGCAGCCTGCCTGGTCATGGCGTTGAAAACATCAGACGGCCTTTGATAAACACCATGAATCTGGCGGATTTACTCCCCACATCCAGTATTTGGACCGGCGAAAACAAAGCCCCTTGTCCACTGTTTCCACCCAACGCACCGCCTTTGATGCACTGCCTCACCAGTGGTAATGCACCATTTCGCTTAAATCTGCACGTGAGAGATTTAGGTCATGGCATCATGTTTGGCCCCACACGCTCAGGAAAATCAACCCATCTGGGTTTACTGGCATTGTCCTGGCGGCGTTATAAAGATGCGCGAATTTATTCTTTTGATAAAGGCATGTCCATGTATCCCACCTGTAAGGCAAGCGGTGGCGAGCATTTTACTATTGCAGATAAAGACTCGCGTCTGGCATTCGCTCCCTTACAGTTTTTAGAGACCAAAGCTGATAGAGCCTGGGCTATGGAGTGGATTGATACCATACTGGCCTTGAATGGTCTCAATACAACACCTGCGCAACGCAATGAAATCGGCCATGCCATTATCAGCATGCATCAAAGCGGCTCTAAAACCTTATCCGAATTTGTCATGACCATACAGGATGAACCCATCCGTGAAACTTTAAAACAATACACCATTGATGGTTTGATGGGGCATTTGTTGGATGCCGAATCCGATGGCCTGGGCTTGTCGTCCTTCATGACCTTTGAAATCGAGCATCTTATGGGTTTAGGCGAGAAATTTGCCTTGCCGGTGTTGCTCTATCTCTTCAGGCGGATTGAAACCTCATTGGATGGTCGCCCCACTTTAATCCTACTTGATGAAGCCTGGTTGATGCTGGCGCATCCGGTATTTAAAAACAAAATTGCAGAATGGCTTGATTCCATGGCGAAGAAAAATTGCGTGGTGTTTATGGCAACCCAGCATTTATCGCATGCTGCCAATTCTGGCATTTTAGACGTGATTGTTGAATCAACCGCCACCAAAATCTTTTTACCGAATCTGTATGCCAGAGATCCAGAAACACGCCTGATATATGAACGCATGGGATTAAACCCACGCCAGATTGACATCATAGCGTCAGCCCAACCCAAACGCGATTACTACTATGTCAGTGAAAAAGGTCAGCGTCTGTATCAATTGGCCTTAGGCCCTTATGCCCTGGCGTTTGTTGGCGCAACCGATCCCGATTCCATCGCTCGCATGAGACAACTGGAACAAAAGCATGGGGATGCGTGGGTTGCTCAATGGCTTTTAGAAAAAGGAATTTCCACAGAACTCTATGGAGAAGCAGCATGAAACAAGCATTAACCAATAACCCTTATCTCAACGCCAGACGCGCATGGAATGTTCATACCGCCGGGCTTATGAAATCCCTACAGGTTTGGCAATTGGTGGGCTTAAGTAGCCTTCTGATTGCCTTGGCTGCCGTAGGCGGACTCATAGCTATTGGTAGCCAATCCAAATTTATCCCTTTGGTCTTTCAGCAAGATGCCAACGGTAATACGTTATCCATCACACGCGCTGAAAAGGTTGGTGACGCCTCAATAGATGATTATCGCGCGGCAGCGGCTCATTTTATTGAAAACATTCGCATGGTAAGCCTGGATGTGGAGCTGCAAAAGAAAGCGGTGTTTCAAGTGTACTCCTACCTTAATGCCAATGATGCCGCGTTAACGAAAGTTCAAGAGTTTTACAGCGACAAGCAACAATCCAATCCATTTGAACGAGCCACGCATGAAATCGTCAGCGTTGAGATTCGCTCCGTGCTGCAAGAATCCGATCAAACCTGGCAAGTGGACTGGATAGAAACTGTCAGAAATCGTGATGGTACGCTCAAAGAAAAACCACGCATGATGAAAGCGATGATTAACCTATATCAGGACAATGAAGTCCATGATGCCGCCAGTGAGTCCATGCTAAAAAATCCTCACCTGATTTATGTGCGTGACTTCAACTGGTCCTACGAATTAAAGCATGGAGAACAGCAATGAAACGAATCATCAGCACCTTGTGTTTACTCACCCCACTAGCTGGGTTTGCACTGGATAATACCGAGATTGCCAACCGATATTTTTCAGAAACCGATCCTAAGCTCTCAACTCAGGAAAAGCAGGCACTAGACATTGCAGAGCGTACCCAAAAAGGCGAAAAAACAAGTAAGCCTTTTGCCTCTGCCGATGGTTCGGTCAGTTTTATTTATGGCTCAGGACAAATCCGCGTGGTATGTGCACCATTACAGGTTTGTGATATTGCCCTGCAACCCGGTGAGCAGTTTAACGACATGAATGTTGGTGACCCGCGTTTTGTCGTAGAACCCTCCATCACAGGAGCAGGCAGCTCACAACAAATCCATCTGCTCATCAAACCTAAAGATGCAGGGCTTGATTCATCAATGGTTGTCACCACCGACCGAAGGACGTATCACTTCAGACTAAAGTCCGATCGCACCGAGTTCATGCCCTACATTTCATTCACATACCCCGATGAAGCAAAAGCCAAGTGGCAACTCATTCAACACATGCAAGCTGAAAGACGCAAAATGGATACCTTGCCAGAAACCCAGGAGTATCTAGGCGATCTTAACTTTAACTATAAAGTTCAAGGCAACTCCCGGTTGAAGCCGGTTCGAGTCTATAACAACGGCGTTAAAACCATCATCGAGATGCCCAAAGCCATGGCTCAAAATGACGCTCCTGCGCTTTTGGTTTTAAGAAGTAAAGGTCTTTTTGGAAAGTCTGAATCGGTCATGGTGAATTATCGCGTTCAAGGCTGTCGCTACATTGTGGACGGTGTATTCGATAAGGCGATACTTGTTATCGGAAGCGGTGCTTCTCAAGAAAAAATTACCATTTCAAGGTGCTCCAGATGAAAAACATAACCGTTCTATTTATAGCATTGTTGTTATCCAGTTGTGCCAGCATGCACTATGGGAATTTTACGCCAATATCACAAGTTCAGGGTGCGGTTTTGGCACAAGACTCAGCCAATCAATTAAGCCGCGTGTTTCCTCCGGCACAACACACCTTTTGCATGGGGCAAAAAGTGCGCGATGGCTTTGGTATTCAGTTGGTTCAGAGCTTTCGAAAAAAAGGTTATGGCGTGATGGAGCGTCAATGCCCCAAACAAAACGCTCATTTGCTCTATGTGCTTGATACGCTTGAATCACAAACACTCTATCGCGTAAGTCTTTTTGTAAGCATGCAGACGTTAAGCCGCGTGTATGCAAAAAACCAGGAAACCTTCTTCCCTGTCAGCGCCTGGACCCATAAGGAGTAATAACCATGAATCCCAATAAAGAGTATTTATCACCCGACCAATCCCCACAAAGGCTGCAAACCACAGGCGTGAAACGCGTGAATCAGATGCCACTTATCATTGCAATTAGTGTCTTAACGCTGTTTGTGTTGCTTATCGCATGGGTTGCAACGAAACGCGCCAATGCGCAAAACCAGCCATCAGAGCCGGTAAAAATAAAATCGCTTCAAAAAAACACCTTAAGCCTTGCCAGTGAGGTGGTAGGAAACCATAAAATGGCTATCATCCCACCACCTGATGCACCATCAAGCCGCAATGAAATCGCGCCCTTATCGATGCCAGAACCACAGCAATTGCGCAAGGAAGACGCGCTGACACAAGAAGTATCGGATGCTGAAATCGAGCGTATTCGTCAAGAAAAAACGCAGGATTTTGAAGAAGCGGTTAAGGCTAAAACATCGGTTATGGTTGATAACTCACGATTGAACAACCACCAGCAAACGACCTCAAACAGTGATCCTGCAACTGTATTTAAAGAGCAGCTTGCCTTATTACAAGAAAGACAAACAAAACCCATGCCGCAAGGTTTAGGTGGGGAAGAGGATGAGTCGCGCTGGCATTTAAATTCAACCTTGCAAAACCCTAACAGTCGCTATGAATTAAGAGCTGGCAGTGTGATTCCCGGGGTGATGATTAGTGGTATTTCTTCCGAGTTGCCCGGACAAATCATCGCTCAGGTATCACAAAATGTGTATGACACCGCGACCGGTAAGTATTTATTAATTCCTCAGGGAACCAAGATACTGGGGCTTTATTCCAGTGATGTGGGCTTTGGCCAAAACTCGGTGCTAGTAGCATGGCAACGACTGGTATTTCCAGACAGTAAAGCGCTGGATATCGGCTCTATGCCCGGAGCTGATAGTGCTGGTTTTGCCGGATTTCGCGATCAGGTGGATCATCATTACGGGCGCATTTATGGCTCAGCGCTTTTAATGTCAGGGATTATTGCTGGCATCACCTACAGCCAAAATACCAATCAGGCCAATCAGTATGGATACGCACAACCCACAGCGGGCAGCGTGATGAGTCAGGCGTTGGGGCAGCAGCTTGGTGAAGTGACCTCGCAGCTCGTTTCAAAAAACCTGAACGTATCACCCACCATCCAGGTACGCCCGGGATACCGCTTCAATATCATCGTGGTGAAAGACTTAACCTTTAAGCAACCCTATAAATCATTTGCCTATTAAGAAAGGAGCACGATATGAAACTGAAAGCCTTATTAATTTATTGTTGCACACTGCCAGTCTTGGCAAATGGCGCACCCGTATTTGACGTTGCGAACTGGATTCAAAATGGAAAAATGATTGCAACACAACTTAGTGAGTATAGAACCCAGGTCGAGCAATACAAAAACCAGCTCGATCAATATCAAAACATGCTCGAAAACACAAAATCACTGACCTCCTATGAATGGGACAATGCCAATTCAGTGATTAATAACCTGCTGGAATCAACCAACACCATTGATTATTACAAACAGGAGGCAGGCAGTCTTCAAGGTTATCTGGATCGATTTCAAAGTCAGGAATACTACCAAAACATCGCCTGTTTTAATGCACAAGGTGAATGCAGTCCAGAGGAAATCCGAAAAATCAAACAAAACCGACTCCGCGCATCAGTTGCCGAAAAACGTGCTAATGATGCCTTGATTAAAGGGATTGATAAACAGCAACACAGTCTAAAAGAGGATTCGGCCAAACTCCGCGTGTTGCAATCTCAGGCACAAAACGCCACAGGGCAAAAGCAGGCACTCCAGGCCGGCTCTCAATTGGCCAGTCAACAATCCCACCAATTGCTTCAAATCAGAGGTCTGCTCTTGGCTCAACAAAACGCGCAGGCAGTGAAGGATGCGGCAAATGCCAATAAAGAAGCCATACAAACAGCAGGTGATGAACATTTCAGATCGGGTGTGTATCACAAGAGTTCAGGAAAAAAATGGTAATTTTTAACAACAAGGAGAAAAAATGAAACATTTAACACTATGGACGATGGTATGTGTTGCGCTGCTCTCTGGATGCAATAACTCTGAAGCCAAAAAGGCTCAGCATCTTGCCTCATTAACCTGTGAAAGCTCCAGAGAACATCGCACCACAGAGGAGCTGCAAGCCATCGGGGATGCGTGTTTTCGGGGTGGCAGCTATACGAAAAGCTCAGGGAAAAAATGGTAATCCTATGAATAAACGAATAACTCCTTATTTGATTATCCTGTTCTGGCTTGGATTTTCTGCTTGCTGTCATGCCAAAGGGCATGGCATCGACAGTCGCGATTTATTGGATAACATTTTGTATCGCTTTTCCAGCACGTCTGCACTTTGGAGCCAAATCATGCTCGGCTACGCCCGATACCTCTTTTGGTCTTTGGCCTTGGTGAGCATGGTGTGGACGTATGGCTTAATGGCGTTGCGTAAAGCCGATTTGCAGGAGTTTCTAGCCGAAACGGTGCGGTTTTTTGTTGTGGTCGGTTTTTTCTATTGGCTCTTAGAGAATGGACCGGCCATTGCAAAATCCATCATTGATTCCATGCGGCAACTGGCGGCACGTGCCTCAGGCATTGATGAGCACGTATCGCCATCGGATATTGTTGATGTGGGATTTGATATTGTATCTCGCGCCATCGACAGCTCATCCATCTGGTCGCCTGCAGCAACCACCGTAGGATTAATCGTTGCAGGGGTTATTCTCATCGTGCTGGCTTTAGTCAGTATTAACATGCTCATTATCTTAATCACCGCATGGGTTTTAACCTATGGCGGCATCATTTTATTAGGTTTTGGTGGTGGACGCTGGACTCAGGATATTGCGATTAATTACTACAAAACAGTCTTGGGGATTGCACTGCAAGCGTTTGCCATGATTTTAATTATCGGCATCGGCAAGTCCTTTGTGGATCAATATTATGCGGCACTGTCTGAGAGCATGACGCTTAAAGAAATGTTTGTCATGTTGGTGGTTGCCGTCCTTTTGCTGGTTCTCATTAATAAAATCCCTCCCGTTCTCGCAGGCATCGTATCAGGCGGTGGTTCAGGTGGTGGTGGCGGTATTGGTCTTGGTGCTGCCATGGGAGCTGCAGGAATCGCCGGAGCTGCGATGGCAAGTGCGGCAGGTGCTGCAATGACTCAGGGAGCTGGAGGCTTATCGGCACTGAGCGCAGCCTTTAAGGCCGCCAGTCAAAGCGTTAATTCCGGCAGTACAGACTCCATGTCAGCTCAGGATAAAAGCTCCAAAACCGGTGGGTTAGCAGAAGCTATGGGAAGTGCTGCCAAATTTGCGGGTTCCTTTGGCTCCCATTTAGCCTCTGGCACGATGGATGTGGCTCGTGAAAAAGCAGCCACGATTAAAGAAGCCGTTGCGGAAAAAATTGCTGACACCACGGGTGGAAAAATTGCGGATGCCATCCAAAGCAGAATGGATGCCTCGGCGTCTAAATCTCAAGAGACTGACTCAGAGCAGATTGTTTCCATGGGTGCGCCAGAAGGCAGTTTTAGCGCAGGACATGAGGCCTCGGATGAAGTCAGCCAGTTTGTAAACCAGAAAACCGCTGGAGCGCATCAATGAGTCATAGCAAACCCAACAACGCTATAGGCCCTCAAGTCAGGCAAAAAAAATCGGGCAGGCTCAATACATCATTAGTCGCGCTGGTCATCGGGGCTTTTGTAATTAGCATGCAAATCGGCACCCAGTTTCTGGCTTACCAGTTTCATTATGCCGAGGGCTTAGGCAGCTCTCTTGCGCATGTTTATATGCCCTGGCAGATGTTCATTTGGGCGATGAAATACCAATCGTTTTACCCCGATACGTTTCATGCGGCCTTTGGTGCCATGGTCATGAGTGGCTCATTGCTTTTAATGATGATCGTATTGACTTCCAGATATTTTAAAACGAATGAAATCAGTGAATACCTGCATGGCTCTGCCCGTTGGGCGAATTGGGAGGATTTAAAGCAAGCAAGCCTCGTTGGCCATGATGAAGGCGTTTATGTTGGGGCATATGAAGATGACAAAGGAGAGATTCATTATTTGCGCCATAATGGACCGGAGCATGTTTTAACCTATGCCCCAACACGCTCAGGGAAAGGTGTTGGTCTTGTGATGCCGACACTTCTATCATGGAAACATTCCTGTGTGATTACCGATTTGAAAGGTGAGCTTTGGGCGATGACCGCTGGTTGGAGACAAAAACATGCGCATAACAAAGTCATTCGCTTTGAGCCTGCAACACTAAAAGGTTCAGCTCGCTGGAACCCTCTGGATGAAATCAGAGTGGGTACTGAATCTGAAGTGGGAGACGTACAAAACCTGGCAACCCTTGTGGTTGATCCCGATGGTAAAGGGCTGGATACCCATTGGCAAAAAACCTCACAAGCCCTATTGGTGGGCTTTATATTGCATGCGATTTACAAACTAAACCACCAGGGGGAACCTGCGACCTTTCCCAACATTGACCGCATGCTGGTTGATCCCAATATTAATATTGCCGATCTGCTGATTGAAATGACCCAATACCCACATGTTGATGGCAAAACCCACCCTGTCATTTCTGCCTCGGCTCGAGACATGATAGACCGACCCGAAGAAGAAGCAGGCTCCGTATTATCTACTTTAAAATCCTATTTGGCTTTGTATCGTGATCCAGTAGTCGCACATAACGTCTCAGCTTCTGATTTTTGCATTCGTGATTTAATGAACCATGAACATCCTGTGAGCCTTTACATCGTGACCCAACCAAATGATAAAGCAAGGCTTCAACCTCTGGTGCGCGTGATGATCAATATGATAGTGCGATTATTGGCTGACAAAATGGAATTTGAGCGGGTGTCTGATGATAAAGGTCAGTCCTATGTTCAAACGAAAAAAACCTATAAACATCGCCTGTTGTGCATGATTGATGAATTCCCAAGCCTTGGAAAACTCGACATTCTGCAGGAATCATTAGCCTTTGTTGCGGGATACGGCTTAAAGTTTTACTTAATTTGTCAGGACATCAATCAGCTAAAAAGTCGTGAACGTGGCTATGGTCCTGATGAAACCATCACCTCTAATTGCCATATCCAAAATGCCTATCCTCCAAACCGGGTTGAAACAGCTGAACATCTTTCCAAGCTGACAGGCCAAACGACCATTGTTAAAGAGCACATCACCACCAGTGGCAGACGCTTTTCAGCGTTTTTGAATCAAATATCAAGAACCATTCAGGAAATATCAAGACCCCTTCTGACGGTGGATGAATGCTTGCGTATGCCCGGTCCTAAAAAAGATGCCAATGGCTTGATTGTTGAGGCGGGTGATATGGTGATTTATGCCGCTGGCTTTCCTGCCATTTACGGCAAACAACCGCTTTACTTTAAAGACCCGGTTTTCATGGCAAGAGCTTCTGTTGAAGCCCCCTTACATTCCGATAGATTGCGCGCTCAATTGAGTGAGGAAGAGGTCATCAAGCTATGAGAAAAATAGCGATTATTTTCATGGCGTTGATTACTACAGGCATTCTTTTTCATGCATTGGGATTCAGAATAAACCTGACAGAATCCATTCCTGTGGGTTTATATCGTGTGACCCATACAGACACCCTCAAAAATGCTTACGTGATTTTTTGCCCTGATGACCGAGCCGCGTTCCGCTTAGCCAAAGATAGAGGCTATATTGACCACGGTCTGCCCTGTGGAGGCTATGGGTATTTAATGAAAAAAGTGGTCGCAGTTTCAGGGGATGTGATTTCTGTAACCCCCCAAGGAGTCTATGTAAATCAAGAACTGCTCCCTTACTCAAAACCAAAACTTAAAGACGGCATGAACCGCGCCTTGCCTCAATGGCGGGTAACGCACTACCCACTTCAAAATGATGAAGTAATGACAATGACCAGCCAAAGCGAATGGTCATTTGATGGTCGCTATTACGGCCTTGTTCACACAAGGCAAATCAAAGGAATGATCACACCCGTATGGGTATTTAACAAATAGGAGTACAGCATATGAACGATAACATTGATCTGATGGACATCATTGGAGACAAATTCGAGGATTTGGAAGTCCCGGGCTTTATTACCGAAGTCAGTCCAATAGAAGCCGATATGATGGGCGCATTTTTCGAAGATGCACTGAATGAAGCCGATGCGATGGAGGCGATGTATGACTAAATTGCCTTACCATCAAGTGGTTGCCAATCAACTCATTGAAAGTCTGAAAGCCGGAACCGCCCCGTGGTTAAAACCATGGGAGCCAGGCACAGGTGATGGCCAGATGCCTTATAATCCAGTGACTGGCAAACGCTATCGCGGCATTAATGCCTTGTATTTGATGCTTCATCCCAGCGATGACAACCGCTGGCTCACCTACAAGCAAGCTCAAAGCATTGATGCGCAAGTGCGTAAAGGGAAAAAAGGCACCAGTATTCAATATTGGAAATTTCAAGAAGAGCACATCAAAAAGGATGATAACGGTCATCCCGTGCTGGATGCACAAGGCAATCCGATAAAGGTGCTGGTCAATCTGGAACGCCCCAAAGTGTTTTACGCCACAGTCTTTCATGCCTCACAGATTGATAACATGCCAGAACTCGTCAGGAAGGAACTCGACTGGTCTCTGATTGACAGGGCTGAAACCTTGTTACATCAATCGGGTGCTACCATTATTGATTCCGAAGCCGACCGAGCCTTTTACCGATTATCGACCGACAGCATCCATCTGCCGCCAAAAGAGCAATTTAAATCCGCAGCACATTATTACGCCACCGCATTGCATGAGCTGGGGCATTGGAGTGGTCACCCATCACGACTTCAGCGCGATTTAGGTCATCCTTTTGGCTCAGATGCCTATGCACGTGAGGAACTCCGGGCAGAAATTGCCAGCATGATCTTAGGTGCAGAGCTAGGCATTGGCCACGATCCATCCCAACATACCGCTTATATCAAATCATGGATTCGGGTATTGGAAGATGATCCGCTTGAAATTTTCAGAGCCTGCGCGGATGCCGAAAAAATTGTGAGTCATCTGTGCGCGTTTGAACAAACGCAAGATCTGCAAAAAACAGCTTCTATTGACATCAGGGATGATCAACTCGAAGAGGAAATCCACATGAGCGCTGAACCAATCACCACGGAAAAACGATGGCTAAACATCCCCTACAAAGATAAGGAAACCGCCAAAGCCAGGATTGGTAAACTGCCCGATGGAACACCGGGAATTGCTTGGGATAAAATTCAAAAATGCTGGTATGCAAATCCGGGTGTTCCCATGGAAAAAATCAAACCCTGGCTTCCAGAACAACAAGAAGTTACTCAAGAAAAAGCACCTGCTCACATTGATGAATTTAAAGAAGCCTTGCTAAGCCTTGGTGCTATCATTTCAGGTGAGCATCCCATCATGGATGGTAATCCACATCGCATCGCCATGGATGGAGATAAACAAGGAGAAAAAGCAGGATTTTATGTGGCGCACTTAGATGGCATTCCAGCCGGGTACATTAAAAACAATCGGACTGGTGCCGAGCTTCACTGGAAAAGTAAAGGCTACATTCTAACTGCTGAGCAAAAATCAGCGCTTAAGGCACAAGCGCTTAAACATCAGCAAGCCCGTCAGCGTGAATTGGAAGCCAAACAACATCATACCGCGTTAAGACTCCAGCAAAAGCTATCCCAAATGAGTGAAGTGAGAGAACCCACGCCCTACCTGAACGCCAAAGGCATTCAGGTACACTCTGGTGCATACACCGATAATGAAAACAAACGCACCTGCATCCCCGCCATGGATGTTGACGGCACCATTTGGTCCATTCAATACATATCCGAGGATGGCACCAAACGCTTTGCAAAAGACTCTAAAAAAGAAGGCTGTTTTCATGTCTTGGGTGGACTGGAACAATTGTCCAAAGCATCTGTTATCATCATCGCTGAAGGCTACGCCACTGCAGCAACGATAAAAGAAGCCACAGAACTGCCAGCAGTGGTTTCAGCCTTTGATGCAGGAAACCTTAAAGCTGTCGCCAAGGCATTACATGAAAAATATCCCAAAAACCCCATCATCATCGCCGCAGACGATGACAAGCATCTTGAAATCACCCAAGGTGTCAATCCGGGCAAAGAAAAAGCTATGGAAGCAGCCAAGGCGGTTAACGGCATCATGATTCTGCCGACCTTTGCGCCCAATGAGCAGTCGGAACATCCTAAGAGATTTAGCGATTTTAATGATCTGGCCAATCAGAGTTGCTTGGGGATTGAGGGCGTGAGGCGTCAGCTGAAACCTCAGCTTAATGAACTGTCTAAAAAATACAAACGATTGCAGCAGCCTGTTAAAAGTAATGTAGTATCAATGTATTAAACTGAATTAGCTTGCGGCAATTAAATGAAATTATCTTTTAATTGCCGCTTAATGCAATAGTTAAAATTCAGCTTTGCGGTAAAAAAATTAACAGCCTCTATGATTCAACTCACCATTCGGCATGACCGTACATTTAATACTTTTAAACTGTGCGAGCTGCTCTTTTGTTAAGTTTGAACCGATTAAAATGGAGTTCTCCATAGTCACATTTGTCAAATTGGCATTTGTGAAATTAACTTCCGATAAATTAACCCCATCCAATTTGGAATTACTTAGGTTCACATCGCTAAAATTTGCTCTGCTGAGATCAACGCGATCAAATTTAGAGTGGCTCAGATTCACTTTATCAAAGTTCGATTCCTGAACCTTTAACGGTTGCGGAAATTTACGAAAAGTAGCATTATTCATAACGCTTCCTGAAAAATTCATTTTATAAAATGAACCTAAAAACTCAGTTTGTATCGCATAAGAATTAATCAAGAACCCATTATCATGATCCTCATAAATACTAACGCCACTCAACTCACAACCTTGACAGTAATTTGTATCATTAAATATTTTCAAATCTTCAGGATCAGCCAAACCTTTTGATTGAGTTGGCAAAGACAAACCCATGATAATAAACAATGTCACTAATTTATAATTTTTCATTATTCCCTCTAGAAAAAGCTTGCCGGATTAATTGCAAGTAAACTCACCATCATTGGTGTAGACTTCGCCATTCGAAAGCGTGGCGCACTTATATGTTTTTGTGTTAGAAAGATGCTCTTTTGTAATATTTGAACCTATCAGGATTGCATAACTTAGATCGGCATTATCAAAATTGACACGCTCAACATGGACTCTACTAAAATCAGCATGTTTTAGATTTGCGTTTGCAAAATTAACATCCACCAGATTTGCTCTTAAAAAGGAAACTCCTTCCAGACGCGCATAATTAAAATCAACTTGGTTGAAAGAGCAGGAAGACCAATGTCCGCTCATTGAAATATGAGAAAAATTAACGTTGTTAAACGTCGATTTGATGAAATTAACGGTACTTAAGTGAGAATATGACAGGTTAGAATTTCGAAATATTCCATTATCAAATTGATCATTGCTTAAATTTGACTGTACAAAATTTGTATCAACAAAACTAGAGTCGATCAATTTATAGCCGGACAAAGAAAAACGAGTAAACAACGTACCATCAAATTTCCCAGATTTTTCCTTCATTGACCAATTAGACGAAAAAGAGCTTTGTGTCAGGTTACATCGAATGCAATCCGTTTCATTTTCGAAGCTGCTAACATCACTAGGGACATATGCATAGGCGTGAAAGCTAGGGCAAATAATTCCAAATAAAGAGGCGGTTAGAACAATTTTTTTCATTATATTTCCTTTTATAATTAGGCTCGGAATTCTACATTTCAAAAAGAATGATCGCAATTAAGAATTTTTAGTGGCTGAATTAGATGATTCCTCGTGATATATACCATTAGCCTTAAGTAAGGCTAATGGTTATAGTATTTTGCTTAAGGAGATATCACTTGCTTTTGCCACTGGCCATTTTCTTGCAAATTGTATTGAGAAACATCAGAAAGTTCATCGGTACGATATTGGTAAAAGGTAAATTTGGTAGGAATGATACGATAACCACAATACAATGATGTATAGGGTAAGTCTTGATCTTTATAGTCCTGTTCAATCCTGTATTTTTTGTCTTCCAATATCTGTTTTGAGTCGATAGGTTGACTTGAGGTAGGAGCATAGGCAAGAAACCGTAGCTGAGCGATTCTTGGATAACTGGACCAATAGGCCTTATTTTCTTCCTCAGTAAGCGCTTCAATAAGGGCTTCTAATATCACTTCTCGTTGCATTAACTCAAACCAGAACAAAAGACTAACACGAGGATTTTCGGCAATTTCAGTTACTTTTCTTGTCCCCTTTTGCGTAAAAAATAAAATTCCTTGAGGTGTAATTTCTCTAATGGCAACCACTCGAGAATGAGGTATTCCTTCTGTTGTTGCAGTAGATAATATTGCCTGCTGTGGGTTAGGGGCACCCTTATCCTTTTCTTCTTTTATCCATTGTTCTAATCGTTTGATAGGCATTCATTTATCCAAAAGTTCATATGGTACGCATTATAATCAATAGACTATATTGTTCAAATAAAATTGGAATAACCAGGTCAACCGCGTCTGAATTTAATCCTCTTATAAGGGTCGGAGGTACATCATCACCGATGTATAAATGGTAAATCCTAGACCGTATAAAGATCAGCTGTCTGTTATTCTCTTGCAATTTATAAATTCCTTATTTACACTCCCATCAGGTTGTCGATATCCCCGGTTATGAGTGGCCGAAAAACGATTTTCATAAGCTTAGTCTGTTTTGTAGTTAGTCTTTATTAACTGCTGGCAGTTTTCTTTAAACACTCATGAAAACGAAATTAAGACCAGTATATTTAATAAGGAACTTACAAATGTCCATCGCAAAACTTTGCGCGGAACGTCTTCGCACCATTTCCAATCATCATGGTATTAAACTCAAATCAGGTCATGCTCATGAGCTTGTTGCTGCATTTTTTGGTTATAAATCAAAGGCAGCTTTATTGTCAGATACTCTCTCACCCATAGAAAATATTGGGCAGGCACAAATTTTTGTTCTGATTCCCTCAGCTTTTATAGACGAGCGTCGGAAATGTCTTGAGGACTTACCATCTGGTCTCCCAGATACCTATACCTTAGGTGAAGAAATGTTTACTTTCCTGGCAGCTCAAAAAATGTTAGTAGGCAGTGCATTCCCATCATGGGTACATCTTGCTGAAGCACTGACCAATGACCACCTACAAAAGAATGGGAACATAATTTTACCCCCCAATTTTGGTGCTTCTGAAAATGCTCGCAATATTTTTGATAAGCCAGTTTATGAATTTAACCCTAAGATTGAAACTATAGATAACGAAATAAAGCTCACCGTATCTAACAGATACTACGGTTCAAGCCATGTACATTTTCAACCAATCGATGTTGTCCTAACAATCAAGCTACAGCGTATTGCCGGCTATTTTGGCTATGCAAAGCCAGAAATCTCTTTAATTGATATTTCTAGTCAGCCAGTTCGTTAAGTTAGGAGACATCATGAAACCATTTAAAATAAAGCTTCCATTTGGATTAAATGAAAATAACATCATTGTTCACATTGACAATGTTGCGAGCGGTAGAAGTTGCAATTGTATTTGCCCATGTTGTCGCTCTCCACTGATTGCTGCCAAGGGTACTAAAAATCAGCATCACTTCAAGCACTCAACGACCATTGAATGTGCAGGAGGATTGGAAAGTGCCATCCATATGGCAGTTAAGCAGATCATATTAGAACGGCGGGAGATCAGACTCCCAGAATATACCATCACGACTTCACTAATCGACTCTCAAGGAAAAAAACATCATGAGTCCAAAACGATTGTCCAAAAAGGAAGGCTGATTTCCTTTGACTCGGTTCATGAAGAGAAAACCCTCAGCGATATCAAAGCCGATATACTCGCTATAAAATCCAACGAGCAACTCATCATAGAAATTTTTTATCGACATAAAGTTGATGATCAAAAGATTGAAAAAATTAAAATAACCAATACTTCTGCTATAGAAATCGATCTGTCTGATCTTACCCCTGAGGATGTGCAAAACTGGGAATCTTTTTGGTCGCGCATCAATGATCCAAATCGTATCCAATGGCTGTATAACGCAAAAGCGCAAATCCACCTTTTGCAACTTGAAAATCAATTAAAGGAAAAAGTCGATAAACTAGAAAGAGGGTATGAACAGGAAAAAATCAAAAGGCAACAGCGTGAGCCTATAGAAAAACAACATCTTATTGAGGCTCTTGAGGAATTAAAACATGTCACCAATAAAGAGTACATAGCTCAACTTACTAAAGAAGCAGAGAATAATCCTGTCTGCCAAATTCACAGTAACGAACTCCAGTTAATACTAAATGAATTGCCCGATTTTCTAAATCTTGATGTACCAAACAGCGATTGGATATATGGCTGCGATAGGCGTGTATGGCAAATAGCCGTATATAACAAATTCATTTGCAAAAATAATAAACTCTACTTCTCAGTTAAGCAGGTTGATGACTGGCTTCAAATTGCCTGTGGTTTTAAAGTACCCAGCTGCGCTAAAACCGTAGGCAAATTAGGCAGGCGTTATCCTGAACTTGTTCCTCAGGAGATTTTGGACAATATGCCCTCATCATGGATTACACTCCGATCCTATTTTTATCATCTTGATCGATCAGGAGTACTTATATACTCCGGGAATGATCGTCGTCACAAGGGAAGCTGCTGGTTTCAAATTTTCAGTAGGGATTTAAATTCTTACCCTTACCAGTCTTCCTCAATCGAGAAGGTTTCCATCGCACATGGTTATCAAGTTTGAGTCCTTGCCGCTCCAGCTGATCATGTGCATGATCCGACAATAGCACTTCACTTCCTCTGGTGAACTGAACCACATCGAGTTGGGACACGTCTCGCAGGCTGTTTTGATTTTCGGCCGGCGAGCCCTGTCTAAAGCTGCTAGGGTTGGGCTTTGTTGCTGATGGGGTTCGGCTTCTTCTGCCTGCTGCTCTAACAGCTTCATTGCGTCCAGAAGCTCTTGTTCCATTACCATATCGCTGTCGTCTTGAAGGTTCATCATTATTCTCCTGTTTTAGTTTTATGCGCTGGCCTTCCATATCCGGATCAGCAAATGTGATTGGGATGTCATTTTTAATCACAAGCTGAAGGATTATTTTTTTAAATAGTGCTGTACCATGGATGCGAATACAGTCGCCATACTGTTGTCGCGCCATCTCCAGTGCTTTTTTTAGAGCGTCTATCGATCCCCCTTTTGAGATCGTGATCTCATGGCCATTATTTCGAATGATTGCCCTGTTGATTTTGAAAATTGCCGTACCTTCTTTGGTGATAGAGTCGATATCTTTCATCTGCCCATGAAAAGCATCCACCATGTCGCCAGAAAACGTATACTTAGCCTGATTTTTGCGATTTCGAAAACGGAGTGCTGTTAACGCCTCCTTATTGCCAGCCTCAGCTTTATACCTGAGCCAATCTGCCCAGGTTCGATTCTGATGATCATTCATTTGCTGTTGCCGTTGTTTGGAAAAGTTATTCCGAATCTGCTCTATCTCATTCAGAAGCGTTTGACTAATTTTGGAGTAAAGGTATTTTTTCTGAATGCGGGGCATTTTCATGAGTTTCAATGCTGAGCGCTTAAGTCTGGCACGTTTTTTTGCCGCCTCAATCGCTCTGGCCTTGGCTGAACGCAGCGTTTTGAGCTTACCTGAAAGGATGGTTTTATTATTCAGCCGTTCCTCACGATACCAGGCATAAAGTTCCATGCTCGACTTTGTTTTATGAAGTGGTTCATAACGGTAGGTGTTTTGTGACATGGTATCGTCCTGCAACGGTGCTACCACAAACGCTCCTAGCCTGGATATAAGAAGTTGTTTTGAAAAATTCCGAGAAATAGAGCTGGCTTTGACCATTAGCCCCTTCTTATCACAAAAAACAAAGCCATTCCCTCTTTGTTTTATGCTCAATCCATGCGCCGCCAATATTTGGTGCAGTTCCGCCCAGCTTTTCGCAGCTTCAATCGGCTCCTTGCAATGACGTTTCATCCAATTGATGAGGCTTTCAATGCCGGAATGCTGCTCCATATCATCTGCGAGATTCTCGGAGTGTCCTTTTCGCGACTGATGATTGGTCACTTTCAATCCAAACTCAACCTCCAGCTGGGAGGCCACTTCGGCAAAGGTTTTATATGCCCGGTATGGCTCAATCATGTTTAGGGTTTCAGGGTGGATTTTATTGATGGCAACATGGATGTGAAGATTGTCCGTATCATGATGAACAGTACTGATTCTTTGATGCTCCTTAAACCCAATGGCTGAGATGATCCGATCTTCTATCAGGTTCAAAACATTATCTGAGACGACTTCCCCCGGAGCAAAAGAGATTAAGACGTGATAGGTTTTATCGGCTTTGGCGCGTTGATTTTGAGCTTGAGTAGCCAATACCTCCTGAACCGCCCAGGCAGGCTCATGGCTATTGCAATTCGATATACGAATCTTCCCAACTCGCTCCTGTTTATCCTGCGGATCGGTTATGTATCGAACAAGCCCGGAGAGGCTGCTAAGACGGGCTTTTTTCATTGGAATATGGCGAATGATCATAGCTTTTTCACCACTTGATACATGGAATCTTGCAAGCCCCTGATGTTACGCAACAGGGTCATTATCGTGGCATGGTCAAAATGCGCAACCCGTTTATCCTGCGTCAACCAAAGTTTTAGCAAACCACCCAGTCGACCTAGATCTGCATTGATTTTAGCAAGCTGGATGACGTGTTCTTTGTCTATCACACTTTGCAACGGATACCCAAGACTGATGCGCCTTAAATACTCAGCAACAGACAAGCCCGCCTGAACCGCATTGGCTTTAATTTGAGTTTCTTCATTGGGTAGCACAGGCACACGAAGGTGACGCCCATTTTTTCTGGTAATGGCTTTTGGTGTTTCGTCCATAAGGATGCTGACCTCTTAATTTAAGTGGTTGCAATCCTTTGGGTATCTGATGATGAGCTTAAATCTCTGGGTTTCCGTTGAGCACCGTAGGTGCGAATAAGGCTCGTGAAATTGGATAGCCAGCTTGCTGGTTAGCTAACTTCACCTATCTTGCCCTACTTTTCTAGATCACTTTTAAGAATCATAGCAAGAATTTTTTGGGGCTTGCAACGATTTTTATAGAACTCTTTCGACAAAAGCACCAAATAAATCCAAATTATTCCTATAAGTTCCTTTATAAGACTAACATACTCTTTTTTATATTCTAATAAATTCCTAGTAGTTCCAAAATATTCTTTTTTCTTGTTCGAACCCAAATTATGATTTAGACTTTTTAAATAATAAAAATTTGACGCCAAAGAAGAATGAAAAAACCACTTTCCGAACGGGTAATCCAAAATCAGTCAGAAAAAAAGAATAAGCGAACCAATGCTAAGATTGAATTTATTGCACTGAAAGAAGACATTCGAGAAGCCCTTGATAAGGGATGTTCGATGAAAGCTGTTTGGGAAACCTTATCTGATGAAGGCCACATTTCATTCGGTTATAAGGCATTTAGACATTACGTACTTAAGTTAATTAAGTCAGAGCAGGAAAACACCAGGGATGAGAAGCAGAGCAAAAGTAAAACAACACATGAAATTAAAGGTTTTACTTTTAATCCAATACCTAACCCGGAGGAACTCTTGTAATGGCAAAAATACATATTACTATGCAAGGCAAAGGTGGTGTAGGCAAATCCTTTGTCTCAGCAACCACTGCTCAATACAAACTCTACAAAGAACAACTACCCCTTTGTTTTGATACAGATCCCATTAATGCCACGTTTCATGGTTTTAAATCACTTAAGGTCGAACGTCTGGATATTATGGATGGTGATGAAATAAACCCACGCCACTTTGACGCTTTAATTGAAAAAATTGCAAATACGCAAACTGATGTGATTATTGATAATGGTGCCAGCTCATTTGTTCCTTTATCGCATTACCTACTCACCAACCAGGTGCCCACCTTGTTAAAAGAACTTGGGCATGAGCTCATAATCCATACTGTTATCACTGGTGGTCAAGCGCTGCTGGATACAACACACGGATTTTCTCAATTAGTAAACCAATTTCCACAAGATGTTCGCTTTGTTGTATGGCTAAATCCCTATTGGGGCAAAATTGAGAGCGAAGGAAGGTCTTTTGAGCAAATGAGGGTATACAAGGAAACAAAAGACAGAATAGCGGCGATAATCAATATCCCTCACTTAAAGGAAGAAACCTTCGGCCTGGATCTCTCAAACATGCTTCAACAAAAAATGACATTTAATGAAGCAATCGATTCTCCTGAGCGAAATATTATGACCAGGCAGCGATTAAAGCTTATACGAGATCAATTATTTAGCCAGATTGATAACGCCATGGTGATCTAATGTCAGATAAAATTAATGAAACCATTCAAGCCATTGCAATCAAACATGGCGTGGTCTTGGGGAAAGACGATCCGGTTCTCATCCTCCAAACCATGAATGAAAAGCTGCTTGAGGAAAACCGAAAGGCTCAGCAGGAGATGATAGCTCAGTTCAAAGAGGAAATGGAGAACATTTCCTCTCAGTGGAAGGATGATGCTAAAGACAAAGCTGAGAAAGTCCTTAATGCCGCATTGTCTAGCAGTAAAGAGGCTATGGACAAAATACTGAGACAGGCCACCAGTGAATCCGCTCTCCTCATGAAAAATTTGATATCTAATTCGCTAACAGAAGCACGGGATTTGACTCAACAGACACGGAAAACAAATCAATTTACATTGTTATCATCCGTTGTGATGCTTACCATTTCTTGCGCATTCATGTTGCTTTTTCTAATTAATTTTTGAGGTAACTTATGCATCAACGCCATTGTTATTAGCCAAACAAAAAAAGTGAAAGAAATGACATGAGATAGAAAATTTTTCGTAAAAACAATGTATTAAAATCTACAGGCTAGTGTCTTAATTGAAAAACCCAAGAGAAAATATGAAAAAAATTAACTGCCCTGATGTTAAAGATAATTTTATGTGGGATATATGGATGTCGATGTATCATCTAACTATTCTTAGTGTTGCTGATGAATTAGCCTTATTTGTACACTTAAATAATAAAAGCCTAAGCCTAATACAATTAGCCCAAGCACTACAGCTAAATAGTCGCTCAATCGAAATATTAGTTAATCCATTAGTCTGTTTTGGCTTACTTAATCAAAATAATAATAATAAATTTGACCTAACCCCAACATCAAAAGCTTATCTCCTTCCAGAAAGCCCCTTTTACTGGGGAGCAATATTTGAAGCACAACGCAATCGTGAAGAACACAAAAAAATTATTGAAGCGATAAACGCAGGTTCAAACCAATTGCATTTTGAGGGAAAAGTAATCACTGATATGTGGAAAGAAGGCTCCATCACCCCTGAAGCAGCCCGTAACTTTACAAAGAAAATGCATGCTACAATTTTTGCACCATCAATAGGAGCAATTAAGAGTGGTTTGTTTAAGTCTACAAAAAAACTCTTGGACGTAGGCGGTGGCTCAGGTTGTTTTAGCATCGCATTTATGCAAGAGTATCCTCAGAGAGAAGCTATGGTTTTTGAACTTCCTGCTGTTTGCAATGAAACAAAAAAGTATATAGAACAATATAATTTGTTAGATAAGATATCCGTTCATCCTGGAAATTTCTTTAATGAAGAAAACTGGCCTACTGGTTTTGATGGCGTGTTATTAAGCCAAATAGTTCACGACTGGCCCTTAGACCAATGCAAAGAAATTCTCAAGCATGCTTACAATTCAATGCCTACTGGTGGAAAAATATATATTCACGAAATGTTATTGGATGAAGATAGAATATCACCATTAACTACAGCATGTTTTGACCTATTGATGTTTATAAATCACAAATCGCAACAATTTACTAAAAATGAACTATTTGATTTGCTAAAAATCATTGGTTTCAAAAATCCGCACATGGAAAAAACTTTTGGGTATTACTCTGTGATCACAGCAATAAAGTAGAACCCCCAGAGAAGCAAGGCGACACTATATTCATAAAGTGTTTTCATGAACATATTGGCGCACCACTTTACTTTTAGAGAAATTAAATAAATTACCATAGTGCTCTTAAAATGCAGTCGACTGTTATCATTAAATTATTTATTTCAACGTACCTATCAAAGATTTTGCTCTGAAAAATAGTTTATTGCATTCTTCTTCTCTCACCCCACCAATCAAGTCACAGCTATAAAAGTCTGGGGTTTTTGACAAAACTTCCTCAGCTCTGACCTGAATTTGCCGACCAAACAACTCATGCAAAAATACAATAGAAGAGCCATAAACTACCTTCGGTATCATCGCCCAATAAATTGCAGCAGCACACATTGGGCAAGGCTCGGCAGTGGAATAAAGACTTAATTTGCTTACATCGCCATTGAACCCGTTATTAAAGAGGGTCTGAATCACTGATAACTCACCATGCATCACAGGATTATTGTGTGCACTGTTTACTGACTTCAAAAGAATTTCTTTATCATCATAAACAATAATTGCCCCGTATGGTGCCATGGGGTTAGTCGCTGCCACCTCAATGGCAACGGCCATGAAGTCATGCATGTAGTTATCCATCGTTACGCTCCGCTGGTTTCATATAGTTTTCAGCAAATTTGTTTGCGCTGACTTTGTAATTCGTATCAATTCGAAATGGGTTTAAATTAGATAGCTCGTCATAAATATCTACCTTCTCTTTAACCTTAAGAAAATAAATCAGCAGGATGGAAACAGGTGCCAGAAAAACCTCATACGATATTTTATAGGCATCCTCAAAAACAATGACACTCGCCAATTTTTCAGTCGGTACAATTCCATAAAATGCCACTAAAGAAAACAGGCTTACATCGATGATGATCCCAAATGCCGATGAGGTGGCAATTCGTGTCCAAACGGTGGTGATAAACTCTTTCTTCAGCGAAATACCCCGTCTGCGTTGTCTGGATTTGATGAGTGAAATAACTGTGGAATTAATGGTCATCCCCAGAAAGAATGCAGTGGCAGAAGCGATGAACATTCGTGCCTGATTATGCAAAATCGATCTAAAGGGATCGTTTTCTCCAATCGCTAACATATTGGTTAGCCAAACATCAAAAACAAACAGTAAATTGCAGAAGATAACGAATAAGACCATCTGCTTGGTGCGTTCAATGCCATAAACATCGGTCATCATATCGGCTGCAAGGTAAGCCAATGAAAAAACAATTCCCCCGACATTGATAGTCACAAAGCCAATCGAAATAAATTTGGCAGCCATGGTTTTTGATGCGATAAAAAATACGATGCTGGAGCAAAACAGTATGTGATGGTATTTGAACGTTTTGCCATCGCCTTTTAGGACTTGTGGCAAATGAAATTTAAACAGATGCCTGTCTATAAGGTTTGGGCCTTCTATTTGCTCAATTCTTGCAATAAGCACGGACAGCCAATTATAAAAAATATTGAGCAATCCATAGATAAGCAGAGGTATCACGATCTGGGTGTCATGAGTATTTTTATGCGTGTTTAACCAACTGATATCCAGAAAGCAGAACATCACTAAAGATATCCAGAAAATGTAACCGAAGTACCTATGATTTGCCGTAGTTGCAAACCTGATTGGAAGAAGCGCACATCCCCATAAAAATAAAGAACTTTTTGTCAGGTATAAAAAGTCGCGACCCAGTACTTGCGTGTATGTTTCCTGCATTGTCCAGAATGAAGAGGCAGGCAGCCAGATGGCAAACTTTAAAAATAAAATGTAAATCGCATGAAATAATAATACCGAATACACTGCATGCCTGAGATATGCGAAGCCATACACGCCATAGATAAGTCGCAATAAAAAAAAGACCACTGGCCACCACAATAATTCTGATGAGGTGAGTATTCCATAAACTTGAATCACCTGTGCTTCTGCGGGAACGGTAATCAAAGAGAAGAAGACTGCAAATCCCAAGAGCGTGTGGAATATTTTATATTGCAAAGGTGTTTTGGATTTTCCGATAACAGACTTATTCATCAATGAAAACCCTCTTCAGGGTGGTCACGCATTTCTGTTTTAAACTGGACGTTGCCTTTTTAGCAACGATCAGTTTTTCTGAATGAGAGCCAAACTGTTGCCCCATATCAAAGACGATACGAGGATCAACCAGATAAATCATGTCGGTTTTTACAAATTCCGCCACAGACATATCCTGATTAACACGCTTGTTGGCTATATGAAAGGCAACAGTTAATTCATTACTGTCTGGATCGGTATAGACATTATCAATGCGGATGAGATAGGGTTCTCTGATTTGTCCTGTGAACCGTACATACAAATTCTGATACAAAAACCGTAATAATCGATTTCCTTGATTCCACTTATCCATGTTTACATCCTACAACTTATTTTTTTGAGCGCAGCTTCTGATGCACCTCAAGAATCACACCAGCCACAGTGTATAAATTTCTATCGAATAATTCTACTGGTAGCTTAGGATTAATTGGGTACAAATAGCTTTGATTTCCTTCAGTAACGTATTTTTTAATGGAGCAATGCTCCGGGCTGTCATTTCTCTTCACCACAATGTATGAGCGATCATCCGGTATTAGGTCTGGATTAACAATCAGCAATGAATTTTGCGGAAAGGTTGGTTCATACAAATCAGTATCTATCGCCAAAGCAAAATAATCCCCCTCAATCTCATTGGATGACCAGCGATACCATTCATTGGTCATTTGGGTTGGGTGGGCAAACTCATAGACAGGCAGAGGCCTTGTCGTTTCTTGTGGCTCTAGAGCACCCTGATGGGTCATAGGCTCTATACCCAATAACTGTTCAATACTAATATCAAAATAATTTGCAATTTGAACTAAGGTACTTGCCTTGGGATCAGTAACATCACCATTCAAAATTCTTGTGATTTTATTCGTTGGAATACCTAAGCTCCGCGCCAGTGCAGCGGGTGTAAGTTTTTTATCCCGCCCTATTAATTCATTCAGTGTTTGTGCCAATAGTAATTGGTTTGATTCATTCAAAATAGTAGTTGACATGTCTTGACTTAGTTACATTTATGTAATAATTTACATTCGTGTAATTTATTACATCGGTGTAAAAGTAAATATTACCATAAGTTACACCGATTACACCTAGATTATTTTAAGTCTGGGGGAGAATTATTATCCCCTGTTTGCAAAATAGGCAATATTTTTATAGACATTGGAAGTGAGGAGGTTAATCCATGGAACACCATTCAAAGATCAACATCTACAAAGGAATGATTCAATATATTTTAGACTCAACGCACTACACTTTGAAAAACATAGCACAGTTGTCACATTCATCACTTGATACTATCCGAATGATCTATTGCCACAATGCGCTACCAGGCAGCTTCAACTCTGAAATTGAATTGATGAAACTGTATCAGATCATTCTGGAAATAAATGAAAAACGGCAACACAGCACCGTAAACGGATAAATAAGGAGAGCCTCATGATTGAAGGAGCACAAGAACGAATTTCTCAAAAAGTATTATTCATACCAGACCTTGAAAAAATGATCGGCAGAAATAGAGTAACATTACGTCGTTGGTGGCTTACAGATAAGTTCCCTCGCCCTGTCAAACTCAATGGCACAACGCTGGCATGGCATAGCGATGAAATAGAACAATGGATTGAGCAAACCATTTTGAATGGTGAGAGGGATGCATCCTAGCATCCGAAATGCACTTTACCAGCAGGCTTGTTGCCTGCTTTTTTTTGTCCAAATTTATTTAAATGCTCTTTGCTTTGTATCTCTCACCCAATCTTGAGTAAAGAAACCAGCGAGGTACCCAGTAACTTAAATTAACTTTATAGATTTTTATAAAGTACCCAGCAAAGTACCCAGCAAAATATTTTCACATAAAAAATGATTTGGGATTGATTGTGTAACTGCTTGATTTTAAAGGAAATTCGATGGTCGGGACGGAAGGATTTGAACCTTCGACCACTAGCACCCCATGCTAGTGCGCTACCAGGCTGCGCTACGCCCCGATTGGTTAGGCATGATATCTAAATAAGGCTAAAATAACAAGGGTTATGGTTTACTATCATGAGTGAAGTATAAGTTCCTGGCTTGTCTGGGTTTTATTTTCCTGCAATAGGCTCTACTTGATTTCTGGTATTTTTGGCCACGATTTTAGTACTTTCTGAAGTACCAGTGCATGATTATGTTGAAGATCCTTTGCTGCATAAAATAAGGTGATTGGTGAAGTGCTTGCTAACGCCAAAACGTGTTCTATCAATTCGGGTTTCTCTTTTAACTCCTGGGCATACCGCTTTGTAAACTCATGCCAATGATCACTGTCTTGATGAAACCATTTCCTCAAAGCCGGGCTTGGTGCTATGTCTTTCAGCCACATATCCAGAGGAATACTCTCTTTTTTTATTCCCCGAGGCCATAATCGGTCTACAAGTATCCATAGCCCTTCTTTATGTTCCGGTGGAGAGTACACTCTGGATAAGGTAATTTCGGGTGCCGTCATATTATGTCATCCGTATCATTGGAAAAATTTCAGGGTCATTTTGATCTCTTTGATTAACGTGAGTTATGGATAAGATAAGGCGTTATCTCCAATCGTTCGGGCTGAGGAAGCATTAATGCTGTCTCGAAGCTTTGTATGGAATTTAATGTTTCGTGCCAAGGCTTCGAGACGATGCTTATGCATCCCTCAGCCTGAACGGCTCCTGGATCTCGACTGCTTCTTATATAATCCTTATCCATAACTCTCGTTAATTAAGAATAGCATGGAAGGAGTAGTTTTACCGCTCATCCTTACCTGGGAAAGATTATACCCAATCAGGTAATTTAGGGCCTCGACTAATATCAAATGGATTAGGCAGGGATGATTTATATTCTTCCATTACTGAATCTTTTTCCATTGTCGCTTCCGATTTTTCCGGATGTTTTACTGATTGTTTTTGATGTTGCAAAACTGGTGCGTTGCCGGGTAACAAATTTTTATCCATCAATTGTTGCACAAACAAATCATAATATTTAGGGCTGGGTATCTTTATCGTCAAACTATTACCCTCTCTGGCGAGAGTCATTGTTTCCGGAGGAAATTGTGGGTCTTTTATTGAATTTTTAAAAAGATTAAATTCCTGTTTAATCGTATCATACAACTCATCCAGAGCCTTCTGTTCTTCATTGCTTAGCTCGCGCTTACCTTGCAACACCAATAAGCCAAGCTCCATGTTCAGAGTCATATTGACTAAAGCAAGGGGGTCTTTAAATTCAAAAACAAAATCAGCATCCTCTGGTAAATGCCATAGGCCACTATGCAATAGTAGTTGATCTATGCTTGGAACATTTGCAGGATTCTTTGGTGCGAGCAACTGATGATCATTACCCTCTGATTTGTCGTCAGAAGCGCTATCCGATCCACCACCCCCTGAACCGCCGCCATGACCACGACAAAAAGGCAATCCTAATGAACGACAAATGCTACAGGGATTATTTTCAACTGCACGTGCACGTTCATCTTTTTTCGTTTCTTCTCTTTTCTTTGCCAAAACCATTATTTTAAACCTTGGAATTACTAACAGACAGATAATAACTTAAAATGAATGTTTCTCTTTGCGCCTTGGCGAATTTTGCAAAAAATTTACAATAAACTACGTCACGAACATCTTTACGGAGATCAAGGCACATTTTTGGGATTAGGGTTCAAGGTAGGGGTATAGCGAGCTTCTCTTTGCTCCTCAATTTCATCATCTGTACCGTCTTGTCCTGTTGTTTCATACCCAGGTACACCATCACCGACCAGATCCACTTCATCACCACGAGTGAATTGATTATGATCCATATCGTTGTCTGATCCTTCCAACTTCATTTCCTCGGTTAAGATGTCTTTGGGGTCCAGGACTGTGTCTGGTTCTGGTTCTAACTCAATCATATGGCTGCCCTTAAATATAATCTTCTCTTTATTTAAGTGTAGCAGGGATAAAAAAGATAAGAGATGTGGCTAGGATGAGTTTACCGAATACTGTCCGCCCCTCGGTAGGACAAGGTACAAAAAGCAATCCGATGATATAGAATTTTAATGACAGACTAAACTGCAGCGTAAAGTCTCATTGCCCTTAAAGCAAAGAGACTATTTTTGAAAAAATAGAACCATTATTTTCTACAATAGACTTTTAATTCTTTGTGCTTCCAATTTGGAATGAGATATCTGTACATAACGATTACAACTATTCAATTCAGCGTATTGCAAAGAATAAATGGCATTATCCAGTTCTTGCTTTGCTGCAGAATGAACATCCTCCACAACCCAGTCTGCCGCTGTATCAATGTGTATTGAAGCAATAACCAATTTTTCCGCGCAGGTTTTTTTAGCCTGGCTGGAAACTAAAGAGGCTACTGTTGAGGCTAAATCATGACACCTTTGTAAAATGGTTTCTTTATTTTCTAATGAATTCGCATAACTGCTTAAAGTTAGAACGGACAAACAGACTATCAAAGTTGCTTTTAACCTCATGTTAATCATATTAAACTCCTGTAATTGTTTGTATAAAACCGTTTTACATCGAATATCCATAAAACAATCCATGGTGGGGACATACCTTTCTAATTCAGTAGCATCATCTGGCAAGCAATCGCTCAACTCTGAAATCAAAAAAGCTTAAGCAGTTCCCCCTTCCATAAGAAAAAGGAACTGGAACCGTAATCATTACGGATTAAGAATAGTTACCTTGTGGTATTCAGAACTAACTCGATAAAAGCAGAAAAATCCTTAACCAAAAGCATTAATTCCCGTTATATGTCTTCCCAACACCAAAGTATGCACATTATCGGTACCTTCATAAGTAAAGACCGACTCCAGATTAAGCATATGCCGAATGACATGATACTCAAGACTAATTCCATTCCCGCCCATTAGATTCCTACATTTTCTCGCAATTTTCAATGCTTCACGGCAAGCATTCCCCTTAGCCAGAGAAATCATAGTGGGTGTCTCGCGGTGCTGATCCTTTAAGCGCCCAATCTGTAAATTAAGGCATTGTGCTTTAATAATTTCTGTATACATATCAGCCAAATCTTTTTGAATCAACTGAAACGAAGCCAAAGGTTTGGCAAATTGCTTGCGTTCTAACAAATAATCCCGCGCGATATCAAAGCAAGCCATGGCAGCGCCCATTGCGCCCCAGGCAATACCATAACGCGCCTGACTCAAGCAACTTAACGCAGCTCCAAGACCCTTTTCACTTTTCGGCAATAAATTCTCGTCTGGAACAAAAACGTTATCAAAAACCAACTCCCCGGTAATGGATGCTCGCAAAGACATTTTTAACTTAATTTCAGGACAACTCATGCCTTCAGATTTTGTATCGACAATAAAACCACGAATTCCTGCTTCAGTTTTTGCCCACACTATTGCTATGTCTGCGATAGGGGCATTGGTAATCCACATTTTAGCACCATTCAAAACCCAGCCACCCTCAACTTTTTTAGCATGAGTACGCATACTGGCCGGGTCAGATCCAGAGTCTGGCTCAGTTAATCCAAAACAACCTATGATATTACCTGCAGCCATCTCTGGCAGGTAGCGTTTTTTTTGCTCTTCACTGCCAAATTTAAAAATAGGATACATACACAAAGAACTTTGCACAGAAACAAAGCTGCGTAAACCGCTATCACCTCGCTCTAATTCCTGGCAGACTAATCCATAGGCAACATAAGAAGCTTCCGCACCGCCATATTCCGCAGGTAAAGTTAACCCCAACAAACCCAAATCTGCAGATTGTTTTATCAACTCTTTTGGAAAATGGGCATGCTCATAAGATTCAGCCATCAAAGGTATTACGTCATTGCTAACAAAACGAGACACACTGTCTCGTATCATGCGTTCGTCATCATGCAATTGCTCATCAAGAAACAACAAGTCGTCCACTTTCCTTCTCCCTTTTATCTGACTGTAATGCGATTACCGCGTCTATAATACTTTCCTGACTTGGCAATAGATACTGCCAAGCAGTTCCTAATGGAATGAAGCAATCTTTGCCCGTAATCCGCTTTATTTTTAAACGTGGCGAAGCCTCTTCCATCAATAATGTCATTAATCCTTCACTAATTGAGCCGCTTTGTCTACCCTCATCAACAATTAAAATACGTTTTGCCTTGGCAATTTCTTTTAAAATAGCGTCTTTTGGTAAGGGGCTAAGCCAGCGCAAATCAACGATCTTTACAAAAATATTATGTACTTCCCGCAAAACCTTTTCCGCCTGGCGAGATAAATAATAGCCATTAGCATACGTTAGAATAACGGTATCGCCCTCCCCGTATACCCCAACCTCTCCTTGAGAAATCATTTCATCAGGTGATGGGTATTCAAATAACCATCCATTATCTCCCGGGCTATACAGATCCTTGGTCATATACAAAGCAATGGGTTCTAAAAACACCACAACCCTTCCTTCCTCATAGGCAAGGCGCATACAAGTCCTCAGCATTTTTGCAGCATCGGGGCCATTGGAGGGGCAAGCCACTATAACCCCAGGCAAATCGCGTAAAACAGCTATCGAATTATCATTATGAAAATGACCGCCAAATCCTTTCTGATAAGCAAGAGAGGCGATTCGAAGCACCATAGGGTTTTGATATTGACCACTTGAAAAAAAAGATAAAGTGGATGCTTCTCCACGCAATTGATCTTCGGCATTATGCAGATAAGCTAAAAACTGAATTTCCGGAACAGGAATAAAACCATTATGTGCCAAACCAATAGCGGTACCTATAATGGTTGTTTCATCGAGAAGGGTATCAAAAACCCTGCGTTGCCCAAAACGAGCCTGTAAATCCGCAGTAACTCGATAAACTCCGCCTTTCTTTCCTACGTCTTCGCCAAAAATCAACATATTAGGATACTGCATCATCAGATCAGTCAAAGCGAAATTGATCTGCTGGCATAAATTACGCTTTAAGGTAAGTTGATTATAAGCTCCAGCAAATACTTGCGACCGTCTATTATCATCCGGCAATGGGTATTCTTGTTTTTTCTCAATGCAAGGAACAATGGAAGCCATTATTTCTTCAGCACAACTCATTCTGGGTTCCCTTATTGCCTCGAGCGCCTTGGCTTCAATTAAAGCCCGGTTGTCCTGATAAAGCTCAACCATTGCCTGTAAGCTCATCCAACCCTCTCTGTACAAAATACCTGCAGTATGCAATAAGGGGTCGTTCGCCTCCCGACGCTCAATTTCTTCCTGAGTGTTGTATTGCGATTCAATATCGGAACCGGCATGGCCCAACAAACGAACGCAACGCATGTGTAAGAACACGGGTTGTTTTTTTGTTCTTGCCAAATAGTCCGCCTCCTGTGCCTTGGCAAAAACATCCGCAATGTTTAATCCATCACACTCAATGTAATTTATTCCTGGACGAGAAGAGACGGATGATTTAATCCAATTGGATGGAGTTGGTACTGAAATGCCAATCCCATTATCTTCACAAATAAACACAATGGGGAGTGGATAGTTTTGCTGGGTTATCCAGGAGCAAGCATTCAATGTGGTTTGACTAGTTGCATGGTTGGTTGAGGCATCACCAAACGAACAAAGTATCACAGAATCAGGCGCCAACTTACTGGGTAATCCTAACTCTCGCGCTCTGGTAATTGATAAAGCAGCGCCTAAAGCTTTCGGTAAATGAGATGCGATAGTCGATGTTTGCGGCGGGATATTTAAAGGGACGCTGCCAAAGACTTTATGCCTTCCCCCTGAGATAGGATCACTTGCCGCAGCCACCAATGACAACAAGATATCCTTTACTCCATCGATTCCAGGTAATTGCTTTGCTCGTTGCAAGAAAAAGGCACCGCTGCGATAATGCAAAAACGCCATATCACTCGCTCTGAAAACCTGACCCAATACCGCATTGCCTTCATGGCCGCTACTTCCTATCGTATAAAAAGACAGGCCTTTTTCCTTTAATTGTCTTGCAATAATATCAAGAAGCCGAGATTTAATTTGTGAATCAAAAAACTCTATAGCGGTTTTCTTGTCTAATTCTGCTGTATCTGGACTCATGCTGCTTCTTAATTTGGGGAAATCCCCTTGCAACACTCTTTTCAGAAATTGTTCATCCACTACACTTGCTCTATCTAACATCACCACACCCTGTTTAAATTGCGCAATGACCAGATGAATAAGGCTATTTCAATTACATCTTGTGTAATGATTACTCTTATATCCATGCCTGGTATCCTTTCCCGATGAATTATAAAGAAATTCATAATTCTGCCGATAATTAAGACGATGAGTATATACTTATTAGACAACTTACGAAACTGTCCATCGGAGGACGACGATAAGAAATAGAAGTCTAATTGATGATGATAAGGATGGTATATGTCGGTCGAGATGAGCAAAACTTCCAATGTGAGAATCCCTCCTGGACAAGAAATCAAATTAGCAAAACCGGCAACCGAACTTTATGTAGGTCAAATTCTGAAAACAGTCGTTGTCACTACACTGTCTAATGATCAAGTCCTTATCAATATTAATGGGCAAAATCTCAATGCAAAGGCATCTCATCATTTTACACCGGGAGAGTTATTTGAAGTAAAAGTCATAGCGAACCACCCCGAAACGATCCTTCAAGTGCAACAAAAAACACCGCTTCCATCTCTATTGCAAAATGCCTTACTTCAGTATTTACCAAAACAAGCGCCAGCCACCAATCTTTTACAGACATTGGCTCAATTGATGACAGAAAATAATTTATCGGCTCCCATCAATCAGATTGTGAAAACCATTTTAGGCAATATCCCTGGATTGACTCAATTACCCAATCAACTTATGCAAGCGATTAGTCAAAGCGGTGTGTTTTTAGAATCCAAATTATTAAAAAACAAAACCCCGCAAGAAATACAATCGGATTTTAAGGGGTTGTGTTTTAAATTATTACACAGTTTAGGCACAGACATTAAACTGCCAATCCATCTGCCAAACGAGTTGGAATCTGGTTTTCCTCAACAAGCGCCTCTTCCTTTACCAGGGGCCATCCCTCAACCACTGGCTAAAGATAAGTTATTGAATCTTATTGGACTGTCAACAGACACGGTACACCATATTTTACGTGAGCAATTAACACAGGCATTAGCGCGCATCACGACTAATCAAATTAATTATTTATCGCAGGAGAATCAAGAAACCTATCTCATCATGCTTGATTTTCCTTTAAAAACTCCTGACGGCATTGATGTAATCCCTATTATGATCAAACAACACAAGGCAGAACCTATGCAGTTGTCCAAATGGTCAGTATCGTTCGCTTTGAATTTATCCCATTTAGGAGGCATACAAGCTACCGTATCAATTTACGCTAAAAATATTGATATCAAGGTTAATACTCAACAAGCCTCAACCTTGCAACTGCTCAACGATTACCATAAGGATTTGGAAGAAACACTCTATGAATCGGGTCTTCACTTAAGAGAATGGAAATTACAATTCGGATTGGAAGATAATCATATCGATGCCACAAACCTTCGTTTATTGGATATAAAAATATGAAAAGAAAGAAACCCGTCGCTATTGCATTACGTTATGATGGCAACTCTCCTCCGAAAGTAACTGCTAAAGGAGAAGGTTCAGTTGCTCAGCAAATTATCAAGACTGCTAAAGGACATGGCATTCCTCTCGAACAAAATGCCGAATTAACAGCCCTCTTATCCCAAGTTCGCCTCAATGAAGAAATACCCAAAGCACTTTATCTTGCTGTAGCCCAAATTTTGGCATTCCTTTATTACATCGATGGAAAGAAATCCAAAGAATAAATCCATCAGGACTCACGAAAAACCCAATCTCTTTGTTAAAAAATGTTTTTAATTCGGTCATTTAGTTTATCTACACTCCCTCATTAACAACATTTTTTGCCTCGACCTTGGGGTTTATCGTAAGTCCTGTCCGTATCAAGTGAACTTGATTTTTTTCCAGAAAAAGACTCAAAGGCATCCAGAAAATATTGGCAATATATGATCAAATAATCTACAATTTGTTTAAGTTATGACGAGAGGTTTCGCTATGAAATGGATAATGCTGATCGTAATCACTTTAACAACCGCAGGTTGCTGCTGTAGCACAGCAGAAGTAGTTGAATACCAGCAAGTTACAGTTGCCGCTCCAGTGGTTGAACCCGTCATTTTAGATGTCGATGATCCAGAACCTTTGGATGTGACTACCACCACTATTGAGTTTTACTAGGAAATTATCAGGCTGCGCTATTTTCTGAGAAAATAGTACTAAATTCTATTTTTCAGTACAGTCTTTAAGTGAAGCCTAATACAAAATCATTTAATACGGGTTAAATTGTCTCATAAAAAACCTATTAATCTTACGTTAATTTTTGCCAGCTATAATAAAATAAACGTTATGATATGGAATAAACCATGCCACGAATCACTCAAAATATAGAAACATACGTCACCCATTTATTAAGTGATCTGGAACCAGTTGCCCCCAAAAATCAGCATCTTGCCTATGGTTATCCTGGCGAAAGACAGGTATTCAAAGACCCAATGCTTGAGGGTAAACAAGTCGTGGTAGTGAATAGTCAATACGATGAAAAGGGTAACGTTGTTACTGGACAACCTGATGTTATTCAAGAGGCGAATAATTATATAGACAATCTTGTAGCTGCTGCTAAATCTCTGATAGACACAGATAAGAAAGGTGAGAAGGATTTGAGAAAGAGCGCAATTGATGAAATTGCAAAAACTTTCAAAAAATCCATTTCAGAAACCATTCCTTCCGATAAAGCAAAAGCGGATTTGTTTTCAAGTAAAAAAAGTTCTGCCAACAAAGACTTTCTGGAACAATTGGCTAAAGTTGAAAGCAGTTTACAGCAATTCACACAGGCTGTGGCAAAAGCCTCAGGACACAAATTAAAAGCACTGGATAAGGAAGGGCATAATATTCGCAGTCATAATCGCGATACCTTAATTCATCGCTTTAAAGCGCCTAATTCCAAAGAAGGCGAAGAACAATTTATTATGTACATACCTTGTGGAAGGTACACCAAACGTCAACAAAGACTAATGGGCAAGGATGAATCTGAAGTCAACAGGGATCATGACACTACAAGCCATAAACGCTCTGATCTGGTCCTGGGCAACAGCAGTATGGCGCGTATGATTGCAGGAACAAGGCATCCTGATGGCACCGTGACCATTCACCATGACAGCTTTTCTGGTCCTGGCGCACGCATGCCCTATTCTGATTTTAAGGGAGCTGATGACTATAAAAAGCTGGCTATCAAAGCAGTCACTTTAATCAACCAGGAAGAAGTCATCCAAACCCTGGCACAGCGTCAAATTGATCGTATGACCAATGAAGACCTTTGGAATAAAATTCCCGAAGAGTATCGCCCTGACGTGCTTCCTCCTGATGAGGAGAAAGCTCGAGCACAACTGATAAAGCTGTATGTAGAGCATAATCCGTTATCTGTCACGGAATGCTATACACAAGTTGTAACGGCTGGGCAAAGGGTAGCTGCTGAAAATCAAAAAGAGCAATTTGAATACGTACGGCAAATGATGGATGCTTTTGATGGCTCAAAAGCAAAAATCACCATTCAAACCAGTGCCAATACTGAAGTGGAAACAGAGGTTGGTTATCAAGCACGCATGAGTTCCTGGGGGGTGAATTGGTTTAGGCAGGTTGGAGCGCTCAATCCTCTCTCTGACAATAGCGTCACCAAAAATCAAAATGCCCGTTTTGTAAATCAAATGACAGATGACGTCATCACCAATTTAGACAAAGTGGCTCAAAGCCTGGCGGATTACGACAAAGCAGGTGCATTACAAGCGTTATTAAAAGGCCCGGACGTCAGCGGTCTGAATCAACAAATTACCAGAAAAGAAAATGCCTTAAAAGAGGTGAAAGGAGCCTATCGAGAAGCATTATTCAGCTATTTCGAAGAATATCAGAAAGGCGAAGGGAAATGGGATAAAGCCAAACTGGATCAATTGAAAAATCAGGTTGAAAGTTATGAAAAAAGCATTAAAAAACAAGAATCAGCAATTTATGAACTGCATAATCAAATCGATGCATTAAGAAAGGCTTATTACACAGAACACAAAGAACAAATCAATAACGCATTACAAGAACTTAAAGAACAAATAAGCCCTGTTATCCAGAATAAAGAAACAGATCCTGAGACCAAATCCAGACTGCAACATTTTTACAATTCATGTGCTTACCTCATTCAAGCTCAAGAACTCTATTATGAGAACACTTGGCATCATGGCAAAAATAATTTCAAGCTGCAAACGTTAATGGCTTCTCTCGCCAGCGAGCTGGATTATGCTAATACGAAAGGGTGTAAGAGTAATAATGACCGTGGCCAAAGATTGGCGCAAAAAGTCGTTGGCAACGCTTTATGGACAGCAATGAGTGAGGATGGGTTATACACTGGTGAATTTCTGGATCATCGAAGGACACATGATAAAAAGGTTGGAAAAGTAGAACAACTTGATCGGGAGCTTACTACTATCCAGGCCCTGCATCATACTGCCAATACGGGTGTTTCAGGTGGAAAGTTTGAAATTCAGGATAAAGCCAATTTTGCTGATAATGGTCTTTTCGGCAAGATCGCTAATTTTGCCAAAGTAAAAGACATGGGACCAGAAAACGCTTTTACAAAAAATCTGGGCACAAAAATTAAAGCGGGCCTCGGACTTGGGTTGCTAGCGGCCGTTGGATTAGTCGCTCTTACTTTATTATTCCCCCCTGCAGGCTTGGCTGTGGCTGCATTGGGAATTGGTGTGGCCGCAGGTGCTGCCATTGTTGCTGGCATTACTTTTGCGGCCACTTATCTATTTGGTACCTTTATTGATGCGATCAATAACAGGATAGAAGAAGGTAAGATTAAATCCATTGTCCGCGAGGGTATGAAAGCGGCATCAGAAAATTCACAAGAACACAAAACTGAACAAAAGGATAATTTAACAGTGAATGCCAAACTCCATCAAAAGTTGGGTGTGACACGAGAATCCATATTGGAAAGAAAATCTACTCCAGAACAAGAGCTTGAAAAACCAAAAGATAGGACTTCAAAAGTTGACTTAACATCAGACGTGGTAGATGATAAGCAAAGCGAACAGTCCGCCACTCCAGTAAACTTCTAAGGGTTATTAATTTAACAATCCAATAATGAAAAAAATAGGCTCCTTTATCCTTCTTTATCTTATGAGCTCAGCCAGTTTTTCTCTTCCCAAAGGCTTTGTTTATTTACACGATGTAGCGCCTGATATCATTGAAGACATGAGATACGCTACCAATAACAATTTCATAGGAAATCCTATCCCTGGTTACAAGCGAGGAGTATGTATAGTTACCAAACAAACCGCGCAACAATTAAAAAAAGCGGAAAAATACATCAAAACCAAAGGATATACGCTTAAAGTATATGATTGCTACAGACCACAAAGAGCTGTTGATTATTTTTATAAGTGGAGCCGCAATGCAAAAGACAAGCGCATGAAACCCGAATTTTATCCTCGTGAAATGAAACAGGATTTGTTTAACCGTGGTTATATTGCCCTGACCTCTGGCCACACGCGAGGAAGCACCCTTGACTTAACGCTGGTGAAACTAACTACCTCTCGAGAAAAAAAATCTGATCATCATTTAACGCGTTGCTACGATAAAACGCCAAACTATCTGGATGACGATTCTATCGATACAGGAACTCGTTTTGATTGTCTGGATGTGTCAGCAAACATTGATTATTCCAAGTTGAGTAAAGACCAGAAAGCTAATCGCAAATTATTACAAAAGCTTATGAGCCGCTTTGGTTTTAGATCTTATTACTATGAATGGTGGCATTTCACCCTGAAAAATGAACCTTATCCAGACACCTATTTCAATTTTCCTGTCGAATAAACAGTTAACATCAAAATTAACTCTAACACGCCTATTCATGCCCTGGATGAAACAACTAAGTACAATTCTTGAAAGACAATTAAAAACCAATATGGCTTTATTTGTTCTTTCATGATCACATTAAATATATATTGAATATTATTTATTCATCAGTTATTCTTGCCAGCCATTTCAAGTCCCTATTACTAACGGAGAATGATAGATGCGTGTTTCAAAATTACTTTTATTAACTTTGGCATTGAGCGGCAATTTATTTGCTCAAGATATCAAAGTGGTAGGAACATTAAATCAGACATTAAAGGCCCCGCAAAATAAAACACTCAATACAAAACCTGCCATACAACAAATCAAATTGCTTAAAATGCAATTGTCAAATTCTGCTATCAAGGCACTGGCCAGAAAAACAGACATCACACTCAAAAAACCAAATACCATAGCCACATCAACGGCCCTCCCCCCAAAAGTAGAATTAGGTATGAATAATGTACCCGTTCTGAACCAGGGAAGCTTTGGAACTTGCGTCACTTTTGCAACGACTGCGGCCATAGATGCTGCTTTAAACAAAGGTGATTACATCAGTCAATTGTGCCAATTACAACTAGGGCTGTATCTGGAGAAAAACGGTCATGCACCAAGTGGTTGGGATGGCTCATTAGGGCGCATAGTCTTAAGTCAAATGGAAAATTTTGGGATAGTCAGCAAAGAAAAACAAAAAAACCTGGGATGTGGTGGACTAACTGAATACCCAGACAACGAGCAACCTACCCCTGATCATGCCATGTCGCTTGAGCAATTCCATGAAATGAGTGAAGATCCTGAGACTAATCCTGTTATTTACACGCCGATCCTGGATGTTTATCAGGCTGTATTAGACAGAACAGACACCAACAAAACCATTAATGATATAAAAACAGCCTTGAATCAAAAAGATCGGGTTACTTTTGCGGTATTATTGCTGGATTTTGATTTGGGTGTTATGGGTGCCGTGGGAACGAATAAAACACAATTTGATACCTGGGTACTGACTCCTGAAATTGCTCGTGATATTTATCTGCGCCCATTTTTTGGCGGTCATGAAATGATTATCACTGGATACGATGACAATGCCATCGCTATTGATGACAATGGCCGGGAACACAAAGGATTATTTACTTTACGTAACTCATGGGGTGAACAATTTGGAGACAAGGGTAATTTTTACATGTCCTATGATTACTTCAAAGTTTTAACTATTGAAGCACAACGTATCCGTGCTCTTGCTGATAATGAATCAGAAGAAGACTCAATGACTGCCTGAACAAATCACCATAATAAAATAAATATGATCGGTTAAGCCTAAACCCCCTCATCATAATTCACTTTGCAAGTGGATTAGATGAGCGGATTCTTCAAGGCCAAACCTGATTTACCCATTTGACTTTATCAGAAATAAAAAATTTCCGCTGAAGAACAATAAAGAATATACCATTCAAGGTTCATTTTGAGTATAATGTGAGCATATTGTTTTTCTTACAAATATCATGACTCAAAAACCAGCTAAAATTACTCACCTTGTAGTATTAGGAGACAGCTTATCCGACAGAGGAACGCTGAATAAACGGGAACTGCTGGGTTTTATCCCCATGAGTTATTTAAGTGGATTAAGAAGCAAATCTCCAAAAGGTCGATTCACTAATGGTTTTCTTTGGGGAGACTACGTCGGCGCGACTACTGCAGAACAATTTGAGATCGAACATATCCGAAGAAAATTAAGATTGCATAATAATGCAAGAGATAATGCGGATATAGGCGATGAATTACTCGTCAACAATAAGGTGCGAAGAGAAAATGAAAACTCTTTTAGCTTGAATGAAGACAATCACATTCTGTTTAAAGGGGAAAGATTTGCCCGCTTCTATTGCGAAGGTGGGTTAACTTCTCATGACTATTCTTGTAGCTTTACCTTTAACCTGGTTCTGTTTTTTACAAGGCTGATTCTGGCCACACTGGGAGGAAAACGAACTCAATTATTGGCTGATGATAAAAAATACAATGTTTCCAATCTTGAAAAATCTGAAACATTAGTTGTGGAGTGGTCTGGTGCAAATGACTTGATCACCGCCAATGACAGGCCTTCTCGTGCAGCTGCAGATAAAGCCGTTAACGACCGAATTCAAAATATTGAAGCGCTGATTCATAATGGGTACAGAAACTTTGTTCTATTCAATTTACCCAACCTCTCACTAACCCCAAGATTTCAAAGAAAAAATGCAGAAGAACAACGTAATGCATCAGATTGCTCTGAATATTTTAATCAGCAACTGCAGGCCAAATCTCTTGAGTTAATCAACAAATACAAAGAATTGAGAATTCCTGTCAATCTCTCCGTCTTTGATGTTAACGAGCAATTTAAGGAAGTTTACAGTAATCCCGAAAAATATGGTTTTGATAGGGATAAGTTAAAATCACCCTACGTTGAATCGGATCTTTTTAAAGAAAATCAGAAAAACCCTATTGATCAAAAAGAACATATTTCACCGGCCAAAGGATATATGTTCTGGGATGACGTTCATCCGACTACAACAATGCATGACTGGTTAGCAGAGCGTTTCAAAGAAAAATACTACGATAAAATGTTTCGATTTGAACCACCCCTGCAAACAAAACATAGACATAAAGAAACTTCTGATGCTCTGTCAAAAACGACCGACTCAATAGTCCAAAGCAGTACAACGGTCAAGAAGCTTCCTGAAAATATCGCTTTGATTTTGAATACTATGCATTCAAGAGCACAATTGATGTGTCAATCTACTGACTCCCAAAGGCGTGAAAAAGGTGAATTATTAAAACATTTTATTTTTGAAATAAAATGTCAGCATGGAAATCTTGAAAAGATCTATGGTTTAATCTCTGCATTTACCTTAAACCCTGGTCATGCAAAAATAATAAAGACACACCAGAATCCAATGATTGATTTCTTTAGAAATAAGGCAACGACAAGAAGCGAAGATGATATTGCTGCCTTACAAAAAGCTGTCGCAGCGTATTTGGAACCTAAAGACAGCAATGAACATCTCGTTAAGCTTACTCAGTAAAGGAAATCTCAATTCAATTAATCTGGTAAGTATGAATGCATCTCTGATAGGGTACATGGGTGCTTTTCACTCCATAAAATAGCCCTGCTTCCAGACTATTGCACACTTGTTCAGGACTTAAGGTTTGCAGACACTGGGGTATCGTTTTATTTTGACAATTTGGAAAAATGGCTTCAGGATTATTCATGGCCTGATAATACTCGTTGCCCCACTCATACAAATCGGACGTAAAATAAGTTGTAAAATTTCCGACCCTCATTTGCTTGTCTAAATCGAAAATTTTCATTCCGGGATTGTTATGATGTGCCCGGCTAATTCCGGGAGTAGAAAACGCATAAATAGCTGAACCATCGGATAATGTTATTCTCCTGAACTCCTCCATATGGGAATGTGAGAACAGTATGGTAATTTGGTCATAGGAGCGATGATATTTCTCCAATAACTTCAAAAATCTATCCAGATAAATTTCATGCCAAAACTGATTTCCATTGTAGGCTGTTCCAGGAGGAACATGCATGGCCAGCAACAATTGCTTTGCATGGTGATTTTTTAATTGTTGTTCAAACCAAAATAATTGTACAAAGGCATCTCTTTGTTGATTCGGATACTTGGGTAAAAAAACAGGGGTTTTGGTCCATTGAACCGAATTGAGCGCAATTAAAATAATATCTTTGTTATTGGGGATGACATAACTGGAGTAATACCCATCCTTGTACATATGAGTATCATCAATAATTAAGCCATCACAATGAGCGCAAGCGCCAGCCCAATCGACAGCCAAATTGAGCGGTGATTTATTGTCCGAAGAAAATGGCTGGTAATTGCCAAGCAGTGAATCGTTATTCCCTGTAATATAAAATATTGGCTTTTGACCTGGATTGGCTTCATACAAACCATGAAATACAACTTGTTCATATTCTTCTTTTTTAGAGGTAGAAAATAGCGAGTGAGTAGGCAGATCGCCCAAATGTAAAATAAAGTCTACTTTTTGTGACAATTCCTCAAATCGTTTTAATGTGACATCCAAAAACTCCTTTCCAGTATCCTGCCCATCCTTCGCTATATTTTCTGCGCCATAATGAATATCA
This sequence comes from Legionella pneumophila subsp. pascullei, assembly GCF_900637585.1. Taxonomy (NCBI): domain Bacteria; kingdom Pseudomonadati; phylum Pseudomonadota; class Gammaproteobacteria; order Legionellales; family Legionellaceae; genus Legionella; species Legionella pneumophila. The sequence goes on from NZ_LR134380.1 coordinate 2,985,209, forward strand.
GAGATTGTTAGAAACTTTGGCGCAGAAAAGGCTAAAGAAACCAAGCCTGTCAACAACAGAACCACTCGAATAATAAACTTCAATTAACACTCCAAATCAATTTATACTGATATTAATCAGTCCGCAATTATAGCTTTTTTACAGTCACACTGAATACTACAAAGCCCGAATGCGGAAAAAATATTCTATTTAAAGTGAGTTATGGATAAGGATTATATGAGAACCAGTCGATATCCAGCGTCCGCTCAGGCTGAGGAGATGCATAAGCATCGTCTCGAAGCCTTGGCACGAAGCATTAAATCTCATACAAGGCTTCGCGACGGCATAAATGCCTCCTCAGCCCAAACGGTTCGAGATAACGTTGGAAGAGCCCAGCATTACATTTTGTGATACGAGGCTAATTTTTCTTTTAATTATCAAACTCAGATTATACCGCTTCCCGAATTATCCAGGTCCTCTCTGCCTTATTTTCAGACCCTGGCGTTTGCACCCAAAGAAGTAAAGGTTTTACTGATGGTGTAACAGGCATCATTTTGGAAGACAAGGCTACAGCAAATGAATATTTCTTGCCAATTGACTGTAAAGCTTTCCAAACGCTATTTGCATTAGACTGATTGTCTGTCACGATTAATTCATTGCCCCGATAAACCACATTCACATCTTGCCCTCTCAGTACCTGTCTTACTGCCGTTTCCAAACGCCTCCATTTGGCCTGATGAGCTCTCTGTAACTCAATTTGTGTAGGATTAAATTGGAACTTAATGCGACTATGAGGAGATAATACCCGCGCCAGTCGACTGCTTGTCGGGCTTTGCTGCAGGAAATAAGTGCATAATGCATCTAGCAATGGACGTCCCGGGCCAGCCGGTTTTCCAGGTAATCGATTGATATACATAGCAAAGGCCAAAGTGTGTCCATTAGCCGTATACAAGTACCCGGATAAACTATTCATACCTGTCATCGTCCCAGTTTTTGCCCGCACAAATCCTTGTTGATTTGGTGTTTTGAACCGTTTCTGCAAAGTCCCATCCCGGCCAGAGATAGGTAGTGCGGCGATGTACTCATAAGATAATGGAAAACGTTGATACAAGAATTTTAAAAGCGCCATGGTTTGCTCTGGAGTTACCAAATTATAACGGGACAATCCAGAGCCATCAGTGAAAACCGAGTCTTTCAAATCGATTCCTGTTTGTTGCTGCAAAAAGTTTTTAATTACTGGTTGTGCTTGCTTCCAATCCACAGGACTTCCCTTGATTTTGGCAGCGGCATGCAAATATAAACTATCGGCATATAAATTATCAGAAGGTTTTAAAGTATCTGCCATCAGTTGGGAAATTGGCTTTGAATAGCGAGTAGCGATTAATAAAGTACCAGAAGGTGCCCTTCCAAGTAAAACTTGCCCATTTAATTTAATGTTCGCCTTGGCAAGCTCGCTTACAATCATTCCCTGGGCATACACAAAAGGACTCTTTATTGCGATACGTTGTTGAACAGCCCACTGCCCTAATCCAACACAACCCCTTACCGTTAAATTGTTCTCAGGATCCAAATAAAACCCCACACCACACCCTTTAGTACTTGCCTTTGTAGTCGCCTGATTATTCAGGTTGATTGTGCCACCGCCATCATCTACTTCAACAACAGCCGGATCACCTGCTTTAGCCCCCGGGTTCACCGTGATGGTTAACCGGTTAGAATCGATCATCAACGGTGCTATTGGCGCACCATAACTATACGATAAATCAGCAGTTAGCCAGCCAGGAGGATAGGCGGGAATAGACATCAGGCTACTGTCAATGATCACATTACCTTGAATGGTCGTGATATTCCAATCCTTGAGTGAAGAAAGTAAAGTTTTTAGATCCTCTCGGCTAAACGAGGGATCACCACTGAGATGTAAATACAAATTTCCGTGCAATACGCCTTGTTGTAATTGATTAGCACTTGTACTGAGTTGATTTTTAAATTGGTAGTCTGGCCCTAGAGCCATTAGTGCAGCGGCCTCAGAAAAAAGTTTCATATTGCTGGCAGGAATAAACAAACGATTTGCATTGCGTTTATACAGAGTCTCGCCAGAGGTTAGATCAGTCACCACTATCCCCAGGTTCACATGGGGATTTAACCGATTAATTAACTTATCCACTTCAAACTGCATACTTGCCGCGTGAGACGACAGTGCCCATACTGCCCACATGAATACGCCAGTCAACGTCCTTTTCATCTAAATAGGTTCCTTAACATTGAATTTGACAATATAAATCAGGTTGAATTGTTTGATACATAGTGACAATTTCTGAGTTAGTTCCAATAAGCTAATCATATCGCAAGCCCAAACGCTCCAAAAGCCCTGCAAGGGTATCATTATCAAAAAATTTTACTTTTAACCAGCCTCCATCCTCACCTTCGTTTATAATTTGTACAGGAGCACCCACTTGCTCAGCCAGAATAGTCTGTAGTCGTTCAATATCTCTGTCTTTCCTGGGATTTTTGGGGCTGGACATATCTTTATTTTTGTAAGATTTAATTTCTTGCTCCAAGTGCCTGACAGACCATTCCTCTCCAATCACCTGGTTAGCAAACATTTCTTGCTGATCAGGATTTAAGCCAACCAATACGCGAGCATGTCCAAAAGATAACACTTTGTCTCGAACTAACTGTTTAACCTTATCGGTTAAGGTAAGGAGGCGAAGAATATTTGCTACATGGCTACGAGACTTACCGACCAAGGCCGCGATTTCGTCCTGATGATAATGAAATTCTTCAATTAAACGCTTATAACCAGTTGCTTCCTCGATTAAATTCAAATCCTGACGCTGAATATTTTCGATTAAAGTCAGAGCACACGCCTGCTTATCACTATAATCACCAATTAGACAGGGGATTTCAGTTAATCCCGCCAATTTGGCCGCTCGCCATCTTCTTTCCCCTGCAATAATCTCATATCGCTCTTTTGCAATGGTTCTTACAACCAAGGGTTCAATTAACCCTTGAGAAGAAATTGACTGAGCTAATTCCTGTAATTCAGTTGCATTAAAATCTTGTCTGGGTTGATACTGACCTGCCTGCAGACTCGTAATAGGTAAATAAGTAAATCGGGATTGCATATAAACAAATAAAAAATATCAGGATGTGAAATTGTTTCACAATAGAGGCTAGAATGGAATTGTATTGAGCTTGGCTAACAACAAAGAAAAATCCCAAAACGAGAAAAACTGACTCTAAACAGTCGGTCTGCTTATTATTTTTGCCTCTTCTTCCTTACTATTTTCAGTTTGCACTCCAAAAAAACGAATGGCGGAGTGATAAGGTACATCTTTAGAGTTGGATTTTAATTCTTCAGCGAAACCAGGATATTCCTCTAATAATTTCTTGCCAAGCTCAATGATATAGGAATCCTTGGAACGTTGAATGAGGTGCATATAATGTGCAGCAGTAATCAAGTCATTTGTAGACCCTGATTTCAATAATATCTCACAAGCAGATAGCATGGCATTCGTGCAACCTTGCGCTGCTGATTGCAAAATCATCTGTTTATACTGTGAGGATGATGGCGAATAAATCTGGGCCAGACGAAATAAAGCCAAGGGATTCGTTTTAGCTAATACCTGCATTTCAGGTAAACGCTTTACTACGGCTTGCTTTAATCCTGAATCATCGGGCGCCTTGTGTAATTGTTTCACCAAAGCAGCAAATTCGCTACTTGGATCTAATTGCGCGGCCATATCTTAACCTTTAATTATCTTCTTCATTAAAGACAGAATAAATGTTCAAAATTAAGGCAAAGTTAAGGGTCGGCACTTTTACATTTTTTTTACACTTAACTGGTTTTTTAACCTTATTTTAAGGATGTAAAGGCAAAAATAACGTTCCATTGCGATCAAAACAGGGAATAAAAATTAAAATAATTTCTCATATCTGTCCCAACCCAAATGAAATAACATGTGAGCTAAAATTGCCGAGATCAACCCATATTGCCAAAATAAAAAACCAAACAGTATGGACTGCGAAAGACTTAATAATACAAAAGAGTAAAGAAATCGTCTTGATGGGGTACAACCTGCGGCAATATAAGCTGGAAGCTGGCCTACAGCAAAAATAAATCCACTCAAAAATATTGAAATAATTATAATTTCTGAATTAATTTGACTTGTGAACAATAAAGCAAAAAAGCTCGCTACATTCATCAGCCCCCATCTGGCAATGACTTCTTCTACAACCCCTCCATAAAGCACACAGCCATCGAGTCCTATTTTGGTTCGCAACTTTGACATGATGTTAAAACTTTTTTCATCGAGTATGGAGCCGACCAAACCATAATAAAGTATACAAAAAATAACCAGACCTAAAAGCGCATACAAAAAAGTAGGTAATAAAATCACTTGAAAGGCATTCAAACTGGCTTTGCCTTGCAAAAGACCTTCCAGGATAGGATCGCCTAATCCAGTACGTGAAGACAAGATGGAACCAGCAAAACTCATGACAAATGTCATAAATAAGGTTTGCAGCACAACAAAACGACTAAATCTTTTTTTTAATCTCTCGGTATTATCAACTAGCAGAAAATAAACCAAGCGATGCATCGTGATTAAAACACCAGGAATGGATAAACAAAATAAGACAATAATTACAGGCCAATCAATTATCATTTTTCATCCTTTCGCAATACGCTATAGAAAAAACCATCCATACCCTGTTCTCCAGGTAATATCTGTTGACCATGACCAGTCCACCTTCCCCAAGACCATTTGTCATCACTTACTTGACAATCGGGATGCTCTGAGACAAATCGAGCGATTTGCAATTCATTTTCATCACTCATAATAGAGCATGTGGCATAAACCATTAAACCACCCGGTGCAAGCAGTGGCCATAATGAATTCAACATACTGTATTGTATTCGAGTAATTGCCAAAATCTCTTCATCTGTTCGTAATAATTTGATGTCTGAGTGCCGTCGAATCACTCCTGTGGCAGAACAGGGCGCATCCAGTAAAATGCGATCAAATGGATGGCCATCCCACCAGCTTTTGGGTTCCAACACGTCTCCTTGCACTATGGTTGCTTTCAAACCCAAGCGATTTAAATTATCTTTTACCCGTTGTAACCGCTGAGGGTCTAAATCCAAGGCAACACAGGAAGCCAAACCGGGCTCTCTCTCCAAAATATGGCATGTTTTTCCACCAGGAGCACAGCAAGCATCCAGCACTCGCTGCCCGGGTTTTAAAGACAATAAATACGCTGCTAATTGAGGTGCCGCATCCTGAACTGACACAGAACCTTGCGCAAAACCAGGAAGTGTCGTCACATCACAGGGGATTGCCAAAGTAATTCCATCAGGCGCAGCAGGGTGTTTAAAAGCCTCTATTCCAGATTTTTTTAGCAAATCAAGATACTCATCAACTGAGTTTTTCAACACATTGACTCTCAATGACATGGGGGGGTGTCTATCATTCGCCTCAGCAATGAGTTGCCAATCGTTTGGCCAGTCCTTTTGCAGGCGCTGAAGTAACCAGTTTGGCTGTCCATAAATAAAAACAGGCTCTGCTGACAGTTTCTCCAGAATAAGGTCTTGTCGACGGCAAAAATTTCTTAGCACAGCATTCACCAGTCCTTTTGCCCAAATTTTTTTAACCTGCCCAAGTAAAGACACTGTCTCCTTGACCACGGCATAATCCGGTTTATTCATATACTGCAATTGATAAATCCCCATCAACAAGACTATCCATACCTCATTGTCTTTGGGGCGCTTATTCATTAAAGTGTCGGCCATGGATTGCAATCGAAAATAATGGCGGCAAAATCCATAGCAAATTTCTTTTGTCAGGGGAGATGTTTCTTGCAGAGACATCAAATGAGACAGGTTTTTTCTATTTTCTATCAGGGCCGTCAAAATTTTTAAGGCTTGGAGTCTATCATTTACTTTCATTGCAACATTAAACCGCTATGCAATTGTGTTTTTCCAGAATTTAACCAATCCTTAACCGAAATGACCTTCGCTCCGGGGAATTGAATCTTTTCCACTAACAGTGCTTTATCCCCGGTAGCAACCAACAATCCATTTTTATCAATATTTAACACCATACCCGGCGTCTCACTACTCATGATATCGGTTACTTTTGCCTGATGAATCCGGAGCATTAATTCCTCAACCAGAGTATAGGCAATAGGCCATGGATTAAATGCGCGAATTTTTCTATCTATTTCTACTGCAGATTCATACCAATGAATTCGCGCTTCTTCTTTATTAATTTTACCGGCATAAGTCGCCAATTCATTGTTTTGCAATTCAAATTGCGCTGAATTGGATATTAAAGCATCCAAGGTATCCAATAGCGGCTTTACTGAAATTTTTGCTAATTTATCATGCAAACTACCAGCGGTATCAGAGGCAGTCACAGGACAAATGGCCTTGCATAGCATAGGACCTGTATCCAGCCCAACATCCATTTGCATAATGGTCACTCCGGATTCAGCATCGCCATGTAAAATGGCATGTTGTATTGGAGAAGCCCCGCGCCAGCGCGGTAACAGAGAAGCATGTACATTAATACAACCCAAACGAGGAATTTCCAATACTGCTTTTGGTAATATTAATCCATAGGCTATCACTACCATTACATCAGGCTTCAAGGCAGAAAGTTCATCGATAGCTTCCTGATTTTTAAAATTAAGGGGTTGATAAACTGATATCTGGTGGTCTATTGCCCATTCTTTTACAGGAGACCCCTGTAATTTACGGCCTCGGCCAGCCGGCCTGTCGGGCTGAGTATAAACGGCCTTGAGATGATGCTTTGATTGAATTAAAGCATCCAGACAGGGTAAGCCAAACTCCGGAGTTCCAGCAAAAACTATAGTTAACCCATTCATAGTTTACGAGCTTGTAAACGCTTGAATTTATCCAATTTCCGGCGAGCCATCATTCTCTTCAATGGAGACAACATATCGACAAACAATTTGCCATTCATATGGTCAATTTCATGTTGTAAACACTCGGCAAGCAGTCCTTCACCCGTTATTTCAAACGGTTTGCCAAACCGGTCCAATGCCTTCACCGTGACTTTTTCAGCTCTGACTACGGTATCATAAGCCCCTGGGACAGACAAACAACCTTCTTCAAATTCTTTTTCGCCATGAGAAGAAACTATTTCAGGATTAACAATAACTATCTGCTCTTTTTTATCTCCAACAACATCAATGACAGATAAACGCAAACTGACTCCTATTTGCGGTGCAGCAAGCCCAACTCCACGAGCATCATACATTGTATCAAACATATCATTGATTAATGTCTGTAAGCTCTCATCAAAGGTCTCTACTGGTTTAGCTATTTTTCTTAACCGTTCATCAGGTAAATAAAGAATCTTGCGAATTGCCATTGTTAATCTAGTTCTCTGCACATTAATCATGATATTATCCCCGATATACGGTAATGCTGCAAGATGCTAAGGCTCAACTTAAGGGATTGATACATGAAATATTGTCTCCTCATTTTCTGTTTCATCATGTCATCCATTACTCATGCCTTAAGCCTAAGACCAGATTCTCCTTCTCGTTATGTTGTACAACCTGGAGACACCTTATGGAGTATTTCCAGTCGTTATTTGAATAATCCCTGGGAATGGAAAGCGTTATGGCGCGCAAACCCCCAGATTCAAAATCCCGATCGCTTATATCCTGGCGCAGTGATCGCTTTAGAGTATTATCAAAACATCCCCTATCTCAGAGTTCTGTCTAATGGAACAATCAAGCTTTCTCCCAATATCAGAATTACTCCTCAAGAAGACGCCGTACCACCAATTCCATTAGGCGATATCAAACCTTTTTTGGATGAATCGTTAATCCTGGATGTTAATGTACTAAGCCGAGCACCGTATGTGGTAGCACTCATGAGTGAGCGAATGCTTGGCGGCCAAGGAGATGAAATTTATGTCAGAGGCTTGCATCCCTCCAAAGAAATGCCTCAAGGAGGCACTATAGGGTATTCTATCTTCAGGGGAGGTAGAAATTATTTTGATCCCATAACCCATGAATTGTTAGGTTATAAAGCGGTCCTGGTTGGTTATGGAGAACTGGTTGCTGGCGGCGAGCCTGCTACGGTTTTATTGACCAGTATCAATCAAGGCATCAAAATCAATGATAAGGTATTAATCAATAACCACCCTGAATTTGAATTATATTTCGAACCCGAAACTCCTGCCAGACAAGTCAGGGGATACATTATTGAAATGCCTGACAATATGCCCGTTGGAAACACCCAAGAAGCTGTGGGAGGAGTAATCATCATCAATCTTGGAGAAACATCCGGAATGAAACCGGGAGATGTTTTGGCTATCTATGGCAAGGAACGTATTGTCAATGATCCCCAAAATCATCTTAGACCTATTACCTTACCGCAAGAGCGTCTTGGTGAAGCCATGGTGTTTCGTGTTTTCACAAAAGCAAGTTATGCCCTGATAGTAAGATCCACGCGTGCTATTCATTTATTAGATACAGTAACGAACCCATGAGTAATCTGCAACCCCTCCTCGCCTTAAACAGGATGAAAAAAATTGGCCCCAGGACTGTATTAAAACTACAAAAAAGATGGCCTGATTTAAACCTTATGTTTCAACTGTCCCGCGCTGAACTGGAACAAGCTGGCATGCCGCCTTGGCTGGCACAAACCATAAAAAATTTTGACCAAGACTTTATAAAAGCTGATTTAGACTGGCTAAATTCATCAGAAAATCATCATATTGTAACTTGGGACTCCCCATATTATCCTGCATTACTCAAAGAAATCGCGGATCCTCCCTTTATTTTATATGCCAAAGGTGAACTTTCTGCTTTGACACAAACTAGTCTGGCAATTGTTGGAAGTCGCAATGCTTCTGTGACAGGGAATGAAAATGCTCGGGTATTCTCCAAAGAGATTTCCAGGTATGGGGTAACCATAGTGAGTGGTTTGGCCTTAGGAATTGATGCCCATGCCCATTTAGGTTGTCTGGAAGCAGGTGGCAAAACAATAGCGGTTTTAGGTACGGGAATTGATTGCATCTATCCGCGTCGACATTTAAAATTGGCCGAGCAAATTACCGAGAATGGTTTATTATTAAGCGAATTTCCTTTAAAAAGTCCGCCAATCGCTGGACATTTTCCACTCAGAAATCGTATAATAAGCGGTCTATCATTATGCATTTTGGTTATCGAGGCGGCAATTAAAAGCGGTTCTTTAATTACAGCAAGAATGGCTGTGGAACAAAATAGAGATGTATTGGCTATTCCCGGTTCGATTCATAACCCTTTAGCCAGGGGCTGCCACCACTTATTGCAACAAGGTGCAAAATTAGTAACCTCAGTGACTGATGTTCTCGATGAGCTAAAAATAGAGCACCATCAGATCGCTTCTAATAAACCAATTTTTTCCCTTGCCAGCGGTAAGGAAAACCTAGTAAAGTTCATTGGTTTTGAAACTACGGCTATCGATCAAATCATTGTTCGTAGCGGATATAGCATGGAACAAGTCACGAGTGGACTGGCTGAACTAGAATTGAAAGGGGCTGTTATGGCAGTTCCCGGTGGCTATATAAGGTGTGAATATGAAAGATAATTTATTTGAAATGTTATTGAATTTGTTTGAAAAAAGTCTTACTCAACTCCAAAAAAGCCATAAAGCCAATGATCAGGACTCCCCAAATCAATTGCTTGAAGAAGATCTTTTAAGTACTGAAGAACAATCATTGTTTATCAAATCCGCTCAACATAAATCAACGCGTATTTTTACTTACGATGAGCAAATGAAACTGACAAAAGCCAGTTATCAATTTCTAATGCGTATGAAATTATGGAATATCGTCGATATCGATCAATTTGAATCAATAATTAATCAACTGCAATTCTCTGAATCTCGTATTGTAACCTTGCAAGAAACAAAATGGACTATAAGAAATGCTCTGGCATCCACCTTGAATGAAGAGCAGTTAACTTTTCTTGATCTTGTGCTATACCAAACAGAAGATGAATTGACAATTCACTAATTAATGAGTGTACTGATATCAAGCCATTCATGAACTGTTAGTGAGCCACACAACCCATAAAGGATAAGGTTTATTTGATATGAGTAAACACTTGGTGATCGTTGAATCGCCCGCGAAAGCTAAAACAATACAGAAATATTTAGGAAATGATTATGACGTGTTAGCGTCTTATGGTCATGTGCGTGACCTGCCTGCTCGTAAAGGGTCAGTAAACCCTGAAGAACATTTTTCCATGACTTATGTTCCTATTGAAAAAAACGCGAGACATATTGACACAATAGCGAAAACTCTTAAGAAATCAGACTCTCTGCTGCTGGCAACAGACCCTGATAGAGAAGGGGAAGCTATCTCCTGGCATATTTTTGAATTAATGAAGGAACGAAATCTTTTAAAAGACAAATCGGTTCATCGAATCTTTTTTAATGAAATTACAAAAGCGGCAATCCAGGATGCAATTAATCATCCTCGGTCCATTTCCATGGATTTGGTAAATGCCCAACAAGCCAGACGTGCCCTTGATTATCTGGTTGGCTTTAACTTGTCCCCTTTGCTATGGAAGAAGATTCGGAGAGGATTATCTGCCGGGCGAGTACAAAGCCCTGCGCTTAGGTTAATTGTTGAGCGAGAAGAGGAAATTGAACGTTTCATCGCTCAAGAGTACTGGAAAATAATCGCAAAATGCGCTCATGCCAGCACCGAATTTGAAGCGCGGCTGACCCATTATAACGATGAGAAACTCCAACAGTTTTCAGTCACTCAACAAGAACAAGCCCATGAAATAAGAAAGCAGCTGATAACACAAGCACAGGGCTTTTTAACAGTTACTCAAATTGATAAAAAACAACGTAAACGTAAACCATCCCCTCCTTTTATTACCTCTACCTTACAACAGGAAGCCGCCAGAAAATTAGGTTTCACAGCACGTAAAACCATGATGGTCGCTCAGCAATTATATGAAGGGATTGATATAGGTACAGGAACAGTGGGTTTAATCACCTATATGCGTACTGATTCAGTCAACCTGGCAAAGGAAGCAATTGATGAAATACGCGATTATATTACTCATCGTTATAAGGCAGATAATTGTCCAAGTTCTCCCAGAATTTATAAGACTAAATCTAAAAATGCTCAGGAAGCGCATGAAGCGATTAGACCAACTTCCATCAAAAGAACTCCAGAAATGGTGCAAGGTTCCCTGACAAGCGATCAATTGAAACTCTATAGCTTAATCTGGAAACGCACAGTGGCCTCACAGATGGCTGATGCCATCCTGGATACGGTGAGCGTGGATTTTAGCTGTGGTAAAGGGAATACCTTCAGAGCCAATGGTTCAACAATAGCCTTTCCTGGCTTCCTTTCTGTCTATGAAGAAGGACGAGATGATTCTAAAGACGAAGACAATGAAGATAAAATTTTACCTGCTTTCAATGTAGGTGAAAAAATAAAAGTATCGGATATTGAAACCAATCAGCATTTTACCGAGCCACCTCCGAGATATTCTGAAGCAACTTTGGTTAAAGCTCTTGAAGAATACGATATAGGTAGACCGTCTACTTATGCCTCTATCATTCATACTTTGCAACAACGCGAATACGTGGTAGTTGAAAAAAAACGTTTTTTGCCCACTGACGTGGGTAGAATTGTCAATCGATTTCTAACCAACTATTTTACTCGCTATGTCGACTATCAGTTTACCGCTGGCCTTGAAGACACACTTGATGCCATCGCGCGTGGAGAAAAGGATTGGATCCCTGTTCTGGAAGAGTTCTGGCAACCTTTCGTCCAGCAAATTCAGAATATAGATGAACAAGTGCAAAGAAAGGATGTTACTACGGAATTATTAGATGAAAAATGTCCTAAATGTCAAAAACCATTGTCCATTAGGCTCGGCAAGAGAGGACGCTTTATTGGCTGCACAGGATATCCGGATTGCGATTACACTCAGGATATAAGCAATCCAGAAGGAGAAAAAGCAGAACCTGAAGTCGTGGAAGGTAGAAGTTGCCCCCTATGTCATGGAGCCTTGCATATTAAAACCGGTCGCTATGGAAAATTTATTGGGTGCAGCAATTATCCTGAATGCAAGCATATGGAGCCTTTAGAAAAGCCCTCTGATACCGGGGTCACTTGCCCTAAATGCAACCAGGCAAAAATTTTGCAGCGAAAATCAAGGAAAGGCAAAATCTTTTATTCTTGTGGAAATTACCCGAAATGCGATTATGCTCTCTGGAATGAACCTGTTGATTTACCTTGCCCTAAATGCGCATGGCCAATCTTAACCTTAAAAGAAAGCAAAAAATTTGGACGTCAAATTCTTTGTCCTCGTGAAGGTTGTGATTACTCTGCCAAGGAAGACTAGGTACTTTGTTACCCTGGGAGATTACGCCCTAAGCATCTCAGACTATTGGATCGCGAATAATAGTCTTTATTATTCACGATCCATTAATCCATCCAATTATCTCAACTCACTAAGGGATTATTATTCTTCTGTAAGTATAATTGAGCCAAGTGGTAGGAAGCGTAATCAGTGATATGCCCTGAATCACGAAACACAGGAATGCCATTGATATCTACCTTGCACACCCCTGACGGACACTGAGCCACTCGTGGGTCAATAATGACCAGTGTCTTGTATTTTCTCTGCATTTTTGCAAACAAATTATCGAACCAAATCTGTTCACTGACATCCAGGTTAAAATCACAATGTTCGGGATTGTATTTTTTATGAAGCTTGATATGTTCAAAAAAACAATTGTAAGGATTTCCCTTGGACAGCGCTATTGATTTAATTAATACAGGTTTCGCTCCTGAAGCGATAATAAGCTGCAGAGCCTTATCCAAAGCTTTTTCAATGCGCTTTAAGGAAAGCTCTTGAGATCGACCATCATTCAATTGATTAATAATTCTATCACCAAAATAACCATTCCAATTTTGGCCTAAAATAACATAATCATAATGGTTGGTTTTAATCATATTAAAATATCGATCCGTTTGATCATGGCATTCCTGATATATCCTATTTTTAATATTCCAATCAAATTGATATATTCCAGGCAAAGCAAGACAAGCAACCGTTGCATGAGCTAAAATGGATACATTAGCTTCCTTTGCCAGCGTATCCATAAATCCCCAATGCTGATTGGAATAAGAATCACCGATCATAAAGCCAGTTCGACTATCCGAATTTTTTGCTCCCAGAACACAATGATGATTAACTTCGATATTTTTGCGTTCCAGACACAAAGGTCTCTGGGGATTTTTGTACCTGTTTAATTCCGCATAAACCTGAATAGCTTCATTGAAACGATGAGGATACCCCGCATTCATTTTAATCAGATAATCACTCAAGTGAGTAACAATAACAGGCATAATCAATAAACAAACCACGGTATAGCCAAACCGGATTCGATGCAATTTCCTTGCTGGCTTTTCAATAAATCGCCAGGAAAGATAAGCGATAAAAAATATCAATCCAAAAGTAACCCAAAGGACCAAATTGGACTCTTCAATATTTAAATAGCGAATTACAGCCAATACAGGCCAATGCCAAATGTATAAGGAATAGGAAATTAATCCTATGAATACAAGGGGTCTTAATGAAAGACCATTAGTGATGATGGATTGCGGCTCTTGTTTTCCAGCTGCAATCAGTGTGGCAGTTGCAAGGCATAAAACTAAAGTATACCAATTTGGGAAACCTGTATTGATGTCATGATGCATTGCGATATAAAACAGCGTCAGAACAGCGAAAATAGTTATAAAATTTAATACATATTTATTGACTAAAAAACGGTTGCTCATTGAAGTGGAAGCAACACAGGAACCAATTAAAAACTCAAAGATACGACTGGAAAATTGATAATAAGTTTTTGCAGGATTACTCCATGAGTAATACATGGATAAGGCTAAAAAAACGATGGTTAATAAATAGGTTATCTTGATTCGATGTTGTTGACTGACCAATCGATAAAGCAAATAGATTCCAAGCGGCAAGATAAAATAACATTGCCATTCTACGGATAAAGACCACATATGCAGAAGAGGCAATTGATTACTATCCGGAGAAAAATAATCGCTCGTTACATTTTTAAAAAACACATTCGACGTAAAAATAGACGTTTTGCGAGCGCTTTTACTAAAGAGCATCAAATCATCAGGTAGGTAATAAAACAGGGTAACCAAGGTAGTAGCAACAATCAAACAAATAAAAACAGGCTGTAATCTCCATAATCGCCTGCTGTAAAATTCCATAAAAGAAAAATGATTATTTTGCAAAGATTTTTCAATGATGCTTGTAATGAGAAATCCTGAAATAACAAAGAAAACATCAACCCCTATAAACCCGGATGGAAAAAGGGTTAAGCCCCCATGAAAAAATAAAACAAATAAAATAGCAATTGCTCTTAAGCCATCAATATCTGAGCGATAGTTCACACTACAATTTCCATAAAATGATTGTTGATTAATACTAATTACATGTTCACCCAGGTACTTTATTAGTGCGCAAAGGCCTAAAAATTGGGAAACTCAGAGTTATATCACAATAATCTTCTTTTAGTGAGCACTATTTTACTGTGGTTCATTCATCAGTTGTTCAATGTAGCGTCTGCAGGTTAGTGGTTTATATAAATAATTAATTAAATAGCGAGTTCCACCAGTACCTGTGATTATCAAAGTACCATAACTTAAAATACTGCCTAAAATGGATTGACGTATGTCTATCGTTTCAATTTTATTTAGAGGGATATCCACTGTTTGCCTTACTATTATGCCGGTGCGTAAAATAACCTGTTTCTTTTTTATGGTAATAGAAGAAAAATGATAGGTTACCCAGGTAATCAATATCCAAACCAGTGCAAAAAACCCTAAAAAAAGGCTGACTTCACGCAACTGGATAATATAAATATAAATTGCCATCACTAAACCCAATCCGACGAAAGGACCAAAAAATATGATCCAATGCAATCTGGTAAAATAAATGACATTACTTTCTGTAGTGTTTTCAGCCATTGATCACCTTTATATACCTCAAAAAAATATGATATTGCACTTAACGTTAATTTGCTATTCTATACATAAATCAACTTACTTTTCGATAGTCTAACTCTTTAATAGATACCTAACAATTAAGACAAAGTTATGAAATCAATCAGTCAATGCCTAAATAAACAACTCAGTACAATTTGTCAGCATTCTATGCAACTGGAAGAATTATCTCTTAAAATTTCCGAGTTTCTTCCATCTCATTTAAACTCCAGATGTCAAGTAGGCAGTTTCAATAAGGGGAGTTTGGTTTTAACCACAACGAATGCTGCTTTTGCTTCCGAAATACGTTATTTGCTTCCTGAATTACGGGATAAATTGAGAAAAGAAGCTGGCCTTTATCAGCTTTCTTCAATTAAAATTGCCATCATTGCTCCCACTTCTCAAATGGAAAACCCTGTGCAAAAGAAATCTATTACCCTGTCTGAAAAAGCCAAAGCAACCATTATTAGTGAAAGTCAACACTGTGCTTATGAGCCACTGAAAAAGGCATTACTGCATTTGGCTCAAAGTGAATAAGTCATTATCCTTCTCATTTGTATTATGAGTTTTTTTTCACTATAATGCTCAAATATTAAACCATTCTATTAGAGCTTGCTATGCCAAAAATAAATAACATTGTCAAAGGAACAGACATAACTCCCCATTATCTGAGTGAGCCAAACAAAGAATTTAAAATCTACCGTTATAATAATGAAGTTTATGCTGTTCGTTTTGAGAATGATGAACCCATAGATTATGTTTCAATGTGGAAAAGTCACAAAGGTGAACATGCAGAGAACATTGAAATTATGGAGAGTACTGAGGAGGACTACAAGGAGCTTGGAAAAGGAGAACAAGGAACAGTCTATGAGAAAACAGAAGATAAGGCTATGAAAGTATCTCGAGGCAGGCATCCAAGAGAGTTTTATGAAAGAATCAACCTCCATATTTTAGAACAACAATTTTTGCTTAAATATCATGGTATTCAAGAGCACTTCGTTCTAGGACTATGGAATATCAAAAGTGAAGAAAACGTGTATTTCTACATGCCTAAAATCAATGCTATCCCTATTAACAAAAAAATCGACCAGCCCAAAATTGAGGAATTTATTCTTGCGCTTAAAGAACTGAATGATGCAGGGTACTGGCATCCTGATTTGGCGAATAATCCTTACCATATTAGCCCACAGAATCTGATTGCAACAGAAGAAACGGTGAAGACGATTGATCTTGATGGTGGTTTTCGATACGACAACGGCAGAGTTGATGCTCTAAGCAGGAAGTCTCTTGTTTATGGTAAAGATCAATGGCTATATGTATATAATTTCATATATCCACCCACCGATGAGGACGATAGCAGAATTGATTGGAGAGTCCCTATAGAGAAATGGTATGAAAATAACAGAGGCCAATCGTTATCAGATAATCCCGATGCGTTGCTTAGATTTTACCATGAGGGACTAGTATCATTGCCAAAAAAACTTGTCCATGATCTACATGAGACAATATTAGAAGAGTTATCCCTGGATAAAAAGTTTAAAAAACATTCGCATGAAGTGGATGTGAATCGCTTTTTTAGCCCGAAAAAACAAGAAATATATGAGGGTTTAAAGGGAGATGGGCTGAAACGAGTGATACTCAAAGAACTGAGAGACTCTTTATCAGAAATAAGAACCATGGAGCAATTGGAAGAAAAAAAATTAGAATTTTTAGCTTCCCCAGAAATGCAAATTCTTGCTGAAGGTCAGGATAAGACCACAAAAAAACTGAACTTAAAAACCAGTTCTCGCAAGAAGGTGATGGCAATATTTAAAGAGGCAGAAGAGCGAATATTGAACAACCCTGACCTAAGTATTTAGGACGAGACATTCAAATTGTGTGAATCGCATGTTTTTATGGTATCCACTTGATTCAAATAACTCTTGAAGAATTAAGCCTTGCTGATGTTTTTTCGCAGACTTATAACGTTTCCACAAATTTTTTTAAGTAAAGCTCCATTGATAACTTCCCCATAAAAATGGTCCCTTATTATTTTATTCTTCGGTAACATTTCTTTGAGGCAATTCGCTCATCATCGATATTGGCTTCCAATCGATTAAAATGCATTATAATCAAATTAATACAATATATTTTAAATCCTACTTAAGATGATCATGCTGAAACAAATTGTACTAACCGGGCTTGTTATTATAGGGATTGTCATTACGCTAATGTACTTATTTCAGCGTCACCTCATTTATTTCCCTAATAGACATACCCCAAAGTTGGAAGATTACAATGCATCGGATATGAAGATAGTTTCCTTGCATACAAAAGATAATTTGCATTTAAAATCTTGGTATATCCCCGCAGGTAAGCATCGCCCTACAATACTCTATTTGCATGGGAATGCTGGACATATTGGTTACAGAATGCCTTTGGCGCGAGAATTTATTGATGCCGGTTTAGGAGTATTTTTATTAGAATACCGTGGTTATGGAGGCAATCCAGGCAAACCTAGTGAGAAAGGTCTTTATGAAGATGGAGAAGCAGCCATCGAATTTTTAATTCAACATGGAGTGTCATCAAAGCACTTGATTTTATATGGAGAATCCATAGGCACGGGAGTTGCAACGCACCTTGCAACAAAATACCCGGTATGTGCGATTATACTTCAATCACCCTTTACATCATTAACTAAGCTTGCCCAGTATCACTATCCATTGAACTTCCTTAAACCATGGGATCAATATAATTCTCTTGCTCGTATGAAAGAAATTCATGCCCCTCTTCTAGTTTTACATGGAAAATTGGATCAGATAGTACCGTATCAAGAAGGGTTAAACGTTTTTAATGAAGCCAATGAACCTAAAAAAATGCTCTCTTTTGACGACAAAGAACATAATGACTTGTGGAGTGCTGATAATTTTTCGAGGGACATTATTCAATTTGCTTTAAACCAGTGTTCCTAGCCTCCCTTTTAAGCATTTCATTGTTAAAGCATTGACTATTTTGTTACATTTATTGCTGATCAGTTTCAGCAAAAGCCTTTGAAAATCTCCTTTCAACCCACTCCTTATTAAGGTATTGAAAGCAATCTTGCAGAAAATCAGTCAATTCTTCTTCATCAAGGACATGCTCAAAACCTACAGGTTCGACGTCATGATGAAAATACTCACCGAAGTACTTCATGGAGAAATCAACATAATCCCGAGTATGTAAAATAAAAGAATGCCACATCTCATCAATAATCAATAATGGTCCAAAAAGATAGGTTTTTTTACCCCGTAAATTCCTTTGCTTATTAAGCCACATCCAGGCTAATAAATCTTCAAAAAGGATTAGCCCTTCTCGCATGGAATACTCTGGATGAGAATGGCAAAAATGAGTAACTATTTTTTCATTTTTATAGTGAAGTAATTCTGAAAGAGTAAAACTCATTAGCGTCCGCAGCAAGTTTTTTTATTACTTGGTTTCTGATTAATGAATCTAATTATTCTACAAATCATTTCTTCTTTAGCCATAATTGTCTCTTATTGTTAAAATCATTCAAGTTTAACCCAATGTTTGTAAAGGGCGCAACTGAATGTTTTTATTTTCATCAATAAGGAGCATATGTTGTGGTGGCACATCTTCCCATCCTTCATCCAAATCATTTAGCCTTTCAGATGAAACAACAACGTAAGCCGGATTACCCTCTTCTTTTATCCATAAACCTTGAGTGGATAATACATACCCAATCAGATAATGCAGCGTCAATGGTTTTTTCTTCTCATGACTGCAATAGCGGGTAGCGATAATCTTCTTGCCATTTGTCAGACAAATATTAAAATAGGAAGGACCACTATGGCCAAATTGTTCTATTACTTCCAATATCTTGTTAATAGTTTCTTGCAACACATCAGCAGCTACCGACAGTTGGTTAATATCTCTTCCTTTTGCTAATTGCAAAAACAAACCAAACAAATGCTCAGAATCTGTTTGGCCTTTAACCCAATGGTAAATGTCATCGTCTAATAAATGCCTTATATGCCTTTTCACATCAATAAAATCATTAATTTCCCCATTATGCATTAACATCCAGTCACCATAAATAAAGGGATGGCAGTTATAATTGGTTACACCTCCCGCACTGGCAGATCGAACATGGGCAAAAAAACAAGGGGACTGGATTTTTGCTGTTAAATGCAAAAGATTTCTATCGTTCCAAGCAGGATAAACGGAGGTGAATAAAGCAGGATCAGAGCTAACCTCCGGTGAATACCACCCCAAACCAAAACCATCTCCATTCGTTCGATATTTGGTTTCACGTGCATGCAGACTCTGCATGATGATTGAATTCTTAGGTCTTACCAACACATTTTCCAATAGCGTAGGGCGTCCCAAATAAGCAACGAATCGACACATAACAGCCTCCCTCATCCAGTCATTCGAATAGTGAACTCCAATTAACTACTGCCATATTTTCTGTTAAGTAATATCCTTAAACTTGTAATCCATTCGGCTGTCATTGCGAGTTTTTAAGTATTGCAGCTCAACTCACTTTACCATATGACACAACGATTCTTACTCATCATAGGGCTACCGTTTGGAATATTAAATGCTTCTTGAAATTGAGGAATATTGGCCAGGCTACCATTGACTCTGTATACAGCAGGCGGGTGAGGATCTGTAGTCACTTGATTACGAAGTTGCTCCGGCCTGACATTCATAGCCCAAACATGTGCTGTACCCAAGAAAAATTGTTGATCTGGGGTTATTCCCTCTATGGTTTTGGCATTCTTGTACTCTTTTGACCTCTGAAACGCTTTATATGCCAAGATCATTCCACCTAAATCGGCAGTTGCTTCACCGACAACTAATTGTCCCTGTACATGCAGATCGCCATCTACGACATATTTTGAGAATTGATCAGCAATGCATTGTGTCGCTTTCTTGAATTTTGATAAATCATTAGGCGCCCACCAATTTTTCAAATTTCCATAACCATCAAATTGAGCACCTTGATCATCAAATCCATGGGTCATTTCATGACCTATTACATACCCTATCGCTCCATAATTGATGGCAGCCGGGGCCTTTGGATCAAAAAAAGGGGATTGCAATATACCCGCCGGTATATTGAGGTTATTCATTGAGGGATCATAATAAGCGTTGATAGTTTGAGGAGTCATTGCCCATTCGCTTCTATCTACTGGTTTTCCAATTTTGTCGAGATCTCGATTAATCAAGAACTCGTTTGCTCGGATAACATTCAATACGTAAGGCCCACGATCTATTTTCAAGCTGGAATAATCCCACCATTTGGATGGGTAACCAACTCGCTCTTCCATTAAATCCAGTTTTTTCAATGCCGCATCACGAGTCTTTGGTGACATCCAGCTTAAAGTTTTTATATCTTCTTGTAGTACCGTTCTGATATTTTTTAATATATCAAGGACTTTCTGTTTGGATTCTGGAGAAAAATACTTCTCTACATACAATTCTCCGATTGCAAATCCTAATGCGGCGTTTTCCGTGTTAACTACTCTTTTCCACCTTGGTAATAGTTTTTGCGTGCCGGTTAATGCAGACACCATCTTAAAATTTTGATCGACAAACGGTTTGGATAAATAAGGGGCGAATGCATCTATCAAATGCCAGCGCAGATAAGTTTTCCATTCATCCAGGCTAACTGACCGTAATAATTCATTCATCGCTTTGAAAAAATCAGGCATAGCAAAATTGATTTTATTGATTTTGCCCTGACCTCTGGCTATCAAGTATTGAGACCAGGAAAAGTTAGGTGTCATTTTATCCAACTCATTAATGGTCATCATATGATAAATGGCGTGTGGATCACGCTGCTCCACTTGTGACATGGATGCTTTAGCCAATTGAGTTTCAATATCCATTACAATTTTAGCTTCTTTTGCCGCCATGTCAGGACTGTCACCCAATAGCTCAAACATTTTAGTAAGATGGTTAACATAAGCTTCTCTTACCTGTTTAAATTTAGCTTCTTTTTTAAGATAATAATCTCTGTCCGGAAGACCCAATCCCCCTTGCATAACTGCACCTATCATGGAGGTACTGTCCTTAAAATCTTGCATGCTGCCAAAATTAAACAAAGCCCCTACACCTATTTTGTGCAAGCGAACAATTTCAGCCTGTAAATCATTCTGATTCTTCATTGCCTCTATTTTAGTGAATTCTGGTTGCAAAGGAGTGATACCTGATTTATTAATACTATCAACATCCATTCCACTGAAATAAAAATCCCCTACTTTCTGCTCAATACTTCCAGGTGTAGCGTGAGTATTCTTCGATGCGTTGATTAGCATCTGATGAATAATATTTTGTACTTTCTCATTAACAACATGAAAGCTTCCCCAGGAAGCATAGTCAGCTGGTATTGGGTTATTTGTTTTCCAATTGCCATTGGCATAGGTATAAAAATCCACAGCTGGTGATACAGTAGTATCGCGCCAGTCAAGATGAAGAAGATCCTTTGTATTATTATCTTGCAAATTAGAACTCGAAGAAAAGGCTATAAAACTAGATAACATCATAACAATACAAGTTCCAATCTTAAATTTCATCCTGATATTCCCCTTAATTTGAGCTGTATATAAATTTCTAAAGAAAAAGACTGCATAGGTCATTATATTTAGTATAGATAATGCCTTTAAAATGATAATAGTGAAAACGAATATTCTCACCAAGTGGATGTGATGTATTCCTGTCAGGCTTCAACAGGATAATATTCAGGGTGGACTGCAGGCAGATAATTTTCTGTATCAAAATAGGTATATTCCCAAGCATCCTGCCTGACCATTAATTCACGCAACAATCTGTTATTCAATTCGTGGCCAGATTTATATCCCTCAAATGCGCCAATTAAACTGGAACCCAATAAATAAAGATCACCAATAGCATCTAATACTTTGTGAGTAACAAATTCTGATTCAAAGCGGAGACCATCTTCATTAAGGACACGATAATCATCTACTACAATAGCATTATCTAAACTGCCGCCTTTTGCCAAATCACATTCTCTCAATTTTTCATAATCTGAAAGAAAGCCAAAAGTCCTCGCTCTACAAACTTCCTTGACATACGATGTTCCCGAAAAATCAAAACTTACTGTTTGAGGCCTATCATTAAAAACTGGATGCTCAAAGCCTATGGTAAATGTTATTTTATATCCTTTATGAGGGAGAAACTGGACATACTTTCCATTATCTTCGACTCGTATAGGTTTAAGAATTCTGATATATCTCTTTGCTGCATTTTGTTCTCTGATACCCGCTGATTGAATTAAAAATACGAATGGAGCAGCGCTTCCATCCATAATTGGAATCTCTGGGGCATTAACATCTATATACGCGTTATCAATACCTAACCCGGCCAGAGCAGATAATAAATGCTCCACTGTTGCAATCTTGACCTTCCCATGATGAAGGGTAGTGCAAAGCATAGTATCCCCAACGTATTCGTAGGAGGCTGGTATTTCAACCACTGGCGACAAATCCACGCGTCTAAAAACGATACCTGTGTTTACAGGGGCTGGTCTTAAGGTTAAAAGCACTTTCTCACCGGAATGTAATCCAACACCAGTAGCCTGGATTACCTTTTTAGGAGTTCTTTGTTTTATCATTCAGTGCTCACCTTTCTCTCTTATATTTATTTTGCACGCAAAAACCTTAAGATCTTAGCAACAATTTATTGATTAGTCTAATTTTTTTAGTTTTACTGAATGCAATTTTGAAAACCAAATACAAAAATTGCAAAAAAAACCATACGAACCAATTCGTGAGATATTCAAGAAAGAATGTTTGCGTACATCAAATTCATCCATAGGTTCAAAACACATCCTCTCTTGAGATATCCCCATTCAAAAGCTTCTATGCCTCTTCTTGTCTACGTAAAAATGCCGGTATGTCCAGGTAATCCACATCGGGAACACTCTCACTACCATTATTGCTTTGCTTTGTAGCCGTTGTTGTAGTGCTGGTCTGAGCTTGTTTACGAATTACTGCAGGTCTCTCCAGTTGTTGATAATCAAGGGAACCATCGCTTCTTGTAGTTTCAATCAAGCGAGCTCTGAGAGGAGGCTGTTGTTGTGGTTGTTGGTGACGCTGTCTATTATCACCCAGGCCAGTCACAATCACAGTCACTCTCATCTCGTCTGTCATTTCAGGATCGATAACAGTTCCTACCACTACAGTAGCATCATCAGAAATGAATTCTTTGACCACGTCACCCACTTCTTCAAATTCACCAATAGACATATCAAGACCAGCGGTGATATTCACCAATATTCCGCGAGCACCAGAGAAATTTACATCCTCCAATAAAGGAGACGCAATCGCTGCTTCAGCCGCTTGGCGTGCTCTTTGCTCACCCACTGCGCTACCTGTTCCCATCATGGCCATTCCCATCTCGGACATCACCGTGCGAACATCTGCAAAATCAACGTTAATCAAACCAGGGCGAGTAATTAAATCAGAGATACCTTTCACAGCGCCAAGTAGTACATTGTTTGCCGCTTTAAATGCATTGAGCAAACTAATATTTTTTCCTAAAACACTTAGCAGCTTATTATTAGGAATAGTAATTAATGAATCTACGTGCTCAGCCAAGCGTCGAATACCTTCATCAGCAGCAAGTGCTCTTTGTTTTCCTTCAAAAGAAAATGGTTTGGTTACCACAGCGACCGTTAGAATACCCAGTTCTTTAGCAATTTCAGCAAAAACAGGCGCTGCTCCAGTCCCTGTTCCCCCACCCATTCCTGCTGTAATAAAGACCATATCCGCACCACTAAGAATCTCTTTAATGTGCTCTCTGTCTTCCTCTGCTGCTTCTCTTCCAATTTGTGGATTCGCACCAGCTCCCAGACCCTTGGTTAATGCATCACCCAATTGAATATGTATTTTGGCGCTGGATCCTCTCAAAGCTTGCGCATCGGTATTCGCACAAATAAACTCTACACCATCAATATTTTCAGCGACCATATGTTCGACAGCGTTACCACCGCCACCACCAACACCTACAACCTTGATGACAGCATTATTTTCTTGCTGGCTGCTTTCCATTAATTCAAACATAACCCTGTCTCCCCTTATGTGCTGCTTTTTTCTTATTAAATTAATTAAACAGTTTTGAACTTATCGCATTTTACACTTCACAAGACAAAAATCTGAATTTGTAGTCATGCAAAATATCATGCAACCCCATATCTCAATTTCTATCCATAACAGGAATATTTTTAAGCATCATATCAGTGTTTTTACATGAAAAGCTAAAAATTTCCTTGAAACCATTCTTTCATGCGTGACCAAATGCTTTTACCATTATCACTCATTGTTGGCACATTATAGCCACTTTCATATTGCTGTTGAAAGCCATGAAGCAATAAACCAACCCCGGTTGCAAACGATGGATTCTCCGTCGCCTCAGTCAAACCCGAGACATAATGCGCACACCCTTTTCTGACTGGCATTTCGAAGCAAAGTTCAGCCAACTCAATTGCTCCTCTCACATTAGAAGCCCCACCAGTAAGAACAATACCAGCCGCCAAACGATCTTCAAATCCACTGCGACGTAATTCATTGCGTACCAGAGAAAATAACTCCTCATATCGGGCTGAAACGACATCAGCCAAAGCTTTAGCTGAAATTTTTCGCCCAGGCCTATCATTGACGCTGGTCACTTCTAGCATTTGGTTTGGATTGGCTAACTCTGGTAATGCACAAGCATGATTGACCTTAATTGCTTCTGCAGCCTTGGTTGGGGTACGTAAGGCCATTGCAATGTCATTTGTCACTTGATCACCTGCAATCGGTATAACAGAGGTATGTTGAATAGCCCCCTCACAAAATATCGCAATGTCAGTAGTTCCACCACCTATGTCTATTAAACAAACTCCAAGTTCTTTTTCATCCTCGGTAAGAACAGCATGGCTTGAAGCTAATTGTTCCAGAATGATATCAATCACTTCCAAGCCACAACGCCTGACGCACTTCACAATATTTTGAGCAGCACTGACAGAACCAGTAACAATATGAACCCGAGATTCGAGCCTTACACCAGCCATGCCTATTGGCTCACGAATACTGCCTTGATGATCAATGATAAATTCTTGTGGTAATATATGGAGTATCTTTTGATCAGCAGGGATTGCCACTGCCTTCGCAGCATCAATAACCCTTTCCACATCCGCTTGAGATACTTCCTGATCACGAATAGCCACAATACCATGAGAATTGAGACTTCGTATATGGCTGCCGGCAATGCCTGCATAAACCGTCCTAACCTCACAACCTGCCATTAATTCAGCTTCTTGCACAGCACGTTGGATTGAATTGACTGTGGTTTCTATATCAACTACAACTCCTCGCTTTAATCCGCGAGAGGGATGACGGCCAATACCTATAATTTCTATCGTTCCATCTGATGTGACTTCACCAATCAAAGCAATAATTTTTGAAGTTCCAATATCCAACCCTGTGATAATATTTTTTTCTATTTTTTTAGCCATTATCGTCCCATTTGTTGTTTCCACTGCACTGCCATGCCACGTGGATAACGCAGGTCCACGCCAGCCAGCTGATCTGCTTTTTCAGCAAAAACAGCAGGGTATGCTTTACAAAAACGCAGCAACCGTTCTTCTAACTCTTTCTTTCCTAAGTATATTTTTACATTATGATTAAGCAACAACACCCAGGATTGATTATCTCTTAAATACAATCCTGAAGCATTTAAACCGTATGATGATAATATCTTACTCAATTTTTCATAAACTTGTAAGACTTCCAATTGCTGAGATTGCGGCCCCTTTAATTTGGGAATATCCAAATCTGACGGAACAGAACCTTGATTGAATAACTTTCCATCCCTTGTCATGAGAGCATCACCCCAAATCGCCACAGGTTTTTTTTCAGTGAGTTTAATTTTCAATGTATCTGGCCAAACTCTTTCCACATAGGCCGTATCAATCCAGCTCATTGAATTCAGTTCACTTTGCAATCCTTTTACTGATAGTAAAAAGAAACTGGCGTCCAGATATTTAGCTAACACATTCTCTAATTCTTTATGTGTTATATGCTCATATGTCGCTGCTACTTTGATAGTAGTAATTGGAAAACGTTCTGCGTCAGCAAGGTATAAATAGCCTAACCGACCGGCCAGCATCAAGGCGCTAAGAATTAACAAACCCATTATCGTTAAATAACGCAAGCCGACAGAGTTCACTTCCATATTTTAGTATTCCCATTCACAAGTAATTTGTCACCAAATGTTGACGACAGTTATGATGAATCATTGCTAAATGAATCAGTTCATCAAGTAAATCAGAATAGGCGATACCAGTTGCCTGCCACAATTTGGGATACATACTTATGGAGGTAAATCCAGGTAATGTATTGATTTCATTAAAGTAAATTTCTTCTGTTTTATCATTTACAAAAAAATCTACTCTAGCCATGCCTTTACATTTAAGATAACTAAAAATATCCGCTGCAGCCTGCTTTAATTGCTTTTCCAGATTATTATTTAATTGAGCTGGAATAATCAAATCCGTTTGATTGCTTTCCAAATATTTTGCAGTATAAGAATAATAACCGTCAGGATGGTTTACTTTTATCTCACCCACCATACTTACTCTTGGTTTCCCGCAAGGAATACTGTTCTCCAACACTGCCAGCTCGATTTCTCTTCCGACAATAAATTCTTCAACCAGAATTTCTTCATCATAGCGTAATGCATCAGCAACCGCTGCGTTTAGCTCGTCCATATTATTTGCTTTGTGAATTCCCACACTGGAACCTAATGAGCATGGTTTAACGAACAAGGGCCAACCAAACTCTGAAGCGACTTCCTGGCAAAATTGTTGCCTTTCAGACGCATTGGTATGCCATGATAATAATTTATATCTTGCTGATTTGAGACCATTAATACAGGCCAGTCGCCTTGCCATATCCTTGTCCATTCCGATAGCAGAGGACAATACATCACATCCTACATAGGCAACACCGGCTAACTCAAGTAAACCTTGTAAACATCCGTCCTCATACAAAGGGCCATGAACCACTGGAAAAACAATTTCAGCATCAACTACCAAACGTCCATTAATTAATAAGCTTTCCAATGGGGTTGATTTTTCAGTAACAACAGGTAATTTATCAGAACAGGTGAGCAAATCATTATAATCATGCCGATGAAATCGACCACTTTTATCCATTGCAATGGGTATAATATGATATTTCTCGGAATCCAGGTGCTTCAAAACCGATGCGGCTGAAACCAATGACACTTCATGCTCGCCTGATTTTCCACCATAAAGTAAAACCAAATTAACGGATTTGGACATTAGCGTCTCCAATGATATGTACTTCGCGCATCAACTCGATAGATGTTTGCTCTCGAACTTTAGTTTGCACTAAATGAATCAAGGCTTCAATATTAGCTGCCGTAGCAGTACCTTGATGATTGATAATAAAATTGGCATGTTTCTCAGAAACAACTGCCCCTCCAATGCTTACCCCCTTAAGACCACAAGATTCAATGAGTCGCGCTGCAAAATCTCCAGGAGGATTTCTAAACACTGACCCACAATTATATTCATTAGTTGGTTGGGTATTGGCTCTATGGGTCAATAAATCCTTGATTAATTGTAAGGAAGTTTCTTTATTACCCGGAGTTAACTGAAGCGTAGCGGAGATAAACCATTCATCCCCCAAACCAGCAACATGGCGATAAGCCACTTCGAATTCGTCTGGTTTACGGGTTCTAATCTCACCTCGGCGATTTATCGTTTGTACTTCAATAACTGATTGCCAGGTTTCACCTCCATGACAACCGGCATTCATTCGCAGAGCACCACCCATAGTACCAGGGATACCTGCCCAAAACTCTCCTCCTGACAGATTATTGCGCGCAGAAAAACGAGCCATACTCGCACAAGATACTCCAGCCTCAACCCGAATACATTTATCGTTCAACAGGGTCATTTCTTTTAAACAGCCCTGAGTGAGAATTACGGTACCAGAAAAACCACCATCGCGAATTAGAGAATTAGAGCCTAAACCTAACCATAATAATGGCTCATCAGAGGGCAGCTGACTTAAAAACAAAGCTAAATCAGCTGTATTTGCTGGTTTATAGAGTCTTGCTGCAGGACCTCCAACTCGCCAGGTAGTATACTCAGCCAAAGGCTCATTGAAAAGCAAAGTGCCCTGACACTCTGTTACAAGACTGCTATCCATTCCCGTTATGCTCATGTTCATTCTCACGCGTTTTTCATCAGGTTCACTGCCATTTGGCCGATGCTTCCAGCTCCCTGCATCAAAATAACGTCGCCATCTTTTATAAATTCATCTAATGTGGCCTTCAACGATTGCTCGCTCACTATAGTCACTCGTTTATCTCTGGATCGTATTTCATTAGCCAGATTTTCACTAGTAACGCCTGGTATAGCTGTTTCTCCCGCCGCATAGATATCCATCAATAATAACTCATCAGATAAACTTAAAACATCGACAAATTGCCGATGCAAGGACTGTGTTCTGGTATAACGATGGGGTTGAAACACATGAACCAACCGCCTCTCGGGCCAAACACGTCTAAAAGCATCAATTGTGGATAAAATTTCCTGTGGATGATGTCCATAATCATCCACAATAATTGCCGCGCCTTTTTCGAACTGTTTTTCACCAAGCATTTGAAAGCGGCGTCCTACCCCTTGAAATTTTTGTAACCCACGAACAATAGAATCGTCATCAACTCCCAACTCGGTGGCAATTGCTATAGAAGCTAATGCATTTAATACATTGTGGCGACCCGGATATTGAAATTGTATTGTTAATTGTTTATGTGGGGCAGGCCGGACTACTACAAACTCACTCAGCATGCCCTTTTGAGTCCAATTAATTGCCCGATAATGAACCTCTTCTTTAAAACCATAAGTTAAGGTTGGTCTTTGAATGGCCGGGAGGATGCGACAGATTTCCTCATCTTCCAAACAAACCACTGCCAATCCATAAAAGGGCAAATGATGTAAAAACTCCAGAAATGTTGTTCTTAGTTTTTCAAAATCACCTTCATAAGTATCCATATGATCAGCATCAATATTAGTCACTACTGCCATCATAGGCTTCAAAAACAAAAATGAAGCATCGCTCTCATCAGCCTCTACAACAAAATAAGCCGACTTTCCAAGTTGTGCATTGGCACCACAACTATTCAATTTTCCACCAATAACAAAACTGGGATCCAAACCACCTTCAGCAAGCAAACTACTGACCAAGCTCGTTGTTGTCGTTTTCCCATGAGTACCGGCAATTGCGATACCATGCCTAAATCGCATGAGCTCAGCAAGCATGGCAGCCCTTGGAATCACTGGAATCATTAATTCGCGAGCAGCCAAAATCTCAGGGTTATTAAAATCAACAGCTGAAGATCTTACTACAACATCAGCGCCTTTAATGTTTTCCACCCTGTGACCAATATAAACTTGGATACCTAATGACCTTAAACGTTGTACTGTGCCACTTTCACCGATATCAGAACCAGTAATACGGTAGCCCTGGTTATGCAATACTTCGGCAATACCACACATACCAGCACCACCAATACCAACAAAATGAATTTGCTCTACACGCCCCATTCGCGGAGATAAAAATTGCTCTGAGTTATTCAATATTCCCCCTTAAGCCGTCAGTGGTCTCAATCCAAGAGACTGCCAACGATTTTCATGATCTATGCGCAATAACAGTGCAATAACAATACAGTTAATTACCATACTGGCTCCACCATAACTGAGTAAAGGCAGAGTTAACCCCTTGGTTGGTAACAGTCCGGCATTAACCCCCATATTAATGGAGGCCTGTAAAGCTAACCAAATAGTCAAGCCATAAGCTGTATAGGATGCAAAATACCTTTCTTGGGTATAGGCGGTGTATCCTATGTTTAATCCTCTTACAACCAGTATACTATACAATGTGATTACAACTAAAATTCCAAATAACCCTAGTTCTTCAGCAATCACGGCAAATAAAAAATCAGTATGTGCCTCAGGTAAGTAGAGTAATTTCTGTATACTTTCACCTAATCCGGTACCAAACCAGCCACCTCGTCCAAAAGCAATCAATGACTGAGTCAATTGATAACCACTGTTGTATTGATCTGCCCATGGATCCAAAAAAGCTGTTAAGCGAGCAACCCTATAGGGGGAAGATACTGCCAATAAAGCAAGTGCTGTCACTACAACCAGCATTAAACCAAAATAGTATCTTAATTTGACTCCAGCCAAAAACAGCATAGCCATTACTGTGCCAGAAATGACAACTGTGGCTCCAAAATCTGGCTCGAGCAGTAATAAAACTGAAACAACAGCCAGTATTGCCATGGGTTTAATGAATCCAAAAATGCTTTCACAAACTGCTTCTTGTTGGCGAACCAAATATCCGGAAAGATAGAATATCATTGCAAGTTTCGTTAATTCTGATACTTGCACACCAATCGGTCCTATAGCTAACCAACGCCGACTGCCATTTACTGATTTACCAATACCCGGGATTAAAACAATGAGTAATAAAAACACACAAGCAATCATCATGGGCATGCTTATTTTTTCCCAAAAACTGCTGTCTGTCCGAACCACAATTAAGGCCAGCAAGAGTCCCACAAATAAATAACAAGCCTGGCGAATCAGAAAATGAAAAGGCTGATGAAAGTACTTTGTAGAAATCATAACAGAGCTTGATGCCACCATCATTAGACCAATTATCAGCAAACCAAAAACAGCTCCTATCAGCCATTTATCATAAAGCGATATCGGTCTACTGACGGGTTTGCCTCTTTGATTTAAATGCCTGGGTCGCATCGTGTTCACAATCCACGCACTGAGGATGTAAACACATCGCCTCTATGATTAAAATCACGGAACATATCCAAACTGGCGCAAGCTGGAGATAACAAAACGACATCTCCTGGTTTTGCACATGTTTTGGCAATAGTCACAGCGCCCTCCAGAGAAGAAGCGCGCACTACAGGGACTACTTTGGCTAAAGCCGATTCAATCTTGTCAGCATCTTCACCAATCAAAACAATGGAACGAACAAATTCTGAAACTGGTTGAGCTAACTCTTGAAAATCCGCTCCTTTTCCCTGTCCACCCGCAATAAGAACAATTTTCCCTTGCATAGAACCTCCTATTCCATTAATAGCAGAGATTGTAGCACCAATATTTGTTCCTTTCGAATCATTAATCCAACCTACTCCATCCACTTCTCTTACCCATTGACAACGATGTGGTAATCCAGAAAAGGTTTTTAAAACATTAAGAATATATTGCATTGGGATTCCTGCTGCTTCGGCTAAAGCACAAGCTGCAAGGGCATTCATCCAATTATGTACCCCTTTTATTAAAATCGACTCAACAGGCAAAAGACGTTCTATTCCTTTCGCCAGATAAGTAGTGTTCTCTTGTTCAATCAAGCCCCAATTTCCTATTGAAGGTACATCTTTGCCAAAAGAGATACATTTCATATCCGCTTGACAGGATTGTTGAGGAATTGTGCCGGCATCTTCTCGATTAAATAAAGCAGTCTTAGCTCCACGATAGACTCTCTGTTTTGCCTGCGTGTAGGCTTCCATTGTATGATGCCTGTCCAAATGATCAGGCGTTACATTAAGAATCGTTGCAACCACCGGCGACAAGGAATAAGTTAAATCCAATTGAAAACTGGATAACTCCAATACCCACAAATCATAGTGATGTTCATCAGCCAGCATATCTAAAACAGGAGTACCTATGTTTCCGGCCACAGCGACACGGAACCCAGCCGCCTTAGCCATTTCCCCCACCAAAGTCGTTACGGTGGATTTGCCATTAGTTCCTGTTATCGCAATTACGGGGGCACTAATCTCTCTGGCCAGGCATTCTATGTCTCCATAAATTGA
Source organism: Legionella pneumophila subsp. pascullei (assembly GCF_900637585.1). Taxonomy (NCBI): domain Bacteria; kingdom Pseudomonadati; phylum Pseudomonadota; class Gammaproteobacteria; order Legionellales; family Legionellaceae; genus Legionella; species Legionella pneumophila. Next base: position 3,017,173 of record NZ_LR134380.1, read on the forward strand.
TGCGCCTGCTTGACGTGCTCTCTCTAAAACAGGGGTGTCCAGTGCCAACCCGGGGCTAGTGATGACATCCGTTACCTGGTTGATTATTTCATCTGGAGTCTGTTGTAAATAAATAGATACATCAGGAAATTCATTTTGAAATTCAGCTAATCCAGGCGCCTCCTTACGTGTATCAAAAACAACAAAGGATTTATTATTTCTCTTCAGGTACCTTGCTATAGAGAGTCCCGTCTTACCTAACCCTGCTACCAAATATAAGGAATGATTCATGAATGCACCTTGTCTATCGAAGTTTTAAAGTAGCCAATCCGCATAACACAAACACAACCGTAATAATCCAAAACCTCACTATCACTTTAGGTTCTGACCACCCCTTTAATTCAAAATGGTGATGTAATGGCGCCATCCTGAATAATCTTTTTCCGCCTGAATATTTAAAATAACCCACTTGTAATATGACAGAAAGTGTTTCAATTACAAATAGTCCACCCATAATAAGCAAAACAAGCTCTTGCCTAACAACTACCGCAACGATTCCTAAAGCGGCACCTAACGCCAAAGAACCTACATCACCCATGAAGACTTGGGCGGGATAACTGTTATACCAAAGAAACCCCAGACCGGCACCAACAATAGAAGAACAAAAAATCGTTAGCTCACCAGTATTGGGCACATAAGGGATTCCTAAATAATTAGAGTATACTGCGTTACTCGATGCATAGGCAAACACACCCAAGGCACCAGCTACCATCACTATTGGCATGATAGCCAAGCCATCCAGGCCATCAGTTAAATTAACCGCATTACTGCTTCCGACGATAACGAAATAGGCAAGCACTGGAAAAAAAATACCTAAATCACAAGTGACCGTTTTAAAAAAAGGAACTGTGAGCTGAGTATGAACTGGCAAACTGGCATTCCAGTACAAATAAGAGACAGCAATTAAAGCAATAACTGACTGCCAAAAATATTTCCACCGGCCAGGCAAGCCTTTGCTGTTCTTTAATACCAACTTGCGATAATCATCAACCCAACCAACCAAACCATTCGCCAAAGTAACCAAGAGCACCAGCCACAAGCTTGTTTGTCTTAAATCGCACCAAAGCAGGCAGCTCACCGTGATAGCCAACAAAATCAAAACGCCACCCATAGTGGGAGTTCCCGCTTTTGATAAATGGGTTTGGGGACCATCATTTCTAACCATTTGACCTATTTGAAGTCCTCTTAACCAGCGGATCATTAATGGGCCGCATAATAAGCCCACTATAAGCGCGGTTAATGAGGCTAAAATAGACCTGAATGTCAAATATTGAAAAACTCTAAACGCATGATATTGTCCCTGCAATAGCTGCGTTAACCAATAGAGCATAATTATTCCTCTTGTTCTTAGAATTATGCTCAATAAATGGTATTGAGCATAATTCCTTTAATAGGGCAAAAAAGTGGCCAAGCATACCACATTCCTGTCGATTCAATGAAGAGGTTAACCCTCTGCCTGAACCAACTGATGCACAACATTTTCCATAGCACTGGAACGAGACCCTTTTACCAATACCGTGGTACCAGGTTTTAAATCATTTTTCACCACTTCAATCAACTCTTCCTGGCTGCAAAAATGCTGACCTCCCTCACCAAACGCTTGGGATGCCAGTTCACTGTGTGAACCGCAACTCATCAACTTGTCTATCCCTAGCTGACGAGCAGCCAGGCCAACTTCTCTGTGATGTTGTGTCGTCCATTCGCCTAACTCTCCCATATCACCGAATACAAAGATTTTTCTTCCTGGACGTTCAGATAATACTTCCAAAGCCGTTAAGACAGAGCGTAAATTAGCATTATATGTATCATCAATGACTGTTGACTGATTTTGCCCTGACAACATCGTCATCCGGCCTTTTACACCACCAAAATGAGCCAGTCCCCTTTGAATGTCATTGCCTGGTATCCCTACCGCATAGCAACAAGCTGCGGCGGCCAATGCATTTCGCACATTATGCAACCCTGGTACTTGTAACTCGATCTCCACTCTGCCATTGGGTAAAATCAGTATAAAATGAGCTCTTCCATGTGTATCCATGCGTATATCCTGAGCATAAATATCTGCAGGATGAATTGAGGAAAAACGTAATATTTTTTTATCAGCAAGCAAATCATCCCAAAAATGAGAGTAGGCATCATCATCATTGACTATAGCGACCCCAGTTGGGGATAAACCTTGATGGATTTCACCTTTGGAACGAGCTACTCCGTCTATTGATCCAAATCCTTCGACATGTGCAGGAGCAATATTATTAATTAACGACACATCAGGCTGCACTATTCCTACAGTATGAGCTATTTCTCCTGGATGGTTGGCTCCCAATTCAAAAACAGCGTAGCGATGCTGCTTATTTAAAGCCAACACGCTTAACGGAACTCCTATGTGATTATTTAAATTGCCTTTCGTAGCGTGTGATGGCTGGGGTAAAATGGCCGCTATCATCTCTTTGACAGTGGTTTTTCCATTCGATCCTGTTAAAGCAATGATAGGGCAACTCATTTCTTGGCGATGTGCCGCGGCAATTTTGGCTAAAGCCATTAAAGGACTGGCAACAACAAATTGGGGAATATGAACGCCTTCAATCGAGCGATTAACCACCACAGCTAAGGCGCCTTTAGCCTCGGCTTCTTTAACATAATCATGACCATCGAAGCGTTCCCCCACTATCGCAAAAAATAAATTCCCTGGCTTTAATGTGCGGGTATCTATACTAACACCAGTAATATCGGTATTAATCTGACAAGACTGAGAAAGAAGTGAAGCAATTGTAATTAGGTTCATAGTATTTTGTGATGTCTAAAAGACTAGTGTACTAACACTCACACTCACAGTTCAAGATGGTTAGAGGGAAGATAAATAAGAATATAACTAAAAAGTCAAGAATTTTAAGTTTATTATAATCCCGCTTGCAAGTAATCCGACACTCGATGAACACAGTAGGCGCAGGGCTTCGCAAGGTGCGAAGCCCTATAATGGAAACATGATCACTTGATAGCTCAATGATTCTGGGCTATGGCTTTGACATTAGTTTGTTACATAATCATCCATCAAATGCTCAATTTTCAAGTATCGATGATACCGTGCAATACGCTCTTCCGTCAGAGGTTTTCGTTGGTCATCCAGCAAATAAGCATCCAGCCCTTCACTTAATAGCTTGGCGGTATCTAGCATAATAGAAAAACGTTCTGCATCGATATCAGGGTTATTTGATATTTGCATGAACAGACATAATCCTCTTACGCTAAAAGCACCAATATTTTGTAAATCAAAAACACCCGTTGCTGTAGCTGCAGCTAAACTGCAAAGCACAGGGCCTTGTCCATTCGACAATTGATGCCTATGAAACAAGTGCCTCTCTCCAAATCTCAAACCGGCTGCTAAAACAGTTTGCAATAATTCATAGCCGGCAAATTGCCGATTTTCTTTGGCCAACAGAAACACCATTACTGTCGAAGACGAGCAGTCACTATCGGAGGATTCTGTTCTTTCATTGGATTCCAACTCCTCTTCCTCAGGAATCAATTGAGGTTGGGCTGTTTTTACAGTTGGCTTTCTTATTGATTGTCGCTTTTCTGAACCATCAAAATTTTCAAAATCCAAAGGAGCCTCCCTATTGACCTTTCGCACAGCGATAATTTCATCATTATATGATTGAGAGCCATAGGAACTATTTTCAGCTTGGCCAAGAGAAGGTTGATAGTGTTCTTGATTTAAGCTCTGTCTTCTAGTCTTCATTAAACGGCCAATAGCCACTAGAACGCCAATTAACAACAGGACATTAAGAATTAAGCTCCAATTTGCCTGCATAAGTTTACTCCATAGTCAAAGCTTGTTTCACATCAACCGCAACCAAACGAGACACTCCCGGCTCACGCATGGTCACCCCTACTAAATGATCAGCCAATTCCATAGTTACCTTATTATGAGTAATAAACAGGAATTGTATGAATTGTGACATCTCTTTCACTAAATCGCAAAACCGACTTACATTTAAGTCATCTAAAGGTGCATCCACTTCATCTAACATACAAAATGGTGAAGGATTTAGCTGAAAAATCGCAAACACCAAAGCGACAGCGGTCATTGCCTTTTCACCACCAGATAATAGATGAATAGAACTATTTCGTTTTCCAGGTGGCTGTGCCATTACTACAATCCCAGCTTCTAACAGATTATCACAAGTCAATTCGAGCTGGGCTCGACCACCACCAAATAATCTTGGAAAAAGCGCCTTGAAAGAAGTATTCACCTCATCAAATGTATTTTCAAGACGTGATTTCGTTTCATTATCCATCTTTTCAATGGCAGTTTCCAAAGTAGCTAAAGCTTGGCTCAAATCATTATATTGCTCATCCAGGTACACTTTGCGCTGCTGTTCGCTAGCAAATTCTTCTATGGCTGCCAGGTTGATAGCGCCTAACCTTTTAATCTTCTCCGAAATCGCGAGCAATTCATCTTCTTTCATGCTTTGCGTTACTCCAGATGGAATTCTCTCTAATAAAGACTGTGCTTGTAAATTAGTCTCATCCAGAGTTTCCTGAATTGAACTTGCACGAACGGATAGAGCCTGTTTTTCCATTTGGATTTGATTCATGATTTCCTGAATCCGTTTCACTTCCTGATCATAGTTTAAAATTAATTTCTCTTGGTCTTCAAGTTGCAACTTAAGCTGAGATACTTTCTCTCGGCTCAAAGTCAACAATGACTCAATTTCACCATGTTTTATCAACGATGCTGCCAATTGATTTTTAAGTCCGGCTTCTGGCGCTACTGATTGCAAATAATGTTGAGTTAACTCTTCTAAACGTATCTGTGCCCGTTGCAGCCGCTCTTTTTCTCTACCAATCCTGTCAGTTATTTGCTGTATCTTAGTAACTTCCCTATCATACTCCAATTCACTTTGATGCAATAAAGCACGGACACTCTCTACTTGCTTATTTTGTTCAACGAGAACTGTATTCCATGCCTCTTTTTCATTTATAAATTGCTTAAATTGTAACTCAGAAGCCTGATATTGGCCTTCCAGCTCTCTTATTTTCTCAGCCATTCCCAGTTGTTCTGCGTTTAGTTCTTCCAGCGACGACTCCAACTCTATTATCTCGTTAGTGATAGCATCCTTCTGTTTTTCAGCGTGAAAAATGGCTTGTTCCTGACTATTTATTGCAATGATATGATTACGTAGCGCCTCATTACTGGCATTTAAATTTAATTGATGCAGCTTTATAAAGTTCAAATTTTCCTGTAGTCGGGCTTTATAACTATCTCTTGCCAAACGGATGGATTCAATTTCTTGTTGTAAAGATTCCACACTGAAACTCAACTCGATAATCCTTTGCTGTCTGGCAAGAACTCCCACCTCATCTTGTTCTGTTTGGCGAGGTAATTTTATCCACCCTTTACCTAGCCAAATACCATTGACGGTAACAATTGATTCATGGGCCAATAAATCAGGAAGCCAAGCCTTCGCCTCATCAAGATTCTCCGCAGCATAAATATGCTCAAGATGATTCACTGTTGAGGGAACCAGACCTTGAACTTTATCAGCTAACCTTGGCCGTTCTTGTTGTTGCCGATCGAGAGCTCTCATCGTCACTACGCTCTCTTTATGATCTTGGAAATACTGCCACTGAGACCATAACTCGGCAAAATCATCGAATACATAAGCGATTAGATCGTCTCCTAATACCATTTCACAAGAAGATTGCCATTGAGGTTCGACCTTTAAAATATCCATTAATCTTGGCTTATCTGACCATTCTGTAATTCCGTCCTTATTAGGCCGATTTTCTTTTTTTGCTGCGATTTGAGCAGCTTTTAATGCCGCCAGTTCACTGTTTAAACGATGAAACTCATCTTGCAATGCATGTAATTGTTGCTCAATATTTTGTAATTGATCGTGCAAATCCGATTGAGCCTCATTCGCTTGCCTGAGCTGTTCTTCATCAAACTCCTGTGTTTCTTTCAATTGGAAATGCTTTTCTTGCAATTCATTTTTACATTTTTTTAAATCGTCAAGCGAGATGGCTGATTGTTCCAAATTCAATTTTTCCAACCTTACCAGGACTTGATGACGTTTCTGTTCTAAATGTTGTAGTTTGGCTTGAGTGAGTTGGTATTCATTTTTAATAGCATTGGACTTAATTTGCACCTCTTGCCAAATTTTCTCCCATTGCGATTGTTCCTTTTGTTTTTCTTGCCATAGAGATTCCTGCGCTTTGAATTCCATTTTTAAATGATGTAAATGCTCTTCTAACTGTTGAGCCCTAAGCTTGCTATTGTGCAATTCCTCATTATCCAGCTTAAGTTGCTCTTCAATGAGTTGAGAATCAACCTGCATTTGCTGCCTGTCATTTTCCAAACGCTTTTTTTCTCTTTCCTGTTGCTGAATCGCTTCTTCAAGACGCGCTATCTCAGTTCCTGAATGATAGAGAGAATCCTGAATTAATTGGGATTGATCAATGGCATCTTGTAATTGTTCATTTAAAACAGCGCGGTCCTTGTGGCAATGAGTTAATAAACTTTGTTGCTGCTCATTACGGATGGCTAACTCTTGCAATTCCCGCTGTTTCACTGTTTGTTTTTCTGAGTACTCCTGCCATTTAAGAGCCTGAATCTCAGCTCGGCAAATTTTTTCCTCTTCCTTTAATATAGTATAGCGCTTTGCTGCTTTGGCCTGTCGCTCCAAACGTTGCAAATGCTTGCCTAATTCTTCTCTAATATCAGCGACACGAGTCAGATTATCTCTTGTTTGTTCAATACGTTGTAAAGTTTCTCTCCGCCGTTCTTTGTATTTTGAAACCCCGGCCGCTTCCTCCAAATAAACTCTTAACTCCTCCGGTTTGGCTTCTATTAATCGAGATACAGTACCTTGGCCAATAATCGAGTAACTTCGCGCACCTGCTCCTGTGCCTAAAAAAATATCAGTAATATCTTTTCGCCTGCATCGAGTACCATTCAAATAATAAAAAGAGTCACCATCCCGAGTGACTACTCGCTTTACTGCGATTTCACCATAACTGGCAAAAGGACCAGTCAGTCTTCCCAAACTATTATCAAATACCAATTCTACTGATGCCTGTCCTACTGGTTTGCGATTGGAAGAGCCGTTAAAGATAATGTCCGTCATGGACTCTCCGCGAAGATTTTTGGCAGAGCTTTCACCCATAACCCAACGAACTGCATCAATAATATTTGATTTGCCGCATCCATTCGGACCAACAACAGCGACCAAACGACTGGGAAAATGAACCGTGGTGGGGTCAACAAATGATTTAAAACCAGCCAATTTTAATTGCTTCAAATGCATTTTAACTGCGAATTGTAAAATAATAATCGATTAGTATACCGTAGGAAGTGAATCCTGACTATTTCAGAACCCCTATATTGAACCCCTCTGCCATTGTTAAGGACAACATGCTCAATTGACAAACAATTTTATCGCTTTATAATGCAAGCTTCTGTTAACAAAAGTAGGTAAACAATGAAACAGCAATTCTATAAATTGCCCCAAATTCTAATAAGCCTTTGTCTCCTATTGCTTCTTTCCACTCCAATCCAAGCTGAACCGCCAAATCTTAGTTTAATTAGAAAAGAAATTAAAAACTATTACGACTCTGGCTTGTATCATCACGAACTGCAACGAACCATCAAGTTAGCTCAAGAATATATACACCAACAATATTTAATCAATAAAAATAACAAGCACCCACAAAAACTCGCCATAGTACTTGATATTGATGAAACCAGCCTGTCCAACTATGACAAGATGGTAAAACGCGATTTTACCGGTAACAAAGAGCAAATTCATAAAGAAATACTTGCCGCCAATTCCCCGGCAATCAAGCCCATGCTGACACTTTATAAAAATGCCTTAAAAAGGGGTATCAAAGTATTTTTTGTAACCGGAAGACAAGAATCCGAACGCGACGCCACCCGCACCAATTTAATTAATGCAGGATATACCAAATGGGCGGGACTTTATCTGCGACCTAATGGCTATTCTTCCCCATCGATCATCCCTTTTAAATCAAAAACAAGACAAATGATAGAAAAAAAAGGATACACCATCATTGCCAGTATTGGTGATCAATGCAGTGACATCCAAGGGGGGTATGCTAAAAAAGGATTTAAGCTTCCCAATCCATTTTACTACTTGCCTTAATCAAGATGTGACGTGTAATTAGATTTTTTTGTTATTGGATTGATAAAAATAAAACCCTCGGGCACAAGCCCCGAGGGTTCTTAACACTACAACCATTAAGCGGCTTTTTCTTTCATACGAATTGCCATGACTTCCATAGCCAGGAATTTAACATAATCATAGGTCACGTAATAATCCCCTTGATCTCCAGCAAATTTAGACCAGGAGTTACGTAAAGTGAAAACGCCTTGATTGATATGTCCATCTTCGTCCATCACTTCAAGATCATCATCATAACCTGTGATCACTAATTCATGCCCGGCGTAAATCATTCCATTCATCGCGTCCAGTACAATTTCAGGTGTTAACATCCAGGTGTCATGGTAAGCACGGTTAGTACCTACAGCTCCGGCATCTCCAACAAACACATCCAATAACATACCGATAGTCAAGCGATTACCTTTCGCTAACTCCTCCTTGATCTGATAGACGATTTGATTCATATCCGCTTTAGCTGAAAAGGATTCTTCATCCTTCAACAAAGCCTCCCAGCTGATTAAATTGGAGACTGGGACACTATGAGCCAAGAACTCTGAGTCGGGCATGGGTTTCCCTTCATTGTTTTCGTCTTCTAACGGATATTCTCTAACACCGGCACAACCATTCAATTTTTGATAATTCTGGCTAATAATACCGTATTCAGAAATCTGTTGAAGAACCCAGTACCCAAAAGAACCATTCCAACCGCTAGCCTTGGCCTTGTCATGTATAGCCAAATAACTTCCTAACTCCAGATTACACAATTGACTAATGTAATCCCCAGCTCCAAGAGCAGCATTGATGGCAGCAGTAACTGCGAAAGTGACACAACTACCATGATATCCCTGATCCAATACGGGTGTTAATTGCATTCCCAATTTAACTTTTCTTGGTAATTCAGAAGAAAAATTGGCTGTGTTTATTCCATTTTTAGGATATTCTGACAGCTGCTCGCGCAAATAAGATTTTGCTTCGGTCGATAATTCGTACTTGGGTAGCTTAAATGTTAAACTTTGAGCAATACCACTTGGATTTTTTGGCGTGATGTGTACATCAACCTCTCCTTTTAAAGTCAAAGGGCCTGCAAAAGCTAATGATGAAGACAAAGACAATACAGCTAAATTAATTAACTTACTCATAAAATATATCCCTATAATTATCCCTCTTGCATCATATCAAGAGGTGAATTAAATGCAAACAAATCATACGAATAAAATGACAAGCTAATTTTTACTCAAAGTGTAGAAACCATTTTATAATTAAGAGGGTATTTCGCATCGTGTTCCCTATGGCGCTGTGATTATTTTTGTAAACCGTTTATCCCTGTTACTGAAATAACAACCTCTCATTCACAATAAACAATCAGGACTTACGAAAAACCACAAGGTCAAGGCAAAAAATGTTGTTAATGAGGGCGTTTAGATACCCTAAATGACCGAATTAAAAACATTTTTTAACAAAGAGATTGGAGTTTTTCGTAAGTCCTGACAATAACAAACTGTATTCAAACTAAGAAAACAAGCAACTTCACTTGAGTTCAGATATAATAGGCCTGATTCTAAAAAAGAGGATATTAATATGCGTACTCTATTGTCATGTTTCCTGATAGCCTTATTGTCTTTTGGTTTAATTATCAATGAGGCCTCCGCTAAACGCTTTGGCGGTGGGCGTAGTTTCGGGGTTCAACGTTCTCACAGCAGTCTTTTCTCATCCAATAAAACATACAACCAATCTTCATTAGCACAAAAAGCTAATAAAAACAGATGGGGTGGCGTATTAGGAGGTCTCCTGGTTGGAGGATTATTAGCCAGTCTCTTTATGGGTAATGGTTTGGCAAATGGGTTAATCACCTGGCTAATCCTTGGTGCAGCCATTTTCTTTATCATCAGCTTCTTGCGCAGAAAAATGAGTCCGGGATTTCAATCAGCTCAATCCGGCACATTCCGCCAAAACTCTTTTCAACAATTCACTCAAAACTACGAAAACCGAAATAGTGGCGGCGCTCATTTTGCTCAGCAAGAAATCAACTTTGATAAGGAGAATTTTCTTCGTGATGCCAAAGTAACTTTTATACGCTTGCAAGCGGCTTATGACCAAAAAAATCTGCAAGATTTACAAGCATTTACAGTTCCTGAAGTATTTGCGGAAATTAAAATGCAACTGGATGAACGTGGTGAGGCCCCAAACCAAACAGAAGTCATTTCCCTGGATGCAAAATTGCTTGATGTATCCAAACAATCCTTATCCACTATGGCCAGCGTACAATTTACTGGAACAATCAAAGAGAATGGTGAACTATCTAACCTGGATGAAATCTGGCATTTCCGCCAATTTGATAACAGCAGGGGAGAGTGGGTTGTAGGAGGCATTCAGCAAGAAGTATTTCAGCCATAAAAATATTTAAAATTTCTTGGCGTGGCAACTGTCTTTAATGACAGTTGCCCTAAAAAATCAAAGAAAGTAACAGAAATCAGTCAACAAGATATTGCACCTTGATAATTTCATATTCTACCATACCGCCAGGTGTCTCTACTGTGACAGCGTCATCAAGTTCTTTGCCAATTAAAGCTCGGGCAATAGGAGAACTGTATGAAATTTTGTTCAGTTTAATATCGGCTTCATCCTCCCCAACTATTTTATAGGTTAATTCTGAGCCTGTAGCTACATGACAAATTGTAACAGTTGAACCAAATATCACTTTACCATTGTTTGGTAATTTACTGATATCAATTATTTGCGCATGAGACAACTTCGCTTCAAGTTCTTGAATACGCCCTTCATTAAAACTTTGCTGTTCTCGAGCTGCATGATATTCCGCATTTTCTTTCAAATCACCATGAGCTCTTGCCGTTGCAATTGCTTCTACAATGCGAGGACGATCCACAAACTTTAAGCGATGCAATTCTGATTTTAGTGCTTCTGCACCTTGAACTGTCATAGGATGTTTACTCATATCTACCCCTAATGTAAATCTTGTAAGCGAGTTACAGTTTCCCTATCTTCATACTTCATAGCCAAACAAGCTGCTTCAGCCCCTGATAAGGTCGTGGTATAGCTCACCTTATGCTGCAAGGCATTGCGCCTGATAGCAAAGGAATCCGCAATTGCTTGTTTGCCCTCAGTCGTATTTACAATAAAGTCTATTTCATTATTTTTTATAAAATCCAGTACGTGTGGTCTGCCTTCTGCCACTTTAAAGACTCTCCTGCAGTCTACGCCGGCAGCTTGTAATGCCAAAGCAGTACCCCGTGTGGCAATAATTTCAAAACCCAATTCTATCAATCTCTTGGCTATCTCTCCTACGCGTGTTTTATCCGCGTCACGTACCGATACGAAAGCCCGTCGTCGTTTGGCAATATGACACCCGGCACCTAACTGAGCTTTAGCATAAGCTTGTCCAAACCGCTTGGCAATACCCATCACTTCTCCTGTTGATTTCATTTCCGGGCCAAGAATTGAATCCACACCAGAAAATTTGATAAAGGGAAAAACCGGCAATTTAATCGAATAGAAAGAAGGTACATGATGGTTTTGGTTTAATCCTTGATCTTTCAAGCTAATCCCTACTTTACAAAGAGCCGCAATTTTAGCTAATGGCAGCCCGGTAGCCTTTGAGACAAAAGGTACAGTTCTCGAAGCGCGCGGATTCACTTCCAAAACATAAATATCATCCGCTTGAATAGCAAACTGCGCATTAATCAAGCCCACCACGCCTAATTTCAATGCCATTTTTCGAATCTGCTCTATCAAATCCTGTTGAACAACCACACCCAAGCTAAAGGGAGGTAAAGTACATGCGGAATCACCCGAATGTATCCCCGCCTGTTCGATATGCTCCATGATGGCACCAATCAAGACGTCTTTGCCATCACAAACGGCATCAATATCTACTTCTATGGCATCATTCAAAAATTTATCAAGCAAAACAGGAGAATCATTAGAAACTTCAACGGCATGCGACAAGTAATGCCGTAAATCCTCTTCTTGATAAACAATTTCCATAGCTCGACCACCGAGCACATAAGAAGGCCTGACAACTAGCGGATAACCAATTTTGTTGGCTAACTCAATGGCTTCTGCTTCGCTGCGAACAGTGCCATTATCGGGTTGGTGCAGCTTCAATTCTTTCACCATTTGCTGAAATCGTTCTCTGTCCTCAGCCATATCAATAGCATCCGATGAAGTACCAATTATTTTTACGCCATTAGCCTCTAAATCACGGGCTAGTTTTAATGGTGTCTGCCCCCCATAATGCACAATAACGCCCTCAGGCTGCTCAATTGCAACGACGGACAACACATCCTCTAAAGTAACAGGTTCAAAATATAATCGATCGGAAGTATCAAAATCAGTGGAAACCGTTTCTGGATTGCAATTCACCATAATAGTTTGATAGCCAGCGCTCCTTAATGATAAGGCAGCATGCACACAGCAATAATCAAATTCGATGCCTTGACCAATTCGATTAGGTCCACCTCCAAGAATCATAATCTTTTTCTTATTACTTTCAGGACGTGCTTCACAGCTCCCTTCATAACAAGAATACATGTAGGCTGTATCACTAGGGAATTCTCCAGCACAAGAATCAATCCTCTTGTAGACAGGCAAGACCCCTAATTCAATACGTCTTGCCCGCACTTGTGCTTCAGTACAACCAAGCAACTTGGCCAAGTACGCGTCAGCAAAACCTCGGTGTTTCATCAAGTGTAAAGTGGTTTTATCCAGATCCTGAATCGTTTTTCCAATGATTGAGCGCTCTAAAAGAACCAACTCTTGAATTTGCGCCAGAAACCATGGATCAACCCGACTTTCCAGATAAATTTCCTCAAGTGATAAATTTTGCCTAAACGCATCAGCAATATACCAAAGTCTATCCGGAGTGGGTTCTCGTAAATGCCCACGTAAACGCGCCATGTCCTCTTTTTGAAACAACGAATGCAACCCACATCGTCCAATCTCTAAACCTCTTATGGCTTTCTGCAATGATTCCTGGAAATTAGAACCAATCGCCATGACTTCTCCGACTGATTTCATTTGAGTGGTTAGCGTATCTGGAGTTTGTGGAAATTTATCAAAATTAAATCGCGGAACTTTAGTAACGACGTAATCGATGCTGGGCTCAAAGGACGCTGGTGTTTTACCCCCGGTGATTTCGTTTTTCAATTCATCCAAGGTATAGCCCACTGCCAATTTTGCTGCGACCTTGGCAATAGGAAAACCGGTCGCTTTTGATGCCAAAGCCGAGCTTCGAGATACACGTGGGTTCATTTCCACAACCAGCATGCGCCCATCTTCAGGATTGATAGCAAACTGAACGTTAGACCCACCCGTATCCACACCAACTGCTCTTAATACTTTAATCGCCGCATCCCGCATCCGTTGATATTCTTTATCAGTTAATGTTTGTGCTGGAGCAACGGTAATGGAATCTCCGGTATGCACCCCCATAGGGTCAAAATTTTCTATAGTACAAACAATAATGCAATTATCATTTTTATCCCGGACAACTTCCATTTCATATTCTTTCCAGCCCAGAACCGATTCATCAATCAAAAGCTCGCGAGTTGGCGACAACTCCAATCCTCTAATACAAATTTCTTCAAATTCTTCACGGTTATAGGCAATACCACCTCCACTACCACCCATGGTAAATGAAGGCCTGATGATAGCAGGAAAACCTAAACGAGCTTGCACCTGAATTGCCTCTTCCAGGCTATGAGCAATCGCTGACCTTGGCATATCCAATCCGATTTTAATCATCAGTTGGCGAAATTTTTCTCTATCTTCCGCCCTGTCTATGGCTTCACGCGTCGCCCCAATCATTTCAACCGAGTACTTGGCTAATACCCCTTCTCTTACCAAATCCAAGGCGCAATTTAAAGCTGTTTGTCCTCCCATCGTCGGCAAAAGGGCATCTGGCCTCTCTATCTCAATAATACGAGCAACTTCTTTCCATTGAACAGGCTCTATATAGGTGGCATCAGCGAGCTCAGGATCAGTCATTATGGTTGCTGGATTAGAGTTGACTAATATCACTCGATATCCTTCTTCTTTCAAAGCACGTACTGCTTGGGTACCTGAATAATCAAACTCACAAGCCTGACCAATCACAATAGGCCCTGCTCCAAGAATTAGAATAGATTTTATATCGGTTCGTTTTGGCATAATGACAATAAAAAAAGAATAAAGTGATATATTTTACCGAGTTTTGCCCAAAGATTATACCCTTGGATGACATGTTTTGAGTTATTAATTGCCAGAAAACATCCAACGGCATTAAATAACTTAAAATTACTTGTATAAAGTAGAAAGCAGCATTTGCAAACCGGCTTCTGTCAAAGACAAATATTTATAATAGGGGTCTGCCGTTGTCCGTTCAAGCCATTCATTTGCAATGCAAATATCGGTTAATTTCTGCGCTTCTTCTACTGAAACAGGTTTGCCTGATTTCTGGGTAAGTATTGCTGCTGCATCCTCTTCAATACTCAAAAAAACTTGTTCTCTGGTTACCCCTCGCGCAATCATTTCATCATAAAACAAAGACAAAATATCCATTTCGTTCATAAGTAATTCCTTATCATTGGATACTAAGATCTATAGCATATATTTAATCATCCTTCGACATGATAAAATTAAATACCTCTTCAACTAAAAAATTGGTCATAACCAAATCTTTCTGTATGCAAGAAATCGATGTCCTTATCATTGGAGCTGGCGCTGCAGGCCTAATGTGTGCTATTCAAGCAAGCAAGCGTAAAAGAAAAGTGCTTGTACTGGATCATTCCAATAAAGCCGGAAAAAAGATACTCATGTCAGGAGGTGGTCGTTGTAATTTTACCAATTACTACATTGAACCCAACAAATATTTTTCCCACAACCCCCATTTTTTCAAATCAGCCTTATCTCGTTACACTCAATGGGATTTTATTGAACTGGTTAACAAACACAAAATTCCCTTCCATGAAAAAACATTAGGACAATTATTTTGCGATAATAAGTCCAAAGACATCGTTGATATGTTGCTTAAAGAATGTGAGCAATATGGGGCGACGATTTATTTAAATACCGTAATAGAAAAAATACAAAAAACCAACGATTATTCTTTCAAGATAGGCACGACAAAAGGAAAGTTTCATTGTCATTCTGTGGTCATTGCGACCGGAGGACTCTCTATTCCCACAATGGGTGCCAGCCCCTTTGCCTATAAAGTGGCAGAACAGTTCGATATTAAGGTATGGC
Organism: Legionella pneumophila subsp. pascullei; assembly: GCF_900637585.1. Classification (NCBI taxonomy): domain Bacteria; kingdom Pseudomonadati; phylum Pseudomonadota; class Gammaproteobacteria; order Legionellales; family Legionellaceae; genus Legionella; species Legionella pneumophila. The sequence continues at coordinate 3,032,631 of NZ_LR134380.1, forward strand.
CAACCAGGGCCGGTCTGGTACCGTTGACTTTAGATGTTCTCGAAAAAGACAGATTATCTATCCTGTCGGGAATAGGTATTGATAGCCTGGTCAATAATGAAAGAAATCAATTTCGCGAACATATCTTGTTTACCCACCGGGGACTGAGTGGTCCTGCTATCTTGCAACTCTCATCCTACTGGCAGCCCGGTGAAAGCATAGGCATTAATTTGCTGCCTGAGCATAATCTCTTGGAAAGCTTGAAAACAGCCCGAGCAGAAGTACCGCATAAACAATTAAACTCTGTGCTATCGATGTACTTACCCAAACGAGTTGTTGAAGTATTCATTCCTCAAAAACTGGGTGAAAAAAAACTCGCTGACAGCTCTAATAAAGATTTGGAAACGATTTCCCATTTGTTGCAGAACTGGGTAGTGAAACCCAATGGGACAGAAGGTTACCGTACTGCAGAGGTTACAATAGGAGGGATAGACTGCCACGCTATATCATCAAAAACTATGGAAGCCAACAATGTGCCAGGCCTCTATTTCATAGGTGAAGCGTTGGATGTAACTGGATGGTTAGGTGGGTATAATTTCCAGTGGGCATGGTCTTCCGGCTGGGCTGCCGGACAAGTAGTGTAAGTAACGAACTCAAAAACCAAGTCTCAAGGCACACCAGCTTACCTGAACCCCAAAGCCCATATTTTTCCCAGGATTTCATGGAGAGCGATTGAAGCATAGGCCAGGTTATAGGGATTTGGTATAATCATTTTCACCCAGGTATCAGTAGACCAAAAGAAGGTAAAATCAGTTGGGGCTGCTATGGGATGCAATCCTTGCTGCTGACACAATGCCATGGAACGCGGCATATGAACAGCTGATGTAACCAGATAGAAGGGTTGCTCATGCACTATAGCTGCTAATTCGCGTGCCTGATCTGCTGTATTGATAGAAACGGTTTCAATGACAACTTTTTGGGGATCGATTGAGAACCATTTGGTTAATTCCGCCAATAATAAAGCCTCTGGTTGTTCACCTGTAGACCCTCCCCCAGATAAAAGCAGTTTTGCATCAGGCAAAGCCCTGAATAATCGGATACCTTCAACCAATCGCTTGATGCTTGCTGAGGTCAATAAATCATTTGCCGGCATTCCTTCTCCAATATTTTGCCCTCCACCGAGAACAACTACCCATTTAACGTTTGGATTAATCTGATTCACTATAGAGTATCGAGACTCTAATTGATAAGTTAAATAACTGGGCAACCAACCCGTGCTCATTGCAAGCAAGACAATCAATACAAGAAACAACAGAACTCTAGTGACAGTGGGCGCAAGCTGGCGCCATAGTAAAAAAATGCCAATCCCTATCGCCAATACACATAAAAAGAAAGGATTGATCAGGTATTCAAGCAAGTGTCTAATCAATGCCATTATCTGACTCGTCGCATTAAATAAATCCCAATTAAGGAAAAGATGAGAGTAGGACTAAAAGCTGCCAGTTCAGGTGGCCACTGGAATACGGTGCTCACTGGACCGAAAAATCGATTCAGAATGTGAAACCCAAATCCAACCATAGCGCCTACCAGTAATTTTGAGCCCATGGTTGAAGAACGTAATGGACCAAAAATAAAGGGGATGGCTAATATCATCATCACCATAGTGTTCAAAGGCTGGGTAATTCGTTGAAAAAAGGCAAACTTATAATTTGATACATTTTGATGGTTGCGTTGTTGCTCACGTAAATAGCGTTTTAATTCACGTAAAGTCATTTCATCCGGATTGGTACCAGTAATTTTAAGAATTTCCGGTTTCACAGGAACATCCCACGGCAGTGTATCGAAATGATAAGCTTTGGTATGATCCTCTGCAAATTCGGTTTGTTTCACATCATAAGCTATCCACGAATTATTGACATACTTTACTTCACTTATCTGACGAGCCAGTTTTAAAGTATGCTGGCTATCAAAACGGAATTGGTTAACATAGCGCAAAGTATTCTCGCGTGTGACTGAAGCGATAGAAACAAAATCATTACCATTACGCACCCAAACTCCTCTTGGAGTCAGCAAAGCCTGCCCTCCTGTTAAAGCGGAAACCTTGTATTCATTCGCATAATGCGCCATGACTGGTACAACGGTTTCACCCAAAGAGGTGATCAATAGAATCACTATCAGAGACGCCTTCAGTACCGCCCCTGTTATTTGGCCGATAGATATCCCTGCCGCTCGCATCACAACCAGTTCACTATGGTTAGCTAGTACCCCCAAACCAATCAAACACCCCAGCAAGCTGGCGATAGGGAAAAACAGATAGACTTGATAAGGCATCTGCAAAAGCACAAAAACACTGGCTTGTACGATTCCATAATCCGATCGCCCCAAATCATCTATTTGATTAACAAACAAAATAAAAATCTGCAATCCGACCAGCATCAAAGTCACTAAGCCGATTGCAGATAAAACCGTTTTGGCAATATAGCGATCAAGTAATTTTCTACTCATGCAAGCTTCACCTGATTTCGCCAAATTAAGAGGATTCCCAGAATGGCAACGAGCAAGTGTACCCACCACATGCCTATCCACCAGGGAATTTTACCGGTAGCAATCGCATCACGAGAAACAAACATAAAATTAGCGTAAAAAATATAAATGATAATGGCTGGCAAAAGTTTCGAATATTTTCCAGAACGTGGGCTGACACGGCTGAGCGGAACGGCAACCAAAGTCAAAGTCAGAACCATTAAGGGGATGGAAATACGCCACTGTAGTTCAGCTGCCTTTTTCAAATCCTGATTGTTCAAAGGCCATAAGTCTCTGGTTTTTGCAGTGCGGGCATCATCATTCATGACAACAGTAGGATTGGGCAATTTGGATTTATAGCTCGCAAATTCTGCAATCTGGTAATCGGCATGGCCTGGAACACCTTGGTATTCCTTGCCATTTTGCAGCACGATGTATTCCTCACCTGTTTGAGGATTAACCTCAGCAAATGCTTTATCTGCCCACAACACATCCCATAACAACTTATTATCCTGAACGCTATGTTTTGCCATGAATATCTGCTCTGCCTGGGAATGATCACGATTCATGGATTGCACATAAAAGATTTGCTGACCGCTATTAATGGCATGAAAGCGCCCAGGCATAATAGTTTGAATTAAAGTTTTGATTCCAGTAGAACGTATTAACTTGGTGCGTTCAACAGCAATCACAGGACTTGCCCAAATCATCACGACAGCGACCACTACTAACACAAGAGTGGCCATGACAAAGCTATGTTTCAGTAATTGCCTGGGACCATAACCACAAGCCCGCAGAACCGTCATTTCACTTTCGGCATATAAGCGGCCATACGCCAATAAAAGAGCAACATAAAATCCAAGAGGGAGTAGCAAGCCCATTAAATTTGGCAATTCCAACATCAACAACTTCATAATTACAAAACCAGGAATTGAACCAGAAGCAGCGCGATTTAAATATTGTATGAATTGATTACTCATGAAAATAAGAACTAATATCGCGGTTAATGCGATTAAAGTGAGGAACACTTCTTTAGTCAAATAACGAAAAATAATCACTACTTAATACCCTATACAGGACCTTATCAATTAATTCAATTCTTTCAGAATAACATATAAAAGGACCCACCATGATAATTCAAGACAGCCTATTTAAAAATAGTATTGATTTAAAACAGACGATTAAAACAGAATTTTTCATTCAAATGCTTATCCAATTTAGGTAAACTAGTTGTCTTTCTCAAGAGGTGCAGGAAAAATATCATGAATTATGGATTAACTCATACCCCCTCATTAACCACGAGCGAATGTCTGGTGTTAGGCGTTTTTTCAGATTTAACACTACCCGATTTTGCAACTGCAATTGATAATGAACAACCAGGATTGATTAAAAAACTTTGCCAGAGAATCCCTGAACCAGGGAATACTGTATGGCAAACTGATGTCAAAGGACATAGCTTGTTAATCATTCAGTGTGGTAGGAAAGAAGAATTTAGCGCTAGTTCGCTACAAAAACGTGTAGGGGAAATTACCGAAGCATTAATTAAACAGCGTTTCTCTTCTGCTACTGTGTGTTTGCCTCGATTAAATCAAGAGTCTGCTGAATGGCAATTAGAGCAAATGATTGTTCAAATCGATAATTTACGATATCAATTTCTTGATTTTAAAACGAAACATGCAAAGAGTCATAAATTAGAGTCGGTCATATTCCATCTGCCTGGAGCTACTGAAAAAAGCCTTGAAATGGCCAAAGCCATTGTTAGCGGAGTTGAATTTTGCCGTGATTTAGCGAATATGCCGGCCAATATTTGTACTCCGACTTATCTTGGTGAACAAGCTATTTCATTATCCAAACAATTCGACCAGATAAGCTGTCACGTTATGGGGCCAGAAGAAATAAAGGAAATGGGTATGGGCGCATTATTAGCCGTTGCCCAAGGGAGCGACCAACCTCCAAGATTGATAGATATTCATTATCAGGGTGACAAAAACTCAGCACCGGTCATTCTTGTAGGTAAAGGCATTACTTTTGACTCCGGAGGCTTATCTATAAAGCCGGCCAATGCCATGGATGAAATGAAATACGATATGTCTGGTGCTGCCAGTGTGTTAGGAGTTATAAAAGCCTGTGCTTTGCTGAAATTGCCTATTAATCTTATCGGCATTATAGCCAGCGCTGAAAATCTGATTAGCGGCTCCGCTGTAAAATCAGGAGACATTGTGACCACCATGTCAGGACAAACAGTCGAAATCATTAATACTGATGCGGAAGGTCGATTGGTGTTAGCGGATGCTTTGACCTACGCCGAACGATATCATCCTGATTTTGTAATCGATATTGCTACCTTAACAGGGGCGATAATCGTGGCATTGGGCAATGTAGCCACTGGTTATATGACTAAAGATGAGCAACTGGCCCAATCAATTGAGCTTGCAGCGAATGAAAGCCAGGATAAAGTTTGGCGTATGCCACTGGATGAGGCCTATCAAGATGCCCTGGATAGTCCTTTGGCTGATATGATTAACGCCAGCTTTGATCGTACAGCAGGAAGCATTACCGCCGCCTGCTTCTTATCACGATTTACCGAAAAATATCGTTGGGCCCATTTGGATATTGCGGGAACAGCCTGGATTTCTGGAAAGAAGCGTAATGCGACAGGGCGCCCTGTTCCTTTATTAACTCAATTATTACGTCATGTCGCCAATTCGCGTTGATTTTTACTTATTAGCCAGCAGCCTCCCAGAATCTCGCTGGTTGGTTGCTTGCCGCTTAATTGAAAAAGCCTATAGCAAAGGGCATACCATTTTTGTTTTCTGTGACAATCAACAGCAAGCAGAATACCTTGATGAATTGTTGTGGACTTTCAAAGACGACAGTTTTATTCCTCATAATTTGCAAGGTGAAGGCCCAGAACCTCCTCCTCCCGTACAAATTGGCTATCAAAAGGAACCCAGAGGCTTTACTGATATTCTGTTGAATTTATCCACCAATATTCCAATTTTTTATACCCGATTTAAAAGAGTCATTGAATTGGTGAGTAATGTAGAACATGAGAAAGAAGTGAGTCGATTGCACTATAAAGACTATAGAAACAAAGGCTGTGCATTGCACACACACTCGATTGAATAAATATTTTTCTGCTCGCTGGATTTTTAAGCTTATTGTGTATCCGCTCCCTGATGGTCGCGTCTCTGATTATAATAAAGTAAAACAGAGCCGCGACCATCAGGGAGCGGATAAAGGATAAAGAAGCCCGGAGAATCAGCAGTTACATTTTAACCTGGTGATTTTGAATGAGACCACAGCACATCACAATCCTTTTTTTCGGCGGCTTGTAATAAATGAATTAAAGGGATTGCTCGTTTAGCCAAACTGATATCAGGCTCACTATCCTCATCGTCTTCTAGCAGTTTATTTTCGCTTTTTATTTTTTCCAGCCCTTGTTGTAAATGATGCAAAGCATCAGGTACATTTTCAGACTTAATAGCACCGGGGATTGTGCCGCCATGCCCCATTAACAACAATAATTGTTTTGCCACATTTTCAAAATAAGTAATGTTCTCATATGCATCACAACTAAAAGTCACAAACATAACTAGCTCCCAACTGAAAATTCTATCCATAAACCTGCAATAAATACTCGGCAACTGCTCTTAAACCCATTGCTTCACCACCTTCGGGCTTTCCTGGCTTGCTTACAGTATTCCAAGCCATGATATCAAAATGAACCCATGGTATTGATTTTGTCACAAATCGTTGCAGAAATAAGCCGGCAGTAATAGCCCCAGCATAGGACGAAGAACTGGAGTTGCTCATGTCCGCAATATTCGAATTCAATAACTCTGCATAAGGTGAAAATAAAGGCAACCGCCAGACGGGGTCTGAGACTTTATTAGATGCCGCTACTATATCCTGAGCCAGTTGATCATGATTAGAAAACATGGCTGCAATTTCAGTTCCGACAGCGACACGAGCAGCACCTGTTAAAGTAGCAAAATCAATGATCAAATCTGGTTTTTCTTCACAAGCCATAGCCAAAGCATCTGCCAGAATCAATCGACCTTCTGCATCAGTGTTTTCTATTTCTACGGTTAATCCGTTGCGCATGGTTAAAACATCTCCTGGCCTAAAAGCATTCGGACCAATGGCGTTTTCAACAGCGGGGATTAATACCTGTAATCGAATCGGCAAACGCTGAACCATTATCCACTGGGCTAAACCTATGACGTGCGCAGCACCACCCATATCTTTTTTCATCAAACGCATGCCTGATGAAGGTTTGATATCAAGCCCGCCACTATCAAAACAAACGCCCTTTCCAATCAAAGTCACCAGTGGATGTTTCTCATTTCCCCAATGCAACGACAATAAGCGAGGTGCTAGAGCAGAAGCCCTGCCAACTGCATGAATGGCAGGAAAATTATCCTTTATCAACTCCTCCCCAATCCATTGTTTAAAGTAAGCCTTGTGTGTTATAGCTAATTCTTCAACAATATGGGCTAACGATTCTGGCCCCATATCACAGGTGGGTCTGTTAATGAGGTCCCGCACTAGAAATATAGAATTAGCCAAGGATAAAATATCATCGATTTCATTTGCTTCAGTAATTAAAACTCGAGGCTGTAATTCGTATTTTTTATACTCATCAAAGCGATATTGTGCCAGTGCCCAAGCTACGCCAGCCTCACGACTTAACACATCTTGCAATTGATAGTTCCCCTGAGGCAATAACAGTGCAGCATTGGCCAAAGCACCTTCCTGATTACCAGCTCCTGAACCAATAAAGGCTTTTTCAATAACACCATCCGCATTGAGAATAAAACAATAATCACCCAAATTACCCTTAAATTGGCGTACAGAAAAACAATTGCGTTCCATAGGGGTTAGATTCTCAATTCCTTCTTCCCATTGCGATTGAGAAATGAGATGGATAGGAATTACCCTATCCCCACAGCGTTTATAAAATACTTCAGCTTGCATCGTATTTAATCCTTAATCTGGCCACGAAAGTGGTTAGGTCTAAGCCCTATTATACCTAAAACTAATAAATAGATGACTACCGTGACGAATACATGAGCTAATAACAAGCTCAAGCGCATCAAGGGAGAGAAACCAAGCCAGTAAGTCGCTGTTCCACTCATAAAATATAAATATACGCCGATTGCAAAATTGGCTACTAACAATTGCATACTGTATTTCAGCCATCCGGGTGATGGTTTGAACAATCCCCTTTTAATCAAGAGAAACAACAAAATAGCACAATTCACATAGCCAGCTAATGCAGAAGCCAATGTCAAGCCAGCATGGGCCAGGTGCCAAACAAATACAAAACATAACAGTGTATTAACCACCATGGCTATGGCACCCACTTTTACAGGGGTGCTGATGTCCTGGCGAGCATAAAAACCAGAAGCCAAGACTTTAACCACCATGAAGGCAGGAACTCCCATGGCAAGAGTGATCAGGCTTTTTTGAGTTTGCAGCAAATCATAGGCTGTAAATTTGCCATAAGCAAAACAACTAGCAATTAAAGGCAAGGCAAAAAAGGATAATCCCAAACCGGCTGGAATTCCTATCAATAATATTGAACGCAGCCCCCAATCCAAAGCGCGAGAATATTGATTAATATTTTGCTCTGTGTGTTTTCTGGAAAGGTGGGGCAAGATAACCGTCGCAATGGCAACCCCAAAAACCCCCAAAGGAAAATCAGTTAGTCTGTCTGTATAGTATAACCAAGACACACTCCCTACTTTTAGAAAAGAAGCAAAAATACTATCTACCATCAAATTAAGTTGCGCAATTGAAACACCGAATAAGGCTGGGATCATTAACTTAAGTACCTTATTGACTCCTGGATCATCCCGAACGACTCTTGGCCTGATAAGCAAATGTCGTTGATACAAAAATGGCAATTGAAAAACCAATTGCACGATACCTGCAATCAACACACCCCATGCCAAACCAACAACAGGTTGTGGCAAATTAGGACACAAGTACATAGCAGCGAGTATCATGCTGATATTAAGCAAAACGGGAGTAAAAGCTGGAACCCCAAAATAGCCATAGGTATTCAATATGGCCCCAGCCATCGCTGTTAGGGAAATAAGCATTAAATAGGGAAAAGTGATACGAAGCATCTGAGTTGCCAATTCAGCCCGGACGCTATCATGATGGAAACCTGGCGCAAACAAAAAAATAATAACGGGTGAAGCGACAATTCCCACTACAGTGACCAAAGTTAATATAGAACTCAAATAACCTGAAATCCGGGCGATGAAAATACGAACATCTTCAGAAGAGCGTGTTTTTTGATATTCAGCCAATACCGGCACAAAAGCTTGAGAAAAAGCGCCTTCCGCAAAAAGGCGCCGCATAAAATTCGGTATCCTGAAAGCAACAAAAAAAGCATCCATACCAGCTTGCGCACCAAAAAAATTGGCAAGAACCATATCGCGGGCAAACCCTACTATTCTTGAAATAAATGTCATTAATGAAACGAGGGAAGTGGATCGTATCAAGCTTTGTTTTTTAGGTACCATAATATCCGTTGTCAGCATGATGTATTAAATAGATAAAAATTTTCTTTATGATATACTTAAACTGACGTGAGTTCGATATAAAAAGCATGGAAATACCTCTTATCTATGGTTAAGCTGACAGTATCCCGTAAAACACAACACATCAGGATCCGAATGCCACTACAAATCAAGTCGAGTTTGGTATCGAACGAGGTAAACTAATCACATGAAATCTTGGCTTTAACAAGATTTATCCCGATAATAAAACATTTCAACATCAACCTACGTCAAAACAAATACATAAAAGCAAAAGGTTCAAAGCAGGTCTATTGACAAATTCTAACTCATTGTGCAAGATCTACATCTTTTGCAACATCTGATTGAGTGGAGATTTTTAAGTGGCAAATATCAAATCAGCGATTAAGCGTGCACGTCAAAACGTCAAATTGCGTCAACATAACGCCAGTGCGCGTTCCATGTACCGCACTTACATTAAAAACGTGCTGAAAGCCGTAGAGTCTGGAGATCAAGAAGCTGCTCGTGCTGCTTATACTAAAGCACAACCAGTGATAGACAAAGCCGCTAACAAAGGCTTAATTCATAAAAACAAAGCAGCACGTATTAAAGGTCGCCTCGTTGCTCGCCTCAAGGCTATGGCTGCATAATATAGAGTTTCCGTCGCTCTAAGTTCGAAACAACCGAACCGGCATTTACGGTTCGGTCCCCTAGTTTAACCCATTGGAATAATTAGTTGCCTCGACCGTGGGCTGCTCATGCTCGATTACCCTAGAGTCATGCTCCTGATTTCCTCTGACAAAAGTTGAGTAAAAATAACTTCTGCCCATAGCAGCGGCTATGCCCTGGAAAAATCCTAACATACTTAATGGTTGAGCAGGGAACAGCAATGCGGCTAACTTTCTTTGAGACTGCATATGAACCACTATATCCAATTCTGAGGACATCGCTTGCACGTTTTCTCTGGCTATTTTTTGTTCATTTTCTGCTTTTTCCATTTTTGCTTGCAATTCCTTTTCCAAAAGAACAAAAGGTGCTGTCATCAAATTAGCAAATCGCTCTGTTATTGATTTTAAATGAGGGCGTTTCACTTCAATACTATCGACTGTTGGATTGGTAAAACCATTTTTAGTAAACAACAAACTGGCTACCTCATTAAGCATGTTATGCCAAGGTAAAGGTGACAGTAAAAATCTGGTTAGCCAATATCTGTCGTCTTTTACAGAAGAAAAAGTATCAGTCAGGCATTCGATAAAAAAACTTAATGATTCATTAAAATACATTATCCGAGCATCTAATTGCTCTTTATAGATTGCTAAAGACTCCTGACAAAAACCGGATGCCCATTTATATTGTTTTTCTGCTGTCAGTAAGCGTTCCGAATAGTACGCCACTGTTTCACGACCCTTTTCGACATCGCGCCATTCCTTATTGATACTTCGAGCCATACGATAAGCCAAATTTAAGCCATTAAAATGCACATTGGTTTGGACTTCAAAAGTTAATGCTTCCAATGTATGCAATTGTTCCATTAACGTAGTGAGTTGGCATAATCTCTTGAGTACTTCACTATTTTTTGCTGAGTGGCATACATAAATCACTCTGGGGATCGTTCTTGGGTTGAGTTGCTCAGGGTGATTTTCTGAGTGTATCAAAGACGAGGATTGCTCCAAGCTCTCTTGAGAGAAGTCATCCTCCGATTGATTGACCAATGTTGCATTGCGGATCAAGGGAAAACCTGTCGCTTTTAATCGCTCCTGCATTTCTTCTTTTGTCGGAGCCTGAAAGGCATCAAGCCAACTCGCCTTATCTTTTGGATTAATTGCTTCCTTTTGAGTTTCCAGCCAATTTTTGGCTAAAACATACAATCTCTTTTTAGCCAATTGAATTTGGCTTTGTAAATCATTTATGGTTAAAAACATCCTTTTATGCTCACTTGTTTGCTTGAGTGGCCTTAATCTATCACTCTAAAATGCATACTTCAATCAAAAAAACACATTAATAATTGAATATTTTAATGCAAATTGTTAATTTAATTTTCACATGGCTTGTATATTGATATCTAAAGAGGGTTGGGCTTTATCAGTCCCTCAGCACCAACCCATGCTGGAATCTATTCTAAAACTTCTAGGTTGCCGAAAGGTGCGGGGTTAAAGAAATTTTCCCCTCATTGTCTTCTAACTCGACATGATCATCACAATAGGTGCGCCCGATAATTTTACAAAGATTAATTTTATCCTTTCTGGATAAATAGGAGGCTACTGCTTCCACCATATTTTCAAATCCGTTTTCGCTAGTTTCTTCATAGGGAGAGGTATTTTTATTTTCCATTGGGGCATCATCGTCAATTTGATAATTATCCACAATGGCCATATAAATGGTGTTAAATAACGATTTTGCCTTTTTAATTTTGTCTTGTAATATTCTTTCCTCTGCATTTCTTGGGGCTGAAAATAGAGAAAGTGCCCAGCCATACCATCCTGCAGTTTTAGGCTCTTCTCGCTTAGGCTCAATAATAGAAAAGGCTTTATAACATTCAACTACTTTGTTGATTAACTCATCTTTATAAAGCCGATATTTTCCAGGGACATTGCTATTGATTAATAACCACTCCAGGCGTTGCAATTTTCTGACAATTGCTTTCACTTCCTCACAATATTCCTTATCCATTTGAAATAACTTAATTGTATCTTCAGATAATGCTTCAAGTTCTTGTGGAGGGACTGTCCAATAGAGCTTTACTCCAGGATCCTTTAAATCACGATAGTGCACCACATCTCCTGAGGATTTCCTATGCTCTCGTAAAGGACCCGTGCTATGTAAAAAAATGGGCTCCATTGGCCCACTACGTCTAGGCACTGTGGGATGCTCACCATATTCTGTGAGGCGTTCAATTTGCTCCTTTGATAATACATAAGACAATAGTGATAAAGCTTGTGTTTTACAATTTTGGGAAAGAGCCAAACTAGGCCCAAACAATCCCCAGGACAAACGCAGCTCAAAAGGTTTTAAGCGAGCTTCCCGCCTTTGTTGTTCGGCTTTAATCTTTTCAGTCGCATAAATGAGTTTTGAAAATTGTTCGTGAGGATAAATTCTGGTTTTCTCAGGTGGTTTCCCCTTAATGCCTTGCGTTTCAACAAACTCATTTATCGCTGTTTCCTGATCAGTGGCCATCTGCAAACATTTTCTTTGTAATAACTCAAAGTCGCCTTTGCTTAACTCAAAGGTAACCCCGCGCAAACCACATCCCTGATCGAGAAACCTGAGCTCTTCATGCCGCAACATTCCATGATTGCCAATCAAATCCACGTCCAGGCCCATTTTTATTTTCAATTGATTTAACCAGGAATTATTGCGATTGGTTGTCGGCAATCCATAAAATCCCCAATTATCAACAACTTCTAGCAATTTACTGGTTTCGTCCATTTTTGAAAGCAATATACAACTGTGCCACAATGGATTACTCCCTACTTCCTGATCGGTAGTACAAAAAGTAACAGCATATTTCATATCAACATCCTCATCCATTTTTATCTAAAATTATTTGACCTTGGTTAAATTAAAAATTTAAACCCCTGAAATATTATTTTTAAAATTACAATACGGCATGGCTCGACTTTCGTAAAGTGCCAGGGTAAGCGCAAGAGTTAATGTTTTAATATAATCGAAGCAACAAAAGTAGACTGGGCCTTGTGGCCCAGAAGAATCGGATACTTGATTAGCAAGATTGAAACACCATCTGTTAAATAACTCAAAGAGCCGAGCAATGACTTTAACCCAAGTTATTAATTAATTTGGCTTGATTCAACTGCTCATATGCTCGCTTTGCGGGTATAAAATTGGGATATTGCGTCACCAAACGTTGCAAGATCATTCTGGACAAAACTTCTTCCCCATGATTCCACTCATTCAATGCATCAAAATAAATCATATCCGCACTTTGGCCATCAAACTTGGGAACATTATTAAATAATACAGGTTCGACATAACTGACTTTATCCTGGGTTTGTGCATCTAATCTCTGTAATATTCTACGAGCTTGTAAACTACCGTTTTCGCTCGCTTGTTGTAATAACTCACGACCTTTTTCGGGTAGCCGCTCGCCTGCCGTTCCTTCAATATAATAAGTACCCAATTGATACTGAGCGTAAGCATTTTGCTTTTGTGCCAATTTTTGATAAATACTTGCCGATCTTTTATGATCCTTTTCGACACCAAGACCATAATGGTACATCCTTGCCAAAGCCAGCATTGCCTTTTCGTTACCTTTATCAGATGCTTCCTGGTAATATCTTAAAGCATCTGGAAAATCCAATTTCACACCAACACCTGTTTCAGATAATAAACCGAGGGCATACAAAGCGTTGCCATTGCCTAAGCTTGCAGCCTTTTTATACCAGACCAACGCCTGTTGTTCGTTTCTCGGTTGCCCCAAACCATAAAAGTACATTCCAGCCAATTGACTCATCGCTTCCGGCGCACCTTTCTCTGATGCTTCTTTAAACAAAGATAACGCTGTGGAGTAATTGACGGGCACGCCTTTACCATACTGATACATTAAAGCCAGATTATAAGCACCTAACATATCTCCTTTTGCCGCAGCATTTTCATAAGCCTTTAACGCTTGCGCGTAATTATCATCGACAGTTTCATAAATAAAACCTAATGCTACATCGGCTTTAGATAAATGTTTCGCTGCTTTTTGATACCAATGTTTGGCTAAATTATAATCAGGCTCTCCTATTTCACCTAGTTGATAAAATTGGCCTAACAAGTATTGTGCTTCAGGATTGCCTTGTTCTGCCGAAGCAGTATACCAATGTTGCGCGCCAGCAAGATCTGGTGCGGCACCTAGTCCTTTTTGGAGCATATAAGCCAATTTTAATTGCGCATATTGATCACCCTTATCAGCCAAACCTTTATAAATTTCCTTAGCTTGATTCATTTGTTCAGGATCACTGCTTTGAGATAAATAATAATCTGCCAATACTATACCGGCATGACTATTCCCTAATTTATAGGATTCAATTAAATTGGGTAAAAAGTCTTCCCCGGATTTTTGCTTGAGTACTGCCAAATTAAAGTCAGCATAGGAAAATTGGGAATCTGCCGATTGCTTCAGTAAGTCCAATCCCTTTTCTTTATCCTGAGGGATCCCTTTTCCTTCTGTGATGTAGGTACCCAATATAAACTGACTTACGGGGTTTTGTCCGGCTTGTTGATACCAGTACACGGCTTTGGCCGGATCAGCCGTTATTCCTATACCACGGTCATAGAGCATTCCCAGTAAAAGAGCGGCTTTTTCATTACCTGCTTCAGCCTGTTCTTCAGCCACTTTAAACGCTTGTTCCTGCTTTTGCTTGTTATCATCCATCGCATTATAAAATGCCAATGGCAGCAATGCCTCTGCAACTTTATTCTTCACAGCGCCTTGATATAATTTCCTTATTAAGGCAATTTTTTGTTTTCTGACATCCACACTTAAACCATTGTTGTAGTCCCTTGCCAAATATTCTGCCAATTCATATTCAGCCGGACCATAATCATTGGCCGCTGAAAGATAGAGCATGGCCATGGCTTGCTCATCATTTGCTTTGATATACTCTTTTCCATCAGGACCAACTATTCCCTGGCGCAATATTCTTGCCAAGACGTATTGTGCCCTTTTATTCCCTTTGAATGCGGAATCAGTTAGCCAATTTAATGCTTGTTGGTAATCGTTTTCGTCTTTACCTCGCTTAAGATAAAGTATTCCCAAATTATATTCAGCGCCCAAGTGTTTTTGTTCTGCCGCATTTTCATAAAAAATAATGGCAGAAGCATCATCTTGCATTAAACCAATACCATATTGAAACAATTGACCAATTTCAAATTGAGTTTGGGCATTTCCAAGTATTGCTCTGAAATACAAATAATTGACTACAGACATATAATTGACAGTTCGTCGCCAATCTCCCATCCAAATATCCATTAAATCAAAACTTCCCACTTCATTATTATCATCATAATTCGCATCGATATAAGGGACTGGTAAGTTGAGCTTTTGTACAACAGGACTATTGGCTCTCTCCAAAGCTTCTATGAATGGATTAAGCCTGTAAGTTGGATAGGCCCATTGATTTGATTGAAACTCTACTTGTTTACTGATTAAAGCGTCATAATAATTGCTTATAGGAATACTGTTAGGTTGAGTCAACTCAAATTGAGGTTTGAAAATATCCTGACGAGAGATGGTTTCAATTTTAGGCGCTTGATTATAGCTATTATTTCTCAATGCCGAAGGATTATTCCATGGACTGAATATACCATTCATCTGGTAAGCCGTCTCTTCCAGTTTATCCGTTCTGTCATTACTTAACCACAATGCGGCTTGGGCAAGAACGGGAGGCTCCGCTTTTTTCTTCTCATTTTCTGCGGCTTTCAGAGACCATTGTTTAGACAATTCCTCATCAGCGGTTACCCCTATTCCTTTTTGATATAAATTGGCTAATTCTTTCTGAGCTTGTACTGAACCATTCTGGGCTGCTTTTAGTACCAATAAAAAACCTGTCTTGGGTTCATAAACTGGACTTTTATCTTGTAAATAAATATGGGCTAACTCAAGAGTAGCGTCTATACTCTGTTTCGCAGCCTTATTAAGCCATTGAATCGCCTCATCATATTGATTTTGCATTAAAGCCAATTTACCCAGCTCAACCATGGCCGGAGCATATTGTTCCGAAGCTGCTTTATTTAATAATTCGACACCCTTGGCAGTATCCTTGGTAACCAGTTGCCCAGCCACATAAAATCTGCCCAATTCTGTTAAAGCTTTTGGATCTCCATTCTCTGCCGCTTTAGTCAGCCAAATGATTCCTAATTTTTTATTGCCCGCATGCTTACTCTCTAAAAAATATTCAGCTAACGTGTATTGAGCAATCGCATTACCATTTTTTGCTGCATCAATATAATAACGTCTCGCAACATCAGTATTTTTCTTGACGCCAACCCCATATAAATAGGCAGCCGCCATAAACATTTGTGCGTTCACATCTCCCACTGCGGCCGCTTGCTTAAACCAACGAACGGCCTCTTCCGGATTTTTTTCATGTAGCAAACTGTATTTGGCCATGAGCAGAACTGCAGGTAAATAGCCTTTTTCCGCTGATTTGGTAAAATAACGCATCGCAATACGATTATTTTTTAACTGACCATATCCATAAAGATAAAGTCGCCCTAAATAATATTCGGCAACGGCATCCTGACCTGATTTACTGATTAGGGGCTCGGCGGCTTCATTATAATGGCCTAATCTGTAAGCATTGAATGCATCATCGGCAAAAACTTGTTGGCTTGCAGATGCGACTAAAACACACACCCAAGGTACTAGTGATTTCATGAAGATTCCCCTCTTTTCATGGCCATTTATACACCGGGTATAATGCCATAATGCACCACTTGACTAACTGCCCCATTCCTCGTATTGCTGTCTACTATCCAAAAATTACCTTTATTATTCAAACCAAATTTGACATTAACATATTCGCATACTTTAACCGCATCAGCACAATCCAATATTTTTCCATAGGACTGTTTACCATCACCCAAGGTACAGATAAATTTCACTTCTTTTTCACCTGTGGCCAAAACAGCCCAGGAACTCCCTCTGATAGAATGATTTAACCAATAGGAATATAAACTTTCCTTATCATGCATTTGATATAAACTGACAGTTTCTGGCAATTTATTATAAATAAAATACATAGATTGCAAGGCTCCTTCCTTCCCCGGAAGAAGAGTCAATACCTTTAAATTTTGCTGATAGCCAACAGCAGTACAACCTAGTGGAAATTTCCCGTTATCCTTTTTCTCCGCCTTATCTTCGGCACTTGTCGCTTTATTAGATTTGGCTGCATATGCCGATATATTTAGTACACCAGTTAATAGAATCACAACGATTGCAGTTATTGAGCTTCGGCTTTTTAGGTTCATTTTTTCTTCTCACTGTCATTTAAAGGACGTACAATCACCTTAGTCCCCATAAAATTGTTACGCTCACTGGACAACTCTACAAAATTTTCATTTAACCACTTGGCATCCTGGATAAACATACGTACACAGCCATGGCTAGCTCTTACACCCGGGATATCATCAGAACCATGTAAAGCAAAGCCTTTATGAAAATACATGCAATAAGGCATTTTGGCACCGCCTCTGCCTATAGGAAAAACATCTGAAGTACAACGGACATTTTCTTTACTGAATACGCGGAAAATTCCCGTCAAAGTCCGACAGACTTTATTGGAATCAGAGCATTTATCACTTCCAGAAGAAATAGGCCCCCACCATACTAAATTGCCTTGAGCATCATAGGCTCCCCAAGCCAGTTTCTCTTGATCCACGATAATCTGTTTTTCATTTTCACTCTGAATTTTAAGCGGGAAAGGAGACACATCAAAAATATTGATATTGGCTAAATTCTTTGGTACAGCTATTTCTCTGCCTGACCAAAGATAGTTATAAGTACGATTGACTCTCTGAACGATGTCTCTTTGGACAGGGTCAGGAAATAGTTTTTCCCAACTTTGCCCACCCGTTACCTTGATGCATTCATATTGAGGATAAGCACATAATGCCGTTCCATAAAAATGCCCCGCATTAAGTACAGTCACCATTGACATCATGAACATTGTTAATAGTATTTTTTTCATGGTGCCGCCCCCTCATGCCTGTTTTTATAATGTCATGCAAAATTTGTGCTAAAAATTAAATGCCACTCTTTTTATCTTTTTTCGGTTATTTTTAATTTAAGTTTAGACCCATACAAAAAAAAATTGAAATTATTGCTATATTTAAATTAGCATTGACTGGGTTGAATACTCATGAGTCCTTTAAAAAGTAAAATTAAAACAAAGTCTTTCAAGAAATTAACAAAAACTCAAGATCTGACCACCACGATTGAAAGATTATTTACAAACTCTCAAGACAGTATTATTGTTTTTAATCAACAAGGCAAAATTGTTGCTATCAATGAAAAAGCCGCCGCTTTATTTAACAAAAATCCAGACAAGCTCATTAACAAACCTATTTGGAAACTATTGAAGTTAAACAGCTTTAACATTAAGAGACAGTTTATTCAAGCAAAGAGGTGTTTTCTTCTAGCCACTGAAGGAATAGCCCAGCAATTCACTTGGCTTGAAAGCAAATCACAAAAACCTGTACTTGCTTACCATATCCTGTTCAATAAAGTAGAAATACAGGGCACACCAATCATTTTTACCAAACTTACCGATATTCTAAAATCGAAAACCATAGAATGGATTTTATGGTCTTTAACTAAAATAAGTAACCACCAGGAAGTCAATGAAATTATTGATCAAATTCTACAATTAATCAGTGATGTTTTTGCCGCGGATTATACCTCTGTATCGTTCATAAATAATCAACAAATTGCCAGGACAATAAGCTATTATAAATTGGGTAAGAAAGAAGAAAACATCAGTTTTTCTTTAATTGATACACCTTGCGCCGAGGTAATCAAAAAAAAATCTATTTGTTATTTTAATGACGTACAAGAAAAATTCCCAAATGATAAATTATTAAAAAAAATGAAGATTAATACCTATCTCGCAGGCCCCATTACAAACCCGCAAGATGAAGTGATTGGCATTATGACTATCCTGACCAGGCGCAAAGTCGAATTTGACCCTCTGAATAATACCTTGTTTGGTTTGTTGCTAAGTCGGATTAATTCAGAGATTGAAAGACTGATAAATCTTAGAAAATTAGAGTTTTTGGCTAGTATACCCCAGCAAAACCCCAATCCAATCATAAGAATCCTTCTCGATGGGGATGTCATATTTGCTAACGATAAAGGAAAAATAATTTTAAATTATTGGATTAAATTATTTAAGGGACTTCCCTCTGAGCTGCTTAAAGAAGCTCAAAGAGCACAAAAATCCAATCAAAGCACAAGTATTGAAATGGAAGTTGAGGATAAAACCTACTTATTTACGCTTGTCTGGATAGATGAATTTAAACAAATCAATATCTATGGGACTGATATAACCCAACTCAAGAATACGCAAAATGCTATGTTAAACCTGACACGCAGAGATACTTTAACTCAAATCGCAAATCGACAATATTTTGAAGAAAAACTAATTGAAAAAATATATGAGCATCACCTCAAAGCAAAAAGCCTGGCATTATTATTAATCGATTTGGATAACTTTAAAATTGTTAATGATACATTAGGGCATCCAACAGGAGACAAACTATTGATGGCTGTTTCCAATAGAATGGCCGGATGCCTAAGAGCAAATGATTTTATTGCCCGCCTTGGAGGAGATGAGTTCATAGTCCTTCTTGATCAATCCAATACCGATACCGCAGTTAAGGTTGCGGAAAAGATTATTAACGTGCTTGGCAAACCTTTTCAATTTGATGAATATCATATGGCAATCACAGCCAGTATTGGCATTGCTATCTATCCTGAAACAGGTGAAATAGCCAGTGACTTGCTAAAACATGCCGATATCGCAATGTACCAATCCAAACAAACAGGCAAAAACAAGTGCACTGTGTTTTCAAAAAATCTACATTATAAACAAAATCAAAGAAATGAAATTCTCAAAAAAGAAATAGAGCTAGCGGCATTAAAAAGAGAGCTCTATATAGATTACCAACCCCAGATAGACTTATCCAATAACACAATAATTGGAATTGAGGCCTTATTACGCTGGGCACACCCCACTCTGGGTTTAATATTACCTACTGAGTTTATTCCTATAGCGGAGCAAGCAGGGTGTATACACACTATCAGTCAATGGTTCATAGAGCAAACATTACTTGATTACTCACAGTTTCAGCAATTAAATTCAAACATTACATTGTCGATAAATGTCTCCCTAAGCCAATTAAATGACGCGAGATTTACTAAAATATTGTGTGATAGTTTATTGCTAAATCATTTAAGCAAGAGCAAAATCATTCTGGATATATCAGAGCGTATGATAGCCCCGCACTTTATTCAAATATCAAAAAAATTAAAACAAATACATCATATCGGAATTAATATAAGCTTGGATAATTTTTGCTGCCCACAAATTTCCCTTCCTGAGTTGCTGTCATTACCACTTGATTATCTCAAAATAGATAAACGATTATTAATAGGCATAGAGGGAAAAGTCAAATTACGTAAATTATTATCGGGAATAATCAATTTAACCAAAGATCTTAATATTAAAATTATTCAAAAGGGTATTGAAACGGCAGAACAGCATGAAGTGATTAAATCTATAGGATGCCAATACGCACAAGGATATTTTTACTGCAAACCTGTTGCTTTAAATGAATTACTGCCACTTATAAAAAAAACTATCCACTAAGTAATTAATAATTAAATCTTATTTTATAGCATCCAACGTAATAATCTTATAAGATTCTAACTGTCTTTTTAAAAGATACTTAGATAATTTATCGTCATAATTAATTTGCTTAAATAATTTATACAATAATCATACATTGCAATGGAAGTGACCTTATGAAGTTTTGCTTTTCCAAACGATCAAATATTTTGAATAGAATGCCTATTTTGAAAATATTTGTGCTTATTTTGTTCTTTAGTAATACAAGCCTTTCAAAAACAATCAATT
Source organism: Legionella pneumophila subsp. pascullei (assembly GCF_900637585.1). Taxonomy (NCBI): domain Bacteria; kingdom Pseudomonadati; phylum Pseudomonadota; class Gammaproteobacteria; order Legionellales; family Legionellaceae; genus Legionella; species Legionella pneumophila. The sequence continues at coordinate 3,053,302 of NZ_LR134380.1, forward strand.
ATCCATGGACCGTTTCCGCCAGTTTAGGCTATGTCAATTACCAATACGTACACGAAGGCGACCACATTACCGCAACAGGTCGGTTTGCAATAGGAAGAGATTTTTTCATGAAAGGCCCTTTATTATTTGGACTCGAATTAGGTTTACAAAGTGGAAACCAGATGCGACTGCAAATGACAGAAGAAGAAGTCGATGCCCTGGGTGGGCTTTTAGTACAAACTACCATAAAACCTATGGTAGATGCGTTAGCTACAATCCGTATTACCCCTGAATTTACCGCACCCTTATTTCTACAACTAAAAGCAGGAACTGCTTACAGACAATGGCAAATGGATAGAGACACGATCAATGACATTTCTCAACTTGCGGGTGAAATAATGGCTGGATGTGGTTATACGATTACTCCGAACGCCAGTATTACCCTATCGTATCAAGGTCTGTTTGGAGACAAACCCAATTTTACTATTGATCTGGATAGTGGCATTGGGCATGTACAAAAGATTCCTGTTCAACATGCCATTTTGTTAGGTATTGTTTTAATGATTTAACTAATTTTCTGATTAAGAACAATTAGCATATTGTAGGAAGTAGAAAATGATACATCGAAATAATATCCTTAATAGCATTTTATTAATCTTATTCACATCACAGATAGTATTTGCTAAAAGTAATCCAGCCTCGCAGGCTTATGTAGATAACAAAGTATCTGAGTTAAAAAATGAATTAACTGATAAAATCAATAGCATCCCCTCTGGACCCCAAGGCCCTAAAGGAGATAAAGGCGAAGCAGGACCTCAGGGCTTGCCAGGACCCAAAGGCGACAGAGGAGAGACAGGACCTCAGGGTTTGCCAGGACCTAAAGGCGACCGAGGTGAAGCAGGACCTCAGGGTTTGCCAGGACCTAAAGGCGACCGAGGTGAAGCAGGACCTCAGGGTTTGCCAGGACCCAAAGGCGACCGAGGTGAAGCAGGACCTCAGGGTTTGCCAGGACCTAAAGGCGACCGAGGTGAAGCAGGACCTCAGGGTTTGCCAGGACCTAAAGGCGACCGAGGTGAAGCAGGACCGCAGGGTTTGCCGGGACCTAAAGGCGACCGAGGTGAAGCAGGACCTCAGGGTTTGCCAGGACCCAAAGGCGACCGAGGTGAAGCAGGACCTCAGGGTTTGCCAGGACCTAAAGGTGACCGAGGAGAGACAGGGCACCAAGGGATACCAGGACCTAAAGGCGAAGCCGGGGATGATGGTCAAGGAGTACCTACTGGAGGTGAAACCGGTCAAGTCCTTGCCAAATCAAATGACCTTGATTTCAACACGATGTGGGTTGATCCGGCAAATTCTGGTATTAAACGGCAATTAGGCGATAAAATTCTTGGCGGTACAGTGATTTATGTCAATGCATTGGGAACCCATGGACTTATAGTGGCAAACTCGGATCAGAATAACTCAAGCACATGGTGGGATGCTCATGACTCCATAACGAACCCCGCCTATTTTGACAATGATGGCAAGTTGTATTCTGACTGGAGATTACCTACTCGCTTTGAATTGAATTTAATTTATATGATGCGTAATGAGTTGGGAAATTTTTTAGAGGGTAATTACTGGAGTTCAATTGAAAAATCATCAGCAAACAGCTGGGTATTTAATTTTAAAACAGGAAAAATTACAGATATTGCTAAAAATAAAACGGCCGCTGTCCGTGCTGTAAGGGTTTTTTAAAGATGGTATAACTCAATGATTGATCAAGGATGAAAATGTTCATAAATTCGTTTTGCCAAGGGCTCGCTGATTCCCTGGACTTTGCAAATTTCTTCGAGTGGCGCTTTAGCCAACTCTCGCAACCCTCCAAAACGCTGAAGCAATGCTTGACGCCGTTTAGCACCAACACCTTCTATACTTTCAAGAGCTGATTCAACGCGTGCTTTCTGTCGTTTCTTCCTATGGGCAGTAATAGCAAAACGATGGGCTTCATCACGAATATGTTGCAAAAGATGAAGTGCTTTGGAGTCCTCTGGCAAAATAAACTCCCTGTTTTCATTAACTAATATCAATTTCTCCCAGCCAGCCTTTCGTGAAGGCCCCTTTGATATACCCAATAGAGTAATATCTTCCACACCCAGAGACGTTAAAACTCTTTTTACAACAGAAACCTGGCCTTTACCTCCATCAATAATCAAAACATCTGGTAATAATTGGGCATCAATCAATCTTTTAAAGCGGCGAGAAATTGCCTGTTCCATTGCCGCATAATCATCCCCTGGAGTAATGCCTTCAATATTAAAACGTCTATATTCACTAGGGCGAGGACCTTCTGTATCAAATACAACACAAGATGCAATCGTTGCTTCACCTTGAGTATGGCTAATATCAAAACATTCCATTCGCTCTATATTTTTATCAAGGGAAAGCAATTGCTTTAACACCTCATATCTTGATCTTATAGTGGTGTGTTTATTGACATATTCTGCTACTGAAATTCGTAAATTGTTCACTGCAAAATCCATCCATCTCGATTTTATTCCTCTTGGATTAACTTGAATCTTGCAAGATTTACCCCGTTGCTGGGATAAAATACACTCTAATGAGCGACTCTCTGTAATCGGCTGATTGGTAATTATCAAATCTGGAATTCTTTCTGATGTATCCAAATAATAAAAACTAATAAAGGCTTCAAAAGTCTGCTGCCATAGTGCATTGGGCTCCAATTCTTCGTTTAATACGGTATAAGGCACTGTTGGGAAGAAGCTTTGACTATTCAGTACCTGCCCTTCACGAATAGTCACACACTGAATACATGCGAAACCAGGACGTACTTCCATTGCAATCACATCAGCGTCACCACGCAACTGGACAACTCCTTGTTGTTCTTGAATCAAGCGCAAGCTTTTTATCTGATCACGTAAAACAGCAGCTTCTTCAAAATTTAATTGACTCACGGCTCTTTTCATTCGTTCAGCAAGTTCATCCAGAATTATCTGGCATTTCCCTTGTAAAAATCTCATGGCATCGTCTACAGACAGCTTGTAGTGTTCAGGAGAAATATAATGAACGCAAGGCGCTGTACAACGTTTTATTTGATATTGTAAACAAGGGCGAGAACGGGTTTTAAAATAGCTGTCCCTACAATTGCGAATTTTAAATACTTTTTGAATTGTTACTATCGTTTCTCTTACAGCAGCAACACCAGGATAGGGGCCAAAAAAATTACCAGAGGGCGGCTTCTTTTTACTGCGGTATAGTTCAATTCTTGGAAAATCTGGATGATTTGATAGATGAATATAAGGATAAGATTTATCATCGCGCAACAAAACATTATACTTAGGCCTCAATGCTTTAATCAAATTACTCTCTAATAATAAGGCCTCCGTTTCTGATCTTGTAACAGAAATTTCTATGGATTTAATTTGGCTTACCAGTGATCGTGTCTTAACTCCTGTATTTTGTTTACTAAAATAACTATTGACTCTTTTTTTAAGATTGGATGCTTTCCCCACATACAGAACAGTACCCTCTTCGTCCAACATGCGGTATATGCCCGGATCACTGGGGAGTTTGGTTAAAAATATAGCGAGTTCAGCGGGAAGCTGTGAGTCATTCATGAAATTAACATCTAATCATCTTGTGATAAATCATTGGGGTGCTCAATAATGCGGTGCTTCATAGCCAAATAAGTAAGCTCCACATCATTTTTAATTCCCAATTTTTCAAACATCCTGTATCGATAACCATTGATAGTTTTACTACTTAAAAATAATCTATCAGCAATGTCTTGTACATTCATGCCGCTTGTGATCATCAACATGACTTGCATTTCTCTTTCAGACAATAAATCAAAGGGGGAATCCTGAGACTCCTGGAGGCTATTAATTGCCATCTTTTGTGCAATCTCGGCACTAAGATATTTCTCACCTTTAGCCACTTTACGAATTGCAGCGGCCATTTCCTCAGCCCCGGATTCTTTAGTAAGATATCCCATAGCACCTAATTGCAATACTCGAGTGGGAAGAGGGTCTGAGCAAATGGCTGTAACGGCTATGACTTTAATATTTGGGTTTGTTTTTTTTAAACGACGTGTCACTTCCCACCCATCTATCCCAGGCATTTTCATGTCTAATAATACAACATCAGGGGAGTGGGTTTTCACATAAGCTAAAGCCTGCTCACCGCTTTCAGCATCTGCAACAACATCAACATCCGACATATCTTCAAGCAATCGTCGAATGCCCATTCTAACCAATGCATGGTCATCAACAATTAATACTTTAATCAAATAATGCTCCTTGACCAACCAGTCAATGAACAAACTGTGTTGGTCGATGTTAACAAGACTCGATAATCATTACAATACATAGTCACTCTAATCCACAATTCCAGCTATCTTACAAAATAATAAATTAACAAGCCCTTATATGAATATTTGGATTATCCGGATCCACATCAAAATACGGTGGAAACTCGCCTAGCTCCCGAGCACGATCCATGAATTTACCCATATCAGAAAGCACAAAATCATATAAGTTTTGATAGCTGTCAATAACGAAATAAACAGGCTGTAACTGATCAATCCGATAAGGCATTCGAAAAGCCACCACTGGATCAAATAAAATTCGAACAGGAATATCACTTTCCACACAATATACTGTTTCACTAATAGAAGATAAAATCCCCCCGCCATAGGCTCTAAGCCCTTTAGGGGTTTTAATCAATCCAAACTCAACAGTAAACCAAAACATCCTTTGCAATAAAGCCCAATCCTGCTCAGGAAAAGTTAATACCTTACATGCATAATCATGAACAAATTCGGCATAGACCCTATCGGTTAACATAGGACAATGACCAAAAAGTTCATGAAAAATGTCAGGTTCTTGAACATAATCCAACTCTTCTTCACTTCGAATAAAAGTCGCCGCAGGAAAATATTTTTCTGCTAATAACTCAAAAAATTCCCGAGCTGAAATTAAAGCAGCAACTGGCGCCACTTGCCATCCCGTTTTGGCTTTTAATCGTTCACTTACTTCGGGCAGTTGTGGAATAGTCCGGGAATTAAGTCCTAGAGTCTGTAATCCAGACAGGAATTCATCACAAGCTCTACCTGGCAACAATTTGAGCTGTCTCTCAAATAAAATATTCCAAATTCTATTCTCTTGTGCCGAATAATCGACTAAACCCCGAGCATCAGGGACATGTGCGACATACCGGCTACTAAACTCCATAATCTCTCCTTCACTCATCTCATTCAAAAATCAATCACTCAGGATAATAATGTTTATTTTCATTTAAGGTTAACTTATAAAGTCAGCGAGAATTTTTACCTAAAAGTTGCTTTATTTTGAGTATACATCCTAATCAAGACACTTTTTTAGATTGGCTTTATTTATAACCCTCTAACTTGTTTTAGTAATTACCTAACAGTAAACTAAATGTCAACATGATGACCGTCATCTTTTTTGGGATGCCCTCTATATTTGACGAACAATGGAAAGCAATGAGTAACTTCCTGATGTGGCAAAAGCTACCTACTGGTGTTTGTGAGGTAACTGGGGCATCATAAAACGATAGCTTAGTCTGTTAAGACTTATATATTAATTATTACTTATTTTACAGATTCTGCTATAGATTTATTACAGAAATTACACATGGAATACATAAAATGACAATAGCTATCCTGGCTACCGGAGATGAAATAATACATGGTGATACTCTAAATACCAATACGCATTATATCGCTCATGCCCTTTGCTCCGAAGGATTACCACTCGGATTGCAAATGGCCTGTAGCGATAAGGAAAATGAGATTATAGATAGCCTGAATTTCCTGACAGAACACCATGATATTCTTATTTTAATTGGTGGACTTGGCCCCACGAAGGATGACATTACTCGCTTTGCTTTGGCTAAATTTACCAAAGAACCTCTTACCCAGCATGTTGAAGCTCTGGATCATATAGAAAAGAAGGCAAACATAGCCAAAATATCACTGAATCAAGGCAATTTGCAGCAATGCCTCTTCCCAGCCAATGCAAAACTTTTCCCTAACCCTTATGGCACAGCCATGGGATGTTCTTACACATGGAAAGGTAAAGTTTTTATTCTATTGCCTGGACCTCCACGAGAATGCCTTCCAATGTTTAATCAGGATGTACTGCCTTTATTATTGCAAACTTCCAGGCATAGCAATAAACAAATTCTGCGCTGGCGAATTTTCGGTTTGGCTGAAAGTGAAATTGCTCAAACCCTTGAAGATGCCTTGGAAGGTCTGGACTGTCAGACTGGATACCGATTGGAAACACCTTATCTGGAGTTTAAGGTTCGCTGCAAAAATGAATTGATTGAAAAGATCAAATCAATAATAGATCCCATTCTAGCTCCACACATTATCTCATCACTCGAAGCCAAAGCGTCTGATCAATTGAGAGAACTGATCTTAAAGAATAATGAACCAATAACTATTATTGATGAGGTTACAGGGGGATTGTTACAATCGATATTAGTAAGACCAGAAAACTATCATTTATTAAATTTTCATAATCTTAATAGAACCAGATTATACTTTCATTTCAGTGGATTAGAAGACTATTGGTCACAACAACCACCTCAAGGCACTAGCAAATTAATCATTCACTACAGCAATCAAATACAAGAGGGCCGAGAAACACATCAGATTCCCTATCGAAGCGCTATGGTAGTGTATTATGCAGCTGAGTGGTTAAGCTTCAGACTCTTTCATCTCATCAATCAATTGCATTAAGGCGTAACAAAGTTCTTGTGTTCCCTTGCCCTCTATGGCGGAAATAGCAAATACTTTGTTCTTCCACTCCAAACCTTTTATTATGGACTGAATTTTTTCTTCTCTTTCCTTTTCATCAGGTAACATATCTATTTTGTTTAAAACTAACCATCTGGGTTTGTTGAGCAGATCTGGATTATATTGACTTAATTCATTAAGAATGGCTTTCGCATCAGCTATGGGATCACTCTCATCCAAAGGTGCAATATCAATAACATGCAGCAGGACACAGGTACGTGAAAGATGTTTTAAAAACCGATGTCCCAATCCTGCCCCTTGAGCAGCGCCTTCTATAAGGCCTGGGATATCTGCCATGACAAAGCTCTTATAAGGAGAAACACGGACAACCCCTAAACCTGGATGTAGAGTTGTAAAAGGATAATCAGCCACCTTGGCTTTTGAACTTGAGACAGCCCTTATTAAAGTAGATTTTCCTGCATTAGGAAGCCCTAACAGTCCTACATCAGCCAAAACTCGAAGCTCCAAGCGCAAATTTCTGGACTCACCTGGACTTCCAGGGGTTGTTTGTCTTGGTGATCGATTCACACTGCTTTTATAACGGGTATTACCCAAACCATGAAAACCTCCCTGAGCAATCAGTATGGGAATACCAGGTTGACTGATATCTGCGAGTAATTCACCTGTATCAGCATCATAAACCATCGTACCAACAGGCACTTTGATGATTAAATCATCTCCTTTTTTCCCAGTACAATTTCCACCCATTCCTGGTTGTCCATTCTCTGCTTTGTATTGACGAGTGTAACGAAAATCAATCAATGTATTTAAGTCGCTGCTTGCTTCAAAATAAATACTGCCCCCATCGCCCCCATCACCTCCGTCGGGACCACCACGGGGAATAAACTTCTCTCTCCTGAAGCTTAAGCAACCATTCCCTCCCTTACCGGCCTCTACTTTAATAAGTGCTTCATCAACGAATTTCATGCCTAACCTTAAGACTAAAATAGATCTTACGCACAAAACTCCAAAATCGGGGCAAAAAATGTTTTAAATAAGGAATTTTAGAATAAACCAAGTGACTACATTAAAAACATTTTTTAACAAAGAGATTGGGATTTTGTACAAGTCTGTAAAAAAAAACCCCGTTACCGGGGTTAAACAAAACGAATTATGATGCCATTGGATAATAGCATTGTTACAGCTTAACTCGCAGCTTCTTCTCGTTGCTCCGGTAATATAGTGACATACTTGCGATTTTTCTCACCCTTGGTAGTAAACTGCACCAAACCTTCTACCAACGCATACAAAGTATGATCTCGACCACAACCAACACCAGGTCCAGGATGAAAACGCGTGCCACGCTGCCTTACAATAATTTCACCAGCATTTACAAATTGACCACCAAAACGTTTCACACCGAGGTACTTTGGATTCGAGTCGCGGCCATTCCGAGTACTACCACCTGCTTTCTTATGAGCCATTGCTATCTCCTCTTATTTACCTATCGCAGTGATTTTAACTTGCGAATAATACTGTCTATGCCCCATTTGTTTCATATGGTGCTTACGTCGACGAAATTTAATAATCTTAACTTTTTTGTGACGGCCATGATCTAGCACTTCGGCCTTTACAGTTGCTTTAGCAACAAAAGGTGTGCCACAAGTCACCTTGTCACCATCCACCAACATTAATACTTCCGAAAATTTTATTTCGTTGCCAACATTTTCAGGCAGCATTTCAATTTTTAAAACGTCACCTTCTTTCACGGTATATTGCTTACCGCCAGTTTTAATTACCGCATACATAACTATTCTCCAATTCGCCTGATTGGCTATCACAATTCCAACAAAGTGCCATATTCTATGAAATTATGACTATTACTTCAAGTTCATTTTAAAATATTGTATACTTCACCACCCTTTACTGATTGACTTAGTGTTTTTGAGGCTTTCGAGTAAATTTTAATCTGGTCGCGGATTAATTAGGAGCTATCGTCATTTTCAATAGCGCCTAGAGGGAACCCTTAAATTTTTGGAGTTTTTATAATGTCAACTATTCAACTAGAAGCACAATCAAGAACGGATATGGGGAAAGGTGCGAGCCGCCGCCTACGTCGTCTTGAAAATAAAGTCCCTGCTGTCATATATGGTGGAAGCAAAAAACCTATGGCCATTCATTTTAGCCATAATAAAGTGATTAAAGCATTGGAAACAGAAAGTATTTACTCCAGTGTTTTTGACATCACAGTAGATGGTAAAGTAGAGCATGTTATTCTGAAAGCCTTGCAACGGCATCCCTACAAACCAATTGTGTTACATATGGATTTACAACGTGTTTCCAGTAAAGACATTCTGGTTAAATTAGTACCCATTCACTTCATAAATGAAGAACAATCTCCTGGAATTAAAGCTGGCGGTATTGTTCAGCATACTATGACTCAAGTTGAAATACGTTGCCAGGCAAAAGATCTGCCTGAATTCATTGAAGTAGATATGTCAAAGGTAGGTATGGACGATGTGGTTCACTTATCGGATTTAAAACTTCCCAAGGGTGTTCAGCTGACGGTGGATGTGACTGATGGCAGTCATGATGCCCCTGTAGTGAGCATACACGCTGCTAAAGTCAGTTCAACTGAACTGGAAGAAACACCTGAAGTTCCAGCATCAGCTGTACCGACTACAGAACAAGGGGAAAGTGCTGAATAAGTACTTCTCTTTATATATGTTTATGCAAATATCCGGAACTCAATCCAGGATATTTGCATAAAATCCAGTGCTAGAATATTCAACACAAACCCGCTTAATTCAATTTTTGATAGAAAATCTATGGCCATTAAACTTATTGTCGGTTTACGCAATCCCGGATCGGCTTATGAACAAACCAGACATAACGCAGGTGCCTGGCTAGTCACCGCCCTGGCTCAAAGACATAATTCGCATTTTAAGATTGACAAAAAGATGCAGGCTGAATTAACTGAAATTGATATTAACAGCCATCCATGCCGACTGGTGCTTCCATTAACTTTTATGAATCATAGTGGCCAAACAACAAGAATAATCAGTCAATTTTATAAGATTGAACCAAGTGAAATATTAATTGTTCATGATGAATTGGATTTACCTGTTGGACGAATCAAATTAAAAACAGGTGGTGGCCATGGTGGGCATAATGGTTTGAGAGACATAACGGCTCAATTGGGAACGGGCGAGTTTCATCGATTACGTATAGGGATAGGTCATCCCGGGCATAAGGATTTAGTCCATCAATACGTACTCAGCAGACCTTCCATGTACGACAGGCAACAAATTTATGATGCAATAGACAGAGGTATAGCGATAATACCTATGGTATTGTCTGGGGATATAGCCCGAGCAATGAATCAAGTAAACGCTTAACAGAATGAGGTATGACTCATGGGATTTAAATGTGGAATAGTAGGATTGCCAAATGTAGGGAAATCGACTCTTTTTAATGCATTAACCAAGGCTGGAATAGAGGCAGCCAATTACCCATTTTGCACCATTGAGCCGAATGTAGGCATCGTCACCGTCCCCGATTCAAGACTGGATACTTTAAGCGACATAGTCAAACCCCAGCAGGTGATTCATGCCACCATGCAATTTGTTGACATTGCAGGATTAGTAAAAGGCGCCTCCAGTGGAGAGGGCTTGGGAAATCAGTTTTTGGCCAATATTAGAGAAACAGATGCTATTGCTCACGTCGTTCGCTGCTTTGACAACTCGGATGTTGTGCATGTGGAAGGGCGAGTTGACCCCTTAAGTGACATAGAAGTAATAAATACAGAATTGGCATTAGCGGATATGGAGACATTGGAAAAATCGCTATTAAAAGTAGGAAAAAACAGCAAAAGTGGAAACAAGGAAGCCATTTTTGAATTAAAAACTCTGGAAAAAATTAAAGCACATCTTGATGCCGGATATCCTGTAAGAACACTTGAACTTACCCTTGAAGAAGAACAGGTAAGCAAACGTCTATTTCTGTTAACGGCCAAACCGGTACTTTATATAGCCAATGTCGATGATAACGGTTATGAGAATAACCCTCTCCTTGATAAAGTCCAGGCCTTAGCTGCTCAGGAACATGCCAGCATAGTAGCTCTTTGCGCAGCAACAGAAGCTGAGTTGGTTGAGCTGGATGAAGAAGACAGGCAGGAGTTTATGGTGGATTTGGGGCTTAGTGAACCTGGATTAAACAAAGTGATCCGAGCCGGGTATGAATTACTGGGATTGCAAACCTACTTCACCGCAGGAGTGAAAGAAGTAAGAGCCTGGACAATACGCAAAGGAGCTACAGCACCTCAGGCTGCCGGGGTAATTCATACTGATTTTGAGAAAGGGTTTATCCGTGCAGAAGTGATTTCTTACGATGATTTTATTCGCTTTGGCGGAGAGCAAGGTGCTAAAGAAGCAGGGAAATTGCGACTTGAAGGCAAGGAATATGTTGTATGTGATGGTGATGTCATGCATTTTCGTTTTAATGTTTAATAATTGGCATTCTGTAACTGGTGATTTATTAAGAGTTGGACTAAAGAGACTCCATCATAGTGATCTTTGGCCAAGTCATTCAAATCAGAAATTGAAATGATTGGCAATCACAAGGAAGTGCGGCTCTTCTCTCCCCCTTGCGCATAAAATAGCCATTGTTTTATTTGCAACAGCTTTTCTTGCATTCCTTATTCTGTCCAAGACTCATGCCCTGACTAACACGAGATTGAGCACAAAAAAGCCTGAATGAACAAAATTCACCTCTTATTTAATCTATAATTGAATTAATAATAGAAATTAGTCCTATTATTTACCGAATGAGAGATTGAGGTAGGTGATGTCATTATTAAAGAAAACAAAAGAGCGGGATTACTCAATCCTGGTGACAACTCAAGACCAGCAAAGAAAGCGTCATTTAATTAGTACTATTTCCATAGAACTTATCATCTTAGGTATTTTATTATTAATAACAAATTTTTATTTACTAAGAGTATGGCTCATAATCAGTATGTTAATCACTGGCATTCTTATTCTGCTCGGAAATTTAATCCTAATAAAAAAGAATTACAACCTGACCTTTTGTGGACACATTTTGAATATTCTTGTGTTGTCTATCATCATTGGAGGCAATCTTATTGTTGGAAATAATACCATGTCTTACCTCGGATGGTTCTATGTTTCTCCTATTATTGCTTTTGCAACCCTTGGCTTAAATGGGTTAATTATCTATGGTCTGCTGGCGATTTGCGCGATGATTCTTTTTGTATTTGAGTTCTATATTCCCATCTATTCCATTTCTCAAGAATACCTATTCCTTCTGGACAATACCAATCACCTCTTTATTTTTGCCCTCATTTTTACTGTCCTTTATCATTTTCTCATTCAAAATTCACAATATGAATTGCTCTTAAAAGAGCAAAATTATTTACTTATCGCCGACAAAGAAAAATTCCATTATCTTTCACATCACGATTCATTAACCAATCTACCCAACCGTTCCTACTTTCATGCTCATCTCCAGACCCTCTTGGAGAATACCGACACGAAAAAGGAAGCGATTACTCTTTATTTTATGGATTTGGATAAATTCAAACCCATCAATGATGAATACGGTCATGAATTTGGTGATCATCTTTTACTTTTAACCAGCAAACGCTTGCAATCCTGCTTTAGAAAAAATGACTTCATAGCCCGGCTGGGAGGCGATGAATTTACTGCGATTATCGTTCATAAGCCCCATGATCAAATTGCTGAAGCTCTAACCCTTAGAGTTGAACAGGAATTTAAACAACCTTTTCTCATCAATGGCCAGACAGTTCATTGCAGTATAAGCGTTGGGTTAGCCAATTACCCACACAATGCAAACAATGCTGAAGACTTGTTAAAATGCGCTGATAAGGCAATGTATGACAATAAAAAGAAAAAATATCAAACGCTTAAACAAACTACTTAGTCAAATTTCCGGGAGTATTATCTGTTTTCATTCTATCATTCTCAGGATTCAGCAATCTCAGGGTAAAATCAGACTTTGATTATATAAAGCAAAATTTGAGTCATTCCCGCGCAAGCAGAAATCCATTTCTGTAGCAAACTATTGTATCTTGCAGGATAGTGCACCCATGCAGGAATGACAAAAATATGCTCAAATTTATAGGGTATCACGGCTCATAATCAACTTAAATTGGTATGATCTTGCCCTGTCAGCAATCTGACATTCACTTGACAATTAACTTTTACAACTTTAGCATTCATTGATTAAACATCTGAGGGTAAATGAATGACTATTGACCGTATACGAGCGCTGGTTAGTGATGATTTTAACGCGGTTAATAATTTAATTATTGATAAAATTCAATCTCAAATTGATTTAATTCATGACTTGTCACAACATATAGTCGAAAGTGGCGGAAAACGTTTACGCCCTTTGGTTGTCCTGTTAGCAAGCAATGCCTGTGGATACAAGGGAAAGGACCACATTTCACTTGCTGCCATGGTTGAGTTTTTCCATACTGCTACCTTGTTACATGATGATGTGATTGACGAATCTACTTTAAGAAGGGGACGACAAACCGCGAATAGCATTTGGGGTAGTAAAGCCAGTGTGCTAGTTGGTGATTACCTCTTTACTCAATCCGTACAATTAATGGTAGAAGTCGGTATCACAGGAATTCTCAATCTACTAGCTGATACTTCACACCAAATTACTTGTGGTGAAGTCAAACAACTGGCCAATCGCCACAATCCTGCCCTTAATCTTGATGACTACTTTGATGTCATAAGAGCCAAAACAGCACTCTTATTTGCTGCTGCTGCCTGCATAGGTCCTATACTCACTAATGCACCTGTTGAGGTTCAAAATAGTTTATACACATACGGCTTACACTTGGGAAATGCCTTTCAATTGATTGATGATGCCTTGGATTATTGCTCAGATGCTGCCACTTTAGGCAAAAATATTGGTGACGATTTAGCCGATGGGAAAGCCACTTTACCACTAATTCATGCGTTACAACATGGAAATGCAACGCAACAACAACAAATAAAAGAAAGTTTAATGAAAGGTAGTCTAAGTTATCTGCCTGAGATTTTAATTGCTATTGAGCAAACGAAAGCCATACCGTTTACAAAACAAATTGCTGCCCAAGAGGTAGATTCGGCGCTATCTGCCCTGGAAATACTGCCAGACTCTGTTTATAAAGAGGCTCTAGTTGATCTGGCCAAATTTGCCTTGGAAAGGAACTATTAACCTGATAATTGCTAATTATACGATCGATTGATAGTAATCCGGAGGGGTGCGGCATTTAAAGCAGGCCGTTTTGCAATTAGACCCTCCTTGACACTTCCTTATTGCACCTTTCCTAACCCATAAATCCAGCATAGGTTGTAATGCGGTCAGATCCAAATGAAACGCCCTGCTCAACTGTTGAGTGCTGACAACCCCTTCCCGATAGATAAAATCACGTATTTGCAGCAGCATTTTGCTTCTCCATACTCAACTCGCTGTAACGAAACACAGCTAAAACAAAAAGCAGGTTCAGTGACATAGCAAAAATCCAGGCCATACTCTGTTGAGGATGCTCCAGGAATTTAGCGCCTTGATAAAAAACAACGGCACTGGCATATGCCACGACAAATGACCAAATAATGGAAGTCCACATAAACCGCCTATTCGCTTCCTGGCGAATTACTGCCATAGTCGATACACAAGGGATATAAAGCAAAACAAAAAGCAAATAAGCATAGGCTCCTACCGCTCCATCAAAACGTTGCGACATAATCCCATAGACGGATTGGGATAACTCACTATCAGCCGCACTGGCGGAAACAGGATTCCACAATGCCGAGCCTAACTCTGATAAATTGGCGGGAATAGACCAAAAAGCGTCTTTGATACCGCCCCAAAAATCAAAATGAGCAGCTGCAATTTCTCCCAAATGACCTACTTGAGCATACAGAGAGTTTAAGGTGCCAACCACCACCTCTTTAGCTAGCATGCCAGTTAATAAGCCGACCGTCGCAGGCCAGTTATCTTGATGAATCCCCATTGGGACAAAGAGTGGAGTAATCCACTGACCTATTATTGATAATAAAGAATCCGTATTGGCTTCTCCGGAGCTAACCCCTCCTCCTAAAGTAATTGCATTTAATCCTCCCAGAATCACGCAAATGGGAATAATAAGCTTACCCGCACGAAAAACAAAAAATCGCAATCGCAAGGAAGTTTCTCTAAGCAATCTTCTGAGTGAGGGCCTATGATATGCGGGTAACTCCAAAATCAATGGGGATGCGTGTCCCTTCAACGTGGTTTTTCGTAAAATAAACCCGGTAAATACGGCCATGAAAATGCCAATTAAATACAACGAAAAAACAACATTATGCCCGCCAGATGGAAAAAAGGCCGCAACAAATACTGCATAAATAGCCAATCGGGCACTGCAAGACATAAATGGACTCATCATCACAGTTAATAATCGATCGCGCTCAGAATCCAGGGTTCGTGCGGCCATAATGGCAGGAACATTACATCCAAAACCTACAATCATGGGTACAAATGATTTTCCAGGCAACCCCATAGCTCGCATCGCTTTGTCCACGACAAAAGCAGCCCTGGCCATATAGCCAGAAGTTTCTAATAAGGACAAAAAGAAAAACATAGCAGCAATGACAGGGATGAAAGTAATAGTGGTATTAATTCCCTTGCCTACCCCATTGGCTACAAGCGCAATTACCCAATTTGGTGCATGGAGTTGTTGCAACAACCAACCACTACCCTGAACGAAGATCGTCTCTGTACTAATGTCAAAAAAATCCTGAAATGCCCCCCCAATGTTAATAGCAAACAAAAACATCAAATACATCATCGCAAAAAAGATAGGCAAAGCTAAAAAACGATGTAAAACGAGCTTATCCAGTTTCGCAGTGAAATGCTCGCTGGCATCACTATTCTTTTTTTGAACCAAGGTGACAATTTCATGAATTTTTTGATAGCGGGCATCCGCCAATAACACATCAAGATTTTGATCTGTTTCTTTAAGCTTTATAAGATTCTCGGCAAGCGTTTTATCTCCTATCAAAGTATCTCCTTCAGCAATCCTGCGAGAGAAATAATAGGCAAGCGAATTGTTATACCCTTCTGAGAGCAAATGATTTTCCAGGTTATCCAAAACATGTTGCGCAACTACGGATAAAGAAAGTTCTAAAGGTTTGCTCTCTTGGGAGCAATGAAGCAATGATTGCTTAAGTGCCGGAATACCAATGTTTTTATGAGCCTGGATTGGAATAACAGAACATCCTAACAAGTCCTCGAGTTTCTTTATATCAATAGAAATACCCCGTTGATCGGCAATATCCATCATGTTAAGCGCTACAATAACGGGCTTACCTAACTCAAAGAGTTGGCTGGTTAAATACAAATGTCTTTCAAGATGACAAGCATCTATAACATTAATGATACAATCGTATTCCAAATCAATAACAGACTGGGCAGCAATTTGCTCATCCTGGCTTATTCCTTCGGCATTCGCAACCAGCGAATAGACGCCTGGCAAATCAGTGATTTCAATTACATGCTCGCCAAATAAAAATTCACCTGTTTTTTTCTCAACAGTTACTCCGGGCCAGTTACCTACTCGTTGATTGGCATGGGTCAAGGCATTGAATAAGGTGGTTTTACCACAATTGGGATTTCCTATTAATAAAGCATGAGTCATAGATGCTCCAACACTAATTGACCGGCTTCATCTTTACGCAAAGTTAAAAATGTTCCTCTTACTTCAATTTCTACTGGACATCCTAATGGCGCCATTCTTACTACAGAAAACTCAACCCCACAAGTAATACCCAAGGATAAAAGCCTGCGTCGATACTGCATATCAGTCGTACCAAAACTGACCAATCGCACTTTATCTCCTTGTTTTAATTCACTAATCTGCATAATATGTAAACAATAAGGTAATTCATTTAATTAATTTTAACACAAACGATATCGAGAATCATTCTCAATTAAGAAATTTTATACCACATTACAGCATTTCCTTTACCAAACGTCGAGGATGACGACTCAAATAATCGACCGATTGCATCTCAATTAGGCGGCTCAACGTTCTTTTAAAGGTTTCCTTCATTTCACCTTTGACGTACAACTCTTCTGCAGGAACATCTGCTGAGATAATGAGCTTAATTCCCCTGTCATACATAACATCTATAAAATGAATAAACATAATCGCTTGTGCCGTGTGGCTCTCGGTAAGCTTATAAACATCACTTAGGAACACAATATCAAATCGGTCAGCGATTTCTAAATAATCCAATTGGCTACGTGGAAAATTACAAATCACATCAAAAGCAAACCAAATGGACCGCGCGCCGTATTTAACATAAGGAATATCCCGATTTTGTACTGTTATAAAACCCTTCCTGTCTTCTTCCCGGCTTATTGCAGCAAACTGTTTTTCCATCGCTTCTTGTGTTCGCTCGTTTAAAGGATAGAAATAAGCTTCTAATAAGGGTTGTCGCCCTAAACGATAATCTCGTTTTTGATTAAGATTCAGAACCTCACAATTCTTTTTAATAATCTCGATAGCTGGGATAAATCGTTCTCTATGCACCCCATTTAAATACAACTCATCCGGGTGAGTGTTCGAAGAAATAACCAAAACAACGCCGTATCGATGCAGTGCCTGTAATAATTCAGCCAAAATCATTGCATAAGCCACATCATGAACTAAAAATTCATCAAAACACAGTAAGCGAATCGATTTGGCCATTTCTTTGGCGATATACAGCAACGGATTTTTTTTACCTTGTAATCGTCTTAATTGAGCGTCAATTTGCTGCATAAAATGATGAAAATGAAATCTGGCCTTTTTTTCTTCATCAATATGCTGATAAAACAAATCCACCAAATAAGTTTTGCCAACTCCTACAGGACCATAGATATAAAGCCCTTTAGTGGGGTGCTTCTTTCTCCAGGGAAACCAAGAGACATTCTTCTGCAAATCCTCAGCAAGCCTTTGCATGTGCTCCAGGATTTCTCTCTGCTGCGGATCTCTGTCTATTTCACCCCTTTGAATGGCGGCTTCATACTGCGCAATCAAATTCATGACAGGCAAACCTGATCACGAACAATACCTATCAATTTTTCTTTTAATATTAATAACTTACCATGAAAAAAATGACCTGTTTCATCAAACTCAATGACCGGCAATACTGGCGATGCTTGCCTGGCGAATTCACTCACCAATTCAAATGGAACCACCTCATCTTCTTTGCCCTGTATAATAAGCCAGGGATGAGGAGCGGGTTCAAATTCTTTGTAATGATAATGATGCACAGGTGGAGCAATCGTGATTAAAAGAGCATGCTCACAACGAGACGCCGTTCTATAAGCCACGTAAGATCCAAAGGAAAAACCCGAAAAAATATTTTTGGCTTGCGGTTGTTCGGAGTGCCATTGCCGGACAAGATGGCACATATCCTCACTCTCCCCAATACCGTTATCATAATGGCCTCCCGATTGCCCTACACCTCTGAAATTAAACCGTACTGAAGGAATACGTAATTCTTTAAAGGCTCTGGCCATCGTAGTAACTACTTTGTTATTCATTGTCCCACCTTGTAATGAATGTGGATGACCAAGAAAAGCGACATAACGAGTATCCGCATTTTCAGGAACAGTCAGTACCGCTTCCAGTGAGCCAACTAATCCCTCAAGCATTAATCCATGCTCTCCTGGGGTATTTAATTTGTCGGTAAATAACATAACAACCCTGCCAATTTAAAGGTAATAACTCTGATCAATATAGATTTAACCAAAAGACTTAGGATATTATAGCAATGGATGCGTTGACCCCCAATAGACCTTTCGTATATCTGGTTTATTTTGTTGGCAGCGACTTTTATTGACCTTCTGAGGAGGACTTGATCCATGAGACAGGTACCTGTATTAGCATCATTCTTATCCATTCCAGGCCAATTTCCCTATTCAGGGAGAGCAGCATGAAAGTACATGATTTTAAGCTAAAAAAACAAGAACAAAGTAAGATTTCCATGCTGACCTGTTATGATTACCCTTCAGCATGCATAATAGCAGAATCAAATATCGATTGTGTTCTAGTGGGTGATTCAGTGGCCATGGCAATACACGGTCATCCTACAACCATCATGGCCACTATTGAAATGATGGAATTACATACCCAAGCAGTCGCTCGGGGTTTAGGTAAACAATTTTTGATTACTGATTTACCTTTTCTAGCGCATAAATCATCTCAAGGACATACAGTAGAAAATGTAAAAAGGCTATTACAGGCTGGAGCTCAAGCAATAAAAATCGAAGGAGCTGATAAAGACACCTGCCAAACTATTTCCCATTTAGTTAATGCTGGAATTCCTGTTATGGGCCATATCGGTTTAACTCCTCAATCCATTCATCAATTAGGCGGTTATAAAGTTCAGGGGAAAAATAACGAACAAGCAGAAACTCTATTAAGGCAAGCTTCCGCTCTGGAACAAGCTGGTTGCTTCGCACTTGTCATTGAGTGTGTTCCACAGGGCTTGGCAAAAACAATCACTGACTCGTTGACTATTCCTACTATAGGAATCGGTGCAGGCCCAGGAACTGATGGGCAAGTCCTGGTCTGGCATGACATGCTGGGTTTACAGACTTCATTTAATCCTAAATTTGTAAAGAAATATTTTAGAGCCAAAGACCATTTTATTGAAGCCTTAAACACTTATGTCCAGCAAGTACAACAAAGGCATTTTCCCGCTAATGAACATTCTTTTTAGGAAAATCATCCATGCAAATTTTTCACAATTTAAATGAGTGGATTCGCTTTAGAAACACCCTGTCCCCTGATTTATCCCTGGGGTTTGCTCCAACTATGGGTAACTTGCATGCCGGGCATGCTTCACTGTTTTTAGCCAGTAGTAAAGAAAATCACTATACTGCCTCCAGTTTGTTTGTTAACCCGACTCAATTTAACAACCCCGATGATTACACTCATTATCCACGCACACTCGATGCTGATCTTGAATTAATGACACAGAATGGGGTTGATTTTTGCATACTTCCCAATGAAGACGAGATCTACGCCGATGGCTATACTTATCAAGTCCAAGAAAGTCAGCTGGGGCAATTGATGGAGGGGAAACACAGACCGGGCCATTTTAACGGAGTCTTGACCATTGTCATGAAACTCTTTAATTTGGTCAAGCCAAACCGCGCCTATTTTGGTGAAAAAGACTACCAACAACTGTTATTAATTCAAGGAATGGTAAGAGCAT
This sequence comes from Legionella pneumophila subsp. pascullei, assembly GCF_900637585.1. Lineage (NCBI taxonomy): Bacteria > Pseudomonadati > Pseudomonadota > Gammaproteobacteria > Legionellales > Legionellaceae > Legionella > Legionella pneumophila. Next base: position 3,073,336 of record NZ_LR134380.1, read on the forward strand.
TGTTCATGAATATTGAAATCAAATCTTGCCCAACAGTAAGAGAAAAAAGTGGCTTAGCCTGCAGCTCACGCAATAACAGGCTTACGCTAAACCAAAGGGAAATCGCAGATAAATTCGCAAAAATTTTTCATCAAAACAAATCCTCTGCCATGATAACCAAAGAATTGGAGGCTCTTGGAATAACTGTAGAATATATTGAAGAATTCCAAGGTAGACGATTTGCGGCAGTAAAAATTGGCGATATCCGCCTCATTGATAATTATTTGATATGATTCAAACCAATTGGTATGTGATTACAGGTGGACCCTCTTCAGGGAAAACCACTTTAATTAATCATTTGGCAGAGTTGGGATATAAAACTGCGCCAGAAATAGCCAGATTTTATATCAACCAACTTCTGTCTCATGAGAAAAAAACTTTGCAGGAAGTAAAGCATGACATCCTTTGGTTACAAAGAAAAATTCTTAATATCATGTTAAGACGAGAAAGAAATCTGCCTAAGGACGACTTAATATTTTTTGACCGAGGCACCCCGGACAGTATCGGCTATTTTCGTTTTCATCATTTAGATGAGGCTCATGTGGTTAGAGCTTGCCAATATTTACGCTATAAAAAAATTTTTTTCTGTCATCCATTGCCTGTTACCCCTGATAGCATAAGGGATGAAGATGATCTGACTGCGAAGAAAATTAGCGATTGCATTTATGATGCCTATGCCGGTCTTAACTATCCTGTCATAGAGCTGCCAGCAATCTCGGTAAAAGAACGCTTGGAAATTATTTTATCACATATTGATGTCTAGAAAGACAAGCTCGCTTTAGGTTTTATGCAAAGCGATTGCTGCTGCAATAACGGCTGCCTTGTGTTGAGGCAAGGCTTTATTCGAATACCTTAACCATTCAGGATGTGCCTCTACTAAACCGGTATTGAATACCCCCTTCTGAAACTCATCCGATTTTATCATTTCCAGATAATAAGGAATGGTAGTTTTTACTCCAAATATGCGCATTTCCTCAAGAGCTCGGTACGCCCGTCTAAGAACAGAGGGCCAATCAAGCGCCCATACGGTCAGTTTGGCACACAAGGAATCATAATCAGGCGGAATTTGGTAACCAGTATAGATTGCGCTATCTGTCCTGACACCAGGTCCTCCGGGCGCGTAATATCGGGTAATCCTTCCAAAACTAGGTAAAAAATCGTTTTGAGGGTCTTCTGCATTAATACGAAATTCGATGGCAAAACCATTGTATTTAATTTGATCTTGAGAGAGGGAAAGACGCTCACCGGCTGCAATTCGAATTTGCTCCTGGACTAAATCAATGCCGGTAATCTGCTCTGTAATTGGATGTTCAACTTGTAAACGAGTGTTCATCTCCATGAAGTAGGGTTGATTCTCTTTATCCAAAATAAATTCAACGGTACCGGCATTGGTGTACCCTACCTCCTTGGCTGCCTTGACTGCATATTCCAAAAGTACTTTACGCGTAGCCTCATCCAGCTGGGGAGAAGGCGCTATTTCAACCAGTTTCTGATGCCGTCTTTGTATTGAACAATCCCGTTCAAATAAATGAAGTACTGTTCCATAATGATCCGCTAAAATTTGTACTTCGATATGACGTGGATTCGCAATGTATTTTTCCATGTAAACATGCGAGTCTCCAAATGATTTTTCCGCTTCAGATTGCACACGAGCAAATTGTTGTTTTATCTGACTGGCATTATGGCATAACCTTATTCCTCTACCACCCCCTCCAAAAGTTGCTTTGAGCATTACAGGATACCCCAGAGTTTCTGCACAGCATAAAGCGTCCTCTACAGTTTCCAAATTCCCTTTGCTTCCTGGTATGGTGGGAACCCCTGCTTTTATCATCGCTTCTCTTGCTGCAATCTTGGAGCCCATTGTGGCTATGACTGGAGCAGAGGGGCCGATAAAAATGATCCCCGCCTTATTGCAATCCTCGGCAAATTCGGCATTTTCAGATAAAAAACCATACCCGGGATGAATGGCTTCACAACCTGCCACCTTGGCACACTCAATAATGCGTCGTCCGTTAAGATAAGCTTCCAGAGGTTTTTTACTCAGGCAGTGAGAATGAGAAGCTCTCTTTACATGCAAGGCAAATCTATCCACCTCACTATGAATAGTGACTGCTGCTATCCCCATCTCCTTGCAAGCGCGTACAATTCGCAGTGCTATCTCACCACGATTGGCCACCAGAATTTTTTTAAACATTAAAAATCTCTTGTAAAAAGAGCTTCATTGCTTGCCATGAACGACGCGCGGCAACCTCATCGTACATGAGTCCTAAATTTTCATCATGTGCTTGAGGATTAGTGAACGCATGTTGTACCTGTCCATACATATGCATTTGCCAATCGACATTAGCTTCTGTCATTTCCTGACAAAAATCATGTACTTGTTCTGGTTTCACCATAGGATCATCATAACCATGCAGCACCAGAATTTTTGCCTTAATTCTTTCTGACGTGAGATTTTCAGGTTTATTAAGCAACCCATGAAAACTTATTGCCCCTCGGATATCCACACCACTCCTGGCTAAATCAAGTGCGCACAACCCGCCAAAACAAAACCCGATAATGGCTATGCGATTGCTATCGACCACTGATATCGATTTAATGGCTTCAAAGGCGGCATGTAATCTTCTCCTAAGCAAAGAACGATCACGATAAAAGGGTTGCATTAATGCCATTTTTTCATCATTGTTAGAACCAATTTGTCCTTGCCCATACATATCCAAAGCAAAACCTATATAACCCATCTCAGCAAGTTGTTTTGCTTTAAGGCAGGCAAACTCGCCTCTTCCGCCCCAATCGTGCGCGACTATTACTGCGGGCCGAGATTGCTTGATTCCCTCTTCATGCGCTAAAAATCCATGCAAATCCAGATCACCATGCTGATAAATATAATTCGATGAATACATAGAATATCTCCTAAATTATTTAAAAATAGTCTAGGGCAATCTCTGTAAAAGTCCAGTAATTACATCAGATTAGAGTAATGCTGTTCTTCGTCTTTGTTTTTTCTGGCTAAATAAAGTAATAGAGCCACCTAATATAATGACCAGGAATTGGATTAGCATGATACTCTAGCACTTTCAGACAATACATGAGTCAGCAAATATCAACGTGCCCACTAATTAACTCAAATTATGGATTTGGTCTAAAATAAAAATAAACTGTGTAAGGAATATTGCCATGATGACTGATTCGCTAATACACATAAGGGATTTGTTACATGCTCAATTTTGCTACCAAATGTTTATTACCCCTATTCATCTTCCTATCGATAAAAAATACAGGGAATTTGCCAAAATGGCCTGTGAATTCATAGAAGGAAGAAGGGATGAAATCATACACAGAGAATATCCTCGCCATCATGTTTTACATCGATTTACCCCTGCAAACAAATCAAATAACAAAAAAATATTGATTACACATGGCTGGATGTCTCGTGCTGCCTATATGGTACGCTTAATCAGGCTTCTTCATAAAGAAGGATATGAAGTCTACGCTATCGATTTTCCTGCTCATGGTGAAGCCAAAGGAATTCAGCTTCCCTGGACTGATGCCATTGCTATTATCAAAGAAACGATTAATCAATTTGGACCTTTTTATGGAGTGATTGGCCATTCTTTTGGTGGTTCTATGATCTTAAATACTTTGAATCTGGCCGGCCAACTTCCAGAATGGCAATTAAATTACAAGCCAGAAAGAGCCATTTTAATTGCATCGCCCACACAAATGCGAACTCCTGTAAATAAAATTGCCAGACGTTTTAAATTAAGCGGGCATGCTTATTTACAACTTCGCCAATTAATCCGCCAACAAGCATCAATCGATCCTGAAAGGATTCGGTTAAGCCATTTTATTTCCCAAGCCCCTGATACCTATTTTCTATGTATCCATGGAGAATTGGATGCCACTATTAACCCCAAAGAATCGATAAATTTTTGCAAAAATTACAAAAATGCCAGCCTGTCTCTTTTACCAGAAGCTGATCATGTGAGTGTATTAATGGATGAGCGTGTTGAACAAATTGCTTTGGATTTTTTAAATCGTTAACAGGGCAGGGTAATTTGATACACATGGATTACGGTTTTACCAAATCCAGATGTATCCATTACAACAGCAGATGTAACTCTTCATGGGGTATGAACATTTTTCTGCGTGTAAGCCTATTTATTTGAGTTGTCTTTCCCGCGGAGGCGGGAATCTATCCATAAAGTTAGCATATAGGTTGATTTTTAGATGGATTGCCGCCTCCGAGGGAAAGACAGAGGAATTTGCTTCAAAATTTTATAATTAACCTTCCATGTATTGACGAATTTTCTTCATGGCATTTTTTTCAAGCTGTCTAACCCGCTCAGCAGAGACACCATATTTTTCCGCCAAATCATGTAACGTGAGTTTTTCTTCAGCAAGCCAGCGTTGTTGTAAAATATCCTGACTGCGTTCATCAAGTTGTTCCATAGCAAACAGTAATTTTTCGCGTCCCTGATCACCAGTATCTTCATTCTCTAACAAGACAGCGGGATCATCGTTCACATTAAACAAATAACGTTCAGGCGCTTTGTAAGCATCATCATTATCATCAACGTCTGGCGCATCATAAGAAGAATCCATAACGTTTAAACGTTGTTCCATGATCAACACGTCTTCTCGACTTACTCCCAAATCTTTGGCGACAGCATCGACTTCTTCATTGCTGAACCAACCCAATCGATTTTTCATTTGGCGCAAATTAAAAAATAATTTACGTTGAGCCTTGGTTGTAGCAACTTTAACGATTCGCCAATTACGCAGTACAAACTCATGAATTTCCGCTTTAATCCAATGAACAGCAAAAGAAACAAGACGTACTCCCATTTTGGGGTCAAAACGTTTCACTGCTTTCATCAAGCCGACGTTACCTTCCTGAATTAAATCACTTAAAGGCAATCCATACCCCAGATAACCACGGGCTACACGAACTACATAGCGCAAATGGGCAAGAACTAATTGTCGAGCGGCTTCTATATCTCCTTCAGAATGAAACCGCTCGGCGTATGCAATTTCCTCTTCCAAAGTCAGCATTGGAATTTGATTTACTCGATGGATATAAGAATCAAGACTACCAACAGGTAGATTCATTGCAGCAAGTTGCAACTGTTGACTCATACTACTTCCTCCGGTCATTAACACTAAAATAGTATTAAAATTTACATCCTATTAGCTGATAGGATTCACCAAAATGAACGCTAAGTTATAAATTTTCAAAAACTGCAAATTAAGTAAAACTTCATAACTTAGCACCCACTTCGTAATGTTTCAGTTTTAGTCATTATTTCAGCAATCCTTGGCATGTTCTATAAATCGTTAAATCTCTTAATAAAGGGGTTTGTACGGTTTTATAAGCACATCCCAAGCTGTCCAAATACTGACCAAAACAAGTGCTTTATCAATACTATTATACATTATTTGTAGGGCTCTATAGAAGCTAACTGTCGTTTAACAGACAATAAGGCTCCAAGCCACCCGAGTATAATAGCAAATAACACAAGTAGCAAGATTTGCCGTAATGATAAACAAGCTAAAGGATAGTGCATTTGATAAACATTAGCCAACTGATTCACTGCAACACCTAAGGTTAGAATAAAAATATTAACCAGAAAAATGGCTAAAAGAGCGCCAGCTACCCCATACCAAACACCAGAATATAAAAAAGGACGAATAATATAGGGATCTGTTGCGCCAATCAGTTTTAAAATTTTAATTTCTTCTTGTCTATTATGAATATCCAAACGCAAGGTATTGCCAATAATAAAGACTACTGCCAAAGCTAATAACGCCATTAAAGCATTCGCTGCCTTGCCAGAAAAGCCTAAGATAGCATGCAATCGATTAATCCATTCCATATCCAGTTTCGCCAGCGCTACTTGCGGAAAAGCCTGAAGTTTTCGAGATAATAAATCTAATTTTGCAGGAGAATCTATAACTAATGCAGGAACTACTTCAATCACTGCAGGCAAAGGATTTTCAGGAAGATACCGCATAATATCCTGCATGCCTTCTTGTTCAGTTAACTCAGATAATCCATCTGCTGCGGATTTAATATTTGCCTGGCCCACTCCTTCCGTAGCACGTACTTTTTCAAGTAACAATGTTTGCTCCGCTTCTGGCAATGAAGGTTTCAAAAAAAGAGAAATATGTCCTCCGCGCTGCCAACGATTGGTCAGTTCACTTAAATTGTCAGTGAATACCCAAAAAAGCGTTGGTAACGCCAAGGCGATAGCAATAACAATGACTGTCATCATAGTTGCCAAAGGTTTACGACAGAAAAGATTCAAACTATTCGTTGCGGCTTGCAAATGATAGGCAAGAAGAGATTGTGATCGTTTTAACACAGCCTTCCTCCTTTCAGCATGACGATGCGGTGTTTCATTCCCGCTATTAAAGCCAAATCATGTGTTGCAATTAATATGCTAACCCCAACCTGATTAAATTGCTCAAAAATTTTCATTATCTCAGAAGAAAGTTTTGGGTCCAGGTTACCGGTAGGTTCATCTGCCAATAATAATGCAGGTTTATGAACTACAGCACGAGCAATACCGACTCGTTGCTGTTCACCAACAGACAGGTGCACTGGTAACATTTTCTCCTTACTCAACAATCCAACCATATCCAAAGCGGCATGTACCCTTTTGGCAATCATGGGATAAGCAACTCCTTGAATTTGCAAAGGCAGGGCAACATTATCAAACACAGTTCGGTCATTCAGCAGCTGAGGTGATTGAAAAGTAATGCCTAACTGGCTGCGATGGGCGGCAACATCTCGCTTTTTAAGATGATTTAATTTCAAACCATTGACTGTTAATTGACCCGATGTCGGCCATTCAAGAAGAGCAATCAACTTGAGCAAGGTGCTTTTGCCAGCGCCTGAATGGCCTGTAAGAAAGGCCATTTCTCCCTTTTGCAAAGAAAAATTAACTTGGCTTAATGCCTCAAAGCCGCCCGGATAACGTTTACTAACCTGGTCAAATGTGATCATCATCGAATATTGCACTAACAAATTGCGCTGCGTCAAAGGGCCTCAAATCTTCAATGCCCTCCCCCACCCCTAAATAACGAAATGGTATCCCCAAATCATTCGCTATAGCAAATAATATCCCGCCTTTGGCTGTTCCATCAAGCTTGGTCATAGTAATTCCAGTTAATTGTACTGCTTCATGAAACTGTTTTGCCTGGGCCAAGGCATTCTGCCCGATACTCGCATCCAATACCAACATGGTTTCATGAGGTGCTTTGGGATCGAGTTTCTGCATCACTCTTTTCACTTTTTTCAACTCTTCCATTAAATTGCTTTGTGTATGCAAACGCCCGGCTGTATCAGCGATTAAAACATCTATTTTTCTCGCTTTGGCAGCCTGAAGGGCATCAAAAATTACTGAGGCACTGTCAGCCCCGGTATGCTGGGCAATAACCGGTATGCTATTTCTTTCGCCCCACACATGCAATTGTTCCACGGCAGCAGCACGAAACGTATCACCAGCAGCTAACATCACTTTCTTTCCCTGTTTTTGGAATTGTTTGGCTAATTTACCAATCGTGGTTGTTTTACCGGCGCCATTGACACCAACCATTAAAATGACAAAAGGAGAACCATCTTCTGTTTCTATGGAAAGCGGTTTCTCTTCTTGACTCAAAATCTTTTGCAAATTTGCCTTTAGAGTCTGATAAACTGCTTCACCATTAGATAGTTGCTTTCTTGCCAGGCCTTCATTTAATTGCTTCAATACTTCTTGCGTGGTATCCAAGCCCAAATCAGCACTAATCAATAAGGTCTCGAGTTCTTCGAGTAACTCCTGGCTGATTTCTTTTTTACCTAATAGCAGCCGACTTATGCCTTCCCCCAATTGATGGCGCGTTTTGCTAAGACCTTTCTTAAAACGAGCAAAAATACTTTCTTTTGGAGAAGGCTCTTTGACAATCGCCTCCCGAGGCTCTTCAAGCCCGGATTCCACGCTGTTTTCGGCATGAGCCTGTTGTTCTTCAGTGTCCAAACTTGACTCGGAATTTTGATTTCGTTTAAACCATTTAATCATTTTAGTGTACAATTCCTTAAAAATATGAAATTCTATCATCTTTTTAGCTTTGAGGTGACATTGTGCACAAATTACTCATTTCTCTTATGATGCTACTCTCATTTCAGGCTTTTAGCCAAGTCCAGGAATATACGTTAAACAATGGCTTAAAAGTTCTGGTGAAAGAAGATCATCGAGCTCCAGTAGTAGTATCCATGATTTGGTATAACGTGGGCTCAGCTGATGAACCTGTAGGCATTACTGGTGTTTCTCATGCCATAGAACACATGATGTTTAAAGGAACCTCAAAATATCCAGTAGGGGTATTTTCTAAAACAATTGCCGCATTGGGAGGGCAGGAAAATGCGTTTACGAACAACGATTATACCGCCTATTATGAAAAACTAGATGCTGCCCATCTGGCTACAAGCTTTGAGTTGGAAGCCGATCGCATGAATAATTTACTGCTTAATAGTGAGGAATTCGCTAAAGAAATTAAAGTCATTCAAGAGGAAAGGCGTTTACGAACGGACAATAACCCGCAGGCACTCGCTTTCGAGCGTTTTCTGGCCACAGCGCACCTCACAGCACCATACAATCACCCGGTTATAGGGTGGATGAATGACTTGAAGCAAATGAAAGTAGAGGATTTAAAAAAATGGTACGAAAATTATTATGCACCAAATAACGCCACCTTGGTAGTAGTAGGTGATGTGAACCCAGAGAAAGTACATGCCTTGGCTCAGCGATATTTCGGTTCAATAGCCAAACGCCCTATAGCAGCCCGTAAACCCCAACAAGAACCCTCAGCACTCGGTAAAAAAATGGTCTACATTAATGCGCCAGCGAAATTGCCATTACTGTTAATTGGCTATACTGTACCTGGAGTAAAAACTGCTAAAAATAACTGGGAGCCATATGCCTTGGAAATTATTGCCGGGATACTCGATGCGGGGGAAAGTGCGCGATTTGCTAAACACCTGGTGCGAGGCAAGCAAGTAGCCACTGGCGCAGAAGCCTATTATAACCTCTATTCAAGGTACCAAAGTCAATTTATTGTCTATGGAGCGCCTAGCCAAGATCATCAAATAAAAGATCTGGAAAAGGCATTAATTGCGGAATTAGATTCCTTAAAGAAAGCGCCTGTTAGCAACCAAGAATTGCAAAGAGTTAAAAATCAAATCATAGCACAAAAAACTTTTGAAAAAGATTCTATTTTTGGCCAGGCCATGGAGCTGGGATTGTTAGAAACAATAGGTCTGGGATGGAAAAATACAGAAACATACACCAAAGCCATCAATGGAATAACCCCAGAGCAAATTCAGCAAGTCGCGCAACGCTATTTTCAGGAAAATAATATGACTGTTGCGGAATTAAAGCCAATCAGGCAAGAAGAGGTAAGACCATGAGTGTTTTAAGAACTTTTATCCTTTCGTTTATTGTAATTTTTTCTCACAACCTATTCGCCAATTCATTCAAAACCGAGAAATGGCAGACTAAAAATGGGGTGCGCGTTATATTTTATCAAGCTATGGAAGTGCCTATGCTTGATATCAGTTTGGCATTTGCTGCCGGCTCTGCCTATGACGGCAAGTATTTTGGTTTAAGCGCATTAACGACCAATTTGATTAATCAGGGTAATTCCGGTAAAGACGCAACGACTATTGCGGAAGCTTTAGCGGACACCGGGGCACAATTCAATGCGGAAACGAGCAGGGATATGGTTGTCCTTAGCCTGAGAACCCTTACCAGCAAAGAAGCTTTGGAACAATCTACAAAAACCTTTAGCCAAATTATCAGTCATCCTGATTTTCCTAAAGAAGCCTTCGCAAGAGAAAAAGATCAACTTCTCATGGCTGTTGAGCAAACAGAAGAATCTCCAGATGATGTAGCCATCCAAAACTTTTTTAAAACCTTATATCAAGAACATCCTTATGCTCATCCTGTTCATGGGACAATTGCGTCACTGAATGCTATTAATCAAAATCAAGTCATTGATTTTTATAAAAAATACTATGTTGCTAAAAACGGTATATTAGTCATGGTTGGCGCTATTGACAGTTCTCGAGCCCATCAGTTGGCAGAACAACTAACCCAGGACTTATCTGAAGGAGAGCCAGCACCGACGGTCCCTAAAGCCACACAACTGGCTGATGCAGAAAAAGTTAATGTCCCATTCCCTTCTTCACAAACGATAGTTCGCTTGGGACAAATAGGGATAGATCATCATAATCAAAATTACTTTCCCTTAATGGTTGGGAATTATATTTTAGGCGGAGGAACATTAGTTTCGAGGCTGGGTACTGAAGTAAGAGAAAAGAGAGGTTTAACTTACGGGATCGATAGTCAGTTTGTCCCTATGTTAGGCGAAGGACCTTTTATCATTAGTTTATCAACAAAAAACTCCGAAGCCAGAAACGCGCTGAACATTACCCAGGACACACTGATAAAATTTATCCAAAATGGGCCTAACCGCGAAGAGTTAACTTCAGCAAAACAATACCTGACAGGTAGCTTTCCTCTCTCGCTGGGGAGCAATACCAACATTGCAAACCTCTTGTTAAGAATGGCATTTTACCATTTACCTGATAATTATCTGGACACCTATGTCGCTAAAATTAACGCAGTAACTGATGCTGAAATCAAGCAAGCATTCAAACAACAGGTGAATCCTGAAAAATTACTCCTTGTAACGGTTGGACAGTCTTGAAACAGGTAATACGGATTATTGGAGGATTGTATCGGGGAAAAAAAATTCATTTCCCCGATGTAAATGGTCTAAGACCAACTCCAGACAGAGTTCGGGAAACACTCTTTAATTGGTTAATGAATGATATTAGAAATGCCCGTTGTCTGGATGCTTTTGCGGGTAGTGGGGCATTGGGATTCGAAGCCTACTCCAGAGGGGCATCTCAAGTTGTTTTTATCGAGCAGTCTCCCAAGGCTCATGCCAGTTTGCAAAATACCATTCGTCAATTTGATAGCCCCAACTTACACCTTATAAAAACAGATACGTTAAATTATCTTAAACAAAGCACAGAGCAATTCGATCTGATTTTTTTAGACCCCCCCTATACTCTCAACTATGTTCCTCAATGTCTTGATAGTATCATAGCAAATAACCTTCTTGTTAAAGGAGGGCTTGTCTATGTTGAATCATCAACCCCTGTTGAAGTAAAAACAGAACTTTGGAAACAACTGAAATTAAAACAAGCCGGTCAAGTCATTTATGGATTATTTGAAAAACTCTAGCCAACAATGTCTTGACAACAAGCCTTCCTCCTGTTTCAATCAAACTAATATTTCCAAATGGTAAAGAACATTGAATGAACAACAATAAGATTGTCATAATGTTTATTTTTTCAGCTCTTCTTGCCAGTTGCGCTGGGACAATGAAATTTAAAAAACCACCTATCAATAATCCAAGTGATGATGCGACTATTAAGTTAGCGGAAGCTGCCGTTTCGGTCAGTGATTCAATGCTTGAAATGGCAAAAGTTGAAAAAGTAATTACTCCACCAAGCAAAGACAATACTTTAACTATACCGAATGCTTATAACTTGCAAGCAAGAGCCAGTGTCGATTGGTCTGGTCCTGTTGAAGAGTTGACTGCACGTATAGCAAAAGCAGCACATTTCAGATTTCGTGTTTTAGGACAATCCCCGTCAGTTCCAGTTTTAATCAGCATCAGCACCAAAGATGAGAGTCTGGCGGAGATCCTTAGAGATATTGATTATCAAGCTGGAAAAAAAGCCAGTATTCATGTGTATCCTAACAGTCAGGTTGTAGAATTGCGCTATGCGAAAATTTATTCTTAGTTTATCCATTTTGCTATCAGCTCTCCTGGTAGCCTGTTCTTCTCGTAATCATTATGGGGATACCGGCTCATTGGCAGGGCTTCAAGCCATGGCTGATTCAAAATACACTCGAGCCCAAAAGAAACAGAAAATGGGTAAAATTCGCGAAATGGCCCTCAAGGAAACGGCTCTAAGTGTTGGCGCCCAGGCAGGATTAGCCTGGAGAGCCAAAATAATTGATGAGCAGTTAAACAAACAAGCAAGAAATCTTGATGCAATTTATGATTTTAATTCCCTGGTTTTAGAGCATAATATTTTACCCCCTGTATTGCTTGAGGGAAGGAATACTTTGAACCTTGCCGATGCTCAAAGTATCCGTATTTCAGATCGCACCTATAAAGTCGCAAAACAAGCTCATTTTATTACTACCCCACCTACCTGGCGACAATATTTGTGGATGGATTATGTGAAACCGGAAGCACCCAATGTGACTTTGCTTCCAAAAACCAAAGCTGAAAAAGAAATATGGTGTATCTATACTGAAAGAGGATGGAAAAATGGTATAGATCAGGCAAATACCATTTTGGAAGAAAACATTGCCCGCATTAAAGAAGATTTCGGCGGTATGATTCTTTATAGAAAACTACTGGCTATGAACATGGTATCACCTCCTTATGTTTCTCATACTGACTTGGGCGTAACTGGGGATGGTTCAGAAATTCATATTGATGACAGAGTCTTGCGCATCACGGCTTTACCTGAACTTAATGTCAATAGTGCGGAATGGAGAGCAGCGGTAGCCAAGGATGAAAATGCTCTTGAGCGCTTCAAAAATATGGAAAAACTGGCAAATCAGGCTAAAATTGTTATAACGAACAAATCCTGGCAACCTATTATAGCACCAGTAAGTTAATGTCTATGGATAATATTAATTTAATGCCCGATGAGCCAACTCGCTTTACTCCTGTATTCATGGACAGAATGCTGGAGCATGCAGAAAGCCTGAATGCTTCAGATATTACAATCCAAACTGGAGAACCCATTTTTGCAGAGGTTTATGGAAGACTCCTTAAAATTACAAATCGACGTCTTTCCAATACAGAGTTAGGCGATCTTATTAATTCCATTTATGGTCCGAATGCCACGACACAATTACTTTCCGGTAAGGATATAGACACTCATTATGAGTTTCGTCCTAATCGTGGTGTTCGCTATCGATATAGGGTTAACGCTACTGCCTGCCTGGTTGAAGGTCATGATGCCATTCAGATCACATTAAGAACTATTCCAACCACACCACCCAAACTCAGTACCATGAACCTTCCTGATAATATTATTGAAGCGATTGCGCCTCAAGAAGGAATCGTGTTTATTACAGGCGCTACTGGTTCGGGTAAATCGACATTGTTGGCTTCCATTATACGAGAACTTATTGAAACGTCAGACTCAAACCGTAAAGTATTAACTTACGAATCCCCGATAGAATTCGTCTATGATGAAATTGAAACAATTTCCGCTGTAGTAAGCCAATCAGAGATTCCGAGACACTTACCCAACTTTGCTGATGGAGTAAGAAACGCATTAAGACGAAAACCGAGATTAATTATGGTGGGTGAGTGTCGTGATGCAGAAACCATCAGTGCCGCCCTTGAAGCAGCTTTAACTGGTCACCCTGTCTACACAACCCTGCATACTTCCGGTGTTGCAGAAACGATGCGACGTCTGGTCACATCTTTTAGCGGGGAAGAGCGTTTGGGCAGAACCATCGATATTCTTGAAACGATTAGGCTTTGCATTTGGCAAAAACTGGTTCCTACCGTTGATGAGCGACGAGTAGCTCTCAGGGAATATTTGGTATTCGATGAAGAAGTGAGGGATATTCTGTTGGAGGGCGACCCCAACGAAGTGACTTCAGCCACTCGTAAATTAGTGAGGCAAAAAGGGCAATTAATGACTTGGGACGCAAAAATGAAGTTTGAACAAGGGATTATCAGTGAACGAGTTTACAAATTAATCATTGCCGGAGCCAAAGAATATCAACAATAATCAAAATTAATCTTCTTGTGCTTGTAATAGAAAAATCGTTGATATACCTCATAGCAAAATAATCAAGATCAAGGATTCGATTCATGATGTTTCATAGGAAAAACCTATACCATTATTTTAATTTATTTATTTTGTTAATCAGCCTTTTAGGCTCTTCTCTGAGCTGGGCCTCCGCCAATCAACAAAGCGCTAATTCGCCAACCCTCAACATAAAAATTTTAGGTATCAACGATTTTCATGGTCAAATCAGTAGTGGAAGAACCGTAAAAAATGAGCCTGTTGGCGGGGCAGCTGTTCTGGCTGCCTATCTTAAAGAAGCTCAATTGGGAATGGAAGATCGGGCAATCATCACCATCATGGGTGATTTGGTTGGGGCATCCCCTCCTTCTTCAGGACTGTTGAATGATGAACCCACTATTTTATTCATCAATAGCTTGGGAAATAGTCAATGCAAGCCCGAATCAAGAATGAATCCGCTTTGCAATATCGTTGCCACTGTAGGTAACCATGAGTTTGATAAAGGACAAAAGGCCATGTTCGATTTAATTTATGGTACCAATAATCCACCAACCGATTCATGGATCTCATTACCCAATTATCCAGGCTCCTCTTATCCCTATGTTTCTGCGAATATCGTTGACGCCAAGTCAGAACAACCTCTCTTCCCACCCTACACAATTAAACTGATACAAAATATTCCCGTAGCGTTTATTGGCGCTGTTTTAAAAGATGCGGCAGACTCCATGTTTCCTTCCAATGCAGAGGGGATTAAATTTTTAGATGAAGCAGAAAGCATTAATCATTACATCCCGGAAATTAAAGCGCAAGGAGTCAATATTATCATTGTTCTGATTCATGAGGGTGGAAATCAAACTCCTTATGAGGGAGATACCCAAACTGCCTCAACAGTTGAAGGTCATATTAAAGAAATCGTCCATTCCCTTGGTGATGAAATCGATGTTGTTATGGGAGGACACACCCATCAGTTTCTCAATGCGTTCCTTCCTAATCGCAATGGACACAAGATCCTGGTTACACAAGCGAATAGTTACAGTGCAGCTTTTGCTGAAGTCACACTCGAAATCGATGCCAAAAACCATACAATAAAAAACAAATCAGCCAAAATTATTACAACTTATGCTAATCGATGGCCTGGAACAAATCCGGATACTCAAGCCTTGGAAATTGTTAAATTGGCAGAAGATAAAATTGGGTCAATAATAAGTAGCCATGTAGGCACTGCAGAATATGATCTGCTAAGGAAACAAAATGAAGATGGGGAGTCGAGCTTAGGAAATCTGGTCGCAGATGCTTATAGAACCGTCATGAATACCGATCTGGGCATCACTAATCCCAGCGGACTTCGTGATGATTTAAAAGCAGGAGAAGTGAACTGGGGAAATGTCTATTCTATTTTGCCCTTTTCCAACAGGATAGTCACAATTACCTTAACTGGAAATGATATTTATGACTTGTTAGAGCAACAATGGATGGGGTCTTATATCAATATGCTACAAATTTCCGGGTTTACTTATAGCTATGACTCACATCAACCTTTGGGACATAAAATAATTGAGATTAGGCATCAAAACAAACCATTGGTTAGAGAAAAAATGTATACCATAGCCACTTCAGATTTTTTGGCCAGCGGGAATGGCGTTTTTTCAGTTATGAAAAGAGGAAAAATAATCCATATTGGTCAAAGTGATCATGACACGGTGATTGCTTATATTAAAAGCTTACCTCAACCCTTTCACGCGTCCATTGAGGCAAGGATAAAAGAATTGGAAATTGTATCAAAAACAGGGGTTGGCTAGATGTCATACAGCCCGCCCCCTGTTTTTTATTATTTATTCATTACGTTTGGCTATTATTCTATGCATTCTAATCCAGCACATCGTAGAATTTGTTTTCGCCAAGTCCTCAAGCTCATCATGTAATTGTTCAATTTCCTCTCTTTTAGCTATACCAAGCTCTAAAAGCCGAGGGGTCAAATCATCAAGCGCCATGGAATAGATTAGCTTTTCCTTGTGAGTTCTGAGTAAGGGTTGAAATAAGGAACAATGCTTTATTTCAAAACCACAGGATGAAAACTCTTGCTCTAATCGGTGGGCAACCTGAAAATCCCGATTGCTTTTGCTAAAACATGATTTAGCCCACTGAGTAAACTGGTCATAGGCTAACGAGGAAGGTGAACAAAATGTAGAATCAAATAGAGAAGGTTCTTCACATACAATGAAACCACCAGAATTAAGACAATTTTTCATTTGAAGAATAACAGAACGGGCATCAGCTACATGATGCAAAACCATTCGGCAATATATCAAGTCAAACTTTTCCCCAAGATCTGCAAGATGATTAACATCCCATAACTTGAACCGTATATTGCTGTAGGCTCTGGTTCGTTGTTGGGTATAATCTAATTGATCCGGACTCAAATCCATCGTAAGTAAAGTGCCCTCCGGGCCAATTAATTTGGCTAATTCGAGCGTCATATCACCGGAGCCACACCCTATCTCCAGAGCAGTCATTTTCCTTGGAAGCCCAATCTCAGCAAGCAAATCCAGGCTGTTTTTGGCATACAATTGATGTTGCAGTGAAAGGCGCTCTCTTGCCTTATCATTAGTATTTAAAATGTAAGTGCTGGGCATAATATATCCTTATATTGAATGAAAAAATAATTATTGTTCTTCAAAAAGAGTGTGATTGGATTCTTTTTTCCTTAAAAACTCATTTAAGTATTGGTTTAAGTGTTTTGCCTGCAATTGAAACATCTGGTTTAAATTTTCTTTAGTTGAGCTGCCCATATGCGGTGATAAGACGACATTATCAAGCTGCCTTAAAGCCAAAGGAACCTCTGGCTCATACTGGTATACATCCAAACCAGCACCAGCTATTGCCCTGCGTTGCAAAGCATCGATAAGCGCATTTTGATCCACAATGCTGCCTCGAGCAACATTAATCAAGTATCCTTCTGGCCCTAAATTATCTAAAACCTGCTTGTTAATTATATGTTGTGTTTCAACACCACCGGAACAACAAATGATTAAAAAATCACTAATAGATGCTAAACCTGCTGCAGTTGGGCAATACAAGTAAGGACTATTTTTTTGACTTCGAGCTGTATAAGCAATTTTTAGCCCGAAAGGCTCTGCAAATTGTGCTATTTTTACACCAATTTGGCCAAATCCAACCAATCCCAATTGTTTCCCCAATAAATGATTGCCAAGGAAACGGGGCTTTTGCTCAACCCAATCATTATTTCGAGTATAACGATCATTTAGAATTATTTTTCGAGTCAGTGTTAACAATAAAGCAATTGCAAGTTCTGCTGTATCATGAACACCCGCATTAGGTTGTGAATGGAGAATGATATGATTTTGCTTTAAAAAATGAATATCGATATTGTCCGTTCCTATTCCCAGGTGACTAATAATTTTTAAGTTAGGAAATTGTATTAAAAACGAATGGTCAATCTGATCCCATACCGTTGTGGCTAAAGCCTCAACCTGGGAGTATTCCATTCCTGCAGCCATTTTCCAACCATGGATAATGTTCCAGTCAGGAATCAGCATAGGAGTGATTGGCTTGAGAAATTGATTAGTCAGGTAAACAGATGGCTTCATTAAAATGTCCTATTTTTCAGAATAAAGATTCAATATGTTGCCCATGAACTACAAGCTATTTTCTGGTGATTTAGTATCGTTAACCATTCTTTCTCATCCAGCTGATATGTAAATAAAACCGGGGATAAAGTAAACGTTCTAAAGCAGAGATGTATAGCGATTTTTACAGTTATGATACTATAGTCTTCTACTATTGCATTTGATTATTCCAGGGAGACGTTACCATAGAGAGGAATGCACAGCAATATTTTGAAAGCGCGAAAGAATTGTTCTTGCCAGTAATACCCGTCGAGGAATTTGATGGTTTTATACTTAAATTGGGTAAGAATAACTACCATTTTTGCAAAAATGAAACTCCTTTTAATAACAGCTGCAGTGCCAATATTGCTATTGATAAATATTGCACCTCTAAACTATTGGAAAAAGCCGGTATTCCTGTTCCTAAAGCGATTTCTTTAAACGTTCGTGAATTCCAGCAGAATTTACATAAAGATAAAATTGCACAATTAAACTTTCCCTTGGTCATTAAACCAATAGATGGTTCGCTGGGAATCGGTGTTTTATGTAATATAAAAACATGGGAAGAACTGGAAAATTATTTAACAAAATATTTTTCCTCTTATCAGTGCTTAATAATAGAAGAATTCCACGGAAAACTAAACTCTTACCGCGTATTGGTTTTTAATCAGCGTATCCTTGGCGTAGTACAACGTTATCCAGCCACTGTAACTGGCGATAGGGTACACCCCATACATGAGTTAATTAAACTGGAAAATATAAACAGAAAAAGAATCAATGAAGCCCTAGGTGAAATTACTTTAGATGAGGAAGCACGAATTAAACTTCAAGAGCTTGGGATAACAGAAAATTATATCCCCTCCTTTGGAGAACAAATTGTTTTATGCTATACAAGCAACGCAACAAGAGGTGGCTCCTACGTCACCTTAAGCAAGAAGATGTGCAGACAAAATCGTAAATTATTGCTTCAGGCAGCTAAAGTACTTGATTTGCAATTGGTTGGGATAGATGTGGAATGTTCGGATATCATCAATATTCCTATAGAACAATCAAATGGCGTCATACTGGAAGTGAATCATAAGCCCAGTATTCGAATTCATGAGTTCCCAATGAAAGGGGCTCCTCAAAAAGTAACAAAAAAAATTATGCGCAGTTTTATAAGCCGCCACCCCTGGGCTTATTTTTATTCTATTTACAGCAACCAACCTACCGCTTTTTATGTCCGTAGTTCTATTCTTATTCTCATTATGGGGTTAATTCTTTTAGCTATATGGTAATTTCTCACACCTCAGTCTCATGCTATTGAGCAATTGTTATCTGTTAGTCATCACACGGAGATTGCTCGGTTAGAAATTTATTTCTAAAATCAGAAAGAAATAAATTTAAGGTTGATCTACTTAATAGAACAGCACATTGTTCATGCTCATTTTGCAAGTGGTCTATTAAAGTTTATACTTAATAATAATGAGGTGAAATTATTAATAAGAGGTATTAAATGAATCCTGTATCGATTTTAGATGCCTCATTAAGAGACGGTGGACACAGAACTAATTTTCATTTCAAGGATGATGATTTAAAACAAATACTAGTTCCTCTTGATAATTCGGGTATTGAATACATTGAAATTGGCTACCGCAATGGTTCTCTTCACCCTATTGAAAATATAGGGAGAGCCGGGATGTGCCCTAAAGATTATCTCCTTTATTGTCAATCTCTAATAAAAAAAGCAAAAATCGCAGTGATGGTTCATCCTCACAATGTAAACGAACAGGATCTTTTGGAACTAAAGGATTGTGGTGTGCGATTAATAAGAATATGCATAGCAAAAGATGAATTCGCATACGCCATCCCCCTGATTAAACTGGTTAAGAATTTGAATTTGGAAACCTCAGTGAATATCATCCATATTTCATATTACACAGAGAATGAACTGGATAATTTGATTGAAGAAGTAAGCAAACATAAACCTGATATGATCTATTTTGCTGATTCCAATGGTAGTTTATTTCCCGATAAGATAAATACTCTATATAAAAAATACACTAGTCGATATAAAATTTCTTTTGGATTTCATGCTCATGATAACCTTGGTTTGGCACAAGCCAATGCTCTTGCAGCAGTAAACACAGGGGTTCATTTTATTGATGCTTCACTGGCAGGAATGGGTAAGGGAACTGGTAATCTAAAGACTGAATTTTTTATCGCTTATTTGCATGCGAACAATATAAAAAAATACAATTTGGAAGATGTGTTGACAGCGGCTAACTTTGTAAGATCCGCTTTGAAAATAGGGCAGGAACCCATTGAAATGAATGAATTCATAAGAGGAATTTCTGATCTGTCTACAGCGGATCTCAAAAGCTATAAATCAGGCAACCTCTAGGGAATATGGACATTTCTGATATAGGAATAGAGGGCTGAGACACCTTGATTCCCCAAGATTTCATACTCCTCAAAACAAAGTATTTTTTAGAGTAAAGCTGGAAATTCATAATCCATCCAGGGACAAATCGAGAGTAAAATGGCAAAAAAAAGATTATT
This sequence comes from Legionella pneumophila subsp. pascullei, assembly GCF_900637585.1. Classification (NCBI taxonomy): domain Bacteria; kingdom Pseudomonadati; phylum Pseudomonadota; class Gammaproteobacteria; order Legionellales; family Legionellaceae; genus Legionella; species Legionella pneumophila. The sequence goes on from NZ_LR134380.1 coordinate 3,093,445, forward strand.
GATTATCGGCCCTGTTTCACCTCAAATCTCTAATTTGAGGCTCTTAAGCCAAAATTTATATTTCCTTAATCCTTATTACTCCATTGAGTGCCTTGATCCCCTTGCCACGATGCAAGAGTGTCCCGATGAAGAATATTATGGAATTTGGCAAAATCAATTAAAACAACTCATCAAAATTTATGATGCATTTGTTGGCTTTTCTTTTGGTGGCGTTATCCTTCAACAATGTTTTTCCATATTGAACGGGAGAAAAAAACAAATTATTCTTTTTTCCACACCAACATTTGCCGATTCCTCCTTAAGAGAAAGACTTGAAAAAGTCATCTCGCTCTGTTCTCAAAATAAATTGGAAGAGGCTTTGTCTTCACTCTATCAAGCAGTTTACGCTCCTCATTCCATTCCTGTTACTTCACTGCACTATTTAAATAGGGAACTTGCGATCAAAAGGCTTATTTTTGGCTTAACCAAAGTATTGAAAACAGATTGCGTGTCGATTTTGAAGAATTGTAATGTGAATCACCTTCACTTAATAGGTGAAAAATCACAATTGGTTAATACCAATAACGTAATAGAACCATCATGCGGCCAATTGATTGTAGTTCCAGAAGCAAGTATGAGAGTTCTGGAAAGCAATCCCTCTTTTTGTAAAGAAGTCATATTAAAGGCATTGAATCATGAAACCCATTGACCCCATAACAATTGCTTTATTACCAGGTGACGGCATAGGGATTGAAGTGACTGAAGCTGCGATTCCTGTTTTTGAAGTCCTTGATGTACCTGCAATCTTGAATTATGGTGACATTGGCTGGGAATTTTGGAAAAAAGAAGGCACAGCAATACCCTCCAGAACATGGCAATTGATAGCTTCCTCTGACACCGCATTACTAGGAGCGATTACCAGCAAACCACAACGCGAGGCCAAGCAGGAATTAGGCAAAACACTTAGAAAGAGTAACCCATATTATGTTTCTCCTGTCATTCAATTAAGACAAGGCTTGGATCTCTTTGCTAATGTTCGTCCCTGTTTTTCCATCAATGACCAATCAAAGCCGTTTAATTTTTGCATCATTAGGGAAAATAGCGAAGGACTGTATTGCGGATTTGATTATTTCCCTTTACCAAAAACAATACATAGCTTATTAGCAGAAAGCCAACATTGGCAAACGATCCCAGCTGAAGAAGCAAGTTGTGCATTAAGATTGCAATCAAAATACGGTTTAACTCGTTTATTTGATTTTGCCTTTAATCATGCCATGCAAACTGGCATGCATAGAGTAACTTTGGCAGATAAACCAAATGTTCTTAGAGAAAGTGGCGAATTTGCAAGGAAAATTTTTGAGAATACAGCCCAAAAATACCCGAAAATCCAGGCGGACATACTCAATGTCGATGCCGTTGCATTGTGGTTGATCAAAAGCCCAGAAAAATTTGGAGTCATCGTCGCAGAGAATATGTTCGGTGATATTTTATCCGACGTCGGAGCTGGGGTCATGGGGGGATTAGGCCTTGCGCCTAGTGCCAATATTGGCGATAAAGGCAGTTACTTTGAGCCGGTGCATGGAAGCGGACCAAGAATGAAAAAGAATTGCGCCAATCCATCAGCTATGTTTTTAACGATTAGCATGTTACTGAATCATTTTGGTTATCCTGATCGAGCAAAAATAATAGTTAATGCCGTGACGCAAGTCATAAAAGAAAAGCGTTTTATTACTTATGACCTGGGTGGGCATGCCACTACGACAGATATGGCGAATGCCGTGATTGAACATTGCGAGCGCTTAATGGCTTCTTGTTTATCAACAGAGTTTAATCCTGCCCCTAAACAAAATTTAATTGAGTCTGATACTACGCGCAACTTGCTTCAGCAGTTAATGCATTGTAATTCAGCAGAAATTTCTGATGCCCTGGACGCTTGTGGAATCGAGGGTGGTTTATTGAATATCAAACCGTTATCACCAGGAATGAAAATGGTTGGGCCTGCTTATACTATCCAATATTTACCCAGAGAAAAAAAAGAAGCAGCCTTCCATAATGCCGCAAACTATATTGATAAGGTTCCCAGACATTCGGTAATAGTCATTGACAACAATGGTCAAACTGATTGCACCGTTTGGGGTGACCTGTTAACACATACCGCACTGAGAAATAACATCATGGGCACTGTTGTGCATGGGGCGGTGAGAGACGTCGAATCAATCCGCTCAACAAACTATCCTGTTTTTTGTACAGGAATTTACATGCGCTCTGGTAAGAATCGCGTTTACAAAGCGAATGAACAATGTCCTTTATTCATCAATGCAGTCACAATAAATCCTGGCGACATTATATTTGCTGATGACAATGGAGTCTTGGTGATCCCGAATGATCTCCTTCAGGAGGTAGTGAATAAAGCCCTTGTCATAAAATTAACTGAGGAACGCATTAAAACAGCTATTGAATCAGGCTCCACACTTGAGCAAGCTCGAGAAGATTATTACTATGAACAACCTTGGTTAGGTATTAATAAAAATAGAGAGCCATAGTGTTATCGCTTAAAAAATTGAAATTCATAGACATACACTACCATGCAACGCCTGATCTTTATATTCGTCGCAGAAATGCAATTGAAGCGGGGAGGTTGTATCACTCTTTACATGGTGCGGTCGTTTTAAAAAGCCATATTGGCAGTACTAGTATTCAGGCAACTATTGGGCAAGAAATGGGTTTGCCCATTTTTCCTTCCGTTGTGTTAAATCATATCAATGGAGGAATAAATTATAGAGTAGTTATCCGTGCCTTGAGTGAATGTCAACCTCTTTTTTCGGGTAAAATGATTGTGGATTTCCCAACCATCACAGGCCGTAAACTTCAATCAAAACTATCAAGAGAATTAACTCACGATAATTTAAAACAATATACTCAACAGGTGGAAACATTGTTCGGATCAAAGCAACAGCTACGTAAAGAAGTGATAGATATTTTAAAAATGGCCAGGGACTACCCTATTGTTTTAACTTCAGGTCATGCCTCGAGAGATGAAATTTATAGACTGATTGATGCCTGTAATCAATATGATGTTCCTTCCTTATTATTGAGCCAACCATCGAATCCTTTAACCGGTTTAAAATTTCCAGAACTCAATGAACTGCTTAAAAATGAATGGTTATGGGTGGAGCAAACTGCCTTAACCTTTATTCTTGGGCACCAGGACAAACAAGATTTCTCTCAAGTATTAACTCATCTCCCTCGAGTCATTTACAGCTCAGATTTGGGACAACCCAGCCAAATGGATATTCCAGAGTGGCTGCATTTCTCAAAAAAAATGTTTCATGAATTGGATTTATCTGAAAAACGCAAAGAAGAGTTACTTCTCTCCAATGCCATCGCATTACTCAACTTATAAAATTCCAATAGATCTCTTGCATAACCCTCCTCTTTCATTCTATTCCTGCAGTTCTCATTTACTGCATGTAAACTCCACTTTTCAAAAATTTACGTCTCGCCCAAAAACAAAATAATCAGCTTATGCAAAAGGTCTAATGTCAATAAATCATCAGGACTTACGAAAAACCCCAAGGTCGAGACAAAAAATGTTTTTAATGACCGAATTAAAAACATTTTTAAACAAAGAGATTGGTGTTTATCGTAAGTCCTGATCATGCAAATAAGTCTTGCAAAAACAATTGAGTGCTTTGCCAGGAACGTTGATCCGCTAATTTATTGTAATGCAGCCCCATTTCATCATCATTCGCATTAGGGTCAGTAAAGGAATGGGCTGTTTGGCCATAAACATGGACCTGCCAGTCTACTTTCCTTGCCGTCATTTCCATAGCGAATTGGTTAACTTGCTCAATGGGTACCAAGGGATCATCATAACCATGCAATATCAATACTTTCGCATTTAATGGCTCAGTACTTTCACCATCCAAAGGTGATAATACCCCATGAAAACTGACAACCCCTTTAAGTGGTGCCCCGGAACGTATCAAATCCAATACGCACAACCCACCGAAGCAATAGCCAATAGCAGCCACTTTCTCGCTGTCCACCCCAGGCAATTGAACCACTTTGTTGAAAGCAGCATTAATACGAGTGATTAACTTCCCTCTATTTTGCATGAAAGGGGTCATTAAAGCTCTTTTTCCAACCTTATCCTTACCTAGCTTGGCGTGTCCATACATATCGATAGCAAATCCAATATATCCTATGCTAGCAAGCTGGATCGCTTTGCTACAAGCTCCTTCTCCACGCCCTCCCCAATCATGAGCAACCATGACACAGGGCAATGGTTTTGAGACACTATGTTGATAGGCAATAAAGCCTTTGCACACAGTATCACCATCCTCGTACTCTACTTCCTCAGTAACTAACATATTAATCCTCTTTTTTAAAAGCTGTCCTAAACAGCATTCATACTCACATGTTCAGAACTTGTATATTGAAATGAACTGCCCATAAAAAGAAAGGCTCCTGCGAGCCTTTCTTTTATCGTATTGTTTTAGAATGTTATTCGGGAGGCGGAGTGCTGGTTGGGGTACCACTGTCTGAGCCGCCCAGTTGTTGACCTGTATCTGGTTTGGAACTTGGTCCAGTTTGACTACCACCACTGTTTTTACCTTTCCCTGAAACATCACCCGCATTTTCTGAAATCTTTTTAGCTTGAGGCCCCAAATTGCCAAGCATGGATTGCCCTTTAGCACCCAACTTGTCACCAATAGCTTTCTCAGCTCCATAAGTTTCCTTACCTGCCTCCTGGACTTTACCCTTGGCTTCTTCACCCCATTGCATGGTTTCTTGGCCGAAAGATTCTGGACTACCGCCTATCCATCTCAGCACTTTATCTGGCAAGTGGGCTATCAGCGTAAAGGCTTTTTGTACAATAATCAAATACATGCTGGTATAAATTAAGATGGAGAAGAAGAAAGCATATACTCCGGCCCAACCCGTATACCCACCTTCTAATGCAGTCGATTGATAATCACCCGTCAATTTATCTTTAAAATTATCCCACTGAGATGTATCTGTTTTGAATCCGCCCCATCCTTTTCCTGAAGTATCTTTGCCCTGATCACTTTGAATATAGCTTATCGCATGGTCAAAACCTGCATTCAAAATCCAGACACCTACATAGGACAAGGCAATCGCGGCAATATATCCTATTATCATCAGAGAAGGTCTTAAAAAGACATTCACCAAAATCATAATGGCAAATTCACCTTTACCAAAAGCCTCATTACCTTCTGGATGTGTAACACCCAAGGCGACAATAGGTGCGGCCACCATAGCCTCGATAACGGCTATCAGCCAGGCAAATGATCCAAAAGTAAAAATCATATAAGGTAAAACAGGTATATAATATGCTGTGACAAATCCTATGGATACCATGGTTCCTATCCATGCCATCAACAAAGGCATAGCCATCATAATCAAGGCAAAAATAAAGATACCAAAAAGTGGTATTAGTGAGCTGACCACTGCCATATTCAGCAAAGTTAACCACAAAGTGCCAGAAAAATTAATGTACATGGTTCCCATATTAGCCAATGCTACAATGGGGTTCACTCCAGGTTGCGTAAGAGTTTGAACTCCCACTATGAAAATATCTTTCATACCTTGTAAAGGAATCATTAAAAAGGCCATGACTATAGAATTAATCATTTCCCCGAATATGGCCAGAAAGAAGTTATACACGTATCTGAAAACATAGTTATAAAATAAATCGCCCATCATTCGACCAAGGCAAAACGAGAAGAACAAAATCTTCACCCTGCCGCAATCAAAATCCTGGTGTTTCATGTAATAAAGCGAGGTATCCACTTTAAAATTAATCAGGTTAGCAAAAGTCAACGGCTTTATTCCTGGCTGACCTGGCAATTGAATCATCATGGAATTGTTGACAAATCCATAGACTGTTGAAGACAATGGCCCACCCACAGACTGTCGTTGAGGATTATCACTAAGATCAGGTTGCTTGACCCCATCCTGACCTAAAGCGGGTACGCCATCGATTAGTGACTGGATTTGAACCAGCTTATCGTTCTTGTTTTGAAACCAGGTACACAATAATGCATAGGGAGCCTGACACGTTTTTCCAAAGGGTTTGGTGAGCTGTGTTGGATCAAAACTACTCTTATCGAGACCTGTTCCTGTATCAAATTGGTCAGCAAACTCAGTTGCACTTCCATTGAGTTTTACCAAATCAAAAAAGTAAGAGCCAGCCATGATCCATCCTTTGGCATTGGCTTCTGCAATAAAATCACGGGATTTCTTATCAAATTCTTTAGACGTAGCTTGTCTTATCAGATTGAGAGTAGGCATCATAATGCCATTATAATCACTGATTGCCCCTAAAAATTCTGTGCCATTAAACAATACGCCCGTAGTAGATCCGGTTGAACTGGGTACCGACCCCCATGTTTGGCAAACTTGTTGATACTCAGTACAGGCCTCACCGTTTGCTTTATAAGGAACCCCAAACTGCTGTTTGGCAATATCGGAAAAATCATTTTTTGAATTTCCGGTAGATGAGGTTGTTGAAAAAGCGGGATCATTATTAACCATCACCTGGGCTACCGTTGATAAAGTCACGTACATTTGCTGTATAGCAATCGCGCGAGACAATCGGGCTGTTTGCAATTGAGAAGAAGTTATATTTAAGCTGTTAGCGCCCATGGATGAATTGGATCCAGCCCCTCCTACTGTCACAAGCCCTGCACTGTCATCTTGTTTAGTTGAGTTCAAAGCGGAAATATTATTCCATTTGACTGTGCCGCAAATCCCGTTTAAGAAAGAAAATGTTGAACTTTTATCGAAATTTGGCATGTCCATCTCAAAGGAAGCGGGCTGGTCTGCCGTTATATCTTTAGGCGTGTCATCGTTTTGTTTCTTGACAAAATTCACCGTACTGATGAAATCAGGAATCGCTGTACGGCAAAAAGTATTCATTTCATCAGTAGGATTACCCCCACAAGGTGGACTCTTGCTTTGACTCAAATAAAGATCTCTTTGCGCTTGTAATTGTTTTTGTAAACCCAACATGCAGACTTGGCCACTCAATATAGTTAGCGCTCCCTTTGCAACACCGGAAGACGAAGATCCAGCTGCTTGCAAGCTCTTGGTTGGATCGGCCTGTGCCTGTATTATCACACCACCCCGATTAAGATAACTCAAGGCAGCTTCCCATATTTTATCAGCAGCACCAACGCCTTGCACAATAACCCACATAAAGAATACCTGCATCATACAATAACCAGATGCCTTAGGTATTAACAAAGCCAAGCCGAAGGTGGAGCGAAGAGGGATCCAGATTGAGGACCATTTTTGCCCAAGCATTTGCCCTTCATGGGCCGTGTTCATGGTGGAAACCATAAGGGTATACATGATAATGATGCCACCCAGCGCAAGGACAGCAGAGTTAAAGACAGCAAACATGTTGCCCATTATCTGGCTTCCGGAGCCGTGCAATACCCCATCGACTACACCAAACAAGTTACCTAAAAAAACGACGGACAAGTCACTTGCCGGAGGAGCGAAACTCAAGGCTCCATTTTCAGCCAGTGCAAGCGCAGGAAAAAAGCAAAGGAGGACCGTAATAGCTAATTTATTCATTCTTTCTCACCCAATAACCCTTGCCTGTACCATTCTTTAACAGTACATCCCAATTTACGTTGTTTAATCTGGTAGTACCAAAAATGATAACGAAAGGCCAGTACCAAAGCGATCATCACCACAACCAAGCTTATTATTGTAGCTTTCCATGAACCATATAAAAATTGATAACCCGTATAAATAAATATCATAAAAGCAGCAATAACCATAATTATGCTTAGTCTAAGCAAGGCTTTTTGTTTGATTACCAAGTCAGCCTCACTCAGTTTTAACTTCTTGGCTGCTTCATCAAATGATTCGACATGGGTTGGTTCCTGAGGTATGAATAAACGTTTAATGCCATTCACCAAATACAAGGTTAATGACCTCATTCTGTCCCAATCGAACCATTTACGAACATTGATAATCCTTGTAAAAACTCTTACGATCCTTGATCCCGATTTCTTTTTCATATTTTTTACTTTTTCACAATTTTAAGTAATGGACTTTTATATATCATAATATACTATAGTATTAAGTAGTTGTTTCGTCTATCAACGTATCTCAGTAAAAAAAGAGTAAATAATGCCTGATTTAAGCCATGAAGCCGCCGCAAAGTACTGGTTTGAGTACCTTGACCCCATGATTTACAGGGTTATCACTTTTATGGAAAGTGTGGAAAACTGGACTCTTGATGGCAATCCGGAACTGGAAGAAGCAATGAAACAGTTAGGGCAAGAACTTGATGATATTGAAAAAATTGACTTGGGCTTGTTAGCAGAAGAAGATAAATTTATTCGTATCGTTGGAAATATCAAATCAGGAAGAGGTTTACGTTTGTTACAGGCGATAGACACAGTCCATCCTGGTAGCGCCTCCCGGGTGTTAATCCATGCGGAAGAAACCAGTTTAAGCAGCAATGACCCGGCAGGTTTTTTTCTAAAACGCAATATTGTATTTGAAAGACTAAGGTTATTATCGCGAGTTTTTTGCCAATACCGTCTAAAACTCGTTTTACGAGCACTCGAAGGGGATGAATAATGAAAGTATTACCTAAACTGGCCTTGGCCAATCTGTTTTGTTTTACCACTTTATCTGTTTTTGCTCAACAGGGTTATGACCCATCTGGTCAACAGACAAGCACCAACACGTCCAACCTGGTGACCTACCTGACTAATCTGGGAAAATATTTAGGTTATGATATCACTCAATCCAACAAAGCCCCTAACCCGCCTTATTCGCAATTATTCAATTCCAATGTTGCACAACTCATTCAAAATTACGCCTATAATACCTTTTTGGGAGCTATCCCTGTCGATGCCATGTCCCAGAGCTTAATGAATTTTGTTACCGATAAGGTACAAGGAAATTCATTAATTAATAATTTGGCAAATACTACTTTTAAATATCAAAATTTCAGCGCCCCATCCTCCGGCGCAGATGGGAAAATTACAGCGAACGGTTTAATAGATCAATCAACAGCTAGTGCCCAAACACCCACAACACCTGGCATTTTTTCAGCGCCTCAAATCACAACCTCCGGGACATACTTAAATGACCCAGTCAGTCAGGCAGTATTCAATATTCTGGGCACCCCGGATTACAGTTTTTGTATGGACAATGAACAAAAGAACTGGTTACCCAATTGTAACCTCATGTATCAAAATCTGGTCATGCAAAATGTAATTGGCACTTTGCCGCCAGCACAAACCTCTGGCTCGACGCCTGCTTTTTATTCCTACAAATACAATCAACCGCTTATAAGTCAACTGAACAGTAACTCTTTGATTGCCCCCTTACTGATGGATACCTCTGCGTCACAATCTGGGCAAGATTCTGGATTAACGGCAAAAAGCCAAGCCCAGCAAGCGCTTAATTTTATTAGATACGCAAGCGCTCAAGTCACTCCTCCTTCCTTACCCAAGTTGAGTGCTTACAGTGAGTTATGGAATCAAGCCACTGCAAAACCCAATTCTGCAGGCTATAATGAAGTCCAGCAAAAACAAGCAGCCGCAACATTAAGCAGTTATTTTAATAATTTACGTGTTTACGCAGCGCAAACTTCTGTGGGCGTGAGCAACCTCTACTATATTTTATCCAAAAGGTTACCTCAAAATATGAGTGCAGACCAAAGTAATGCTAATATCACAAGCCAAGCTCTGAATGAATTTAACATGGCTACTCGACGATTATTTGATCCAACCGCCTCCAACACTCCTGGACAACCAAACCAACAATGGATTAAACAAATCAATGATGCATCCCCTGCCACAGTTCAAAAAGAAATAGCGGTATTGCTGGCCGAAATCAATTATCAAATGTATTTGGATAGACAAATACAAGAACGGATATTATTAACCAATAGCATTATGCTATTGCAAAATTTAAAAGCCGCTCAACCTACCGCAGATTTTTCAAGCCAAGGCTCCGCATCTGAGCAATAATACTTAATCACTTTGGCTCCTGGGATTCTAATTCCAGGGGCTCATTGTACCCAGGCTTATTAGCACGCTTAAAAATTTGATAAACAAAATCAATCATTTTTTTCCCTTGCGGTTGATTTTTGTTTAAATAAAACCCTGAACTTAACGTACTGACCAATTGATAATTATTAAAAAAATTTTTTCCATCTAACAAATCTGTTAAATAATCGCCACGTGATTCCATAGGGTAGTAATTGGTGATCACCCAATCAGGCTTCACTTTAGAGTTGAGATAGTCGGCGTAAAGACTTAAATCGTTTTTAAATGGTTTTTGGGTTAAATCGCTATTATTCAAACATTGCGCGTCTATGAATCGAATGTCTTCTCGAGAAAAAAACGGAATAATCCCGCAATCATCCAACAAAACACTGTCGCCTTTTTTTGCTTTTCGATTGAGTAAATCAGCAATATGCATTCTATTTTGAGTGCGCTCATTATACTCTGTCACTGTTTTGGATAAATGATTTAAATCATTCCCTGGCACAAAAAACCAGGTAATAAACAACATCAATACCACAATTGGGTATTCAGGATCCCATCTAAAGGATTTAAAATATTGTATAAATTGATTAAGTCCTAAAACAGGTAATATGGAAAAAAGAGCGAATGGACTTAAAAACAATCTTAAACCATAGGTGACAACTGGATTTGCTTTCCAAAGCAACAAACTATATAAAACAGAAGGCAACCAAAGTAAAACGTGGCGACAATCTTTATTAGCAGATAATAAATAGGGTACCGATAATACAAGTAAGGGTGTGATAAAAAGAAAATAATCAAAATCTACTGCTAAAAATTGCCCATAAGCTATCGCTTTGCAACGATAGCTATTAGGAATCCAATGACCAAAATAAATTAATCTCCAAATAAAATACACAAGATAGGGCAAGATAAAGCAAACAAAAGTAATTGAAACCCATAAGAACAATCTCTTATGATCTTTAAAAATCAGCCCCCGCTGATCTTTCAAATATTGACATCCTATAAAAACAAGCAGAGGAATTATCCAAATGATCCCCTCAAATCGTGTTAAGCACAACAATAACAAGAGAATATTGCTTATTACCCAATGATTGGTTGAGTAAAGGGAAAATCCATTTGGCCATGGCCTGTCATTAACAGTTTGATAACCGAATGCCAAGATAAACTGCCATATCAATGCCAAAGACAGGGCACAGTAAAATAAGGTTTCCAATCCACTGACCGCCCACCAAGCCACTCCTGTATAATGACTAAATAAAAAAACGGGTAATATGGATAACAGAGGACTACAAAAAAGTCTTGCCAATCGATATAAAAACAGTAGCGACAATCCCAAGCTACAACAGGAAATAACCTTCATACTGCTAACTAGAGGTAATTGCAATTTAATGACCAATGCAGCAATCATGAGCCATAAAAAATTGGAATACCCCTCTACTGGAGGCAGAGTCACATGCCAAAATAGCCCTTTCCCACTTACTACCTGTCGCGCGTAATACCAGCTGATGTATGCGTCATCTGTTGTGAAATCCCAAGCTGTATACACGGCGACTATCAGATCGTAAGCGCAATAAATAGCTATTAATAGCACCAGAATTGTTTTTGTTCTTGATAACAGGGAACTCAAAATGTGGTCTGCTCCAGAAAATTTTTTTTATAACCCAATCCACAATAGCAATATCACAAAACATCAACAAGTTCTAAAATCATGATGCCAAAAAAATATCGGGTATGATATGATTTCAACCCAATTTAAAAAAGCTGTATCCTCAATGGAATAATACGGGACTTACAAAAAGCACCAGGAATCTGGAATATTGGGGTAAGGAAATACCAAAATATCATTTCAATGGCAGTAGGCTTCATCCACTACGCTTAAGATGATAGGTCTTGACTTAAGTAACTCCGACTCAACAGTTGGTGCTGATTGATAACTCCAGTATAAAATTCTCAGGATGAGTTAACCATTTAACTCAGCGAGCTATTATGTCCAAACCTTATTTTTTTTATGTCAGCGGAATGAATTGCACCAGTTGCAGCAATGCAATAGAGTCCTTTTTAAGAAACTCAAACTTAATCAAAGTAAATACATTCCATGCGGACATGAGCACAGCAGATCCGAAAAAAATTGTGATATCCCTTTCTGAAGAAAAAGAAAATGAACATGAAAGCAACTGGAACACAATTAAAAAATTAATTGATGAGACGGGGTTTACTTGCGAAAATTACGAGTTCCCCCCGGTTAAAGAACAGAACCCTGCTACCCCTCTCGAAAAAACTCAATCAACACCTCAACAAGAGGCCAGTAAATTATCCGAAATACTTAACAGCGCCAAAAAAATAATCACTTCCCATTGGTTGCTTGGAGGATTGGGTTGTATCACCGGTGTGAGCTTGATGATCCTGACTATGGCCTTAGGAGGATTACCCCTAGCGGTTATGATTCCTTTAGCGGGTTTCAGCATTTTATTAACCATTGCCCTTGGTGCCCAATCTTATTACGAGGCTTGGAAAAAGTTTATCCAGTCTCGCACACTCACAATGGATACATTATTTTCAATTAGCACCATTTCTGTTCTTGCAGTATCAGTTACCTCATTCTTTGTACCTTGGCTACCGATGATGTTTGAGGCGGGATTGCTTATTTATGGATTCAGGCATATTGGTATCGCTATTGAAGACACTATAAAAGAAAAAATAAGTTCTGCCAAATTTCAGGACAGAGCCCCGCAAAAGGTAAGATTATATCGTCAACGTGATTTTAAAAGCACCAGGATTGAGGAGGTTCAACCCAACGACATCATACAAATCAATCCCGGGGAACTAATTCCATTGGATAGTGTTTGTGAACAAGACACTCTCATTTACCCCACTATCATTACTGGCGCTATTATACCCAGGCAATTTCGAAGTGGTGAAAAGGTACTTGCCGGGATGCGTCTGGCTAATGACGCAAAACCACTCACCCTCCGCGTTCTAAAACCGGTAAAAGATTCATACCTTGCCCGTCTTGATGAAAGCATAGCCCAATCTGTACTTGAAAAAGCACCTATAGAGGTAAAAACAGGACAGCTTCTCACCTATTTTATACCTGCCATTATTGCCATCTCCATCCTTTCAGGAATAGTCGTTGGCCTGATTTCTACACCAGCACTTGCGATACAATGTGCGATTTCAGTACTGGTTTCTGCCTGCCCTTGTACTCTTGGTTTAATTATTCCTCTCGCTGTAAAAACCGGAATTCATAAAGGAGCAGAACATGGCGTCCAGTTTAAAAACTCCAGAGTATTACAATTAGCGGAACAAATTGATGCAGTCATTTTTGACTTGAATGGCACTTTAACAACCGGAGTTCCTGTTGTTAAAGAATATGCTGTATTAAATGATGCTGATCTTTCTTCCGAGCAATTTCTGAGTATTTGCAATGCATTGGAGGAACAATCAAAACATCCTTTTGGGAAAGCAATACAATCGTTTACCAAAGGCATCAGTAAACAAAAATTCAATATTACGAATTTGGATCAATCCAACCATTCAGGCATTTCAGCAGATATTAATGGTATTCAATACACCATTGGCAGTAAAACCTTAATGCAGGAAATAGGAATTTCTACATCCTCGATTGAAAGCCAAATGAATCTTGTTGCAGGAGATAGCCTCGTCTTTCTGGCCAAAAACAAACAACTATTGGGTTATCTGGTCATCACCGACCCCTTACGAAAAGATGCAAAACAAACGGTTGAAGCTTTAATTAAAATGGGCAAAGAAGTGCATCTGTGTACTGGAGCAGATGAAAAAACTGCTTATCGCTATGCGCAAGCTCTTGGCATTAAGAAAGTACATGCTAACTGTGTCGCCACAACCATCAACAAAGAGGACAAATCCAAACCAATTTATATTAAATCATTACAAAATCAAGGGCTAAAAGTAGCTATGGTTGGAGATGCGGCCAATGACGCAAACGCCATTGCTGCGAGTGACTTCGGTATAGCAGTACTGTCTCAGGACAGTGATGAAATTACTCAGCAACACGCCTCAGCCATTATACAAAGCGGAACTCTATTGCCTATAGCCAATGCCTTTGCCATATCACAACAAACGGTAAATAACATCAAACAAAATTTGTTAATCAGCTTGGGGTATAATTTGGCAGCAGTATTAATAGCAGGTGGTTTATTAGTTGCGGCTGGTTTTATCTTAAATCCTGCTGTTGGTGTGGCATTGATGGTAACTCAAGCTTGTTTTGTCTTACTTAATGTATACCGCTTTAAAGAACAAGCCTTGCCACATTTGCAAGACTCCCCTCAGAAAAAAGCAGAACCCGCTCCTTCGTCTTATGAGGTCATGAAGAAACATACACCAAATTATCATACGGACCCTGGGCTTAATCATAAGCAGAACATTCAAGCCGAAAAACAGCCGCCCCATAAGAATAAATCACCTTCCTTTTGGAGTGATTATTTCCCTGAATTATTTGAGGAAGAGAAGGACACAAGCACTGAACACCTAATGAATAACAGCTTAGGATAAGCTCCAAATAAAACTTGACTGAACTTGGAATGAGGAAGGACTATTGCCTTCCTCAATCATAACAATCAATTTTGTAATGAAAATCAAGTGAGAAATGAGATAATCAATAATGCATAAGCGTCATTATATGGACAATAAATCAATTATGTGGTCAAATTGGCATAATTAATTAACTTACATTTTAAGAAGCCCCATGCCAACAACCTTTGAAGATAAAACATCCAAAGTTCCCAGTTTAAAATTCCTTGCAGCTAAAGTTATTGAAAAAACCAATGCGAATCTTTTTTTTAGGTTGCACTCACTTGAAACACCCCCTGAGATAAAAAAAGAGTTTATAGACAACAAACTAGAGGCATTAACTCATGAATTAACAGAAGACTATCAAACACAAGTAGACGCCAGGAAGGAAAAAATAGAGGAATGCAGTTCCAATCTTAGCTCTAATGAATGTTTTGTAAAAGGCTCAGCTTTTACGCTCACTACATTGATGGCCGGGGTGCATGTCGGTATTTATTACATTCTGAAAGCAGCAGCCGTCGATTCATCAACGCAAATCGCTTATCTTTCAAGTATTCCTGCCACGATTTGTTTCTCTATGTGCGTCGGTGTCTGCTTGAATAGGCAAATTACCAAATGCCTGGCTTCTTGTTTTACGCCAAGTGTCCCCGATAAAATCACTGTTGATTTGGATGAGTTGGGTAGACAATCCCATGTTAGTCCTTAAACTGCTTTCTGGATTCCTTGAAAGAAAAAACTGGAACTGGCTATTTGAATTAAATTTATCCAAAGTATTATTCACTTCCTGCTAATTGTTAGAAAATAGGGTGTGGTTTCATACACCCATTTTCCATCGTATTTTTTTTGACAGTATGCATCAAAAAACAGCACCATGCTGTTTACAATATCCTGGTACATTTTATCGGGAAGATCCTTGAATAATGGGGCGCCGTGTATAAAATTTTTAAATGACTCGAGGTCAGGTAATTCAACCTGGCAATGTTCAACAGCAAAGGAAATGTTTTTAAAAGGCAAATTATCCAATGCCTTTCGGCATTGAACAGAATAATTCTCCCTCATCATTTTAGATTGAGCGACATTTTTAGCGATATCAGGGTAACGATTTTGAAATTGCAGGCTGTTTAGTACTTCAAACAATGTACTTTGTTTGCCGGAAGAAAAAATGGCATAAATTTTTCCGTCTGGTTTTAAAACATGATATAAATTGGATAAGGATTTTTCCAAATCAGTCCAGTGAAGACACCAAAATGATACAATATTATCAAATGGCCCGTAAATTATAGGTTCTTGAATATCCGCTATATCGAAACGAATGTTGATACTCTTATAATGTTTGTTCGCATAATCAATCATAGTTTTTGATCGATCCACACCGAGAACATATCCATCAGGAACCAAACTGGCTACTATTTGAGTGAAACTGCCATCGCCACAACCGGCATCGAGTAAGTAATCATGACTGTGGATAGAAATTTTTGAAAGAAACTTGCTGGAGATCTCTCTTAGAATATAGTTACCTTTCGCATAATTAGTTGCAGACCAATTATTTAATATGGCAAGCAAACTTTCATTATCCATTCAGGATCTCTTCCAAAATGATTTACCCAAGAGTCTCATGTAAATTATAGAGTTCTCCAGCGCAATTTTCTAAACATTGGAAATTGTTGATACTTTATACTCAAAATAGCGATGTCATAAACAGGGGATCCCATTCGGCCATTGCAGCCAATTATTCTCGGGATAAGGTGAAGAAATATCAACCAAATGCAAAGTATAGGCATGCCTGGATTGATCAGAAAAATTAGCCTGGCTTTTATGCGGGACTCTGCCATGCAGTATAATCAATGCACCTTTTTTAACGGGTAAAGGGACACTCTTTTCTTCTGGCCAAGGATTTGAATCGTAGTTTTCGAAATAAATTTCGTTTTCTCGGCGAAACATCCTTTGTTTTAAGGGGGTGTTACAAGGACTTGGAATCACTTCCAGACAACCATTCTCCAAAGTAGCATCTTCTATTGCAAACCAAAATCCTAAAGCATCACTATTCTCGCCGAAAATATAGGTACTATCTTGATGGCAAAGCACTTCAGCCCCTATTCCCGGCTGCTTGAATATATACATGGATTGTACCAACCCAAGTGTTGTTAACCCAAGCTGATGTGCTATCTTTTTAATTCGATCATCTCGGGAATATTGCCTAAAAACAGGATCCAGTTCATGTAAAGCATGTCCAATTTTATTAATTGATTGCTTAAAAGGACGAATACAATCACCAGTTTCATCAAAGGCACCCGGCTCAAAAAAATAATGAATTTTATCTCCGGAATCCAGGAAATATTGTTTTTTTGCATGCTCATTGGTTTGCGTGGAAAAAATGGTTTTAGGTATCTTTGTTTGATTATTTTCAAGCAATGTTTCTATGCGTTGCTTTAAAAGATCACAGACAGATTCTGACAAGAAATCATTAATTACCAAATATCCATTTGTGAAAAAAAAATCACATTGCTCAAAAGAAAGTTGCATCCTATGCTCCTTAAAAATCAAAATCAGGGCTTGGGAAAACCTCCAGGGTCAAGGTAAAAAAGCGTTTCATGAGCATGAACTCGATGATCGAATTAAAAACCTTTACCACACAAAGATCGCGGATTTTTCATAAGCCCTGAAATATTTCAGTTAATTTATCCATTACATCATCTACGGTAATTAATTTCATGGCTTCATATCCATGTACCTGCGTACCCCAAATATTTTTTTCTGGGCTCACTCCTAATACAGTTTGGATAGCTTGCGAATACCTATTAACTACTAAATGTTGAAAAGTGTAGGGACCAGAAATACAGGGATTAGTTACCGCATGCAAAGCCACAACAGGAGTACCTACCGCTGCAGCCATATGAGAAGGCCCTGTATCAGGGCACAATACTGCTTTTGCTTTACTAATCACAGCCAACAATTGTTTAGGTTTAGTCTTTCCAACTAAATCAATCGCCGGGATTTCTTTCGCTATTTGCTCAGCTAATAATTTATCATGGTCACCAGGCCCCCCAGTTAAGACAACCTTGACATTCCATTTAACTTGCGCCCGTCTCAGAACCTCAATGTATCGCTCAGCCAACCAGCTGCGCTCAGGCTTACTGGCTGCGGGATTGACTACTAAAATCGGCCCGTCCTGTTCTGGTAAATGATTTTGGGCCCATACATAATCTGCCTTGGTAATCGGTAAATCCCAGTGTATTATTTTTTCAGTGACACCTAAAGGCTCTGCAAACTTTAAAAAACCTTCAAGCGTATGGTCCAAGCCAGGAGTAATACTTTCCTTTACAAACAGACGATGACCATCATTAGCTCTGTGGGAATCATAGCCGATTTTGCGCTTAGCCTTAATAAATGGAATAAGGCAATTAGTTCTTAAACTGGCTTGGGGTGCTAACAACACATCAAACTGGCGAGGTGACATTTGTTTTCTAAACCGCCAATAGTCAGCAAGCGTTTTAGGTTTATCAATAACGATAAACTCTACACCTTCCATACCTTCCACCAAATAAAAAGCGGGTTTTGAAATAACCCAAGTCAATTGAGCGTTAGGCAATTTATTTTGCAGGGTCCTAATCAGTGGGACCAACATCAAAACATCACCTAAAGCTGAAAGCCTGATAATGCAAATCGATTTAATCATTCTGCAATACAAAACGAGACCCGCAATAAGGGCAGACCTCCACCCCCGTTTTTTCTATAGGCAAATAAACCTTAGGATGAGCATTCCATAACTCCATCTCATCTGTTGGGCAACTCAATGGTAATTGATGTCTATGTACTACATAATTTTTTTTAGCGCTAGCAGGTTCTTTTGTTGTTTTCCTCATGTTGTTCCTTTGCGGCATGATGTCAATTAGAGACAGTATTATCTAATATTTCCCTTATTTTCGCTATAATATCTGTACTAAATCCCTCGTTTTGCGAATCATAGAATAAAGCGCCCTGCCAATGCCTCAACCAGGTTAATTGCCGTTTGGCCAATTGCCTGGTTGCAGCTATGCCTTTTTCCCTCATGGTCTCATAATCATAATGCCCTTCAAGATACTCCAATATTTGCCTGTAACCAACGCATCGCATGGAAGGCATGCTGATTTGAATAGGCCATTTTTCTTGCAATTGTTGAACTTCTTCTATAAATCCCTCACTAAGCATCGCGTCAAACCGTTGTGCGATCCGCTCATGCAGCCAAGATCTTTGTTCAGGAAAAAGAGCAAGATTAACAAAATAATAATCAGGCTGTTCAAGAGGCTCAGCCAAATAAGCCGATAAGGTTGAACCCGTTAAGTAATAAACTTCCAATGCTCTTTGAATTCTTTGTGTATCATGTGCATGAATACGAGCAGCTGTTAGAGGATCTAATTGGCTTAACCTTTGATAAAGAAAATCCCAACCTTGTGATAATGCTTCCTCCTCCAATCGCTTACGAACTGCTTCATCAGCTTCAGGCAAAGTGGCCAACCCTTTTTGCAAGGCATTAAAATACATCATAGTTCCGCCCACTAACAAAGGAATATTTCCTCTCTTGATGATTTCCTCACACAAAGACAAAGCATCTGTACAAAACTGGGCTGCTGAATAAGATTCATCTGGATCTTTAATATCAATTAAATAATGAGGAGCTCTCTGTAATTCGTGGATTGAAGGTTTTGCTGTCCCAATATTCATATCTCTATAAATCATTGCGGAATCAACACTAATAATTTCAAAAGGGAAATGGGTGACCAACTCACATGCTAACCCTGTTTTTCCTGAAGCAGTTGGTCCCATTAAACAAAACACTACCTTATTCATGCAATAACATCCGACAATCATCAATAGTTAATGCTTTATATGCATTATGTTTCTCTTCTTTAAGAAACAGTTCCAGCAACAATTGATTCATTTCAATACGCTCTTCAACTGTTAATTGTTTTGGGTCAAACATTTGAGAGCGGCTAATTAACGCTATCAACTTATCAGTATGGGCAAAATCCAATTCGCTGAGAAAATTAAAAAAAAGTCGAACATCCAAATAGGGCGCACTCAAAGGGATACTGCGAATTAACAATTCATCAGTATTAGGATATTCAATTTGTATCCCAACACGAGCCAACTCATGCTTTAAGTGATCCAGCTTATGTATCCATTGTTTTGGTAATGGATAACGAATTGAGATCAATAAAGGCCTGCTCTCCAAAGGTAATGCCTTTTTCATTAGCTGCTTTTCTGTCGATTCTTGAAACAGTGCTACCAAATCCACAAGGTAAGGCTGTTGCTTTATAAAAACCAAAATGAACCGCTCATTTAAGACAATCCACTGGGAATCTGTTTCAGGATGATATACAGTGCTGGTTTTTTTATACCCTTTGTTGGTTATAGATGATGATAATGAATTGGCACCCCGGTTAGGGAATAAATCACTTGATCCGCCGTTGGTCTCTATATGATTACGGGAATGGGCGGGTTCGGCAATAGCGTTTTGCCGTTCATTACAAGAAGCAAGAGGATATGCGTACTCCCTTGTATCTAAATCGGTAAGATTTGAGTGCAAAGCTTTAGTTAATTGAGAAGTAAAAAAATCATGCACCAAACGAGGCTGTTGGAATCTCACTTCATGTTTTGTAGGATGGACATTCACATCCACTTCAGATCCAGGTAGAGTAAAATATAACAAACAGGCTGGAAATCTGCCAGGATGCAGCATGCCATCATAAGTTTGTTTTACCGCATGCTGGAGTAATTTGTCCTTTACCATGCGTTGATTCACATAAATCCACTGTCTATCATTCTGACTGCGTTGCAAACGCTGGTTACTTATCCAACCATAAAGACGCATACCACTGTGTTCCACATCAAGAAAAATCGCTTCTCTCATGAACGTATTGCCCAAAATGCGGCTCATACGAATGGCCTTGGCTTGCTCACTTAACGCCGGAGGTAATGAAAAAATCAGTTTCTTATTATGCTTAAACGTTAATGCAATCTGGGGGGCACTTAATGCAAACCGTTTCACAACCATTTCAATAGCCTGAAATTCCAGTTTTTCATTTTTCAAAAAACGCTTACGAACTGGTGCATTATAGAACAAATCAGAAACATCGATGGTCGTGCCAATATTCCGCGCGCAAGGAGAGAGAGTCTTGTTCTCTCCCTCAACTCGCAACTTCATCGCATTGTCCTGTCCCTCAGGCTTTGAAATGATAGTCACTTTGGCTACCGAGGCAATACTTGCCAATGCCTCCCCTCTAAAGCCCATACTATCAATGGAATATAAATCATTAAGTGTTCTGATTTTACTGGTCGCATGAGCTGCAATTGCTAAAGGCAAATCGTCTTTGACGATTCCAGAACCATTATCACTAACCGTAATTTGCAACAACCCACCATAATTGACTTCGACACTAATCACACTGGCACCAGCATCTAAAGAATTTTCCAACAGCTCTTTAACGACTGAAGCAGGTCTTTCTATGACTTCTCCCGCCGCTATCTGATTAGCTATTGCTGGCGGGAGTTGATGTATCCTTAAGACCATGTGCTAGGTATCACTAATTTTTGCCCGGGCATAAGTCTTGCCCTTGCTTGAAGACGGTTAATTGATTGTAATGCACTCACAGATACTCTATACCGAGCAGCGATAGCAGGAAGCGTTTCTCCTTTTTTAACGATATGAAAATTAGGAGAAATCATAGCCTCAATTCGAGTTCCATGAGGGGGATGATCCCAAAAATAACTTTTTAGTCCTTGGAATATCGCCTGGCTCAATCGCTCCTGATAGGCAGGATTGGTTAAATTTCTTTCCTCGCGGGGATTTGAGATAAAACCGGTTTCGACCAAAATAGAAGGGATATCTGGAGACTTCAGAACAACAAAACGGGCTTGTTCCACTTTGTTATTATGCAAATTAGTAAAATTATCCAATTGGCCTAATACTTTTCCTCCCATTTCCAAGCCAGCATTTATCGTCGCAGTTTGTGATAAATCGATCAAAACAGAGCGGACTACCCCGTTACTGTCATCTAACTCTCCTAAATTCACCCCGCCTAATTCAGAATAATTCTCTTTTTCTGCTAACCAGCGTGCCGCTTCACTGGTAGCCCCTCTTTGTGACAAGGCGAATACTGAGGCGCCATTGGAGTGAGGATTATTGAATGCATCAGCATGGATGGAAATAAATACATCACCATTATACTTTCTGGCAATGTCCAGGCGTTGTCTAAGCCCAACATAATAATCCCCTGAGCGCGTCAGAACTGCGCGCATACCTGGTTGCCTGTCTATCAATCGTTTGAGTTTTAAAGTAATGGCTAGCACAACATCCTTCTCATTACTGCGGCGCGGACCTCTCGCGCCGGGATCTTTGCCCCCATGCCCTGCATCTAATACAACAACAACATCACGCAAAGGTTTTTTTGATGGATTATGAGAAGCTTGAATAGGCGTTTTATGTGTTGTTATTCGTGGTTCTGATGGCTGGCTGGATATTTTCGGTTGGCTTTGTTGAACTGGAGCTTTAATCGTTTTAACAGATGTACTCAACTGACTATGATTATTTATAACTAAAGGAGTAGCATTAACGAGATCAATTCTGATCCCATTAAATTCCCCTTTCGGTTTCCATGAAGATGAGCGCACCTTGACCGGTTGTTTTACATCCATGACAAGCCTTAGCGTGTTCTTGGAGGGGCTGCCACTTCTTACCTGCTGGATAAGAGAATTGATTAAACTTAGTTGACTGAGATTGACAGCTAAATTTGTATCACTTAAGTCTAAAACCACGCGATTAGGATGACTTAAAGTAAATAGTTTATGGGTAAATGAACCTTGTATAGTAAGATAAAGCGACGTGACAGTTGATTGCTGAGATACTGAAACATTTTTTAATTGTGCAGAAAATACAGCAAAAGAACTTGGTATATATAATAACAGGCTTAAGACCCACGCTCGCATCATCATCATTCACCCGCCAGGCAAGCTAAAATTCGTTTACCAGCGTCACTTAATGCAGTTATTTGCATTAGGCGCCCAGTCCCTCTAATTATTAAATTAAACTGAATATCGACTGGAGGCAATGTTTTTCCAGCATGTTCAGGCCATTCAATACAGCAAACACTATGATTGGAAAAATAGTCCCTAAAACCCAGATAATCCAGTTCTTCTTCCTGGTGAATACGGTACAAATCAAAGTGATGAACATGAAATTCACTACAACTATAACTTTCAACTAATGAAAAAGTTGGACTCTTGATGGCTGAGATTACCCCAAGTGATTTTAGCATAGCTCGGATAATTGTTGTCTTTCCGGCTCCTATATCACCACTTAAAGTAATCACCAAAGGGGCTGTTATACAAAACGCCAATTTTTCTGCAAATCTTTTGCTCTCTTGTTCACTAACCAAATCCAAAGTTATGAAATTATCATTATCTTCAATAGTCATATCGAGAACACAACATAATGTATCTGTTTAGAAAAAGCCTGTCAGCCCAATCCTGTCATAAACAAGCATTGAAAAAGAGCTTGTTATCCTATTCAAGGCTCAGACTACCTTCTTAATGACTCATCGCACTAGATACAATTCAAAATGCTTGGAATTTCATCAAGTAAATCGCTCGCCAATAATCCAACCTCACCTGATCTCTCAGCAACCTTGTCTCCAGCAACAGCATGAACCCACACTCCTAATTTCGCTGCATCGGATAAGCTAAACCCCTGGGCACAAAAAGCCGCAATAATGCCACTTAAAATATCCCCCATGCCTGCTGTGGCCATGCCAGGATTCCCTTTAGGACAAACAAAGATATTCTTTTCCGTTGTCTGAATAACCGTACCTACTCCTTTCAGTACCACAACACCACCATATTGTTTTTGTATAGCAGATGCCGCATGGTATCTATCCATTTGAACACCTTTTACAGTACAGGAAAGCAAACTGGCAGCTTCTCCAGGATGGGGTGTTAAAATCCAATTGTCATCCATTTGGGGATGTTGAGAAAGTAATCTTAGCGCTGAAGCATCAATGATCATAGGTAATTGGGTTGTAATTGCCCTTAGAAACAAGGTCTTAGCCCAATCACTATCACCAAGACCAGGCCCAATGACACAAACCGTAGCTTTTGCTAACAGAGGCATTAACTCTTCTGCTGTTTTAATACCCCAAACCATCGCTTCAGGAATTAATGGTAAAGTGCCCTTCGCATAATCCGGCCAAGTTGCAACAGTGGCTACGCCTGCTCCCGTTCTTAGTGCTGCTTTGGCTGCCAAACTCACTGCTCCAGGCATTCCTGGGCCACCACCTATCACTAAAACATGCCCATGATCTCCTTTATGAGAATTTTTTTTTCTGGCAGCAAGGGGCAATGGTAAGGTGGAGTCTCTCAGCAGAGAGGCAAATCGGCTTATTTTGGTCCTACAGGCGTCCAGGTTTAAATCGCTACAATGAATCACACCACAATAATCTGGTCCGTCCAAAGTATACATTCCTGTTTTAAGTCCGATAAATGTAATTGTGGCAGTCGCATTGACACAAATATTCTCGACTAATCCTGTATCCGCATTAAGACCAGATGGGATGTCAATCGATAATACCGGTAACCCACTGGCATTGATTTGATGAATCGCATTGGCTATTACCCCATGCACTGGTCCTTGTAATCCAATACCCAATAATGCATCAACAATTAATTCGGCATCACCGTCTAATGGTTCATCTACTGATTGACAATTTACTCCTGATGCCAAAGCCAAGCGTGCGGCATTCCTGGCAGCAGAAGGTAAATCTTCCAATGATTTACATTGATATACAGTAACTGAGAATCCTTGTTCATGAGCTAATCTGGCCAAGACATAGCCATCGCCTGCATTGTTGCCAGCACCACAGAAGACTGCTAGATGCCTTACATGGGGGTAAAGTTTCTGCAAGAAAGAAAATGCCTCTGCACCTGCCAGAGCCATTAGTGCATTTTCGTCTTTTTGATACAAAGTTACCGCCTGCTGTTCACAAGCTCTAATTTGATCACAACGATATAGAGCATTTTCTAGCTTGTTCACCGGTTGGCTCCAAATTAACGTAAATTCGATATAAGAACCACAAAATATTTTATTTATATCGCCAAGCGAAGATCACTTTGTAAAGGGCACTGCTTCTTGGCCAGGCTTCAGTTAAAATAAACTACGCCCTCTATTTTACCAATTTTAGCGATGGCTTATTTTTTGTAGCACTTTCAGAGGAAGAAGAGGTTTTAGGTGGTGGCTCATCATCTTCATCAACTGAAAAAGCAATTCCTCTACCATTTTCTTTTGCATAAATCTCTAGTACTGCATTTGGAGCAACAAAAATTTGCTCTGTTTGCCCTGAAAAGCGTGCCGTAAATACAATACGATCATTTTCCAATAAAAGTCCTCGTGTCGCTGAGGGAGAAATGTTTAATACAATTCTATCATGCTGGACATGTTCCCTTGGAACCTGCACATTCGGATTTGATGCATCTACGAGAATGTAGGGTGTTAAATCATTATCAACAATCCAATCGTAGAAAGCACGAATCAAGTAGGGTCTGTTTGATGTCATTGCCATAATTATGCTGCTCTTATTTGTCTCTCAGCGTCAGTCAAACTTGTTTGAAAAGATTCACGTTTAAACACACGCTGCATATAGGAAATTATTCCTTTAAAATTAGGCGCAATTTCCAACCCTAATTTAGGTAACCGCCATAATAAAGGAGCCAAAGCGCAATCCAGGAGTGAAAACTCATCACTTAAAAAATAGGGTTTATCTGCAAATACAGGATCTAAACTGGTTAAACTTTCAAGTAAATTAGCTCTAGCTTGCTCTACCGATTCCTCCCGCAAAATAGAGTTCATTAAATAATACCAGTCTTGTTCTATTCTATGCATCATTTTACGAGTTTCAGCACGAGCTACCGGATAAACTGGTAATAATGGAGGATGAGGGAAGCGTTCGTCCAAATATTCCATAATGATTCTTGCTTCATATAATACAAGTTCCCTATCAATTAATGTAGGAACGGTTCCATAAGGATTAATAGACAATAGGTCAGCTCCAGGCTCATCTTGCTTTACTGCAAGAATTTCAACATTAACTCCTTTTTCTGCCAGAACGATACGAACTTGGTGACTATAAACATCATCTACATCAGAAAATAAAGACATTATGGTGCGCTTTGCAACGATTGCCATTACTTACTCCTATCAATTCATTTAAGCCTGTTAAAATGGCTTTTTATATTCTACTGTACAAAGGGTGCTATTCTATCACATTTTTAATCTTCTGGGTTACTTTGAGCAAATCTTCTTATTTTAGCGTGAATTCGATACAAGAAACCAGATATATTTTCTTGTACTGAAGGTAACCATTTGAGATTAAACCCTGTATAAAAAGTAAGAAAAGGCAGTACTTTTTACAAAACCGATTGGGTTAGTAATCAGTTTATTCCTATTTTAATTGTTTCCAATAAGCTTTCTTCAGAGAATAAGCTGCGATAAGGAAAATACCGAAGAACAGAAGAACAAAGACCCCTAATTTATAACGAATTAACTTGGCAGGCTCACCTACATAAACCAAAAAATTCACCAGATCCCTTAATGCGCTATCAAACTGGCTTTCAAACATCTCACCTCGTTTTACCACTAATAAATCATTCGCATGTGCGCTTTTGTTTTTGACCAGAATAACTTTTCCAATCAATGGTTCTAAAACATTAGGCATAGCAACATCTGGCATCAGTAAATTATTAGCACCAAAAGGCCTGGAAGGGTCACTGTAAAAACTTTTCAAATAATTATATATCCAAACAGGCCCTCTATCCCGCGCGCTTAAAGACAGATCGGGAGGCACCATACCAAACCATTGTTTGGCATCCTCAGGTGACATGGCTATTTGGATAGGATCATAAATATTGGCCTGAGTAAAAATTAAATTATTTTTTAATAAATCTTCAGCGACCTGACCATCAAAAGTAGTTAATCCAAGATCCTGGGCCATGCGGTTATAACGCATGTATTTGAGGGAATGACATCCAGAGCAATAATTCATAAACATTTTTGCCCCTCTTTGCAAACTCTCTTTATCATTTATATCAACCGAGACATTCTCCATTGCTATATTTTCTGTAAATGCCATGTTTGACATTAAAAAAGCTAAGGTAGCTACTAACAATACCTTTATTTTCATCATTTTTCACCTATCCGTGTAGGTACTGGTCGAGTTTTCTCAAATCGACTATAAACAGGCATCAAGATAAAGTAAGAAAAATAAATAACCGCAGCAATTCGAGCTAAAACTAACCTCACTGGTGTAACTGGAGTTGTACCCAAATACCCTAAAAGCAGCAAACTAAACGCAAACAAAGTAATACTTATTCTGGAATACATACCTTTATATCTTATGGAGCGAACACTACTTTTATCGAGCCAGGGCAAAAAGAAAAGCAATATTATGGCAGCAGCCATGCACGCTACCCCAATCAGCTTATCAGGAATAGCCCTTAAAATGGCATAAAAAGGAGCGAGATACCAAACGGGAGCAATATGGTCCGGGGTCACCATTGGATTAGCCGGGACAAAATTGGCATGCTCTAGAAAATACCCACCCATCTCAGGAGCAAAAAAGACCACCGAAAAAAATAAAATTGAAAAAACTATGATACCTACAAAATCTTTCACCGTATAATAAGGATGAAAAGGTATTCCATCCAAAGGCTTACCATCCTTATTTAAAACCTTCTTTATATCAATCCCTTCCGGGTTGTTTGAGCCTACTTTATGCAAAGCTACAATATGCAAAAACACGAGGATGATCATTAGAATGGGTATTCCAATAACATGTAGAGCAAAAAATCGCTGCAAAGTCGCATTTGCAACAGAATAATCCCCCCTCAACCATACGACAAGCCCTTTACCAATGTAAGGTATAGCGCCAAACAAAGAGGTAATCACTTCGGCACCCCAATAAGACATTTGTCCCCAAGGTAATAAGTAACCAAAGAATGCTTCTGCCATTAACAAGAGATATAAAAACATCCCCAATAACCAAACCAACTCCCGTGGTTTCTGATAAGAACCATAAAGCAGGCCTCTAAACATATGCAAATAGATAACAATAAAAAAAGCAGAAGCACCTGTGGAATGCATATAACGGAGCAGCCAACCAAAATTGACGTCACGCATAATAAATTCAACTGAAGAAAATGCCTGTTCTGCATTTGGCGTATAAAACATGGTTAACCATAAACCGGTAATGATTTGATTAACTAAAACAATTAGAGCTAAAGAGCCAAAAAAATACAGGAAATTAAAATTTTTAGGTGCGTAATAATTACTGAAATGTGCTTTCCATGTACTAACAAGAGGGAAACGTTCATCTAACCAATTGACTAACCCATTCATGCCTTAATCCTTATTTTGCATCCTCACCTATCACAATGGTGTGTTCATCTAAAAAGTGATGAGGTGGTACTTCCAAATTGATAGGGGCAGGAACACCCTTGAATACTCTACCTGAAAGATCAAACGTTGACCCATGACATGGGCAAAAGAAACCGCCCGGCCAATCTGGTCCTAATTCACCAAGATTAGGTTTGTATTTTGGTGAACAACCCAAATGAGTACAAATCCCTATTAAAACCAAAAACTCAGGATTAATGGAGCGATATTTATTTTGCGCATATTCCGGTTGTTGATCCACCAAAGAATCCGGGTCTCTTAATTGAGACTCATCTTCTTTTTGCAATTGGTTAAGCATGTCTTTGCTTCGTTTAATTATCCAGACTGGTTTGCCACGCCATTCAATGATAGCTTGTTCACCAGGCTCCATTCTACTGACATCAACTTTCACTGGGGCACCTGCTGCCTGGGCCTTAGAGCTTGGTAACCAGGAGGTAATAAAAGGAGTTAAGGCACATGCCGCACCTACGCCACCCAGGACACAGGTCGTATGTAATAAAAAACGACGTCGTTCTTCATCCAATTGTTCGTCTTGATTGTGATTACTTACATCCTGATTGAGATCAGTCATTTCACCCACTGCTTAATCATCCTGATTATGATTTATGAACTGGATTCAGTTCGCCTAATTATATAACTCACGTTAGTTATAACAAAGAATAACAATTTTTCAAACGGTTGGATAACTTATTTCTTAGAAAATAAAAAGCCCCATATAAAACGGGGCTTGGAAAAAATAATAAAATTAGCGCTTGGAGTACTGAGTAGCTCGACGTGCTTTGTGCAATCCCACTTTCTTTCGTTCTACACGTCTGGAATCACGAGTTAATAAACCGCGTGCTCTTAGCTTGCGACGGAACGAATCGGGACTTGCCTCAGCTCCTTCAGCCAAACCATCTTCATCATAGGCAACTAATGCTCTGGCTATTCCCAAACGAACCGCTCCTGCTTGGCCAGATATACCACCACCAGTTACAGTGATGTATACATCAAATTTATTAAGAAGGTCAACT
This sequence comes from Legionella pneumophila subsp. pascullei, assembly GCF_900637585.1. Lineage (NCBI taxonomy): Bacteria > Pseudomonadati > Pseudomonadota > Gammaproteobacteria > Legionellales > Legionellaceae > Legionella > Legionella pneumophila. The sequence goes on from NZ_LR134380.1 coordinate 3,122,514, forward strand.
GTTTCCAAAGGTTGCATTACGATCATGCATGAAGTTTCTCGACAGAAATATTCCTGCAAGGTTCTGTCATTTACTTTTATATCACCTTTTCCGGGACGTAAAAAAACTCGCGCAATTGAACTTTTTCTGCGGCCGGTGCCATAATATTGCTTTATTTCAGCCATTATACTTATTCCTCAATCTCAAGTTGCTTCGGTTGCTGCGCAGTATGTGGATGTTCGCTGCCAGCATATACCTTCAACTTGCGATACATCTCTCTACCTAACGGGTTTTTGGGCAACATGCCTTTTACAGCAATCTCAATAATTTTTGTAGGATTTTTATCCTGTAATTTTTCAAAGGAAGTGGATTTGATCCCTCCAGGAAACCCTGTGTGATGATGATACATTTTGTTTTTAAACTTGCGACCAGTCACAATAACTTTTTCTGCATTAGTGACTATAATGTAATCGCCAGTATCAACATGGGGGGTATACTCCGCTTTATGCTTGCCACGTAAACGACGAGCAATCTCTGTGGCTAAGCGACCCAAAACTTTTTCACTGGCATCGACAACAAACCAGTCACGCTTGACTTCATTGCCTTTTGCACTAAATGTCTTCATTAAATAAACTCCGAACCGCCTCAATTGGTAATCTTTCTATCATGGACGGGCGATTTTAACCAAAACAGAAACAACCTACAAGTAAAATGGATAAAAAAATATATACAATTAATCAAATCTCAATAAAAACATCGGATTAATGACTCAATGTGAAATATTTTTCATCTTATTGACGTAAGCTCATACTGAATCAACAGAAAACCCTGATACTCATTTTCATCCCTTTGCTTAACCAGGAGAGACTGGGCTTGACTACTCGAACAGCATTAACCAACGCTTAATTTTATTAAAAACCTTTGGGTACCAAGAAAGCACAAAAAGGTTTGCTCCCTAAATAATTATCTGTCTAGCAGAAGTGGCTCTACTAACTCACCATCAATTAAGTGGTTCTTGATAATTTGTTCAATATCTTCAAAGGAAGAATAAGTATACCAAACTCCTTCTGGATAAATAACGATGCAAGGACCAGAGCTGCATCGTCCAAGACATCCTGATTTGCTGACCCGGATTTTTCCAGGGCCATGTAAATCAAATTCTAACAATTTTGATTTCATGAAATCAAAAAATTCTTCTCCGCCAGAATTAGCACAGCACTGCTTGCCCGGTGCTTTCTGATTCGTACATATGAATACATGCTTGGTGTAATGAGATAACAAACTACTTTCCTATTTTTTCAATTTTCGTTTTTAATTTTAAACCCGGCTTAAAAGTAACAACTCTTCTGGCTTCCACAGGAATTTCTTCACCCGTCTTTGGATTGCGGCCTGGTCTTTGTGGTTTATCTCTTAAAGTAAAATTACCAAAACCGGATAATTTCACATGCTGTCCATTTTCAAGTGCATGACGTAATTCTTCAAAAAAATTTTCAACCATTTCTTTGGCAACTGGTTTATTTAATTTTAATTCGTCACACAACGTTTCTGCCATTATTGCTTTGCTTAGTGCGTTCACGATCATTCCCTCAAAAGGATTGAAAATTCATTTTCCAGTTTCTTGATTATAGCACTAATTACTAAATTGATCTCGGCATCAACTAATGTTCGAGTGTCATCCTGAAGCGTCATGGCCACAGCTATGCTTTTTCTATCTTCTGGAATACCTTTACCCATGTACACATCAAATACGTCAAATGATTTTAACCAATCCTCTTTTACTGTATTTCTAATCACACGCTCAATCTGCATAGCACTTATCTGTCTATCAACCAGGAAAGATAAATCTCTCCTTATTTGCGGATATTTGGAAATGGGCTTATACAGAGGGATAGTCGGATTGATTAATGATTCAATATTCAATTCAAACAAAATCACATCCTGATGAAGATCAAAGGCATCCGACAAGCGCGGATGCAACACGCCTATCCATCCCGAATGCTTGCCATTAATCACAATCTGGGCTGATTGCCCGGGGTGAAGAGCGTGATGAGATGATTGAATAAATTCAACATCATCCAGCTTCAATGACGCAAACAAGGATTGTAAATCCCCTTTTAAATCATAAAAATCAAATAAACGGGTAGGCTCACTCCAGTTCAAATTACCTTGCTCACCCATTAACAGGCCAGCAATACATGAGCGTTCTTTTAATTGGCCTCCGTCAAGATCAAAAACCACGCCTATTTCAAAAAACTTCACTGCTGTTTGTTGTCTGTGGCTATTATAAATCATAGATGCAATTAAACCTGGCCACATTCCAGCGCGCATTTGTGATAATTCAGAGGAAATTGGATTTAGCAATTCCATAAATTCTTTTTGCGGGTAAAGTGCTTCCTGCAGCTCGGGGTCGACAAAACTATAACTGATGGTTTCATGGTAACCCTTGGCACTAAACCACGATGAAATTTGCTCAGCAATTTTCTCCTTGGCACTGATTAAACCGGCTTGTACTGATGTTTGCATTGGCTGAGCCTGCAGCTTGTCATAGCCATACAAACGAATAATTTCTTCAACCAAATCAGCATCTTGTTGCAAATCTACGCGATGAGAAGGAATGGTAACCTCAAAAAAATGATTTGTTTCTTTGGTAATGACAATACCTAATCCCTCCAGTAAATTCTTCATTTCGCTTACAGGGATGGACAACCCCGTTAATTTTTTCACTTTTGTCGTATCAAATAAAAAGGAAACCGTACCTGGTAAAAACTTTTTGTCAAAAGACTCTATCACCGGCCCAGCTTCACCCCCTGAAATAGATAAAATTAATTCTGTCGCTCTTTCAAGCGCTTTCGATTGCAAACAGGGATCCACTCCCCGCTCGAATCGTTGCGATGAATCACTAAATAAACCATATTTTCTGGCGACCCCGGCAATTGTTACCGGATTAAAATAGGCACTTTCCAGAAAAACATGTTGGGTGTGCTCTTGGACCGCGCTATTAGCGCCGCCCATTATTCCAGCCATAGCCAAGGGGCTTTCTTTGTCAGCAATCACCAATACATTGTCATTTAAGACAACTTCTTGCCCATCCAATAATTCTAATTGCTCGCCTGAAGTACTATAACGTACATTAATTTCACCGTTAATTTTTGACAAATCAAAAGCATGCATGGGTTGCCCAAGCTCAAGCATGACATAATTCATCACATCCACGACAGGGTGCAACGTTCTAATACCGCCACGACGTAAGCGCTCAGCCATCCATAACGGTGTTTTTGCTTCAAGATTCAAATTACGAATAATTCGACCACAATAACGGGGACATGCTTCGGAATGGATTAAATTTACTCGCAGGCCATCATCAATGGCTGGTGGCACTGTAGTTATTGGCTGTTCAATTAAAGGTAATTTATTGAGGACAGCTACTTCCCGAGCGACTCCTAAAATACTAAAGCAATCCGCACGATTAGGAGTCAAATCGATATCAAAGACATGATCATCAAGAGCAAGGTACTCACGCAAATCCATTCCAATGGGCGCATCATCACTCAACTCCATTATCCCCTCGGAATGTTCTGCCAATCCCAATTCTGTTGTGGAACACAACATGCCCTGAGATAATTCCCCACGTAATTTGGATTCCTTAATTTGCAGACCGCCAGGCAAGTGAGCTCCAATCATGGCTAAGGCAACCTTCAAACCAGACCTCACATTAGCCGCGCCACAAACAATTTTCAAAGGTTTGTCTTTATTGATATTCACTTCACATAAGGTTAATTTATCCGCATCAGGATGAGGCTTGGTATTTAGAACTTCAGCAACAATGACATGAGTGAATTGGCCAGCCACAGGGTTTACTGCATCAACTTCTAAACCAGCCATGGTCAATTGCTCAGCCAGCTCTTGTTCAGTTAATGAGAAGTTAACCCATTCACGTAACCATAACTTACTTACTTTCATTTAAAGTCCTCATCTCTGTAACTGTTCATTTGACTCAAGATTTCCATCTATTAATTTCACTCTGTATAAGAGATAAAATTACTGATAACAATTTGCCCATATTAACCATGCAATAAAATATTATTTCCAGTATTAACGGGGATTATCCAGGAGTACCATTTAGTCTAATCTGAACCCTCTAGGCGCGAGAGGCAAAGTAATCAGAAGAAACATAAAAATAAAATCCAGGACTAATTATTTTTATAATATTCAAAACTGTCGCAAAAAGGTTAAATCATTTTCAAATAACATGCGCAAATCATCTATGCCATAATAGAGCATTGCTAATCTGTCCATACCCATACCAAAAGCCCAGCCGTGATATTCATTCGGATCAATATTAACTGCCATCAAAACGTTAGGGTGGACCATGCCACAACCCAACACCTCAAGCCATCCGGTAAATTTACAAGAACGACAACCCTTGCCATTACATTGAGTGCACTCTATATCGACTTCTGCAGAGGGCTCGGTAAAAGGGAAATAGGATGGCCTGAATCTTAAAGCCAACTCCCGGCCAAAAAAATAAGCGAAGAAATCTTGCAACAAGCCCTTTAACCCGGCCAAAGTCGCTTGCTTATCGATGAGTAACCCTTCTACCTGATGAAACATAGGAGTATGTGTTACATCCGAATCACAACGATAAACTCTGCCAGGGGCAATTAAACGGAAAGGAGGCTTACGTTGTTCCATTGTCCTGATTTGTACAGGGGAAGTGTGTGTTCTAAGCAAGCGCCCGTCTCCAAAATAAAACGTATCGTGCATGGCACGTGCCGGATGATGGCCAGGAATATTCAATGCTTCAAAATTATAAAATTCTGTTTCAACTTCAGGACCTTCAACAATATCAAATCCTAAACGACTAAAATAATCATTAATTCTATGCTTTACTTGAGTAACAGGATGTAAGGAACCTGTGGAATGATTGCGACCAGAAAGAGTTACGTCGATTTGTTCCGCTGCCAGTTTGGCTAATAATTGTTTTTCTTTTAACTCGATCATTTTTGTTTCAATCAAAGCACTAATTCCTTGCTTTGCTTGATTGACCAATTGACCTACCTTGGGTTTTTCCTCTGCAGACAAATTGGCAAGGCCTTTTAGCAACTCTGTCAGTTTGCCTTTTTTGCCCAAAAAATCAACGCGAATTTGTTCAAGAGCAGCTACATCTTTAGCTTGTTTGATTGCATCCGAAGCTTGTTCTTGTATGGTGTTTATAGTTACCAGCATAGTTATACCCGCAAGTAAAAAGGAGGCCTTAGCCTCCTCAATAATTTTTTTACAACCTGCCTTTATTTAAGATTGCTATTCCGAATCAAGATTTATAGACGAAAGAGAACAATCAATAAAGCAGGCTGAAAATTAACCAGCTAAAGCTGCTTTGGCTTGTTCTGCAATAGCAGCAAAGGCAACTTTATCATGAACTGCCATGTCAGCCAGGATTTTCCTATCCAGCTCAATGGAGGCTTTTTTCAAACCATCAATCAAGCGACTGTAGGATAAACCACATTCACGAGCTTGAGCATTGATACGAGTAATCCATAAAGCACGGAATTGTCGCTTTTTCTGCCGTCTATCCCGATATGCGTATTGACCGGCTTTAATTACAGCCTGTTTAGCAACTCGATAGGTACGACTACGGGCGCCATAATAACCTTTGGCTTGGTCTAAAATTTTCTTGTGACGCGCTTTTGCTGTCACACCACGTTTTACTCTTGGCATTGTTCAATCTCCCCGTTAACTACCGTGCAACATACGTTCAGCCAAACGCGCATCGCATGGCTTCAAAGTACCTGCTTCTACACGCAAATGACGCTTTTGCTTAGTAGATTTTTTAGTGAGGATATGATTTCTATAAGCGCCGCGACGTTTAATCGCTCCACTCGCTGTCTTTCGGAAGCGTTTAGCTGCTCCACGATGTGACTTTAACTTCGGCATAACAATATACTCCGCATTCGTTACTTGGTTTTTTTGGGTGATAATACCATCAGTAATTGTCTTCCTTCACGTTTTGCATGCTGCTCCACTATGGCTACATCAGCCGTGTCGGCTTGCAAACGTTCCAAAATCTTCATACCGAGTTCTTGATGAGCCATTTCACGACCACGAAAACGTAATGTGATTTTGACCTTATCACCATGATTGAGGAAACGGATCAGGTTGCGTAGCTTGACCTGATAATCTCCATCTTCCGTCGTGGGACGGAATTTTAATTCTTTGACCTGAATTTGTTTTTGCTTTTTTCTTGCTTCAGCTTGTTTTTTACTCAGTTCAAAGAGAAACTTGCCATAATCCATAATACGACAAACAGGAGGCTTGGCTGTTGGAGATATTTCCACCAAATCCAATCCGCTTTCTTCTGCTGCCCGTAGCGCTTCTCGCGTTGATACAATTCCTGCCTGGTTACCATCGACATCAATTAAGCGTACCTCAGGTACAGTGATCTGTTCATTAATTCGTGCGCGATCATTTTCACGCTTAGTTGGTGCACTAATGGTTTAATCCTCCAGTTCGTTTATATTGATCCTTTACGGATAATTTCTTGCGTTAAGGTATCACAAATTGTATCTATTGTCATCACACCCATGTCAACGCCATCACGAGTGCGAACAGCTACCTGACAATGTTCAACTTCTTTATCACCTACCACCAATAAATAAGGGACTTTTTGTAAGGTATGCTCGCGAATTTTAAAACCAATCTTTTCATTTCTCAAGTCAAAATTGGCGCGAATCCCTCTTTTTTGCAAAGTTTTACTCACTTTTTCGGCATACTCATTCTGCTTCTCACTGATAGTGAGCACAACTGCCTGCACAGGGGATAACCACAATGGCAGTTTACCTGCATAATGCTCGATTAATATCCCCATGAATCGTTCGAGAGAACCCAAAATGGCTCTATGCAACATAACTGGTGTTTGCTTGCTTCCATCTTCAGCAACATAACTTGCCTCAAGGCGCGCAGGCATAGAAAAATCAACCTGAATTGTTCCGCACTGCCAAATTCTGCCTAAACAATCGGATAGAGAACACTCAATTTTTGGTCCATAAAATGCGCCTTCACCCGGTGCATCCACCCACTCAATATTTCTTCCCTGCATAGCCAGTTTGAGCGCGGTTTCAGCCTTATCCCAAACATCATCTGACCCGACGCGTTTTTCAGGACGCAAAGCCAATCGATATTTTATTTCAGTAAACCCAAAGTCTTTATACACCGATTGAACTAATTCGAGCATCATAGCCACTTCAGATTGAATCTGATCCTCGGTACAAAAAATATGAGCATCATCCTGCACCATGTTGCGCACGCGCATTAAACCATGCAATGCACCGGATGGCTCACAACGGTGGCAATTTCCAAATTCAGATAACCTGAGAGGAAGATCCCTGTAGCTTTTTAAACCATGATTATAAACTTGAACGTGACAGGGACAACTCATAGGCTTTACTGCATAATGCCGATTCTCTGTTTCCGTAACAAACATTTCATCTCTAAAATTCGCCCAATGACCTGACTTCTCCCACAGCGATCTGTCCACTAATTGCGGTGTTCTAATTTCCTGATAGCCAAAATCTACCAGTCGATTTCGCATGTAATGCTCTAGCTCTTGATAAATAGTCCATCCTTTGGGATGCCAAAAAACCATCCCCGGAGCAATATCCTGGAAATGAAACAAATCCAAGGCTTTACCTAACTTACGATGATCGCGTTTTTCTGCTTCTTCCAAACGAAACAAGTATTCTTCAAGGGATTTTTTATCAGCCCAGGCAGTGCCGTAAATTCGCTGTAACATTTCGTTGTTTGAGTCGCCACGCCAATAAGCACCAGCTACTTTCGTCAATTTAAATGCTTTTAAAAACCCTGTGGAAGGTACATGTGGACCTCGGCACAAATCTTCAAAATCACCTTGTTTATAGAGAGAGAGAACTTCATCTTCGGGGATATCCGCAATAATTTTTGCCTTATATTCTTCTCCTAATCCCTTAAAATATTGTATTGCCTCATTTCTAGGCAATTCTCGACGAGTGATTGCAAGATTAGCCTTTGCCAATTCATGCATTTTCGCTTCAATTAAACTCAAATCATCGGGAGTAAATGAGCGCTCAAAAGCAAAATCATAATAAAACCCGTCTTCTATCACAGGACCTATAGTCACTTGAGCTGATGGAAATAACGCTTTTACAGCCTGGGCTAATAAATGAGCGGTAGAATGCCTGATTATTTCAAGACTGTCTTCATGTTTCTCAGTTACAATGATCAATGAGCAGTCTTCTTTTATAAGATAAGATGTATCCACCAAGCGGCCATCAACACGACCTGCTATTGCTGCCTTAGCTAATCCAGGACTAATGTGATGTGCCACATCATAAATGGTGAGAGGCGCTTCAAAATGTTTTACATTTCCATCTGGTAATTTAACATTTGGCATAATCTTATCCGTCTTCCCATCTTTCAGGTTCTTGTTTAAAAAAAAACCCTGCATGGCAGGGTTGAAACCTTTAATAATTCAGTGCAGTAGCTTACCAATTAGAGATTCTACTAGAAATCCAAGTATTATGGTAGGCACGAGTGGGATCGAACCACCGACCACCACCATGTCAAGGTGGTGCTCTACCACTGAGCTACGTGCCTATAATTCAACCTGAATGAAAATTGGCATGAATTATACACACAAGATTCCTGGAAATGCAATCATCCAAGCCATATCATTTTTATCGAATGCAAAAACAAGATAAGATGGTCTTAAAGTTTTTGATGATCTTGGCATATCAATCTTGCCTTTTAGCACTTTTCTAAACGCTGCCAATCTCGACCAAACTACAAAATACTTGCGTACTCCCATCAAATGCTTAAGAGCAAAAAGAATAACCCACGACAAATGTCCATTCCAACTCTCTTGAGAACAAGGTAAAATTATAAGCCTCCTTCAGCTTATAAAATATTATGTGGTTTAAAATAATAGATCCCCATGTAGAAATAGCTATTTATGCCAAACCGAATGCCAAGAATACACAACTTATGGCTATTACTGATGATAGGCTACATATTGCGCTTCATGCCAAACCACATGAAGGAGAAGCCAATAAAGAGCTTTTATTCTTTATATCCCAATTTTTTAAAATTCCAAAAACACAAATCGACCTAATTAAAGGAAAAAATAGCCGTCATAAACTCATAAGGCTACCTTTATCAGAATCCGTAATCTGTTTTTTAAATAATCCAACAATCCAGGAAATGTGATCCCTTAAAACGTAGAAAGGCCTGAATAAAGGGGTTTATTCAAGCCATACAATGCGAAGTTAGCCGCTATGGTTAAACCACTTTTCCTATTGATTGGACTGTCCTGTAATACTTGTTCCTTCAAGTAAAATCAGCGTCCGACGTTTGGACTTTAAGAAACGCATTAAGACGCTTCCGTATCTATTATAATCATAGGACAGACTTAGTCAATATTTGATTTCTAAAAGAAACTTTTTGTTTCCAATTGATGGCTGTATTTGCAGGTTTAACTGCCCTTTGTTACAATTTTGCCACCCCAATATTTAAGAGTATTACCCCGGTATGGAGAAAGTTAATCTAACGAAACAGTTTGCTTACCGTTTGCGTGATGCGATGATTGCAGCAGGTCATAATTCTCAACGCTCTCCATCAGGAGTATGTATTCATAAATTAGCTGAAATGACCGGTTACTCTTTGCAAATATGTAGGAAATACCTTCGTGGAGAAGCCATTCCCGACGCTGTCAAGCTGGTAGAAGTTGCATCGAAACTAAATGTTTCTCCAGGATGGCTTTTGTTTGGTGAGGCTCATAATGATTCCGGAACATCTCACGAATGCATCACGATAAGCAAAAATTTACTCCATCATATTTTCACAAAAGCAGCTTGCCTATATAATCACGATCTCGTGGAAGAGGAAGTCTCTTACTTTTTGATAGATTTGATCAACGACATTAGTTTAATCAATGCCACTGAAGAACAGTCTAAAAAAATTATTGATTTGGCTATCTCTTCTGTGAGCCATTTCAGACACTCACAAGGAACGTAAAATAAGAAATTTTTATGGAAAATAGCCACAGAGAGGTAGTGCTCCACTCTCAATTTTTAGAGAGTCTATTCGCTTTTAGAAAGAAAGTATCCAATGTCTTTAGAGACGTATTGGGCATACATGACATTCATCATATTGCCTTAACACGTATTAACAAACACAATCAATTGCTGACCCTATCCTCTACTCCGGCAATGGAATTTAATTTATTTAACAGTTTTCTTTGGAAATATGACCAGACGTATAACCCCAAATGGTTTAAATTATGTACTCAAGACGATTGGAAAACCCTTTATAATAAAGAACGCTATGATGAGTTGTATTATCTTAAACAAATTAAACACGGTTTACCTCTTGGTTTATCCCTGGCTACCAAGATGAATGAACATTATGTGATTTATTCAATAGCAAGCCACAAATCCTGTGCCTTCACTCGTGAGTTATTTTCTACTCATCAAGAAGATTTTTACAAAATAGGACAATACTGCTCGAATCTTCTGCACCCATTGTTTAGTTATTATGAAGAGTTTCCTTCACAACATTTAATTATTAACTCAGGATGAAACGGAACTTCCAATAGGACTTTTGGCTATCACAGCCCAAACTGCATTTGGAGAATCGGTCATTTGTCCGGGGACACCTGATTAGCAATAAAGACATTCTGCTCTAAACTCAACGAACCAGATACGGCTTTTGGTTTTCCAAGCAAACTTAGTTTTATTAAATTCTCGCTAATTTTATAATCACGAACATCTGTTAGTGAGCCGGATAACTTCTTAGAGGTTTTTGGTTTCAAAGTGTATTCATCTGAATCCAGCACTTTATACCTTGATATATCGCGAAGAAGACTTTCACTTGCAGTTTTATCCACTTTGGTGTGTCGATTTTCAGTCAAAAACTGAAAGGCCCTGTTAATTTGCTCTTCCTCATTTTTTCTCGAATACTTTCCACACAATGTATCCAAATTGTATACATAAATTAATTGACTTTGGAAAGGATCATGTCCATGAACATAAGCAATAGAATAACCATTGTGTCTTCCAGGTCGAGCGTTCTCCACTTCTTTGCTTTCATTCCAGCGATTCCATATTAGATAAATTAAGGGCCATGCTTTTCTTTCTTCATCCGTCATATTGGTAAGATCGTTGATTTCATTACTCTCAAATAACAAATGAAGCATGTTATTCTTCATATAAATTTGCAATTGGGTATTCATTTGATCTATGGTTTCAGCCAATGCTTCTTTGGTCGAATCATCATAAGAGACACCCAACTGAGCAGCGGCCCACCGAATACTATCAAATCGTATGGGAGCATGGCTATACAAGGTAATACCGTCTTCACTTAGAGAGTAATCGATAATTTTTAAAATTGGTTTATAAGTTCTCTCGACTAAACCTTTCAACTCCTCCTGGGTAATAGCACTTTGCTCCAGTAACAATTGAATACCCCAGAACGATTTAATTTGTATATCCCCAATATCACCTTTGGGTTTAAATGGTTGGTCGATTACAAGTTTTTCATAGGCATGAATAAACTCGTACCCATGATTGGATAAGACTATATTGATTGCTATCTGATTTTGATAAAGAAAGTCCAGTATTTTTAAAGTAAAATAATCACAACTCCCTCGATCTGCAACTTCATCGCCTAGCAATCGAATAAGCGTTTTAATATCATGGATTTCTATCTGCTCCATGAACTTATTAAATCGCTCAATACATGATGGCAACCTTGCTTTCAAACTACTTAATTTTTCTTCAAGGTCAGCCTTATTGATTTCGGCTATTTGTAAATTGGCCTCCACTGGCTTCTTAAGTTGCAATAACGACTGAGAAAGCTCTTTCTCATTGTCTGTGATGAGCGATATTTTTTTATCAATATCTAAAATTCTTTGCTTTGCGTTCGTTATTTTTATTTGTATCAATTGAAGAAGAGTACGAATTTCCAAATATTCTTGAACGATATCGTCATATTGTTCATAAATTATTACAAATTGCTGATAAGCTTCGTGGAAATTGGTAATTTCTCGTTTAAATTTAATTATTTTATGACGGAAAAGAAAATGGATAAGCTTGATTGCGTTGCCATGCAAATCCCCCAGTGAAATCGAACCTAAATTATCCTCTAATTCATTAGGATAATTGTATATATCAATATTCTTATTTATAAGGCGTTTGGGCATCTGCTGCTCCATGCAATGCTTTCAAAAGCAATAAAAAACTGAAGTCGACAATAGCAAATATTCACTTCCCATGTAATAACATAAAAGTATTAAATTAATGCAATTAACCCCTCCTCTATTGCACCAAAATAGTAGTAAATAAACTAAATTATTGATCGATTTTTATAAGTTTGGGGAAATATAAGCCTTGGCATCTCTTTCCAATGAACAAGCATCTACCTAAAAACCTTATCTGCTATACTTAAACAAGGAAAGTAATAGTCAGAGAAAGGAATGAGATTATTATCTTTTAAAAAATCCAGAATTGTTTCAATTGGAACTGAATTGGAATTTCAGATTATAGATCGCAATTCACTATCTTTGGTTTCTCGCTCAAAAGAGTTGATGAGATCCCTAAAAAACATGCGTTACCGCGACCAAATTAAGCCCGAAATTACGCAAAGCATGATTGAAATCAATTCATCAATTCATCAATCAGTTAAAGCGATGTATGACGAACTGTTAGAGCTACAAAACATTTTAATAGAAACCGCTGCAAGCATTGATATTGCTTTTTGCGGAGGAGGGACACATCCATTTCAACAATGGACCATGCAAAAAATTTTTCCTTCGAAACGATTCAAAAAAAAGTTTAACCAATATCGTTATCTTAGCAAGCGTGCTACTGTTTTTGGCCAACATATTCATATTGGTTGTCCAACAGGGGATGATGCCATTTATTTAACTCATGCCCTGGCAAGATATGTTCCTCACTTTATTGCGATCAGCGCTTCATCACCTTTCTATCTGGGTATTAATACAAATTATTGTTCATCACGCTCAACTATTTTTAATGCTTTTCCATTAAGTGGCGTCATTCCCTATCTGAAAGATTGGCAAGAATTCTCGGAGTATTATCGCAAAATGTATCGTTGGAAGATCATTGAAAATATGAAAGATTTTTATTGGGATATTAGACCAAAGCCAGAACTTGGTACAATTGAAATAAGAGTCTGTGACACCCCTTTAACTCTTAGAAAATCGATTCTTATCACTGCTTATATTCAAGCATTGGCACTCTATCTCCTCGAAGAAAAACCTGTCCAGCTGTCTCACGACTTATACTATGTCTATAATTACAACAGGTTCCAAGCCAGCAGACATGGTCTGGAGGGAGAATTAACCATCGCAGATAAAGACCAGCCTATGCCTATCATGGATGACATACTTGAAACAATAAAAAAAATTGAACAATACATTAATAGGCTTGGAAACAGTGAATATATTGAGGAACTGTATAGGGACGTCACCAACAAACAAAATGATAGCGTTCTCATAAATAAGATCTATAAACAAGATGGTTCATTTACCAAACTGGTAGCCGCAGAATGCGAACTATGGTTAAGTGATTCTAAGGATAGGAAATGGATAACACAACCTTCTTAAATACAAAAGAAAAAATCCTGGAAATCAAACCATTAATGGAAAGTGCTTTCGGCAATATTCTAGGATACCAAGAACTCGAGAATATGTTGGCAATCTGTACGCTTGTACCATTCTCCATTAATCAAATCGTGTTTAATCAAGGGGATAGAATAAAAGGTATTTATATCATTGTGACAGGAACTGTTGATCTGATTGCCAGAACCTTAGGCAAAGGAATAACCAAGATAGAAACCTGCCTTGCCGGTGATTTTTTGGGAGAAACGTCCTTTCTCCTCAATGAGCCGAGTGCCACATCAGCTATTGCCAAGAATAATGTGAAATGCTTATTTATTCCTTCAGCCTATTTTGAACTGATGCCTGCATTTTCACCTGAAGCCAAATATAAAATCATGAAAGCAATTGGTTATCAGGCTTGTAGTCGTTTAAAACAATTACACGACAAAATCATTGGTTTTATTTCTCATTCTGATATGCAAAGCTTATCTTTTTTTGGACGCGTCATTCAGACTTTCACTCAACCTAAAACACATACTCTGGAGGAAAGTGGAGTTGATAAAGATCAAATTTATAAAAATACATTATTTCACTCTTTTACTCAAGATGAAACCGATGAATTGCTTGAACACGCGATACCTCTAACTGCCAATAAAAATTGTGTATTGATTCACGAGAATGAAACCATACCTGTATGTTATATTGTAATTTATGGAGCGGTTCAGTCCAGTGTGATACAAAACAGTAAAATTGCCAAATTGTCTGTTATTGGCCCTGACTCGTTGTTTGCCAGTACGGCCTGTTTTCTAAGTGACATTAAATTTTCAATTACATTTATTACCTGCGAATCAGCTGTTCTATTAAAGATATCTGAAACTGAACTTCAATATTTCCAAAAAAATAATCCCATGATCTGGTACAAATTATTTAATTTGATATCTGGATCTATCATTTCCCTTGCTCGTTCCTTAAAAAAATTGGACGTGCGACTGAACATAGAAAAATATAATCAGTGAGGTGCTATGTGCAGGATATTGTCTTACCTTGGGCAACCCACAGTGGTTGAAGAGCTACTTTATAAACCGGATAATTCTTTTATTAAACAGAGTTATCATCCAAAATATTTGCCTTATTTGTTAAATCTGGCGGGTTTTGGTATGGCCGCTTGGGATAGGGATTCGATTAACCCCTTACAAGCCTATGTCTATAAAACATCAAAGCTCCCTTTTTACGATGAAAATTTACATAATTTGGCAGAAAAAATAGCACCACACTGCCTTCTCGCCCATCTGCGTGGCGTTTCCTATCATGATAAACAAGTAGTTACAGATCAAAACGTGCATCCATTTCTCTATCCAGTAACCAGCATTGCTTTAGCACATAATGGCATGCTTTATAATTTTGAAACCATGCGCTATGATCTGCTGAAGTATGTTAAAACTGAATACAGAAAATACATTAAAGGAACTACAGACAGTGAGTGGATCTATGCAGTTTTTCTTTCTCAATTAGAAAATCCCAAGGGGAATTTCGAAGCTGCTGAAATAATAAACGCTGTAATTGCCACTTTAAAAATTTTAAAGTCAGTACGCCAACAAAACGACATTGTCATTAACTCGCCTGTTAATCTCTTTTTGACCAATGGTGATTTTATCGCTGCAACCCGATTTTGTTTGGATTACGGCTGGAAGCCCAAAGACGCTCCTCAATCCACACATTTCACCTATCATTCTTTATGGTACACCTATGGAGAACGATATGGATTTTATGAAAATGAGTACAAAATGAAAGGGGGAACCATTAACTCAAGCATTATTATTGCGTCTGAGCCATTAACGGAAAATACAACCACCTGGCTTGAAGTCCCCGAATATACTTTGATTTTTGCCAATCAAGTCGATGGTGAAATCAAAATTACTTCCCAAGATATAAACATTTGATAATTTTCTGGTAATACAGAAAGCAAGGGTAATTTAATACCCTGCTCAAGTAACTAAAATAACGTATCCAACATTCTATTCTCATAAGGTATAAAATCCGCATTCAACTTGATACGATTCATTAAATCAGGATTAGCAATAAACGGTCTTCCCAAAGCAATTAAATCATATTTTTTATTTTGAATATCTTTTCTTGCATGGTCCAGCGTGTAGCTACCGCTAGCAATTAAGGTTCCTTTAAAATGAGTTCGCATAAACTCAGTCATGGTTTTAAACCCTAATTCTTTGAACTGAATGCCGTCATCAAAATTACCCGTATGTACATAAGCTATTCCATAGTCACTCAATTCTTCCAATAAATACTGGAACACCATAGCATCTCGCTGATCTCCAACAATTTCATTAAGATAAGCTCCGGGAGAAAGGCGCAATCCTACAGACTGCCCTCCTATTTCATTGATACAGGCTTTTACCACTTCCAGAGCAAATCGCCCCATATTCTCTGGATACTGTCCATAATGATCATGACGGTGATTGGTATGGTAGTGTAAAAACTGATCAATCAAATAACCATTGGCACCATGAATCTCTAGGCCGTCAAACCCCGCTGTCATCGCTCTTTTTGCAGCCAAGGCATAGTTTTGGATTAACTCGCTGATTTCCTCTAATGTAGCTGCTCTTGATTTTCCATAATAAAGATCATCGGCACGCCTGACCTTACCTGTCATCATGGTTTCTGAAGCAGAAATCGGTAATCTGCCATTTAAAAAAATCGGATGAGACACTCTGCCGACATGCCAAATTTGCAAAAATATTTTGCCTCCTCGTTCATGCACAGCATTAGTTACCATTTTCCAACCGTCAATATGGGTTTGTGTAAATATTCCAGGAGCATTACTATAACCTTGACCATCCGGGCTAATAATAGTGCCTTCGGTAATAATCAATCCAGCATCAGCCCTTCGAGCATAATAATCTGCCATCTGTTTTGTTGGACTGAAATCATCGTTAGCCATATTACGAGTCATAGGAGCCATAATGACTCTGTTCTTTAGTGTAATTTTCTCATTAAGCTGATAAGGGCTTAAAATTAAATCGGAGTTAAACATGATAAATCTCCTGTATGTCATAACAATATATTGGAATATCGCAAATATTCGATTTATTAAAGCAAAATTTTTTAAATCATAGCTTTCAATTCTTTTATAAATTCATTAATGAGGTTTGCATTCGCTTTACAATAGGTCCACTGACCTCTGCGTTCGGTGAATATCAAACCAGCTTGCTGTAATTGCGATAAATATTGAGATACTGTGGATTGAGATAAACCAGATTTCTTTTCTATTAAACCAACACAAACCCCATCTTTGCTCACATCACAATGCGGCGAGCTAAAATGTTTATCTGGCTCTTTTAGCCACCTGACTATCTGTAATCGCTTTTCATTAGAAAGCGCTTTTAATATATTTATTACGTTCATATTTTAATTATATCGTATTATTGCGATATATCAATATAATGATCATTCATCATCAGTGGTGTTAAAATTTCAAGTAAACCGATTAATATTAATACTTAAAATAAGACGAATGGGAGAAATAAATGCTCAATAGGGATATTTTGAATATTAACCCTGAAACCGTGTGTTTTATCATTAACAATGCAAAGGAATTTCATGCAAAAGAAGAGGTCACATTCAGTGAACAAATTCCTGACTCTGAATATGAATACGACTGGTCGCAAATTTTAGCTGATCATGCTGATGATCTAACCTATATAGAGGTTAGAAATGTGATAGAAAATCTCGATCTAAATCAGCAAACTGACTTGTTGACATTAATGTATGTAGGAAGGGGCGATTTTGATATTTCAGAATGGAGCAAAGCTCATAAGGAGGCTAGAAATAATTTATTACCCAATTTAACAAATTATTTGTTTTCAAAACCGCTCATAGCTTATTATTTAGAAAAGGCATTAGAATTATTAGATTATTCCTGCGACAAATACTATGGCAGAAGAGAGTGTTCATTTAACTGTTTTACACTCTCAACATTTATTTTAAGAGTCTTTAAAATCTATTTTCATTCAGGCAATTTATCAAAACTTTTTAGCACGGATTCATTAAACTCTTTCATTACATCACTTTCATAAAAATCTTTTTTAAATTCTTCATCCTGAATATCAACCATTTTAAACAAAGCGTTCAAGCTTTTGATCGCTTCATTTATTTCTTCAGAGAGTTTTGATAATTTTTGAAAATAACCCTCTTTATCATCCCCATTATATGAAGAGGGATCGCTTAATTTCATCTCCACTTCGCTTTTCATTTCCCTGAGCTTTCTATCTAATTGAATGATGCTCTGAGGTGTATTTTCGTCAAAATGAGTTAACTCTTCTTGTGATTGATTATCGCTCGCATTATTCATCAATTTGCTCCCGCCAAAATAATTGGAACCTTACTATTAAATTCTAGTCGAAGTACAGCATTTCTTCATTTGTACTATTAGTGTTATCATTGTCTTTTTAAGCGACAGCAAATTATATGTTACTTCATTATCTTTTTATTCTGGGGATTTGTGTAGAAGCGATTACAGGAGCATTAGCCGCGGGGCGTAAAAAAATGGATTTTTTTGGAGTCATGCTTATCGCTTCTATCACTGCTTTAGGAGGAGGTACCGTCAGGGATACATTATTTAACACTTATCCACTAACCTGGGTAGCTCACCCTGAGTACCTTTTATATACCTCGGTATGTGCTTTTCTAACCATTTTTATTGCTCATTCACTGGTTAGAATAATGAAAGTATTCTTAATTCTTGACGCCCTTGGCCTCTCAACGTTTGTTATTATTGGCACACAAAAAGTTCTAGCCCATGGCATGTCGCCAAGCGTTGCGGTACTCAGTGGCATGATTACCGGGATTTGCGGGGGAATGTTGCGAGATATTTTATGTAATGACATTCCTTTGGTTTTAAGAAAAGAATTATATGCTGTTATTGCCCTGGCTGGCGCACTGCTGTTTATAACTTTAGACTTTTTTCATGTCCCACATAATTTAAATATCATTATCACTTTGTTATGCATTTTTACCGCCCGTTTATTGGCTATTTTTTTTCATATTGAAATTCCAATTTTTGATTACTCAGAGAGTATAAAGAAGCGAAAAAAATAACGTGATTTTTCATTAAGAATGCTTGGTATTCATGCTAATCTCAACAAAGATGCCTCCCATGACATCTTGTTCCTGAAAAATCTCACTTTTTTGCGAATGTAGCTCCCCGAGTGTATAACGAAGATCCCTTCTCCACGCCGGGGATGCAATGAAAGAAAAAATCCTTCTTTTGCCATGGAAAACCTATACTATTTCAGCAGTGCATTTTCTCACTAAACCAATTCTCTCACCTCAATGATGCTTATCTCTTCTACAGGGACATCAGCATGACCATTTCGTTGACCTGTTTTCACTTTAGCAATAGCGTCAACCACATCCATCCCTTCAACTACTTCACCAAACACGCAGTAACCATAACCTTGTGGATGCTCGCCGCTGTAATTCAGAAAACCATTATCAGCAACATTAATAAAAAATTGAGCTGTCGCTGAATGGGGATCCATAGTTCTAGCCATCGCGATGGTTCCGCGTTTGTTGGGTTTTGCTCTTTTTGCTTCATTTTCAATTGGAGAGGCCGTTGTTTTTTGCTCCATATTTGCATTCAAACCGCCACCTTGAATCATAAAACCATCGATAACACGATGGAAAATCGTGTCATTATAAAAACCTTTACGCACATAATTCAGAAAATTTTCTGCAGTTAAAGGCGTATTTTCTGTATCTAATTTAATATGAATATCTCCCTTGGATGTAGAAATTAAAACCATTATTTCACCTCTTAATATTAAATAATTTAGGAATTTATTATCAAATGACGCATTTGATTACAAACATCATGCAGAACATGAACATTATGGATACTTGCCAGAGCAGTAAATAAATTAGCTTTTTGTTTTGATAAATGATGCAAATAGGACCTTGAATAATTAAGACAAGTATAACAAGAACAACTCTCCATAACAGGTGCCAAATCATCAGCAAAACATGATTTTTTTATTTGAATTCGTTCATTTTCATGTTCACTTTGAAATTTTAGCCAATTCCCTTCTCTTACTAATTTACCACAATACAAAGCACCATGCCGGGCATTACGTGTTGGTGCGACACAATCAAACATATCGATACCTTCTGCCACCACATCCAACAGATCTTGAGGCGACATTCCAACCCCCATAGTATAACGTGGCTTATTGTCCGGAAGATACTCATGCACCCAACGAATGACTTCCACCGTAGTATTCATATCAAAACCTACGGTTTCTCCACCTATTGCAATTCCATCCGTGTTCATTGCAGAAACAAAATCGGCACTTTCCCGACGTAAATCTTGAAAAACTCCTCCTTGGACAATACCAAATAAAGCTTGTTTATATCCGTATCGAGAGTTTGGATATTGCTGATGATAGTCAATCGATTGTTTTAGCCATCTATGGGTACGCAACATGATTTGACTTACTTCATCTTTGGAGCAGCTATCCGGGGTACACTGATCAAACGCCATTATAATATCGGCACCAATTATTTTCTGGGTCTCAAGAGACATTTCCGGGGTCATATGGATAATGCCTTTACTGCCAGGCAATTTAAAATGAGCACCGGATTCATCTATAGAACAAATTTCCTTATTCTTGGACAAACTAAAAACTTGAAAACCACCACTGTCTGTTAACATAGGGCCATGCCAACCCATAAACCGATGCATCCCTCCGGCATTTTCTATTACCTTCATGCCAGGAGCACATAGCATATGATAGGTGTTACCCCCCAGAATAATTTGAGTGCCCGCAGCAGATAGTTCTGACGGCATCATATTATTGACCCCTGCACGGGTTCCAACTGGCATAAATACTGGGGTTATAAATTCACCATGTGGCGTAACCACACGTGTAACACGAGCTTTAGTACCCGAATGCTGGTACAATACCTCACATGAAAAAGTATTCATTCGCAGAAATAACTAAATAAAACGGGGAATGATAACGAAAGCGCGCATTTAATACCAGGAATTAATTAATCGTACGAGTTCGAAAAAATAAAAAAAGCCCCATTATCGCCATAAAAATAAAATACATGGCAGCCCATCCAGGCATAGAAATACCAAACATAGTCCACGTCACTTCAGCACAATCCCCAGCTCCCCAAAATAGGGCTTTAGCAACTGTTTGCCATGGAAAATACTGAATTAATACGTCAAGACCAGGCATGCAAGCAGGGGCTTGTTCGGATGGTAAAGATTGCAACCACAATTGTCTTGAAGAGAAATACAAACCAGCACAAGCGACTAGAAACTGCATCAAGCTTACTATATGCGCTTTTTTCAAGGTTCCCAGAGACAACCCCATTAAACCCAACAAAATAAACACACAAATTCGTTGCATCAAGCACAAAGGGCATGGTTGTAATCCGACCGCATACTCAAGGTAAAATGAAGCGAATATTACAAATACTGTAATAATCGCCTGCAAAGATTGTATTTTTCTGTAAGTAAGCTTTTTCATGATTTCGGTAACATATATTGTATCGCGGCTTTTAGCTCAGCATCAGTACAGTCCATACAAGTACCTTTTGCTGGCATAGCATTCAACCCCTTAATTGCAGAAGCGAGTAAATCATCTATTTTTTTACCTGCCAAACGAGGTTTCCAATCGGCCTCCGATTGAAATTTAGGTGCCCCTGCCAATCCATCCCTATGACATACGGAACAGTATTTATCATATATCTCTTGGCCTGGTTCTTTTTTATTTTTGGAGTCAACAGCAGTTGTTTTAGTGGCATCAACTTCTACGTTATTACCCTGCTCCTCTTGAACTCTAACTTTACCGACCGGTTGAATTCTTTGTAAAATTTGTTGCTCATCCATCTCGTCCATTGCAAAAAGCATGACTGAAAAAAAAGACAAGATCAGCGCAATATTCAACCTCATATTTGTCCATCTCCTAATAACCAATTTAAAAATCATACCGATAAGTGACTTTTTTTTCCAGAAAGATTTTAATCAGCCCAACGATTTATAACATCAGGACTTGTATATTGAAATTAATACCTGGACTTTTACTGAAAAGATCCTTTCACTATTAACCATTGTGCTACACTGCGAACAAGGGAAAAGAATCTGAGTTATGGATGAGCAATACAGAATACCTGACAAGTGATAACAAAACTCAATATGTCAATGGAGAAGAAGAACATCAACGCCATGCTTATCCTGAGTTCATCAGCATTTCCATGGAAAAATATTACGAGGATCGAGTCAATAAATCCTGGCGAGGGAAACACATACTCAACGGCAAAACTCCAACTGCAAATTCACTGATTTTTTCGAGCAATGATTATTTAAACATCAGTCAACATCCGCAATTAATTAACGCTCAAATTGCAGCAATGCAAAAATATGGTAATGGTCAAATGCAATCCGCCGTATTTTTAAACAATGATTCTTTCTTGCTCACACAATGTGAAAAAAAATTCAGTTCCTTTTTAAATTATTCTGCAGCCTTGCTAACTCAATCAGGCTGGAGCGCTAACGTTGGTCTCATACAAACCCTGGCTAAGTATAATACACCAGTGTACCTGGATTTTTATGCCCACATGTCTTTTTGGTCTGGAGTAAAAGCAGCGAGAGCCAAACCCATACCTTTTCGGCATAATTCAATCGATTCACTAAAAAAACGGATTGAACACCATGGACCAGGAATTATTGCGGTAGACTCTATTTATAGTACGCTAGGCACAATTAGCCCATTGGCTGACTATGCGGAAATTGCAAGAAAATTTAAATGCTTGCTCATCGTCGATGAATCTCATTCATTAGGGACTCATGGGCCGCAAGGCAAAGGGATGGTTGCTAAACTGGGATTATCAAGCCAAATAGACATCTTAACAGCAAGCCTGGCCAAAGCCTTTTCAGGACGAGGAGGACTCATTACAGGAGATAGGAAACTTATAGAATATATAAGATATTCCTCTCTACCTTCCATTTTCAGCTCGGCTTTAATGCCTCACGATTTGGCAGGATTTGGCACATCATTGGAAATTATTACGCAAGAAGAATGGAGAAGAAAAAAATTACAAACGAATGCTGAATTTTTACGGGAAGCCTTATCATGCCAGGGAATTAATATTGGGGGTAGTGAATCGCAAATAGTCCCTTTAGTAACTGGAAGCGAGGATAATACGCTTTGGTTAAGGGATGAGTTAGAAAAAGAAGAGCTCTTTGGAGCGGTATTCTGTTCACCTGCCACCCCCAAAAATAAATGTCTGATTCGTTTATCTATCGGCGTACATCACGAAAAATCGGATTTGCTCAGAGTTGTTGAGTGCCTGGCCAATCTTGCAAGAAAAAGACCCGAAATGCCTTTGTTTAAAGGGAACTAACAGGATTTCCAAATATTGGCTGCTCATTTTAAACAGTTACTATTTAAAATAATAATTATGTGACCTTTATATGGAATTCATATTAATTCAGAAACATTTCCTCTGCATCCAACTCTTCCAGGTATTGATGATAGGAAAGAATTTTATCCAACCGCACATCAAACAAAACAGCCCCCTGCACATAAGCATAAAAATAGGTTTCATCAGAAACAAATCGATTGGCAGGAACCAAACAATTCGACCATTCATTCCATTGAGGTGTCACTAAATTAGATTGCCAAAAACAGGGAATTTTTTCTCCGTTGTACAATTGATCCAATACATCCCCGCTCGCTCCATTATCTAAAGCCAAATCATAATGTAATTGCATATCTGCTTCGTTTTTCACGATTAAAAAACTGATATTGGCATCATCATCCAGCATTAAAAAGCTGCCTGAATTATCGGCTAGATAAAATTCAACAACTCCTTTTTCTCTGCACAAACGCCAGAATAGCTCAGCATATTTTTTGTCATGTAAACAATTAGGGGATGTCACCGAGAGCATCCGTACAATCATGTCAGACATGCTTTGAAAATATTGTAACTGCAAATCATGGATGCTTTGAGTAATAAGACTGGCGACATCCGGATCACTTTTTTTAATGTATCTATGAATTAATCCTTCATTAAAAGCAGCGATTGCGAGCTTCTCATCTGCTTGCCCAGTTAATAGTATTTTTTTAATATTAGTATCTTCAATTCGCCTGCAAAATTCTAATCCATCCATACCTGGCATTGCGTAATCAACAACCACGACGGAAATTTCAGAAAATCGTCGAGAATTATATACTTCTGCATGAATAGCAGCCAAATCAAGATTAATGGTATGATTGGTTAGCGGGCAATTTTTGGCTTCTGTGTATTCACTGATGCAACGTTCGCTTAATAATTCAAGTTCACAGCGCTTTTGTTTAATACAATCTAAAGCATCAAAAGGCGAATCAAATACACGGTAAGCCAAACCCTCATCAAGCTGCAATACGAAATTAAGCAAGAAATCCCGACTGTCGTCGACAAAAACCGTAGTACTTGGAAAGTAACAGGTAGGTATTGAGAAATGTTGCATAGCTCCTCCTGAGCAAAACGTTCCAAAGTTATATCCTTATCTATGAACTTCTAATAGCCAATGACCCTATCATCAAAGCCTGGCTAATTTGTGAATAAAGTATCATGATTGTTTATTATAACCAAATTATTTACGTTTTATATACATTGGCTTTTTTTGCAGTGAATATTCAAGGGAAACATTCTTCAAACCAAAGCTCAAAATTAGACAATTTATTGAATATAAGTCTATATTATTAAATAAGCACCTTATCTCAGCTAAGCAATCAAAAAAAGGATATTGATATGGCTAATTCACAAGAATTTTACCAACCTCCGGTGAATCAGTTAAAACGTAACTGGGGATGGATTTTAGGATTTGGAATATTCTTTCTAATTCTAGGCTGTGTGGGTCTTGGAATGGTGGTTGGCCTAACCTTGGTAAGCATGTTCTTTTTTGGTGCCTTATTAATTATTGGGGGAATAAGTCACATTATAGACGTGTTTAAATACAAAGAATGGAAAGGAATGATATGGCAAGCGCTCATTGCAGTATTGTATATTGCAGGGGGGTGTATTGTCTTGTATGACCCCTTTTTAGCATCCACTCTAATCACAGCATTTCTGGCAGCAGTGCTGATTGTCATTGGGCTCACTAGAATGATTATGGCTTTTGCCTTAAAAGACTCCAAGGGTTGGGGATGGTTATTATTGGCTGGAGTCACCGCCATTATTCTTGGAATATTAATTTTAATGCAATGGCCTGTTAGCGGGCTATGGATCATTGGACTTTTTATTGCGATTGAATTGATTGTGACCGGTTGGACATACATCTTTATCGCCATCTCGGTAAAAACTGTCAAACTCTAGCAGAACAGAGTCACAGGGATAACCCACTTTAAACTGAACCTGGAAAGCTCAGTATAAACAAGGCATATTCCCCCTCTTTGGATTCACAAACAATATCACCGCCGAACGCATTCATAACCAATTTACAAAAAGATAAACCAATGCCTGTTCCCATAAAGGTAGTGGTGTAAAAATGATTAAATAATCGGTTTAATTGTTGTCTGGTCATTCCTTTTGCCGTGTCTTTAAAATACAAATAATGATATTTATCACCAGACTCAGTCCAAATATTAATCTCTCCACGCTGGGCCATAGCGATGACATAAAGTGCGTTTTTTATTAAATTAAATAAAATATGCTGCATTAATAACTTGGAGCCTTTAAATTGAAAATCACCAGTCCATGTGATTAATGTTCTTTCCCTTGGTGACTGGAATGGGTATCTGGTGATAGCTTCAGACAAACATTCCGCGATAGAGCAAGTTTCTAATATACAATTTTGCAAAATATTATCGCGACTTGCCTTGACTAATAACATATCAATGATCGTATTGGCATAATCAATTTCACTGACAATGCGATTGCTGACTCCTCCAAGCTGCAACAACAATCTTTCACGCAAAGGAGAAGAAATTAACCCTTGTTTTTTAGCTAATTGATAACCCTCAATTAATCTTGGCAGGTATTGGACTAAGGCTTGAGCACCGCTCTTTATTCCTAACAATGGTGAACGTAACTCATGCGCAATCATACCAGCTGCTGCAGCCATACCTGCCAGTTTTTGTTGCTGTAACATGGCTGTTTTATAATTTAAGGTAGATCCCGCAATAATGGTAAAAATAATCACCAATGTCATTTGTATGTGTTCTTCTCCAAAATACATTTGCGGGGAATAGAGATAATAACTTACAAGGGCCAAACTGAACCCCAGTATCAGCACAATAGACAAACTCAATAAATCAACAAGCAATACAAGTAAAAATACACCACACAACAAAGACATCGCAGAAATAACGCTTGCTTGATTCATTAAAAATAAAAAAGTAAAAAAATAAGGCAACGTAAACAAAAGAGTTAGAAACCAATACCAGGATAAATATTGCTTCCACTTTAATGGCCAATAGGGAGTAAACATCAATCCCAAGCCTAACAGGCTTCCAATGAGACGGAGTGGAAGGTTTTCATAAGGTTGCGGTAACCAAAAAGCCCAAATAACATAAAATAAAGGAAATCCCACAAAAGCTATTGCTCCAACTGCAACTAATTGATGAGCGGAATTAGACAAACTACGCTGCATTGATTCATCTAAATGTTTCACTATTTTTTTAAATTGTGACATTCCTTATCCTTAAATCAAGCTAAAAAACTCCCCTGATTTTGGCTACCTTATATATTGGAAAAGCCTAACATAAAATAGAGGCGTTATGCATGAGCTATGATCTAATTCTCAAATCAGTATGAAATGCTCACATTAAAATAAATGTTCTGACAAGATTTGCGTATCTATTATCTTAATGGGGTTCTTTTTGAATTAGAATCAATGTTATGATCTTTGTTCATAGAACAAATACCGTCTATTCCATGAGCTCAAAAATCATACGAATTGCAACGAGGCAAAGCCCGCTCGCACTATGGCAGGCTAATCATGTACGGGAAATGCTTTTAAAGCAATGGCCAAATCTAAGCATTGAGTTATTACCCATGATAACCTCTGGCGATCGCTTTCTTAAAGATAAATTATTATCTGCAGGCGGGAAAGGGTTATTTGTTAAGGAGTTAGAAGAAGCATTATTGGATAAAAGAGCGGACCTGGCAGTTCATTCGACTAAAGACATGCCAGCCCAACTCCCGGAAGGCCTCTCATTGGCTGCCATTTGCAAAAGGCATAACCCTTTAGATGCTTTAATAAGTCCCCAATTTAAGACTCTGGATGCCCTTCCCAAAAACGCAATTATTGGTACATCAAGTCTTAGACGCCAATCTCAATTATTGGCTTACAAAACCAATTTGCAAATCAAAACATTAAGAGGAAACATCAATACAAGACTCAGCAAGCTGGAGTCAGGGGAGTATCAAGCCATTATTCTTGCTGCTGCAGGCTTGGAAAGAATGGGGTTAGCACATCTCATCACGCAACTCCTACCCGATGACATTATGCTGCCTTCCTGCGGTCAGGGCGCTTTATGTATTGAATGCCGAACTGACGATTTGGAGCTCCAGAAACTGATTCATGGCTTAAATGATCCGATTTCTGCTCTTTGTGTCCACACCGAGCGGCGAGTCAACGCCAAGCTAGGTGGCAATTGTCATATACCCTTTGCTGTTTATTGTACCGTTACCGCGGAAAACCAACTCCTTTTGAAAGCAAAAGTACTTAATCTCAATGGTTCTCAAATCATTGATGACAAGCAACAAGGGAAAATCGAAGAAGCTGAGCTTATTGCAGACAGATGTACTCAAGCATTAATAACTAAAGGAGCAATGACCTTACTGAGTACGATACCATCATGACCAAATCACTTAACGGTCTTCGCATATTAAACACAAGACCAAGAGAGCAAGCACAAGCACTTAATAAAAAAATTATCGAGTCTGGAGGAATCCCCGTCAACTGCCCCTCGATGGACATAGTGGCATCAGAAACCAATTGGATAAATAAATTACCTGATTTGATTTCAGTAAATCAGGCCATTTTTGTCAGTCCAAATGCAGTTCGTTATTTCATGATGGAGCTGACTTCAAAAAGAATCAATTGGCCAAATAGCATCCGAGTAACTGCTATTGGTAAAGGCACATCAAGGATGCTCAATGAATTCAATATCCAGGTTAGCGATATCCCCGACTTACCTGACAGCGAGCATTTATTGACTCTCAATTCGTTGCAACAAATAAAAAATCAGACGATTCTGCTTGTGAAAGGCGAAGGAGGGCGGCAACTGATTGAAGAATATTTAATGCTTAAGGGCGCCAGGTTATGTATTCTATCAGTCTATAAGCGAGTCATGCCAAACATCGACCAAGAATTTCTTAATTCTCTGTGGCGCGATGACCTGGTGGACATTATACTGTTAACAAGTGAGCAGTCCATACATAATCTTTTTAAAATGTTTAGCATAGAGGGGCAAATGTGGTTACAAAACAAACCTTGCCTGGTCATTAGTGACCGACTTGCAAAGGTAGCTTCTTTACTTGGAATTAAAAAGATTCTTATTAGCCATCCTGAAAGGATGATAGGTACGTTATTTGACTATAAGGATTAATCCATGGCCAATAGCAATGAAGAACAGAAAAAGACAATTCAAACACAACAAACTGCCGAAGTTGAGCCCAACATCAATCCACATGAGAGAGCCCCTTTCTTTGGTAGTAAATACCTATCCTTAATAATCAGTGTGACATTGCTTTTGGCTGTCCTCGCTATCATCACTTCTATTTATTCCATTCAATTGGACAAACAATTTCAAAACCATCAGCGTATTGAAAACAAAAAGTTAACCGATGAATTAGGTAGAATAAAAGCAGATCAAGAGGCAGTCCAAAAGCTCATAGATAACAATGCCAACCATCTTCGGCAAATCCAGAGTAATTTAACAAATAAAATGGATAGCTTGAATAAAGAGTTACAAACCGCTATGAAGCAAAAACTGTATCAAAATAATGATTGGCTTCTTTTAAAAGCGCGTTATTATCTTGAATTAGCCCAAATTAATGTTCATTGGAGTGATAATTTTAATACCTCTGTCGCACTTTTACAGCAGGCTGATGATCTGCTGAAAGGTATGAATATTCCCAAAGTATTTACCATTCGCCAGACAATTGCCAAAGAAATTGCCCAACTAAAATCAATTTCTGTTGTTGATATTACAGGGATCTTAAGCCAATTGGACGCATCTCAAGCGGCTATCAATAATCTTTCCATTCCATCATTGGTTCAGCAACAGGAAGTGCCAAACCATATCGCAACTTCTGATGAGTCTGGCAAAACCGGATGGCGAAGTCGACTGCAAGACAGTGTGAATTTTCTGGAAAAATTGGTAGTTATTCGTCGTCACAATGAGAATATGCAACCACTTATCTCTCCTTTATATGAATCTGCAATAAAAGAAAGTATCCGGCTTAATCTTCAGGAAGCACAGTGGGCCGTTCTAAATAATAATTCCGCAGTCTACCAGTTCGCTTTAAATCAAGCCATTACGAATCTTAAAAGAGTATTTAATGCATCTTCCCACAACACAGCCGTTTTGGTTAAGCAACTGCATGATCTGCAAAATATAAAATTAACTCAGGAAAAACCTGTCGTAGGCCAAGCCATCCCGCTAATCAATCAAATGATTGACAATAAAGAATTACTGATCGATGAAGCAAACAGTAAAAAAGGAGAAAATAAAGAATGATACGAGTCCTGTTTGCTTTTATTATTTTACTACTCTCCGTATTCCTTGGTATACAACTCAATAAGGATCCGGGTTATGTATTAATATCTATTAATAACTGGACTATAGAAACCACCTTATGGGCTTCTTTTTTTGGTTTGTTTTTTCTGTTTTTTTTAATCTATGGCCTAGCTCAACTTTGCAATAAAATTACAAGAATGCCAGGTATGATAAATAAATGGCACTCACGACGCTTGGCACAAAAAGCTCAAGCCACGACTCGAAAGGGACTAATAGAATACAGTGAGGGCTATTGGCAAAAAGCAAAAAATCATTTAATACAAGCCCTGCCAAACACCGACACGCCTTTACTTAATTATTTAACTGCAGCGAGAGCTGCTCAAAAAATGGGGGATAGCAAGCTTCGTGATCATTATCTTAGGGAAGCACAACAGTCTATGCCCGAAGCGAAAATTGCTGTCGAGTTAACCCAGGCACAATTACAATTGGCTAATCACCAATGGGAACAGGCACTTGCCACATTAAAACACCTTCAAGATTTGGCACCACGCCATCCATATGTCCTAAAATTATTAATGAATCTTTACGAAGAAATAAAAGATTGGCAACAGTTGATTGCTCTTTTGCCTGATTTAAAAAAGAATCATATTATTTCAGATAGAGCTTTTGAACAATTACAACGAAATACTTATTTGCAAGCCATGATTGATTTGGCAAAACACAATCAATCAGAAGGCATTGCCAAATTGTATCAGACTCTGCCTAGGGCACTAGTTAACGATACAGCGATTACCGCAGAATATGCCCGTTTCCTGATTAAGAATCAGAATTATGATCAAGCAGAATATCATCTAAGGCGATGCCTTCGCAAAGAATTGGATAACAGGTTAATTGAGCTTTATAGCCTGCTTCCTTGTGAAGAAAATCAATTGTTATTTGCTGAATCCTTACTCAAAAAAAATCCTCACTCAGCCACTTTATACTTATGCTTGGGGAGGATGTGCCTTTCTCGACATTTATGGGGAAAAGCCAAACATTATCTTGAACAGTCTATTGAACTAAACCCTACCCCTGCAGCATTCATAGAGCTTGGCAAACTCCATGAAAAACTAAACGATCCCTTATCCAGTGGCTCTTGCTATAAAAAAGGTCTGGAGTTGATAACAAAAGATGAATTATCTTAAACAATTAGAAACTAAATGACCCTGGGAGGCTCCTAGCCTGCACCCATTAAATGATTATCCTGGGATTATGACATGCGTCATTGCATTCCGTTTCTGTTTTTTCAACCTGAATAGTGACGTGTTGAATGCTGAAATCATGCTTTAATTTTTCAACCAGCTCTCTACGCAAGTCATCAGATAATGGTTCCTCGGGCATAAATAAATGAACGGATAGTGCGTTTTCTTTCGTACTGATTGCC
Organism: Legionella pneumophila subsp. pascullei; assembly: GCF_900637585.1. Taxonomy (NCBI): domain Bacteria; kingdom Pseudomonadati; phylum Pseudomonadota; class Gammaproteobacteria; order Legionellales; family Legionellaceae; genus Legionella; species Legionella pneumophila. Next base: position 3,153,319 of record NZ_LR134380.1, read on the forward strand.
CAAATATGTAAATCATGAATAGATTTTACGCCAGGTATAGCCAGAAGAAAATCACTGACTTTAATCCAGGATATATCGCGGGGAACACCATCAATAATTAATCTGAAACTATCAGCAAATAATGACCAGGTTCCCTTTAAAATCACTAAGGCGATTAATAGCCCAACAATGGGATCTATCCATAACCAACCTGTCATGTATAACAAAGCCGCTGACAAAACAACGCCTACCGAGATCAATGCGTCATAAAACAAATGCAAATAAGCCCCTCGAATATTAAGATCATCAGAACCCCGTAAAAACAAGAGCGCTGTAGAGAAATTCACGACTATACCAATACCAGCCACTATCATCACAGAAACAGCTTGAATTTCTGTTGGTGAAAATAACTTATACATTGCATCTGACGCTATAATCCCGCAAGTAAACACCAATAATGTGCCATTCGCCAATGCCGCTAAAATAGAGGTTTTTTTAAACCCATAAGTTGCCTTATGGGTAGGTTTTCGTTTCATTAATCCCGTTGCTATCCATGCCAAAATCAGTCCTACTACATCACCTAAATTATGAAAAGCATCTGCCAGCAAACTGGTAGAATTCGCTAAATAAGCAAAAATAATTTGCATCACAACAAAAAGTCCATTCGCGGTGATTGCAATTATAAAAGCCTTATCATAGGTCACTTCTCCATGATCATGATGATGGTGTCCTCCATCATGCGAATGCTTACTCATAATTCTCCTTCGCCCTGACTTTTAGAGTAATAATTAATTCCAATTTTAATGCGATCTCTTGTATTTTGTTTGCGCCATGCATTCGTATCTCGTAAAGAATAAACACAACCACAATATTCTTGTTTATAAAACGCTTCTCTTTTGGCAATTTCGTACATTCTTTCAGAACCGCCATTCTTACGCCAATTATAAGTCCAGTAGATTAAATCAGGATAATGACTTGCTGCCCGTACCCCGCAATCATTGATCTGGTTCATGTCTTTCCAACGGGAAATACCCAGAGAGCTACTGATAACAGGAAAGCCATGCTCATGTGCATAAAGCGCTGTTCTTTCAAATCGCATATCAAAACACATTGTGCAACGCTTGCCTCTTTCTGGCTCCCACTCTAATCCTTTGGCTCGTGAGAACCAATTTTCTTTATCGTAATCGGCATCAATGAAGGGAATATTATGCTTTTGGGCAAACTTAACATTCTCTTCTTTTCTTATTTCATATTCCTGGAGAGGATGAATATTGGGGTTATAAAAAAATATAGTAAAGTCAATCTCAGAAAAAATTAGCGCTTCCATCACCTCACCTGAACAAGGAGCGCAACAGGAATGAAGTAATAATTTTTTAGCACCATCAGGTAATTCCAAACGTTCTCTAATTGTCATTTTGTACTTCCGGCAAATGAATAAAATGTTGTCGATAATAAATCAGCTCATTGATTGAATCTTTTATATCATCCAAAGCAAGATGTTTTGATTCCTTAACTACTCCATTCATTAATTCTGGGCGCCAACGTAACACCAGCTCTTTCAATGTGCTGACATCCAAATTCCGATAGTGAAAATAGGCTGCTAACTCAGGCATATATTTATATAAAAAACGCCTATCCTGGCAAATACTATTGCCACACATGGGTGATTTCCCCTTATCAATATATTGCTTTAAAAATTCAATCGTTAATTGCTCCGCTTGGGATTCACTGACATCGCTCTCTAATACTCGCTTCACCAATCCTGACTGATTATGTTGCTTTGTATTCCATGCATCCATACTGTCAAGAAGGGTTTTAGGTTGAGATACTGCTATGACTGGCCCTTCTGCGAGAATGTTAAGTTGTGGATCGGTTACAATCGTAGCCATTTCTATAATTCTATCTTGTTCTGGCTCAAGGCCAGTCATTTCCAAATCAATCCAAATTAAATTTTGATTATTTTTCATTTGATTTCCAAGAAGTCAAAATTCGCTTTACACAAGCCACACGACTTTGATGCATGGCCTCCTTAATCGCTTTACCTTCATAACCTTGTGCAATAAAAGGCTGTGGCGTCACTTTAACACATTCAGATAATATTTCATTCCATAATTGAGTTTGGCGATAGACCACTGTTTTACCACAACTCTCGGCATCAGCTTGGCAAGCAATTAATAATTTATGAAATAATTGAGGTCGTCTAAAAGCATCTACCTGCTCTAAAAGCTTGACTATTGTGTTTGGACGCAATTCGCATACCCGATGAATATTCAAATGAAAACGTGCCACTGTAACAGCCAAATCGCGATAATCATTAGGGATGCGCAAACGAGCACATAAAGCGCGAATCAGTTTGCTACCTTCCTCTTCATGTCCATGATGTTTAGGCCAAGCTTGAATTGGTGTCGATGCTTTACCCAAATCATGAACCAAAGCAGCAAATCGTATTAATGGTTCTTCGCTCAGGTCAGATGATGCCCTTAATGACATTAATGAATGTATACCGGTATCTATTTCTTGATGATATTGATGCGGATTAGGCACTCCAAATAATGAGTTAATTTCTGGCAAAACCACTCTTAATGCATCACAGGATCGTAAAGATAGTATAAAATGTTCGGGATTCTTTTCTTCAAGACTCTTTTGCCATTCTTGCCAAACACGCTCAGGAATCAAATGAGCTAATTCACCTCGTTTAACCATAGAATACATTAATAAACGGGTCTCATTTGCTATTCTAAATCCAAGATGATAAAACCGGCTGGCAAAACGGGCAACACGCAAAACTCGAACAGGATCTTCTACAAAAGCGGGGGACACATGACGTAATAATTTCTCTTCCAGATCTCGCTGTCCCTGATAAGGATCAATTAAATGCCCCTGCTCATCCATAGCCATTGCATTAATCGTTAAATCCCGTCGCGCCAAATCCTCTTCTAACGTGACAGACTTACTAAAATCACAAATAAACCCATAATATCCTGGAGCTGATTTACGCTCTGTTCTCGCTAAGGCATATTCTTCTTTTGTTTCAGGATGCAAAAAAACAGGAAAATCCCGGCCAACTTGCCTATATTTTCTTTTCAATAATTCTTCTGGTGTTGCTCCAACGACGACCCAATCCCGTTCCTGGACAGAAATTCCTAATAATCGATCACGAACTGCACCACCCACCAAGTAGACTTTCATTAAATATGATTTACCTTCATACTGTATCATTAATCGCATCAATTATAGTATAGATTGACACTATGAGTAAAAGACGAATCAATAAACAACAATCTGCTCGTATAGCTAAAATCCAGAAAAACTACCATGAAAGCAAGGGAAATAACTCCGATAACCTGGCTGATGGTTTAGTCATTACCCGATTTAGCAGGCATGCAGAAATTGAAGACAATGAAGGAAAGCGAATTCTTTGTTCTATCAGGCCTAATCTTGACACACTAGTTGCTGGTGATAGAGTAATCTGGCAGATAGAAGGTGAGAAACAAGGGGTTGTTGTGAGCCTCTATCCCAGAGGAAGCGTACTGGCAAGACCCAGTCAGAAAGGGTTAAAAAAACCCGTTGCAGCAAATATCACTCAGCTGGTTGTAGTTGTTGCCCCAAAACCAGAGATCAGTTGGCCATTACTTGACAGCTATTTGATTATGGCAGAGATACTTCAATTGCACGTAGTCATTGTTCTCAATAAAATTGATCTTGCCTGTCAAACACTTCAGGATCGACTCATAACAGACTATCAATCGTTAAACTATCCCGTTATCATGGCCAGCAATCAAATTCCAGATACAATACTACCATTAAAACAAGCATTAAATAATCAAATCAGTGTTTTTGTTGGTCAATCAGGGGTAGGGAAATCCTCATTGATTTCAAGTTTATTGCCACATGAGCAAAATATTGCAATCGATAAGATATCGATGGTTTCAGAATTAGGCAAACATACTACAAGAAATTCACGCTATTATCATCTGCCTAGTGGCGGCGCCTTGATAGACTCACCAGGAGTTCGGGAATTCAGCTTATGGGATATTGATTGCTCTACGATTGCTCAAGGATATAAAGAATTCAAACCTTATTTGTCCCAATGCAAGTTCCGCAACTGCACACATATTGATACCCCCCAATGCGCGATCATTGACGCGCTAAAAAAAGGGAAGATTTCAACCCAAAGATATGAAAACTTTATAAAATTATGTGCGCAATTTAATAGTTCAAAAGAGTAAACAAAAGTCCCTTCCTCAAATAGGTAAACAGTCATCAACGCAGGGCAGCACTTGTTGTTGGGGCTAAAGCAGGATTCATAGCGTTTTGTGCATTCCCCGCTGGTATTCTAATTGATATGCAACAGCAGTAGTTAATAATTAAGTCAGGTTGGAGCACCGATATAATCTATAACTCGTGCTGATTCTTGCGCTTCTTCTATTTCCGCCACCGTCAATATAGGGCGACTTATATTTCGCAGATAAATGAGCATATTTTCCAATTGATCAGGATTACAACGCTCTTCTAACGAATGAAGCATTTCTTTAAAAGCTTCTAAAATAGCGCTCACATGCCTTAAATCTGTTTTACTAATTAATAATTTCTTACTATCCATGCATTGATAAGTGCTAAAAAATTTAGGGGAGCTGTCTGACTGATGCATACTAATTTGACTTAATCGATTTGTCACATAATTAACGCAGTTTGTTAAAAATTTACTTTTGGCATCGGCAGGATCATACAATGACAAAGTTAAAATTAACTTTCGTCTCTGCTGCTCATCCAAACTCCTCAAGAACTTGGAAAATAAAATATTGACTCTTAGTTGAATTTGCAGCTCATTATTATTTTGAGCATAGGTATGGATTAATTCATCTAAAAAATGAACTATTTTTTCGCCTAATGATTTATTAATCAACCTAAAATGGACTAAAACATGAAATAATAACTCCGGCTCAAACCAATAAACATCCATTTTAGATAAATCACCCATCTCAACAAGATGGTACCAATCCAGGGTTGATTTGTAGTGTGTCAGCCATTTATAAATGTGTTTATTCTTTTGACAAGGGATAATATGCTCATCTATTGTCTTCTTATAAATTGAAATTAAATTGTCTGACTTATTTGTCATCAAGAAAGGGGCAAATTGATTATAGATCTCTTCTCCTTCTGAAAAAATTACATTTTTAATATCCCAAAAACTGATTGTTTTGCCTGAAAAGGGAAAAATTTCGAATGGGATAACAAATAGAGAAAGCAGAAAAGTTTTAATACGATACATCAAGTTATCTTTTCTGGTTTCTACCCCTTCTTCTAAATGTATTTTTAACTGCCTTTTTGATTCCAATTCCGTATATAAAGGTAATAATTCCTTATTTACAGCTTTTAATGTTGGATTAAACTGATACAACCAACTCGCTATGGCTTTTAACTGTTCATCTACATCATAAGATTGCGCCATATTTATTAAAATAAAAAGTTCTGATAGATAAACTTCTTTCCCATGATATGGAACTCTAACTCCATAGAGAAAATTAATATTCTCTAATTCAAACTGATATAATATTTTAAAAAATTTCTGCACCTCAGCTGTAAATAATTTAATATCTTCACCTGAAGTTTTTAAATGATAGTAGCTTTCAATTAGCATAAGCAAGTGAGGTATTACTTCTAATGGAATTTGACCTTTCGATTGCATTCGAGGAAAAGTTTTTTTACATAGAAAATCCCAAAAATTATCAAACTTTTCTTTATCAATAGAAAACTCCCCGTTACAATATTTCCCTCTATACAACCTTGTTAATTCTTCAATAGTAATGAACTCAAATTGTTTGGTTTTTAGCGTTCTACAGGTGGATAACTCAAACTGATTATTAAGTAAATGCTCACATAATCCTCTTTTTCTATATAGAGTTTTTCCATCATATCCAAGATAAAAATTTTCCAATCGAACAGTTTCAGTCAGTGGAGTTAAATTATTAAAATCAAACTGATTAGTTATATGGGGTAGTAAGATTTGCAAATAATTTTTATCTGTTAATGGCTCTATCTCATGGGCCAATTTGACCCAAATCTGGTTTGCCCGAGAAGGATAAAGCAGATAATCACTCTCTGAGTCAGCAATCCATCGCTCGCCAAAACATTGCAAAATAAATTGAATATCATCAGAAGTTAACTCTTCCTGACGTTCTCTATGGGAGAAACGCTCTAGTAAAATAGTTGATAATCTTTTATCGCAGGGAAGAATAGGTTTCGATTCCCTCAATTCATCAAGAAACCTACGAATGTCTTGTACTAACATTAAAGTCTGCAGCCTATCCTTAAACCAAAATTGAAACAACAAGCACTCTCTATCAATACTATTGAACTGGAATACCTCAAAATGATGTTATGCTTACTAATAGAAAAAGGATTATTTTGATATCAGATTGTGGTTTGGTCAATAGAGTATTTAATTAATAGCAGAATAATTGCATAAGGAGGAAAAAGCGGCATAAAAGCCGCTATAAGGAATAAAACCCTGGCGATGACCTACTTTCACATGAGGAAGCCTCACACTATCATTGGCGCGGAAATGTTTCACTTCTGAGTTCGAGATGGTATCAGGTGGTTCCAAATCGCTATAGTCGCCAGGAAAACTGGTTTACCTGAGGCTTTGATTGCTATCGATTAAGCCACAGGTTTGGTAAAGAGTCCGAGTTTACACGATGCGTTGTACGCATTCAATTCAATTTTATATTCTGAAGTGACTCAGATTATATGGTCAAGACAATCAGCCAATTAGTACAAGTTAGCTTCACACATTACTGCGCTTCCACACCTTGCCTATCAACGTCGTAGTCTTCAACGGGCTTCATGGGAAAACTCATCTTGAGGGAGGCTTCCCGCTTAGATGCTTTCAGCGGTTATCCCGTCCGAACTTAGCTACCCGGCCATGCCACTGGCGTGACAACCGGTGCACCAGAGGTTCGTCCACTCCGGTCCTCTCGTACTAGGAGCAGCTCCTCTCAATTTTCCTACGCCCACGGCAGATAGGGACCGAACTGTCTCACGACGTTCTAAACCCAGCTCGCGTACCACTTTAAATGGCGAACAGCCATACCCTTGGGACCTGCTTCAGCCCCAGGATGTGATGAGCCGACATCGAGGTGCCAAACACCGCCGTCGATATGAACTCTTGGGCGGTATCAGCCTGTTATCCCCGGAGTACCTTTTATCCGTTGAGCGATGGCCCTTCCATTCAGAACCACCGGATCACTAAGACCAACTTTCGTTCCTGCTCGAGCCGTCACTCTCGCAGTCAAGCACCCTTTTGCCTTTACACTCTTGGTACGATGTCCGACCGTACCGAGGGTACCTTTGTGCTCCTCCGTTACTCTTTGGGAGGAGACCGCCCCAGTCAAACTACCCATCATACACTGTCCTCATCCAGGATTACTGGACCAAGTTAGAACCTCAATAACAACAGGGTGGTATTTCAAGGGCGGCTCCATGAGAACTAGCGTCCTCACTTCACAGCCTCCCACCTATCCTACACAGTCATCATCAAAGTCCAGTGCAAAACTATAGTAAAGGTTCACGGGGTCTTTCCGTCTAGCCGCGGGTACACTGCATCTTCACAGCGATTTCAATTTCACTGAGTCTCGGGTGGAGACAGTGTGGCCATCGTTACGCCATTCGTGCAGGTCGGAACTTACCCGACAAGGAATTTCGCTACCTTAGGACCGTTATAGTTACGGCCGCCGTTTACCGGGGCTTCGATCAAGAGCTTCTCCGAAGATAACCCCATCAATTAACCTTCCGGCACCGGGCAGGCGTCACACCCTATACGTCTTCTTACGAATTTGCAGAGTGCTGTGTTTTTAATAAACAGTCGCAGCCACCTGGTCTCTGCGGCCCTCTCCAGCTCTGAAAGTAAATCCCATCACCAGAAAGGGCGTACCTTCTCCCGAAGTTACGGTACCATTTTGCCTAGTTCCTTCACCCGAGTTCTCTCAAGCGCCTTAGTATTCTCTACCTGTCCACCTGTGTCGGTTTGCGGTACGGTTCTCTATAAGTTATGGCTAGCAGCTTTTCCTGGAAGCCGGGCATCAATGACTTCTCTGTACCAAAAGGTCAGAACCACTTCGCACCTCAGAGTTATGGAAAACCGGATTTGCCAAGTCTTCCCCCCTACATGCAAGTACCAGGACAACCAACGCCTGGCTCACCTAGCCTTCTTCGTCCCCACTTCACCACTTATAAAAAGTCCAGGAATATTAACCTGGTTCCCATCGACTACGCTCTTCAGCCTCGCCTTAGGGGCCGACTCACCCTGCTCCGATTAACGTCGTGCAGGAAACCTGGGACTTCCGGCGTGTGGGCTTTTCACCCACATTATCGTTACTCATGTCAGCATTCGCACTTCTGATACCTCCAGCAGACTTCTCAATCCACCTTCTTCAGCCTACAGAACGCTCCCCTACCACGTGCGCCTTCGCGCACATCCGCAGCTTCGGTGACTAGTTTTAGCCCCGTTACATCTTCCGCGCAGGCCGACTCGACCAGTGAGCTATTACGCTTTCTTTAAAGGGTGGCTGCTTCTAAGCCAACCTCCTGGCTGTCTATGCCTTCCCACATCGTTTCCCACTTAACTAGTACTTGGGGACCTTAGCTGGCGGTCTGGGTTGTTTCCCTCTTCACGACGGACGTTAGCACCCGCCGTGTGTCTCCCGTGATTCAATTAGCCGGTATTCGGAGTTTGCATCGGTTTGGTAAGCCATGACAGCCCCCTAGCCGAAACAGTGCTCTACCCCCAGTAATCATTCACGAGGCGCTACCTAAATAGCTTTCGGGGAGAACCAGCTATCTCCGGGCTTGATTAGCCTTTCACTCCTAGCCACACGTCATCCGATAATTTTTCAACATTACCCGGTTCGGACCTCCAGTTGGTGTTACCCAACCTTCATCCTGCACATGGCTAGATCGCCCGGTTTCGGGTCTACTCCCAGCGACTATCGCCCTATTCAGACTCGATTTCTCTACGGCTCCCTTATTCAGTTAACCTCGCCACTGAAAGTAACTCGCTGACCCATTATACAAAAGGTACGCAGTCACACCTCCGAAGAAATGCTCCCACTGCTTGTACGCAAACGGTTTCAGATTCTATTTCACTCCCCTCTCCGGGGTTCTTTTCACCTTTCCCTCACGGTACTGGTTCACTATCGGTCAGT